>JAZLKD010000044.1:0-6308 GCA_045597415.1 Treponema sp. | reverse complement strand
CGGAACATCTGTTCAGAACCATATAGCATTGGAAAAAGTGTAAAAAACGATGTACCTAATGCAATCAGAACATTTATCCTGATACCAGCAGGATGTCCTGTCAGTTGTCTTTCAAGTCCAATTACAAAACCAAGCAACATTGACAGTGTAATTCTCATTAAAAAATCTACATAAAGCATTTATATAACCTCTTCTGCCCAATACTAAGAAATGCTTTGTAAATATCACATATCTAAAGTATTGCAATTTTCTTGCAATTCTCACTAACTCCTTATACTTTTTCGCAAGAAAAAAACAATAATTTCGCCATACTTTTTGAACGGGTAAAAATCTAAACTACCTCCATAAAAAATTGACGGTCATTGAGCCTGTCGAAATGACCTTTGCTGTGGTTTCGACAAGTGGTTCCTGACCTTGTCGAAGGGCTCAATCACCGTTTGAAAAATGGAGGTAAAATGAAAAAGAATCTTACCGTAAAAATACGTCTGGTTCAAAACGCAGTTCTTTTAGACACTGTAAAAACTCGGCTTACAGATGCTGCAACTTCTACTGTACCAGAAATCCTTTCAACTCTTGGTTCACGGCTCACAGGTCTTAGCGAAAATGAAGTTCGTGAACAGCGCAGTCACTTTGGCAAAAATGCCATCACCAAAGGAAAAAAGAAATCCCTTGGACGTCGCATTGCCGAAGCATTCATCAATCCTTTTACTGCAATTTTAATTGCACTGGCTTTGGTTTCCGCCGCCACCGATATGGTTTTTCCGGCTCTCAGTATGCTTGGAAACACACCGGAAGATTTTGATCCTCTTACAGTAATCATCATTTTGACAATGGTTGTGCTTTCGGGAACTTTGCGTTTTGTTCAGGAATCCCGTAGTGGCAATGCTGCAGAAAAACTTCTGGCAATGATTACCACAACCTGTACAGTAACTCGCCGCAATCAGCCAAAAATGGAACTGCCATTAGACGAAGTTGTTCCCGGGGATATTATTCATTTAAGCAGCGGAGACATGATTCCATGTGATGTTCGTATTCTTGAAGCAAAGGATTTTTTTGTAAGCGAATCAAGTTTGACTGGCGAAAGTGAAGGAGTTGAAAAAACTTCTGAAAAATCAGATGAAAAAGCACAACTTACAGATTACAAAAATCTTGCCTTTATGGGGTCTTCAGTAATTTCTGGAAGTGCAGTTGCCGTAGCAGTTACAACCGGGGATTCTACTCTTTTTGGAACAATGGCAAAAAACATCAGCGAAGAAAGCGTTGAAACAAGTTTTTCAAAAGGCGTGAATTCTGTCAGCTGGGTTTTAATCCGTTTTATGTTTGTAATGGTTCCTGTAGTTTTTGTAATCAACGGAATTACAAAGGGCGACTGGCTTCAGGCTTTCCTGTTTGCAATTTCTATCGCTGTAGGTCTCACTCCAGAAATGCTTCCTATGATTGTAACAACCTGTCTTGCAAAGGGCGCAGTTAGCATGAGCAAGAAAAAGACCATCGTAAAAAATCTGAACTCAATTCAGAACTTTGGTGCCATCGACATTTTGTGTACAGACAAAACTGGAACTCTGACTCAGGACAAGGTTATCCTTGAATATCACTGGAATACAAACGGAACTGAAGATACAAGAATTCTCCGCCACGCATATTTGAACAGCTACTTCCAGACCGGCTATAAAAACGTAATGGATCTGGCAATCATTCATAAAACTGAGGAAGAAGAAAACAGCAATCCTGAACTTCTGGATTTAAGCGAAAACTACGAAAAGGTAGATGAGATTCCATTCGATTTTACCCGCCGCCGACTTTCGGTTGTGGTAAAAGACCGTAACGGCAAAACTCAGATGGTAACAAAAGGTGCCGTGGAAGAAATGCTTTCTGTCTGCTCTTTTGTAGAAATGGATGGTGAAGTTCGTGCCATTGATGATGAAGTAAAGCAGCGCATCTTAAAAACTGTAGATGATTTCAACAACGACGGCTTCCGTGTTCTTGCTCTGGCTCACAAAACAAATCCTTCTCCTGTTGGAAAATTCAGTGTGGAAGATGAAAAGGACATGGTTCTTCTTGGCTACCTTGCATTCCTTGATCCGCCAAAAGAATCAACTGCAGAAGCAATCCGTGCCCTTAAAAATCACGGAGTTGAAACAAAGATTCTTACAGGCGACAACGAAAAGGTTACCCGAACAATCTGCCGTCAGGTTGGACTAAAAGTTAGCAACATGGTGCTTGGAAGTGAAATTGAAAAAATGAGCGATGAAGAACTTTCCCGCATTGTGGAAAAAACTCAGGTGTTCGCAAAACTTACTCCGGATCAGAAGGCCCGCGTTGTAACTCGTCTTCGTGAAAATGGCCACACAGTTGGATTTATGGGAGACGGAATCAACGATGCTCAGGCAATGAAAGTAAGTGATGTTGGAATTTCTGTAGACAGCGCAGTTGATATTGCAAAGGAAAGTGCAGACATCATCCTCCTTGAAAAAGACTTAATGGTTCTGGAAGAAGGAATTGTAGAAGGCCGCAAGACTTATGCAAACATGATCAAGTACATTAAAATGACCGCAAGTTCTAACTTTGGAAACATGTTCAGTGTACTTGCAGCTTCGGCTTTGCTTCCGTTCCTTCCAATGATGAGCGTACATCTCATCTTCCTGAACCTGATTTACGACCTTAGCTGTACCGCCATCCCTTGGGATAACGTTGATGAAGAATTCCTTGCTATTCCTCGCAAATGGGATGCTTCCAGCGTTGGAAACTTTATGATTTGGATTGGACCAACAAGTTCAATTTTCGATTTTACAACTTACATATTCATGTATTTTGTATTCTGTCCATTGTTCGTAAGTAACGGCATTTTGTTCAACGACCTTGCAAATCACTTTGCTGGAAGCGAACTTGAAATGATGCAGTTTAAATACGCAGCAATGTTCCAGGCCGGATGGTTCATTGAATCAATGTGGAGTCAGACTCTGGTAATTCACATGATTCGTACACCGAAGCTTCCGTTCATCCAGAGCCGTGCAAGTTTGCCTTTGACTTTGCTTACCTTTACAGGAATTGCAGTGCTCACAATCATTCCGTTTACACCATTTGGTGCAATGCTTGGATTCGTGGCACTTCCTGCAAGTTATTTTGCATACCTGATTCCTTGTATTTTATTGTATATGGCATTGGCAACAAGCTTGAAGAAAGCATATGTACGACACTTTGGAGAATTGTTGTAGGAGGAAAAGAATGAACTTAACACAATTTTACATAAACACATTCGGCACTACCCAGCTTTGGGGATTGGATTTAGGATTTTATTTTACAATGCTGGCAGTTGTAATCATCGTTATTATAGAAAATATCGTATTCTGGAGCATGAAAAAGAAACCTGTCACATCAGATGATTTTCTTTTTGCCCTGAAAAATGATGCCGAACTGGATACAGTCGAAAACCTTTATGAAGCTTCTGCCGACAAATTTCTGCTACTGAAAAACGCAGATTTTTATTTGGAAGAAGCTCTTCGCAATCAAACTCACGACGAAGTAATCCGCTTCTTGTACCGCAATTTTGAGTTTTCAGAAAATGTGGCGGATGATCGTAAATACATGATGCTGGCGTTGGAAAATTCTAATCCCGATATTACAAGATTGTATCTGGATAATTGTAAGGAGTAAAATTTTACTATTCAGACCATTCCCCCAAGTGGCTGTTCAATAAGTACTGACTGTAGCGGTCATTGAGCCTGTCGAAATGACCATTACACTAAAAATGGTGGTTTCGACAAGCGGTTCCTGAGCTTGTCGAAGGGCTCAACCACCGCAAATTGAACTTTTTAGGCAACCACTTGGGGTCGCAGTATTCCATGAGAACATTTGTTCGACGCTCACTCATTTCGCTCGGTGCTGTGCACCTGCCTGCGGCAGCCCGACCTGTTGCTAACGGAAAAAAACATACACTCTAAAAGAAACAGATATTTGTTAATACTTGAATTTTCTTTTTTACAATCATCCACAAACTTATTATCTTTACTACATGAAGATAGAAATCAAACCTTATAATGACTCATTTATTGCAGTCAGTTTTCCAGAAGGCTTTAATACAGGCCTTCTGAACTCAGTTCGTACAATTCCAAAAAGAATATGGAATAATGACGAAAAATTATGGCTTGTTCCAAATACTCAGGATTCTATTAATCAATTGAAGATGAATGTGTACAACACAGGACTTTTTAATGTGGATAATGAAAATCGAATTCTTGATAAAGAACAAAGTCCTCTATTAATTAAGGATTCAATAAAGCGAATGCAGGAAATTCTAAAAGCCAAAAACTACAGCGAGAAAACCTGTGAAGCTTACAAAAAGTGGGTGGAAGCATTCCTTTCAAGATACAGTCAAAGACATAATTTAGGACAATTTGAAATCAATGAATTCCTTACAGAGCTTGCCGTAAAAAACCACGTAAGTCCTTCCACTCAGAACCAGGCACTGGCAGCATTACTTTTCTATTTCAGATTTGTAATGAATGAAAACCCTGTTGAACTTGCTTCTGTAATCCATGCAAAGAAAAAAGAACGAATCCCTGTTGTCTTTAGCAGGCAAGAAGTTACTTCGGTTATTAATAATCTTTCTGGAAGTAAACAACTGGCTGCAGAATTGATGTACGGAACTGGAATGCGTCTTAATGAAGTTTTGGCATTGAGAATTCTTGATGTTGATTTTGACATGAATGAAATCATAGTTAGGCATGGTAAAGGAGACAAAGACAGACATGTAATGATACCTCAAAAACTTGTGCCAAAAATCAAGGAGCAGATAGCAGTTGTAAAAAACATTCATCAGAAAGATCTGGAAGAAGGCTTTGGAAAAGTTGCACTGCCAAATCAGCTGGAGAAAAAATACCCGACAGCGGCAAAAGAACTAAAATGGCAATGGCTCTTCCCTCAAAAGAACCGCTGGAAAAACAAAGAAACAGGCGAAGAAGGCCGCTGGCATCTGGATGAATCTTTACTGCAGAAAGCCGTAAAAAAAGCTGTGCTTGAGGCAGGAATAAATAAAAACGCAAGCTGTCATACATTCCGTCATTCTTTTGCAACACACCTTCTAGAAAATGGATATGACATAAGAACCGTTCAGGAACTGCTTGGACACACAGACATCCGAACCACAATGATTTATACCCATGTTCTGAATAAAGGTGCCGGCGGAGTAATCAGCCCTTTGGATAGAATGTAAGATTAGAAATATCTGTATAAAATTCTGATGTTTATGCCCAAAGTGTATTGGAAAAGGGACAACAATTTGTTTCGGGTGTAATGGCTCTGGCAAGATTTCATGCTATCGTTGTGACGGAACAAAATGGATTACTCATTATAATAGTCCTAGGGAAAGATGTTCATCTTGTAATGGAACAGGATACAAAGTATGTACTTCTTGTGATGGTGCAAAAAAGAAAATTTGTTATACTTGTGGTGGAAAGGGAAAAGCTTTAAAATATGTTGCATTAAATGAATTATTTACAGTCATTGAAGAATCTTATAATTATAATGAAATCATTCCTGAAAATCTTAAAGATTTAATATCTGAAAAAGCAGAATATGACAAGTTAGAAGAGATCGAAGTAAATTCAAATAATCGGAATTCAATATGTAAGTCTAACCAGTTATTAAATGATATTCCTAAACTCAAAGAAACAGTAAATTGGCGATGGGAGGAAATAGAAAAGAGTTTAGAGGAAAATCAAAAAATTGATAAACTAAATTTTTCCTTTTCGAAAAAAAATGTAATCTATTTGAAATATAAATATAATGATAAAGAATATGAACTATGTCTATATGGAAAAGATTACCAAATTGTTTATATAGAAGCTCCTAATAGGAAACATAAAAATCAGAATCATGATGGAAATTATTCAACAAAAAATAGAACTGCTGCTTTATTGTTATGTCTGTTTTTTGGATGGCTAGGAGTTCATCGTTTTTACGCAAGACGATATATTACAGGAATTCTTGAAATGGTTAGTTCTGTATTCATGATTGGATTTGTTTGGGAATTTATAGATTTAATAATAATTTTATGTGGAAAGTTTAAGGACAAAGAAAAGAAGTATATTATATATTGGTAAAAATAATCACATAACACAGTTTTCAAACACCGACAGGCAGTCAAGCTGCCTGCGGTTTAAAACAATGTTAGGTTTATGGCTCACTGAGCCACTTTCGTTGAAAGTAAAATCTCCAACACATATTCGAATTGTTAGTTGAATGATTAAAAAATTAATGAAAATCAGTTGGAGGATTTTTATGAAACGAAAACTTCTTGTACTATTTAC
>JAZLKD010000043.1:0-3799 GCA_045597415.1 Treponema sp. | reverse complement strand
CGCTGACCTCTTTTTGTTTGAGTCCTATCAGAACACTATCAGGAATCTTGAAAATCAGATACAGGAAATGATAGAGGTTCAGGATCCATATTCCTTCAGCCTGCTCCGCTCGGTTCCGGGCCTTGGCTTCATTCTTCCGCTCACGATTCTCTATGAAATAGACAATATATCTCGCTTTTCTGACGTCGGAAAGTTCATTTCCTATTGCCGTCTTGTAAAGTGTACTCATGAATCTGCAGGGAAGAAGGAGAATGGTGGTCACAATAAAATCGGCAATGTCCACCTCAAATGGGCTTTTTCAGAAAGTGCAGTCATGTTCCTTCGTAACAATGAACGCGGACAGAAATGGCACGAGCAGCTTGTATCCAGATACGGAAAGGCAAAGGCAATGAGTCTTATCGCACAGAAACTTGCGAGAGCCGTATTCTACATGCTGAAACGGCAAGAATCCTTTGATCCGGACAAATTTTATGGTGAATGACAGGACGGTACGGTGAGCACATTTAACAACTGAAGCAATATACGGTGAGTCCTTTGAAAAATGTGGAATTATATGCTGCATGACAGCCTTACACTTTTGGACCTAAATGCCGTGACTTCCCGAATTAGTGAATAGTCACCGTTCCGGTCCTTTTTATATTTTGTTTCGATTTGAGACAACGGGCTGACTGTCCCGATTTCGACCTGCCTATACAACTGTTGGAGCTGCTGCTACCACTTAATTTTGCTTCAGGCTTAACCGGGTACCGAATGATTTCTTCAGCACTTCTTTTAGTGACTGACTATATGTGTTTGATTCAGGAAGCCTTTCCTGCAATCCGCTTTGAATGACGATTCAGTTTTTGCTTTTTTGTCTTGAATCTGAAGTTCATTTTTCTCAAAAAGAAAGCTGCCTTAAAAAAGACAGCCTTAGGATATTATTTTTTATGAAATATTATTGACAAATCGGGGCCTTATATGTGTTACTAAAATACATACAATAACAATTTTAATGTACTTCCATTGCGCATCATTCAAAACAATCGAGAAGCCTCGCCGCTTCGCTCTGCATTGCTACTTGGCGCTCCTATAGTATATACATTGACATTATCCTTTATAAATAGTAAATTATTTAAGTTATGTTTTATTTTTCCTTTTATGCCTTTTATTTTTATTTCTCGAACAAAAACTTTTCCGAAAGGGCATAAGTTGGATTGCAAAATACTTAATTTGTAAATCAAAGCTGCTTCTTTTCGGAGGCAGCTTTTTTTTTAAGGATTAATTGTTACCATGAGTTTGATGGAGGATTTTAATGACTGATCTTAGTGAGACAAGAAAAGAAATTAACAGAATTGATGCAGAAATGGCAGCTTTATTTGAACAGCGAATGCGTGCTGCAGAAAAAGTTGCTGAATTCAAAAAAGAAAATGGTCTTGGAATTAAAGATAAAGAACGGGAAGCTGCATTAATTGACGCTAATAGAAAACTTATTTCAGATCCTATCATCGAAGGTTACTACGTTCAGTTTTTACAGCATACAGTGGATCTTTCCTGTGATTATCAGGCTTATCTTTTAAATGGAATGAAAGTTGCTTATTGTGGTACAGAAGGTGCTTATGCTCAACTTGCAGCTAAAACAATGTTTCCTTTTGCAACTTTAGTTTCCTGTTCAGATTTTGCAGAAGTTTATCACGCTGTAGAAGAAGGAAAATATGATTGTGCAGTTCTTCCAATTGAAAACAGTTATGCCGGTGAAGTTGGAACTGTAATGGATTTGCTTTTTAATGGAAGTCTTTACATTAATCAGATGATTGATTTGCCTATCAGTCATCATCTTATTGCTCCAAAAGGTTCATCAATTGATAAAATTCAAAAAGTCGTAAGCCACAGTCAGGCATTAACTCAGTGTACAAATTATATTAAAGCTCACGGATTCAAAACTGAATCTTATTCAAATACAGCACTTGCAGCAAAATATGTTAGCGAAATGAATGACATTACAGTTGCAGCAATTGCATCTAAAGAAACAGCTGAACTTTTCAACTTAGAAATTCTTGATCGCGGTATAAATGATGTAAAAAACAACACTACCCGATTTGCAGTTTTCTCTCGCAGTCAGAATAAACCTACTCCATCTCCAGCTAAAAAAGGTGAAGAAAAATTCAGTCTTGTATTTACAGTAAGAAATGAAGCCGGTGCATTATCACAGGCAATTAATATTATTGGTGCCCACGGATTTAATATGAGCAACCTTAGAAGCCGTCCAATGAAATCTTTGCAGTGGGAATATTATTTTTATGTTGAAGCAGACGGAAACGTTAATACAGAAAACGGAAAGGATATGATGAGAGAACTTTCTGTAATCTGTGCTAAGGTGAAATTAGTCGGCGCCTACTTTGACGAAAAAGCAGAATAATTTATCGTTTAAGAAAAGGATTTTGATATGAAAAACACATTTGGACAGAACATTACATTAACATTATTCGGTGAAAGCCACGGACCAGCTGTTGGTGTTGTAATTGATGGCATTGCACCTGGAATTCCTGTAAAAGAAGATGTAATCCGGGATTTACTTTCAAAACGTCGCCCTACATCAGCATTGGATACACCTCGTCAGGAAAAAGATAATTTTCAGATTTTAAGCGGTGTTTTTAATAATAAAACAACTGGAACTCCAATCTGTATTGTAATTCCAAACGAAAATACACATTCCAGCGATTACAATTACGGTTTGGCTCGTCCATCTCATGCAGATTACACTGCTTTCTGTAAATATCACGGAAATGAAGATTACAGAGGCGGCGGTCATTTTTCTGGACGAATTACTGCTGCTTTGGTTGCAGCCGGTGGTATTTTCATTCCTGCTTTGGAAAATCTTGGAATTAAAGTTGGAACTCATATTCTTCAGTGTAAAAATGTTTTTGACCGTCCATTTGGTCAGGATTCTGAAATTGCATCAGACATCGATTTATTGAAAAAATCAGATTTCCCTGTTTTGGATTCAAAAAAAGCGGAAGAAATTTCAAATGAAATTCTTGCTGCAAGAGAAAATCTTGATAGCGTTGGTGGAATTACACAGACAGCCGTTACAGGTCTTAAAGCAGGTCTTGGTGAACCATGGTTTGACAGCATTGAAAGTATTTTGTCACATGCATTGTTTAGTCTGGGCGGTGTAAAAGGTTTTGAAATTGGTAAAGGTTTTGGTTTTGCAGAAGAAAATGCCAGCACTTGCAACGATGCATTCCGCTATGAAAATGGAAATGTTATTACTTCAACAAACAACAACGGCGGCGTAAATGGTGGAATTTCCAACGGAATGCCTGTTGTGTTCCAGTGTGCAGTAAAACCTACACCATCAATTGCTCAGGAACAAAAAACTATTAATTTTAATACAAAAGAAAATGCAGATTACGCAATCAAAGGCCGTCACGATCCTGCAATTATCAGACGAATTTGCCCTGTAATTGACAGTGTTACAGCTTTTGTTTTCTGCGACATGCTTGCTCAGCGTTACGGAACAGATTTTTTGGCAGGTCAGGTAAAATAAATGGAATACGGATTAATCGGTAAAAAATTAGGTCACAGTTATTCTCCAGACATTCACAGTCAGATTGGCGATTATGAATATAAATTGCAGGAAATTCCTCCAGAAAATCTTGATGATTTTATGGTAAAACGGGATTTTAAAGGAATCAACGTTACAATTCCTTACAAACAGGATGTAATCAAACATCTTGCATTTATTTCTGATGAAGCTAAAGAAATTGGTGCAGTAAATACAATTGTAAATAAAGACGGAAAACTTTTTGGTTACAATACT
>JAZLKD010000042.1:0-30809 GCA_045597415.1 Treponema sp. | reverse complement strand
CATTATTAAAAAATGGAACATCATATGAAAAAAGAACTCCTCCTGCTATAAATAAATTAGCAGAAGAAGCTCTTTCATTAGCATCGTAAAAATATGGAATCAGGATGTCATGATATTGACAAATATCATAGGAGGCACGCTTACGCTTAAAGCCTTGACACGCGGGGTACCGCTTCCGCGGTGATCCCTAACGCGTCAAGGCACGCTCCGATTAAAAACTTGTTTTTTTTCACTTTTACAGGTTGTAAAATTCGTATAGAAAAAAATTCAAATTTATGATATATTGTTAAAATGAGCACAGAAAATTATGAATTTAAAGTAGACCAGCGTGTCGTATATCCTAGCCAGGGTGTAGGACTTATCAAAGAAATTTTCAACAAAACAATGGCCGGTGTTGAACGCACTTACTACAAGATTTATCTTGAAGTATCTGACATGATTGTTATGGTTCCTGTTGAAAATGCGACAATGCTTGGTATTCGTGCAATTGTTTCCGCAGAAGCTGCACAGAAAGCCCTTGATTCAATTTCTGACGAAATTGAACCTGTAACATCTGACTGGAAACTCCGTTACCAGATGAACCTTGACCTCCTTAAAAGCGGTTCCATTGACGATATCGCCAGCATCGTACGCTGTCTTTACCATCGTTCTAAGGTTAAGGAACTTCCTATTCTTGAACGCAAACTTTACGACAATGCTAAAAAACTTCTTGAAGATGAAATTGCCTTTGCAATGGGTCTTGATGTCACAGAAGTAGAAAAAATGCTTCATGCTAAGCTTGAACCACTCGGGCTCACTCACGAAAAGAAATCAGTTATCAATCCAAACGATGATGATGACGATGATGATTTCTTTGACGAAAGTGCTGCAGCAAATGCAAACGACGACGATGATGATGACGATGAAGCACCAGCATCAAAATCTTCAGATGAGTCTGATGAAGACGACGGAGAAGATGAAGAATAATTCAACTTTGAATATACTACTGCTCGTAGCGGCCGGAAGTTCCAGCCGTATGGGCGGTAAGTGTAAAAAAGAACATTTATCCTTGAATGGCGGCACAGTTTTATCAAATGGAGCCGCTGTTTTTTTGCGCACCATTCCATTTGATATTGTATGCGTTACCTATCCTGACAGCAGCGATGCAAAACAGCTGGATAATAATCTGAAAGCATGTAAAGAAGCACTTGTTCAGGATGATTTTAATCAGGCAATAAAAACTTTTAATAAAGACACACAACTGCTCTTTGTTCCTGGCGGCTCTTCCCGACAAAAATCCGTTTACAATGCACTTTATGCAATCAATGAAAAAACAAAATCTCAAGACAGTCGAAAAGTTGTTTTCATCCACGATGGAGCCCGTCCTTTTGTAACTGCGCAGATCATTATTGATGCATACAATACCTGTCTTGAACATGGAGCTGCAGTTCCTGCCCTTGAACCTGTTGATACACAGAAAGAAATTGACAGCAACGGTTTCATTATCAGACATCTAAACCGTTCTTCTCTGGCGGCAGTTCAGACGCCACAGGTTTTTATTTTTGATGAAATTTTTAAAGCCCATCAGAAAGCATTGCTGTCAGACACAGAATTTACAGATGATACAGCTATATGGGATGAATATGTCACAGATTACAGCAAATGCAAGATTGTAAAAGGCGATTCCATTAACAAAAAAATTACATATCCGCAGGACATTGCTCCACAAGGAACTCCAATGATCAGAACAGGATTAGGTTACGACAAGCATCTTCTCATTGAAGGAAGAAAACTTATGCTCGGTGGTGTTGAAATTCCATCTCCAAAAGGTGAAGCTGGCCATTCCGATGGAGATGCTCTTCTCCATGCTGTTACTGACGCTCTTCTTGGAGCAAGCGGAATGGGAGATATCGGTTCTTATTTTCCAAGTGAAGATCCCCAGTGGAAAGATGCAGACAGTGCCATTCTTTTATCCAGAGTCTGGGCCGACATTACGGCAAAAGGCTGGCAGCTGGAAAACATAGACTGTGTAGTTGAACTTCAGTCACCGAAATTTCTGCCGCACAGACAAAATGTAATCAAACGTATCGCTTCAATCCTAAATGTCAGCGAAGACCGCATTTTTGTAAAAGCCAAAACCGGCGAAAAGACCGGAGAAATCGGTCTCGGGCAGGCAGTAGAATGCTTTGCCACCTGCCTTTTATTCAGGCATTTCCAGAACTAATTCAATTTCAGTCAAAGAACGTTTAAGACTTCGTGCAATCTCTTCATTCTTCCAGCCCATCTTTTTAAGATCATGGATATTCTGTTTGTCTTCCGGAGAAAGTCTTGTATCTGCAACTGTTGTCGAAGAACCTGAATTAATGCTGATAACCTGTTTCAAGAGAGAGAATTTACTGTCAATTTCATCACTCAGCTGTTTAAGTCGTGTTTCTGTTCTTGCAATACCTTCCCGGCTTGACTGCAAATCAACAATTCGTCTTTCTGTATCATCAAGAATCCCCTGAAGGCTTGTAACTTTATCAACAGCATCATTGATTCGTCCACTTGAACTCATAAGATTGTCAATATTTGCCTGAACCTGGTTAATGGCCTCAGGCAGAATATTAGTCTGACGGTTTGCCTGTTCAAGCCGTCGTTCAAGATTCTGGACCTGATCAAAAGTTTTATCAACATTTGCTGCAACCTGATCAATTACAGAACCTTTCTTTTCAAGTCTTTCATATCTGTCGCTGATAGAACCAAGTGTTTCCTGGAAATTTCTGACTGTCAGCTGCAGAGACTGAAGGTCATCACTTGTGGCCTGAAGATCATGGATTTTATTATCCATATTTCCACTCAGTTCAATGAGACGGTCAAAATTCCTTTCGATAGTGTCGATATGATTCTTTTCAGCAGCAAATTTTGTCAGTTTGCCGTTAATGTCAGTATTGATATCCTGGATTTCCTTAAAGTGACGTTCAAGGTCATCAACACTAGCCTGATATGTTTCAATCTGCCCCAGCTGTTTTTTAAGATCTTCAATCTGGTTGTCAATCTGAGTCTTAAGCTGTTCTGCTTTCTGATAATTCTGAAGCTGACTTGCAAATGCCTTTACCTGATGGTCAATTTCACTCATTCGTGACTGAAGATCTGTAGCATCATTCTGCATTTTCATGACAAACTCTGCTTCACGAGCCCCGTTTTCTTCTGTTACCCGCTGAATGGCATTCTTAATTTCCTGAAGTTTCTGGTCAACTTCGGCATTTGTTTCCTTTACTCTGCGGCCTGTTTCTTCCAGCATACTGTCATAAATCTGTTTCTGCTGCGAAAGAATGGATTCAGAATGTTCCCTGTAACCTGAAATGCTTGTGGCAACCTGACCTTTAAGATCTTCGATTGATTTAGCAATTTCATTCTGTTCAGAAACAGTTTTAACCTTAAATTCTTCAAAACTCTGGTCAAATCCCTGCTTAATGGTTCCAAGCTGAGAACTGTACAGCTGTTTAGACTGTTCAAACTGCTGTGTAAGCTGAGTTTTCCAGATGTTAAAGTCACTGATCATTGCATCAATACTTGCTGCATTTGTCTGGTTCTTTTCTACCATCTCTTCAGTCATTGCATCAATTTTAGCCTGACTGTCTTTTTCAGCCCGCTCCATCTGTTCATTGATGCGGCCGGCATATCCATCCAGCGACTGTTTGATAAAGCCGTCAAAAGTAGAAGTAGCGTTAGAAAGTTCCCCTCTGGCCTTTTCTGTAAAGTCACGGATCTGCTGACCAACTTCTGTAATCTGATTCTGAATATCAGCCTGAGACTGTTCAATAGTCTGCTTAAAGCGGTTCTGTTCTTCAGTAGTCCTCTGCTGGATTTCAGAAAGCTGCTGCTTCATTTCTTCATTATAACGGCGTTCGATTTCAGTACGTTCATTTTTGTAATCACTGCCGAGAACTTCAAGTTTAGATTCAAAATTTGCTTTCCATGTATTAAGGTTTTCATCAATTGCATCGCTGCGTTTCTTTAAATCTGCACCAAAAGATTCTTCAAAATCCCGGAGTGTAGCACTAACATTGTCACTTGCGCGTGATTTAATTTCATCAAGATTTTTCTCCAGAATCTGAATCTGGGTTGCAAGATCCTGACTGTCAGTTTTAACTTTATTTTCAAACTGATTCTGTTTAATCTGCTGTTCTGCTGTAAATGAATTGAATGAATCCACAACGCTCTTTTCTGTCTGAGCAAGCTGGCCGCGGAGATTTGCTTCAAGGTTATCAACATCTTTCGCAACTGCAGTAAGTCTGTCAAACCGCATTTCCATATCCTTGCGGTATTCAGCCAGCTGTTTATCCACATTTCCAAGAAGTTCAGTCTGCTTAGCATCATAAGCCTGAGAAAGCTTACTCATCATATTTCCAAGAGTTTCATTAATTACAGCAATTTTCTGATCAGCCTCTGTCTGGAAAGACTGAAGCTGTTCACTTGCCTCTGCTGCTTTTTTAGCAATATTTTCAGCAGTAATATTGGCACCGTTTTCAGAATCTGTAAGTTTCTGAGTTACTTCTGCAATTGTAACGTTAAGCTGTTCGTGCATTCCATTGATTTTGCTTTCAACTGTAGATTTAAAATCATCAAGATGTTTGTTCGCAATATCCTGATAACGTTCATAAGCTTTTGTTTCTTTTGCATCAGCATCTGCAATGGCTTTTTCAAAAAGATTTGTGTATCTGGTCTGAATTTCAGATGCCTGTTTCTGCAATGTTTCACGGAGAGATTTAAGAGATTTTCCGTTTCCGTTTACTTCGTTCTGAAGCTCTAAAGTAAGTTTTTTTGCAGCACCAAGGTTTTCTGTAAGAAGTTTTTTAATTTCTTCTGCCTGATCCTTTGACTGAATATCAAGGGCGTTAATCTGTTCTTTAAGGGAACCGTCAAGTTTTCCGATTTCTGTGTTAATCAGGTTATTCATTGTTTCAGACTGGTTCTGGATATTATCCTGAATTGCCTTAGTACGTGCACTGACTTCTGCTTCTACTGAATCTGCTTTTGTACGGAGATCTGATTCAATTGTAGTAAAGCGGGCATCATTTGTACTCTGGAATTCCGTAATTTTTGCAGCAAGCAGGTTTTCCAGTTCTGTACCGCGGTTTTTAATATCACGGGCAAATCCTTCTGACCTTACACGTACATTTTCCTTAAGTTTTTCAAATACAGAATCTTCGAGAGTTGTTGCTTTTGTCGCAGCCTGAGCATAAGCCTGATGAATTGACTCATCAATCTGACTGAGGAGTTTTTCAGCCCTTTCTTTGGCTTCCTGGGTAGAAGAATTAATCTCCTCTGCACGTGTTTTATACTGATTCAGAAGTTCAGTTGCTATTGCTTTAAGGTGCTCCTGATTATTACCGTTAAATTCCTGAATGATTGTCGGAATGCGTTTGTTGATTGCTTCAACTGCATGTTTTTCTTCATCAATTTTCTTGTTAAGTTTATCAATGATTACAGATTCTTTTCTGACATTTTCCAGATTCTGTTCAACTCGGGCTGTCATTTCCATAAGTTCGTTCATAGCCCTGCCATAAGCGTTGATTTTTGCTCCGATTTCATCAACTGCTGCAAATTCTTTGTCAAAAGAACGGGAAATTTCCTTGAACTGTTCAATCTGTTTTTCAATACGGTGAATTGCCGCAACACATTCAGTCTGTTTTGTTTCCAGTTCAGCCCTGAGGCCTACAAGTGTTTCATCCTGAATTTTAAAATAATTGTCAAACTCCTTGATACGGTTATTCGCATAAGTACGAACCTTATCCATAGAGTTATTCTGTTTGTCAAACGATTTTAAAACGAGAACTACGGCAACTGAAATCACTGCCGAAACAAGAGATGAAATCACCCACATTTTTTCCCACCCGAGTGTAAACTTTTATATCTCTTCATTCTATCACATATTGAATAAATTGCCGATAGGTAGAAAACACAATATCCGCAACATTCTTCTGTTTTTCTGCAACTTTTTTTGTAATCCAGGCAGTTTTTAAGCCTGCATTTTTTGCACCGAGAACATCATATTCAAAACTGTTTCCTACATAAAGAACTTCTTCTGGAGCACACTTCAGAGCCTGACACAAAGACTCAAAACACACCTTTGAAGGCTTAAGTACACCGATATTTTCACTTCCAAACAGGACATCGCACAAAGGAGCAAGTCCCCAGATGTCGCCTTTCTGTTCAACAGGAAAATCACTTAAAACAGCAAGCCTGATTCCTTTGTCTTTCAATGTCTGAAATGCCTCATGAACGTCAGCAAAAGGCTTTACTGCAAGATAATAAGGCTTGAGGCCGTCGTAAACAATTTCTTTTATCTGCGAATAAGCTTTTTCGTAAGACATATTGTATGTTTCAGCAAAAAGTCTTGCCTGCTTTTCGAAAAAATCATCACTTTTGACAAGATTGCCGGATTCCCTGAGCATTTTGCGGATTTTGTTAAAACGCAAAAAAAAGCGCAGATGGCGGATATAATAAAACCAGACTTTTAAATAAAATCCGCTGTTGGGATAAAGTGTTCCGTCGATGTCAAATGCCGCAGCTTTAATTTCCATACTCATAATCAGTTCTTTCTTATAGTATAATCCAGTTTTGCCTTTCCTTCAGAGGAAGCAGATGAAAATTTAAATTTTGATATCTGTGCAACAACTTCATTTTGAACAGCCGTACCTAAAACCGAAGCAGGATTGATTTTAATGGAATTTACAGGAACCTGGCCATCAGCTGTAACTGTAAAACTGATGGTTACAGTTATCGTGTTTCCAATCAAAGCTGCGGCACTTTCAGAAAGTTCCAGTCTGGGCTCCTTTGGATAAAGAAGGGCTCTGGCAGAACCATCAGCCATTGCAAAAGTTCTCTGCCCGTTTATAGTTGCAGAAGAAGCTGTAATTGTGGAACTTACACCGTTAGTGCTTGTACTGTATTTTTGAGCTGACATTACAGCATTCAGTGCACTTGAAGTAGAATTATCTGCCCTGGTACTGCTGCTTTTAGCGTCTGAAGATTTTGAAGAAACCGCACCGCTTCCAGAAGAATCTGAAGAGGCAGAACTTCCGCTTAAGGCATTGTCAAGGGAGTTTGCTTTTACAACTGATGGAGAAGTAGACGATGTCTGTTCTTCGGCATCATCAAACATTGACCAGTCAAAGTCCTTTTTGGCAGAGCGGGTATTCTGCATCTGAGCCATCTGTTCTTCAATGGACTGCCTGACAACTGGAGAAGGTTCTGGAATCGAGGCAGGCTTTTTTGCAGAGGTTTTAGTGGATTCTGCTTTTGGTTTTGCTTTTGCAGCAGCCGGCTGTTCCCGAGTATTCTTTCCTGCTTTTGAAGAAGCTGAAGAACTGGAAGAAGCGGCAGCAGGAGACGTAACAGCCTCCCTGATTTCCTGTTTTTTAACTTCCTGCTTCTCAACAGGTTTACTTTCTTTTTTACGGGGAATATCCTGAAGAGTAATTTCAATTGTTTTATATTGAGACTCATAGTGAAACCCCGGCATAAAAATCATGAGTATAAAAATAAAAACCCAGATTACAGCTGTTCCGGCTACGGCCCACCTGTTTTCTTTTTTACTGAAGAATTGTGTCACACTTTCGTCCTTAAACTTATGCTGACAAATCCGCATTTTCTGAAAGAATCAAAAAGTTTTACAATCTGACCGTTCTTTACATTTTCATCAGCCTCGAGAGTAACAGGAATTTCATCAGGCTTTTTGTCACCTTGTGCAAGAGCCATCAGTTTTTCTTCCAGCTGAAATTGTGTGATTGAATTTTTTTCATCATTAAAAAACAGACGCCCTTTATCATCTACTGTAAGAGTTATGGAAGTCACTTCAACAGCCTGAGCAGTTTCGCTGTCAGGAAGCACAAGTTTTATTCCCCTGTCATTGATGATAGTTGTCGAAACAAGAAAAAAGAGAATAAGCTGAAAAATAACGTCGATCATTGGAGTGAGATCTGCGATAACCGGTCCGCGTTTTTTTGGAGTTACTTTCATATTAAAGTCTTCCTGCCAGTTTAAGAACAATTTCTGTTACAACCGATTCCATTCTTGCAGTTTCTTTTGCAACAATGCGGTTAAAAACATTGCTGAAAATCAGTGACGGAATCGCAACCACAAGACCACCTGCAGTTGTCCACAAAGCATTACCGATTGAGCCGGCAAGTTCTGCGGAATTAAGGTTTCCTGACTGTCCGATAACGCTGAAAGCCTGAATATTTCCCACAACAGTGCCAAAGAGTCCAAGAAGTGTGGCAATATTGGCAATGGTACCGAGCATTGTCAGATTGTGTTCCAGTTCAGGAAGCTGATTATCCATTTCAGTCTGGACGATTTCCCGCAAATCCGCTTCTTTTAATCCACGTTTTGCAACAGCAACTTTAAGGACATTTGCAGCAGGAGAAGCAGCAGCTTTACAGAAAGTTTCCACATCACCAAAATCATTGCTGGAAATAGCTTCTTCAATCTTAGCTTTTAAAAGTTCATCATTGGCCCTGATTGTTTTAAAATAAACAATTCGTTCAATGACAATAAATGTTGCTCCCATTCCACAGAGAATGATGGGAAGCATAAGCAAAATAGAACTTACAGACATTTTTTTACCTCTATATTTAATTAAAACTGAAATCGGGCTACAAGTGCAACATTTCCACTTTTCCGTGCATAATCGCTGCCACAATAATCCCGGATTTCTTTTGAAATCAATTTTATAATATCGTTAGTTTCAAGGGCAAGATTTACAGATTTTGACAGCTTCCATCCGGCCATTGCATCAATTTCAGGAACTTTATCAGCACCATTTCCAAGCCCCCACCTGAAAGTTGAACTGGCATTCCATGAAGCGCCTTTTCTGTTATATTTTGCAGTTGCCCCGAAATTCTGTTTATCCTTCAATGCCGGAACATCTTTCCAGTAAGCTTCCCACTGGCCGGCAAATACAAAGTCATTCCATGCAAAATCCGCACCGGCAGCTGTATTAATTTGTTCCATATTTTTGACTTTAAATCCATAAAGCCTGTAATCAGGAGTAGTACTTTTTTTGTAATCAGGTTCCCAGACACCGTTTTCAAAAGCTGTTTTTCTGTAATCAAATGAACCGTTTACGGAAAGCACACCTGAAAGGGGAACTGTTACAGAAGCAGAACCAAACCATTCACTTGTTTCAACAGGAATAGCATTTAAGAATGAATATCTGAAAGAATTTTCCAGAGTTTCTGCCCGTTTTTGTTCAGAATGAAGTCCGCCGTTAATTTTTATGACAGGCCATGCTGAAGAATTCCAGTGAGGATCAGGAAGATTTACACTTAAAGTAAAAGGGAACAGAACTGAGTTTTTGCCTGTGGCAGAGCCGGTTACGATTTTTCCATCAAAACCAAACCAGGCTTTTTTAAATTCAATACCAAAAGCTCCGCGATGAGAAGACTGGGCACTGGAAGAACCTTCAGCCTTTACAAAACCATCACTGTCACCAAGGTTCAACTGACTTGAATAATCAAGGGAAAAACTCAATTTTCCGTATTTTCCTTCAAGACCAAATTCCAGGAAAGGTTCAATATAAAAAACAGAAGATTTTTCCTGTATTACAGATTTCCCGCTGCCGCCATCAAGTGCCGACTGAGCATCCTTTGTCAGCCCGGAATACCTGTTATAAAAGTTTGATTCAGCGCCGTAACTGAAAAAATAATTCTGATTCCACCGGTTTGTTTTAAAAATTTTAACGCCGGCAGTATGCTTAACCTGATTTGTGATTACAGAAGACTCATTCTGCAATCCATCATCGCTGCTGTGATAAAATGCCGAAATTTCATATTCTCCATTATTATCTTTATTATACTTTTTAGCGCTGATACCTGTTTCACGACAGAAAAAACCTTCAGAAGCCTTAACATCGCCAAAACCTTCAGTACTTTCATGCTTAAAATGAATTTCGAAAGGTCTGTCCTGGATGCGGTAAATACTGAAATCTCCCAGAAAATAAAATGGGAAACCGCTTCCAATTGAACCTTCAGCGTAAATATCTTTTTCATTCATTTCTAAACCGCTGTAAGCAATTATCTTTTCAGAATCTCCTTCCCTGCCGTCCATTTGAGGCAGCTGAATTCCACCTGTTTTTTCATCCGGCACGATTGTCCTGTAATCAGGAATACTATCAAGACCTGCTTTAAGGGATTCTCCCCCGATTTCAGTAGTTACATCAGGAAGCTCAATAGCCTCCTCGCCAAACACCCGGGCACAAAAACAAAAACTACAAATTAAAATTAAATTCCTCTTCATAACATCCTCCAGCATTCACAATTTACAATTCAAAAGATTTCTCCACCAGGTTCAAAATGACAAATCTTACTTCAACAGTTCTTCGGCCTTTCTGCTCCACTGACTGTCCGGATATATTTCCTTAATTTTTTCCACTACAGCCTTTGAATCTCCATACATTGCAGCCGCATCAAAACTTTCTGCAGCACTGTACAAAGCTTTTGCAGCCATCTGTTCATTACCGCAGTTTCTGTACCATTGGGCAACACTAAGATACAGTTCTCCAGACTGTTTATTTTCAGTCCTGTTTCTCAAGATTTTTGCCAGGAGTTCTCCGTTTTCAGCAGCCATCTGACTTTCATTTACTATGTTCTTTTTATTTTCCTCAAGAATTCCTTTTGCAAGTTTTTCTGCAGGTTCAGTCATACCGCTTTCAAAAAAACTTCTGGCCAGTTCAGTCCCTGTTTTTCTGCCTTCAAAAGTTTTTTCTTCCCCTGCTTTCTGATATTCAGCTGCAAGTTTTGCCTGACTGACATTTCCTCCTTTTGACAGCAGATAAAGTTCTTCTTTTGCCTTAGGAATTCCATCTTTTTTTGCCTCGTCAGGATAGAACACAATCAGTTCATCGGCGGCCTTAATTCCCTTTTCATATTCACCTTCTTCTTCATAAATAGAAACAAGTTCCAGAAGAGAACCATAAATGAATGTTTCAGCCTTTGAATTTGCAGTAACTTTTTCGTAATAAAGCTTTGCTTTTGCATTCTGATTCATTTTTCGGTAACAGCAGGCTGTGTAATACTGGGCAGCAACAGTAAAATTGCCGGAAGTTCTTCTGGAACAATATTCTTCAAACCTTTCAGCAGCAGTCTGGTACAGTTCATTACGGCCATTTTCCGCCTGAATGTAACTTAATTCTGCATAACGGTACAGAGCTTCATCTCCCAGTTCCCTGGCACTAACTTCCTTTCCAACACTCAGATAGAATTCTTCTGCACTTTTATAGTCTTTTTTCTCTGCCTGAATCTGTGCAATCCTGAACCTGCACTCAATTCCAAAACTGTCATTCTTTTTTGAATAAGGCAAAAGTGTTTTGACAGCCTCATCGAATTTTTCTGTATCTGCATAAATTCCAGCACAGAGAAGAACGGAACTTTGTCTTTCACTTTCAGTTTTTGCATTCTCAACAGCTTTTTCTGCAAGGGCAAAGGCCATATCGTATTTTTTTGCCTGAACTGCACTTTTTGCGCCGATATCACATCCACGCCACAAAAGAGGATGATTTCCATAACCTGCTGCAAATGCCTGTAAAGTTCCGGCAGCCTTTTCAGCTTCTCCTGAACGATACTGGCAGTAACCAAGATAGAATTCTGCATATCCACGGTATTTTTGAGAAAGCTGTTCATCACTCTGACATTTTTCAAATTTTTCACAGGCAGTCTGCCATTTTCCACGGTTAAAGGCAGCAATTCCTGCAAGATAATAAGCTTCTCCACCTGCAGCTTTTTCACTCTGTTCCGTTGCAGAAATCATGTAGCCGGCTTTTAAAAGAGTTCGTGTATAATCAAGGATACCGTCATTATCCAGAAGCCCTTTTTCTTCCAGATTCCAGAAAATTGCATCGGCTTTTTTTGAATCTCCATTTTTAGCATAAACTTTTGCCACAAGAACGGCATAATCAGGATTATCCGGTGTGGAATTTTCTTCTTCAACAAGTTTTAAGCAGGTTTTCAGATCATTTTCCTGATAATAAGAAAGAAGAATCCAGTATTTTCCCTGTTCTCTAAGTGGATTATTTTTTGATTTAATGACAATCTGAGCAAATTCACGGCTTTCTTTCCACAATTTCTGAAATGCTTTAACCCTGGCCATGGAAAGATTGTAATTAAAATAAAGTTCATCCTGAGGAGTAACTTTAACTGAATCAAGAATGGACTGAGCCTTTACAGCTTTTTCAACGTCAGTTCCGTTTTTTTCTTTTAATGTCATTTCTGACAGGTAGATGGCTCCCAGGTGCAAAATTGCAGATGAAGCGCCTTTCTGGCTGCTGGCAAAATATGTGCGGGATTTGTCATAATCGCCGCTTTCAAAAGCATCAATGGCAAGACGAGCCCAGAATTCACTTAAAAGATCAGGATATTTTTCAAGACGAGGTTCAGCTTTTCTGATAATCTGACCAGGTTCTTCTCCAACTTCTTTCTTATGACGGCTTGAAACATAATATGCTTTCTGCATGGCAAGGGCACTTAAATTTTCAGGACCGTCAGCAAGAACAGAACAGTAAATATCATAGGCATCACGATACTTACCAAGACCTTCCAGACCTTCACCTTTTAAAAGAAGAATCGTATTGTAAGTCACATGGTCAAATTGAGTTTTTTCAAGCTTACCGGCAAGCTCCACGGTTTTAGGATAATTCTTTGTAGAATTATAACAGTTAAGAATTTCAACCGCAGCCTTTTTATAATCCTTAAGCTGATATTTTAAGCCATTGGCAAGAACATAACTGTAACAGTGAATTGCCTTTTCAAAATTCATATCCTTCTGACTTGCAACTGCCCCGTAATAAATGGCTGAATTCTTTAGTTCTTCCGGTTCTTTTGCAAAAATACATCTGTCAAAAAGAACTGAAGCGAGGGAATATTTATTGTCATCAAGATAGAACCTGCCGCCCCAGTAGAAAAAAGCAGATTCTTTTGAAGAGTCCGAAATCCGCAAATCTTTCCAGAAATTGACAAATTCAGCAGACCGGCCTGTTTTGTAGAGGCCTTCAAGTTTGTAAATTTTTGCCTGATCACTATATACACCGGACCTGTCATTCTGAATAATTTCATCAGCATAACGCAGAACACCAGGATAAAATTTATTTTCATAAGCCTGAGTCATTTGAGAATAAGACTGACTCAGATCGAGGGCAAAAAGACTGCCGCTGAACGCCAGGGCTGCCATAAAACCAGCAATAATTTTCTTCATACCAAAAAAAATCCCTGTATTTCAATCCTCATGAACAGGGCTGAAATACAGGGACTATGTTACCAAAAAACGGCTATTTATTCAAAATCACAGGAACTTCATAACCAACAGGAGCAAATTTTGAAGAACAGTTGAATCTTGTCAGATGAACGAAACTTTTTTTGTAACGGTTCATAAACTGAGACAGAGACAATTCCTGTCCGTTGTCAAAAATTGTAACTCCAAAACGGCCTTCACGGTCAAAATATGGCAGGATCAGAACACACTGATCAAAAAATTTGTATTCAGGCTGGCCGTTTTTTGCAGGAATATCACGGCGGATTGCAGCAAGATATCCGAAATTAGGTTCAGTTACACCAAGAATGTACAGAACAGCCTTAATTCGTTCCATCTGATAGCCGGAATTTTCAACATAAGAAACAACCTGTTTGGGGCCGTTATCAGTAATTTCTGCTGCAAAAGGTTCAATAGTAACATCAACGCCGCTGTCTTCGTAAAGATAAGTTTTTCGGGATTGAACACTAAGACGGGCAGCCGCAAGGTTACGGGTCCAGTCCAATGTAAAGTTAACAGGAATACCTTTAACAGTCTGCAATTTTGAAGCATAACTCAACGGCTCCAGGGAAACAGTTGAACGGCGGAGAGGCTCAATATAAGTACCGGCACCAGTAACAGGTTCGCAAAGACCGTCAATAACCCATTTTAAAAATCCGGCAGGAGACAGACTTAAATAGCCTTTTGAAGAATCTTCACCAGCCACTTCCCTTTCTTTTCCATTGGAAATACAGGCAGGTTTTCCATATTCATCATAACAGGCATCATCAGCATAACTGATTTTGTTCCTGAACTTATTTATTACGGCAATCATCTGTTTTTTATCTTCATAAAGGCCTGTGTGAATGTTTACATATTTCCATGAAAGTGAATTCTGAGTGAGTTTATAAACATCCTTAAAGGACATAGTCAAAAGGTTTTCAAAAGATATTCCAAGAGGAACCCCTTTATTGGCAAAACAACCGGAAACAATAAAATCAGCAAAAACTTTCTTACCGTCTTCATAAAACTGAACAAAAACATCGCTGTTGGCCCCGAAAAACATTTTAAGTTTATCAACTTTATCAGTACGGGAATTTTTTATCAGAACCCAGGAACCACAGGCATCAACGGGATACTGGGCACTTACAGTTTTTTCCACACCGCGTTCAGTGTAAACATCAACATCCATATAAAGTTCAGGTGCAATAATTACGGCATACGACTGCTCAGTTTCTTCAAGGCGAATCTGAAACTTTTCACCGACACCATTAGTCCTCAGTTCAGTTTTATTTTCCCTGAGCATATCTAAAGAAGAATAAAACCACTTATCCCCAGCCGCCCGACGAATATCAGAAGAATCAGGCACGGAAAGAGGGTTAAATTCAGCAAAAAGGCCGGCACAGCAAAGCAGGAATACAAAAAACAAAAACCGTTTCATAACAACCTCAATAAACAATACTTTTACATTAAATTATCGGAAGTTTTCAAAAAAGAGTTGAGAGAGGGGAAAGACTTTCCATGTCACCTCGACCGTAGTGGAGAGGAGAAAGCCTTTCCATGTCACCTCGACCGTAGTGGAGAGGTCTCTTTCGCAAGAACAGCTTCGCGCAACAGAGATGAACGCGGATGTATATGGATTGGATTAAAAAAAGAAAATGTCCGTAAAAAGTCCAGCTACATGATATGCGGTGGTTGAGTTTATCGAAACCACCACATGTTTTGAGGATTCTGCTTGATTTCGACAGGCTCAATCGGCACAACAACATTTTTACGGACATGCCCTTTAAAATAAAAAAACCGCCGAATCATCAATTCAGCGGTTTTTTTTGTTTGACTCAGATTATATCTTAGTCAATGTATTCAACTGGAACACCTTCACCTACAAAGCCGTCAGCTGTGATTGTAGCTTTGAGAGAAGTTCTTGCATATACGTTTGCATAAGCAGCGATATCAGTCTGTGTTGCTTCAGTTTTCTTTGTCAATATATTTGGAACAGCGATTGGGGAACCAATAGCTGTTGTTTTATCAGCTTTTTTGAGCTGGAGTGTGTAAGAACCATCTTCATTGTTTGTCATTTCAACATATATTTTGTAGTCATGGTTTGCAGTTCCAACATCAACATCATTAATTGCAGTCCATGTAGCTACGATAGACTGTGAAGCATCAGAACCAGATGTATTTTTGAAGTCATTTCCTTCAGAAAGTGTTGCACCTGCAACATCTGTACACCAGTCAACATAGTAAGAAAGACCACCCTGTGTTCTGTTAGAGAAACCGATGATACCGAATGTGTATCCCTTTGTAACTGAATCCTGTTCAAGACCAAAGATGTAACCTACAACTGGATCACCATTTCCACCGGAAGTTGCCTTTTCTACAGAAATAAGGGCATTAGTACTGTTGTGCTTTGTTTTAAAAGAAACAAAACCACGGCTGTTTTTATCAGATGTATTTTCATAAGAAATTGTGAATACATCACCAGAACGGCTGATCATTCCGTTTTCATCTTCTTCTTCAGCACAAGATGCAAAACCGAATACTAATGATACTGCGAGAACGCTGCTCATAAGAATTTTAGAAAGTTTCATAATAAAAATCTCCTTTGTAATATTTTACTAATCGAACATAATACATTTCAAATCTAATTTAACGCAACAATGACGATTTATCAACTTTTGTCATAAAAAAATTATCATTTCTAAAATAATTTTATTTTTAATCCAGTTTTTACTACATACCCTGAAAACTCGTTTCCACTTTTTTGTGAAAGGGTTCGACTCCAGCCTGAATACAAATCACCTTTTAACATTCCACAAGAATAAGCATCAAATGCTGTCAGCAAAGATATTTCATCTGTCAAATTATATGCAGCATCTATTCCAATCTTAAAATTCTTAAAATAATCAATCTGAATTAAATGAAACACATTTTTATCATTTTTCACATAATGAAAATCTTCGGAAAAATTATATGTAAATAAGGCAACAAGAGTTCTGATATTAAAGCTCATTTTTTTATAATCAGTCTTCAATTTTAAACCTGTCCAGATGTTTACAGAATGTATTTTATAATCAATTTCTTCTATAACACCTTTCATATAACGCTGATTTGTTTCATCCCACCGTCTGTAAGGAAATTTCAATGCATCAGGATCATTCCACGCCACAGGTTCCTGTCGCTTTATAACTTTTATAAGGATACCGTTTTCGTCATAAATACCCTGATAATCTCCATACCAGCCTTTTGCATTTTTTTCTCTCTTAAAAGAATCATAACTGTACTGAACCTGAAATGCTGGCAAAATGGAAAAACCTTTTACAACCGGAATATTCCAGTCAGTTTCAAAAAAAGCTTCATAATTCTTACAGGCTTCATTATCTCCAACAGAATATGTTGTTACCATCGACAAATCGTTTTCATTAAGCCAGTCATAATCGTGCATCTTGCCACAATTTTGGCCGAAAATGGAACTGTAAAAACCAATTTCCGCTTCAAAATTATTTAATTCACAACCTATATTTGCACCATATAAGAATATATTTCTATCCCACGAAAGAAGACTGACTTTATTATTGGAATCATTTTTTCGATAAAAAACTTCATCTATTTTTGTTCTGGAATAATTAACAGCAGGAGTTACATAAAAAGATTTTTTTTCTTCTCCCCAGCCAATTCCAGTTTTTGCAAAAAAATATCCTGCTAAAATAAAGAATAAACACTTAGATTTTATACCAAACATTTTCTAAATATTTTAACAGATTTCATTCCAAATTTCTTCCCGCAAAAACGTATTTTTTACTTCTTTCTGGCTATACATATATTGGAGGAAATATGAATCATTATTTTAAACCCTATGATGATCTGTTTTTTACAGATGACTTTATGTTTTTCAAAATTATGCAGGATGCGGATATCTGCAAAGGTGTAATTGAGACACTGCTGCAAATCAAGGTTGATAAAATAGAATACATACAGGGTCAAAAAACTATTGAACCCGTTTACACAAGCAGAGGCGTCAGGCTGGATGTTTATGCAGAAGATTCTAAACGCATTTTTGATGTGGAAATGCAGACTACTACTAACAAGGACCTTGGTTTGCGTATGAGGTATTATCAGTCCCTCATTGACATTGATCATCTTGAAAAAGGACAGAATTACGGTGAACTGAAAGAAAGTTACATTATTTTTATCTGTCTGGATGACCCTTTCAAATTAAATGAACCAGTTTACACTTTTAAATCAGTATGCCTCGAAAATGCCAGTGCAGTCTTAAATGACAAGATTATTAAGACCGTTTATAATATTAAAAGTTATAATCAGTCAGGAGAATCTGAAACAATGAGATTTTTGCAATATCTGGCTGAAAGAAAACCAAATTCAAGACTGACTCAGAAAATCGACACGGCATTATCATATGCCAGAAGAAAAGAGCCATGGAGGAGGGAATATATGACATGGGGACTAGCGCTGGAAGACGCAAAAGAACGATTCAAAGATGAAGCCAGAGCCGAAGGTCTTGCCGAAGGTCTTGCCGAAGGTCGAGAAAAGGGGCTTGCAGAAGGGCGAAATCAGGCACAAGAAGAAACTGCTATCCGGCTTTTAAAAATGGGACTTACAATTCAGCAGGTTGCACAGGGAACTGATTTATCCATTGAACAGGTTGAAGCACTGGCAGCTTCCATTTAATCACAAAAAAAATGACCATTAAAGTTTTTTTAATTTCTCTGAAAACTTTAATGGTAAGCCATCATCATTCTGCAGTCGTAGCAGGAATTACATTTTTTGCATCAATAGGGTCGTCGTCGATAAACTGTCCACCACCTGCTGCATACTGAATTACAGGTTCAACAGGACCATCCTTTGTCCAGATTTTTCCATCATCCATTTCATCAGGATTCTTTCCGATTGGAGCATTACTGAGAAGAAGCTTAAGTCTGTTAAGCTGGTTTACTTCAGAAGCACCCGGGTCATAATCAATGGCACTGATGTTTGACTGAGGATATCGTCTTCGTAATTCCTTAATCATTCCCTTACCGGTAATATGATTTGGCAGACAGGCAAATGGCTGCACACATGCGATAGATGGAGCTCCCTCGTGAATAAGTTCAATCATTTCAGCAGTAAGGAACCATCCTTCACCGGAAATATTACCTGTCTGGATAACTCCATCGACAAGTTTCATCATATCCCAGATTGAATTTGGTGCTTCAAAACGACGGCTCTTCTTAAGGCGCTTTTTCATATAACTTCTGTAGCGTTCAAGAACCCACACAATAAGTTTTCCAGACCTTTCATCTGATTTTGGAAAAGCAAGTTCCTTGTGTCTGAACACACCGTCAGAGAATGTATAGAACAAAAAGTCCATAAGGTCAGGCATTACACATTCAGCCCCTTCCCTCTCAATTACGTTTACCATGTCATTATTTGCTGTCGGATGGAATTTAACAAGAATTTCACCAACAACACCAACCCTAGGCTTTTTAACAGGAAGGATCGGCAGATTATCAAATGCGTTAATGATTCCCTTAATGAGACTGCGATACTTAAAGATAGAATTTGACTTAAGCATTTCTTCAGCCTTTGCATTCCATTCTTCGTAAAGACGGTTTGCACTTCCAGGTTCAGCTTCATAAGGACGAACCCTGTAAAGAACGCGCATCAAAAGGTCACCGATAAAACATGACATCATTGCCTTATGTACAAGTCCCGGCGTAAATTTAAAGCCCGGATTCTTTTCCATTCCAAGCGCATTGAGGGAAATAACAGGAACATGACTCCAGCCGGCATCATTTAATGCACGGCGGATAAATCCAATATAGTTTGTAGCACGGCAGCCACCACCAGTCTGAGTAATCAGAAGGGCAACTTTATTAATATCATATTTTCCGCTGTCCAGGGCTTCAATCATCTGTCCGGCAACAAGAATTGACGGATAACATGCATCGTTATTAACAAACTTCAAACCATAATCAACGGCTTTTGGATCAACAGCATCAAGAATTTCAAAATTATAACCTGAATACTGGAAAGCTTTCTGAAGAAGCCTGAAATGAATAGGAGACATCTGCGGCGCAAGAATTGTATATTCATTCTTCATTTCTTCAGTGAATACAACGCGCTGGTATGCAGACGATTTCTTTTCAACCTTTTTACGGCTGCGCTGACGAGCCTTTACAGCTGCAATAAGGGAACGGATACGAATTCGGACAGCACCAAGATTTGAACCTTCATCAATCTTAATGAGTGTATACATCCGCGACTTAGACTTCATGATTTCATCTACCTGATCGGCAGTAACAGCATCCAGACCACAACCAAAAGAAGTAAGCTGAACCATTTCAAGGTTTGGCATACCTGTTACAAAGTTTGCAGCCCTGTACAGACGGTTGTGATATGTCCACTGGTCAATAATACGCAAAGGACGTTCAATACTTCCAAGATGAGCAACAGAATCTTCTGTAAATACTGCAAGTCCAAGACCATGAATCATTTCAGGAATACCATGGTTGATTTCAGGATCAAGGTGATATGGACGGCCGGCAAGAACAATACCGTTTCCACCGCTTACAACCAGCTGTTCCAGGGCTTCTTCCGCAGCCTTCTGCACATCACGCTTAAACTGTTCCTGTTCATCCCAGCCGGCTTCTACAGCCTTATAAACGTCATCTTTCTTTAACTGAGGAAAATGCACTTTAAGCTCATCGAAAACACGTTCCTTAAGGCGTTTCAAATCATAAATCGGAAGGAACGGATTCATGAAAACCATATCCTTTGATTCTTCAATAGAATCCAGATTGTGTTTTAATACTTCAGGATAAGATGTTACGACAGGACAGTTATAGTGATTTCCTGCTCCAGGATCTTCCTGTTTTTCATAAGGAATACATGGATAGAAAATAAACTTACAGCCCATCTTGATGAGGGATTCCATATGTCCGTGGCTGATTTTTCCAGGATAACAGACTGATTCAGAAGGAATTGAATCAATACCCCTTTCATAAATTGACCTGCTTGATCTAGGTGACAGACGTACCTGGAAACCGAGTTTTGTAAACATTGTGAACCAGAGAGGATAATTTTCGTACATGTTAAGTACACGTGGAATTCCCACCGGTCCCATAGGCGCATCTTCAAGCTTCAAAGGCACATAACTGAACAATCGTTTATATTTCCAGTCAAAAAGGTTTGCAAGTTCAATATCAGTTTCTTCAACATCGGTATTTGCCTTATTTGAACCGTCAACCTGCTTTGTATCCTTTATCTGATGTCGTTCAAGACCTTTTTCACAACGGTTACCTGTAATGAACTGTCGTTTTACGCCACCTGTTGAGAATGTGTTGATTGTAAGAAGACAGTTGTTCTGACAGCCGCCGCATCGTGTAAGTTCAAGTTCAACTTTGAATTTATCAAGTTCTTCAAGGGAAGCAATATTTGAAACAACTTTTGGAGGAATCCACCCCTTTTCCTGACCTGGTTTTGGAGCTGTAAGATCACACCACTGGTCAAAGGCAATAAGGGCTGCTCCATAAGCACCCATCAAACCTGCAACATCAGGACGGAAAACGTTTACTCCGGCAATTTTTTCAAAAGCACGAAGAACAGCATCATTGTAGAAAGTCCCCCCCTGAACAACAACTTTTGTTCCGATTTCAGAAGCACGTCTAAGTTTAATAACTTTGAACAGGGCATTTTTGATTACAGAATAAGAAAGTCCGGCAGAAATATCAGCAACAGTTGCGCCTTCTTTCTGGGCCTGCTTAACACGGCTGTTCATAAATACAGTACAGCGCGATCCAAGATCTACCGGCTTCTGAGCCAGAAGGGCAATTTTTGAAAATTCACGGATATCAAGGCTCATTGTGTTGGCAAAATTTGCCAGGAATGAACCACAACCTGCAGAACAGGCTTCATTGAGCTGAATTGAAGTAATTGCACCATCTTTCATGCGCAGACACTTCATATCCTGGCCACCAATATCCAGAAGGAATTCAACACCAGGAACAAAAAATTCTGCTGCACGGTAATGTGTAATTGTTTCAACTTCACCGGCATCAACACCAAGAGCAGCCTGGAACAAAGCTTCACCATAACCTGTACTTACGGCACGGGCAATGTAACAGTTTTTCGGGAGTATTTTATACAGATCCTTAAGAACACGAACGGCAAGATCAACAGGATTACCGGCATTTACATCATAGAAATCCCAAAGAATTTCACCTTTTTTGTTAACAAGAACTGCTTTTGTAGTTGTAGAACCTGCATCAAGACCAAGGAACAATGGCCCTTCCTGTTCATTAAGGCTGGCCCGTTTTGCCTTGTCTTTTGCATGACGGTCACGGAAATTCTGCAAATCCTGTTCATCCTTAAACAACGGTTCAAGACGCTGAACTTCATTCATTTCAGCACCATCAAGGTTTTTGAGGCTTTCTTTAAATTCCTGGATTGTCGGGAAAGGAGTTACAGGTTCGCCATTAAGGGATTTTTTTTCTTTATCAGCAGAATAAGCAGAACCGGCAGCAACAAAAAGCTGACTGTCTTCAGGAACAATAATTTCTTCAGGTTTAAGCTTAAGGGTTTCAATAAAGCGGACACGAAGCTGGTCCAGAAAGTGAAGAGGTCCACCAAGAAATGCAACATTTCCCCTGATAGGTTTACCACAGGCAAGCCCTGAAATTGTCTGGTTTACAACTGCCTGAAAAATTGAAGCAGCAATATCTTCACGTCGGGCTCCTTCATTAATGAGAGGCTGAACGTCAGTTTTTGCAAATACACCACATCGGGCTGCAATCGGATAAATCTGCTGCTGACCTGCTGCAAGTTTATTAAGTCCAGGCGCATCAGTATCAAGAAGTGCCGCCATCTGGTCAATGAATGCACCTGTACCGCCGGCACATGTACCGTTCATACGCTGATCCATACCGCCTGTAAAATATGTAATCTTGGCATCTTCACCACCAAGTTCAATTACAACATCAGTCTGAGGAATAAGGCGTTTTACAGCTGCAGTAGCAGCAACAACTTCCTGAATAAAAGGAATGTTGAGCCAGTGAGAAACAGAAAGACCGCCTGATCCTGTAACTTTTACAGAAACAGCATGATCTTTTCCCAGGGAAACCATAGATTCAATGGTCTCAAGGGCTTTTGTAACTACAGTAATGATTGTATTGCGGATGTCTGCACGGTGTCTCTGGTAATCTCCGTAAAGCATCTTGTTGTTTTCATCAAGACAAACAACTTTTACAGTTGTTGAACCGACATCGATACCGATTCGTACAGGAGCAACTGCAGGTTTAAAAGTCATTTCAGAGTTAATTTGAGCCATTGTTTTACCTCACTTTTTCTGTAAATTTTATACTATTGGAATTTCCTGTTTTTTTCAATTGAAAGCCCTTATTTACATGATAATGCACAGTACAGGCAGCTTTTTATTGTGTAAATCCTTACGAAAGAGTAAAATTATTCCATATAATAAATGGGTGGGGACCTATGACACGAAATCTTTTAGATTTTATTAATTCGATTCAATACAAATCCGTTACCTGCGACGGAAAAACTTCTGATACAAGAAAATTAAATCCAGTAATTACAGACCTTGTTTTTGACAGCCGTGACGTTAAGGCTGATACACTTTTTTTTGCCCTTCCGGGAACTCACACCACAGGCAATATTTTTATTCCTGATGCAATAAAGAACGGAGCTGCTGCAATTGTTTTCCAGGATGAATTTGATGAAAAAACTGCCATTTCCATTAAAAACGCAGCTGCAGAAAGCGGTCGTGACGTTGCTTTCATCAAAGTTGAATCTGCCCGCTTTGCCATGGCTCCTGTAAGTGCAGAATTTTACGGTCACCCTTCTTCAAAATTAGGCGTTATCGGTGTTACAGGAACAGAAGGAAAATCTTCAACAGTAAGCTTTGTATGGCAGCTTCTCAGACTTTGCGGACACAAAGCAGGATTCATTTCAACTGTACAGTATTCTCTGGGAGACGAAGCTTCTGCAAATCCACAGCACACAACAACACCGGAATCTCCTGTAATCCAGAAATATCTTGCAGAAATGGTTGAAAACAACTGTGAATATGCCGTTATTGAAACTTCAAGCCATGGACTTTCACCAAAGCTGAACAGAACAGGAAACATTGATTTTGACTGCGGCATTTTTATGAACGTAACGCTTGAACACCTTGAATTCCATGGAACTTTTGAACAGTACCGCGATGACAAGGCCAATCTTTTCCGCAAACTTGACCAGAATGACCACGTCAAGACAATCCTTGGCAAAAAAGTCACAGTTCCAGGTTTTGGAATCGTAAACCTTGAAGATGAAAGTGCTGACTACTTTATCAAGGCAACAAACAAGCCTGTCTTAGGTTTTACGACAGAAGGAAAAGCCGGAAAATCAGCGGCAGAAGGAACAAGTGCAAAACCTCTTCCAAAAATTCCGTCGGACATTCCGGTTCTTCTCGGACGAAACATTGCTTCTGCCCGCTTCGGACTCACTTTTGACATGACTGAACCTGGCCTCATCGACAAAAATGCAAAACATGTTTCAAAACTCATTCATGTTAAAGCACCTCTTCCCGGAGCATTCAATACATACAACCTTATGGCTGCAATTGCCGCAGTAAGCAGACTTACAGGAACTGATATCAGTGAAGTTGCATCTCATACAGAAGAAATGGTAAGCGTTAAGGGCCGCATGACAGTAATCGACGAAGGACAGCCTTTTGAACTTATCATCGACTATGCACACACTCCATCAAGCTTTGAAACAATCTTTCCTCCGCTAAAAAGAAGATGCGGCGGAAAAATGATCTGTCTTTTTGGCTCAGGGGGCGAACGTGACCTTAAAAAACGGCCTCTTCAGGGTGAAATTGCAGGAAAATTCTGTGACATTGTTATCCTTGCAGATGAAGATCCCCGCCAGGAAGATCCCGTTGAACTTTTAAAGATGATTGCTGCAGGAGCTGAAAAAGCAGGAAAAATCCTGGATAAAGATCTTTTCATTACACCGGACCGTCCGGTAGCAATCCGACAGGCATTTAAAATGGCCGGAAAAAATGACATTGTACTTTTACTTGGAAAAGCACACGAAAACTCAATCATCTACAAAGATGGTCCACACCCTTACGATGAAATCTCAGAAGCACGCAAAGCCCTGAGTGAATTAAAATAAAACGGAGAATATTATGAACGTAACAGTTATTTATGGCGGAAAATCCGGCGAACACGAAGTTTCACTTGTTTCTGCTGCTGCAGTTACCAGAAACATTGATACAAAACATAACATTACACTCATTGCCATTACAAAAGACGGCAAATGGTTTATACAGGGACAGGATGAGCTTGAACGCATTCGGAAAGATTCAAAAGCAGCTTTTGTAATTAAAGAAGATGCTTCAAAAGAAGTTATGGCTGTTCCTGCCGGCGGTACATCACGCACATTTTATGCAGAAGGAAAATATGTTCCATGTGATGTTGTATTCCCTGTTCTTCACGGAACTTACGGCGAAGACGGTAATATTCAGGGACTTTTTGAAATGGTTGATGTTCCTTATGTAGGCTGTTCTACACTTGCTTCTGCAATCACGATGGATAAGGAAAAAACAAAATCTGCCCTCGCCCAGGCTGGAATCCCGGTTGTTCCGGGTATCTGCATGAGAAGAAGCGATATTGCAGACTGGCAGAAATACGATCAGCTTCTTGAACTGTGTCAGAAAGAACTGGGATTTCCTATGTTTGTAAAACCTTGTTCAGCAGGTTCATCTGTGGGAGCAAACCTTGCAGTTGATCTCCAGCATTTAAATGGCGCAATTATGGAAGCTTTTAACTGGGATGATAAAATTCTCATTGAAAAAGCAGTTAATGCCCGTGAAGTTGAATGTTCCGTAACAGGAAACCCGACAACATACGACGGATCAAATGAATTTGAAAAACTCACTGCCTATGGTCCCGGTGAAATTGCTCCAAAACATGAATTTTATGATTATGATGCAAAATACAACGATCCTGACGGAGCAGATCTTCTGATTCCTGCAAATCTGCCGGAAAACCGTCTGGAAGAAATCCGCGAACTTGCAAAAAAGGCTTTTGCTGCCCTTGATTTGTGCGGATTGAGCCGTGTTGACTTCTTTATTGATAAAGACACAGACAAAGTTTACCTTAACGAAATCAATACATTACCGGGATTTACACCGATTTCCATGTTCCCGAAAATGTGCGGCAAATTCGGACTTGATTTTGGACCGCTGACAGAATTCCTGATGAACGAAGGTATTGCACGCTACAAGGCAACAAGAAAACTGCAGACTTCCCGATAGCGATTGTAACGGTGGCGCAGCCAGACTGCGTCAGCAGGCCGGAGGCGAAAGCCGGAGCCGTGAAAAGCGCGGGCCGTCTGCTGACGGCATCGGCAAGATAAAAAATAAAGGAGAAAACCATGGCAGACATTAAGGAACCACTTCCACCAGTACCTCACATCTATCCCCAGGGCTGCGTTTTTAAAACTCTTGAAGACATTGCAGGCAAAAAAGTTGTTGTAATGGGACTGGGATTAAACGGCGGCGGTGAAGCTTCTGTACGGTTCCTCCTCAAACACGGCGCATACGTTCTTGCAACTGACATGAAAACTGCGGATCAGCTGGCTCCAACTATCAAATCATTGTCCGACGACCCGGAACTGGACAAATCAAGACTTTCATACCGTCTGGGCGAACACAAAATCGAAGACTTTGAAAATGCAGACTGTGTAATTAAAAACCCGGGCGTAAAATACGACGGAAACAAATATCTGGCTGCAGCAAAAGCAATCGAAACGGACATCTCCCTCTTTTTGCATTTTTCAAAAGCACCGGTAATTGCAGTTACAGGCTCAAAAGGAAAATCTTCAACAGTAAGCGCAATTTACTACGGCCTCAAAAAATGCGGCTTTGATGCATATCTGGGCGGGAACATCACAGTTTCACCACTCACTTTCCTTGAAAAAACCAGCGGAACAACACCTGTAGTTCTTGAACTTTCATCGTGGCAGCTGGCAGACCTTCACGGCCGAAAAGCCCTCAAACCTCACATTGCAATCATTACAAAAATCATTCCGGACCATCAGAATTTTTACCACTCAATGCTGGCTTACATCGCCGATAAGGAACTGATTTACGCTGACCAGACAAAAGAAGATTATACAATCCTGGATTTTGATGACGATCCTGCTGCTGACGGCGGAACACTTATCGAAAACTGGGGAAATGTTTTTGCAAAAGATACACAGGCGCAGATATTCCGGTATTCCAAAAAGAAGCTTCCAAAAGATGTGTATGGTGTTTACCAGGACCACGACGGAACTGGAATTGCAAAACTGCCGGCCAAACTTATGAGCAAAAAGACCAGAGATTCCGGCAAAGAAACTGAAACAATCCTTAAAGACCTTGTCGTTCCGGGCAAACACATGCGCCTTAATGTGCTCAATGCGGCACTTGTTTTAAGAATTATGGGAGTAAATCCTGCAGAAATCATAAACGTTCTCGGCAGCTGGAACGGAATCGAACACCGCCTTGAATATTTCCACAGCTGGAGTCCTGACGGCAGCCAGAATGCCCAGTTTAAGGTAAAATTTTACAACGACTCTGCAAGTACAGTTCCGGAAAGTGCGGCAGAATCAACACAGGCTTTCGGAGTACCTGTAACATTCCTTACCGGAGGAACAGACAAAGGGCTGGACTTATCTCCTGTGGCATCCACAATTTCCCGCTCGTCAAACAAACCCCAGTCAATTTATATGCTGGCAGGAACGGCAACAGACAAAATGATTCCTCAGTTTGAAAGCTGCGGAATTAAATACAACGGACCATTTGAAAGTCTGGATTCCATGCTGGCAGCTGTAAAAGCAGACATTGCAGCTGCTTCAAAAGGAAAAGCCCTTAACGCCGACAGAATTGTTGTCTTCAGTCCGGGATCAACAAGTTTTGGAATGTTCACCAACGAGTTTGACCGTGGGCGAAAGTTCAAAGATAAAGTTAAAGAAATTTTTAAATAATCTGCATAAAAAAAAGAGCGGTGGTTGAGGTTCTCCAAACCACCGCTCTTTTTGTTTTAAATAATGCTTATTATTTCCAAGGATTGTTGCGGATGAAAGTCTGATCTCTTTCGTATCCTACTGAAATGATTCCGACTGGAACCTGGCAGTAGTCTTCGATGAATTCAACATATTTTCTTGCATTTTCTGGAAGTTTGTCGTATTCACGGATATCCTTGAGGACTGTTTTCCAGCCTTCAAATTTTTCAAGGACAGGTTTTGCATTTTCCATGTCTTCTACGCCGGCAGGGAAATCTGTTACGATTTTGCCGTTGATATCGTAAGCAACACAAGCTTCAATCTGCTCCATTGGATCATAAATATCAAGGTGAGTAAGAACAAGACTGTCAATTGAGTTTACCCGGCAGGCATAGCGGAGAGCTACAAGGTCAAGGTAACCGCAGCGGCGGGCACGACCAGTTGTAACACCATATTCACGGCCAGTTTCGCGTACAGTGCGGCAAAGTTCGCTTTCTGCCTCATCAGCATCGTTGAATTCTGTTGGCATCGGACCGTTACCAACACGTGTTTCATAAGCCTTAAATACACCAAGAATTTTGTCCAGATCATGAGGGCCGATACCACAGCCAGTTGCAGCACCGGCAGCGCAGGAAGCACCAGAAGAAACATAAGGATATGTACCTGAATCAATATCAAGCATGGCACCCTGAGCACCTTCAAAAAGAATATTGTCTTTTTTTACTTCGTGCATTTTTGCAGTAAGGTCTACACGCATTTCAAGAAGCTTGGCCTTGTATTTGTTGATATATTCAAGATCTTCGCCGTCAAATTCAGCCATTTTTGCAGACCAGTCAAGGTCAGCAAGACGGATACCATCACGGTGAGCTTTTTCAGAATATGCAATACCGATACCGCGGCCTGTAGTTCCGATCGGGCGCTTGCGAGAAGCATCACGGTCTTTGTCCATCTGGCGGTAACGTGGAAGAATGATATGAGCACGGTCAGAAATAAATACACGGCCTTCCCAGTCAATTCCGTTTTCTTTAAGCATCTGGAGTTCATTAAAAAGTGCTTCAGGATCAATTACCATACCAGCACCAAGAAATACAGATTTGTTTGGATAAAGGATTCCACTTGGAACCTGATGAAGCGCAAACTGCTTACCGTCTACAACAATTGTATGACCGGCATTTGGACCACCAGCATAGCGGACAACATATTTAGCATCTTCTGCAAGGTAATCTACAATTTTACCTTTTCCTTCATCACCCCACTGGGCACCAATAACTACGACCTTCATATAAAAGCTCCCGTTGTTTTATAAAAAATACTCATTATTATAGCAAAATCCATATTTTCATTCAATTAAAATTGAATTTTACGGGCGTCCGGGCGGCTGTTCCACCCTTCGCTAACCGCTCATCACTTTGTTCTGGTGGTTTCGATAACCTCAACCACCGCCACAAAGCGACTAAAGGGGTTCCATAGCCTGACGCAAAAAAAAATCCCGCAACGCAAAAAGCATCACGGGATTCATAATCATTTCAAACAAATCAGTCTGTCATTTCAAACAAACCAGTCTGTCATTTCAGACAAACCAGTCTGTCATTTCGAGCGCAGTCGAGAAATCTATTTAATCTCCAGGGAAACATCACTGAATTCAACATAAGCGGCACGAACAGTGTACAAGCCGACATAAATGTTTTTAGCATCTACTTCTGTAAGGTCAGCTTCATAAGTTACAGAATCTTTACCAAAAGCTGCAGTGTATTTGTTACCTGTTTTTGTAAGTGACAATTCAATTACATCACCATCTTTTGGATAAGACTGAGCCTTAACTTTAGATTCATTGAGTTTTTCGTTTTTGCGCTGGAAAGTTGCAGACCATTCACCGTCACCGTTTGCAAGTTTGAGGGCACCGGCAGCAACATAGTCAGAATGAACCTGGTTATCGTATTTATCAATGATAACGTCATCACGAGCCATAAGACCAAAAGAAACCTGATTGTTCTTTTCAAAATGCTTAACAGTTACAGTTGCCTTAAGGACAAAGTCTTTTTTAGCCGAAACAGGCTGGAAAGCAAAAGCAAGACCATCAGAACCAGAAGCAATTTTACCTGCAGAAGGTTTGCCGTTTTTGCCGCCAGAATGAAGCATGAAAGCATTGTCACCAGTCTGTACCACTTCGTAGATATCAGGATTTTCGATCTTTTCAGCACCACCCATATCACCAAATACAGTACCAAACCAAGGTTCATTAACCTTGTGAACTTTTGATTTGTCAGAAGGTTCAAATGGAGAATAAACAGGAATTACATAATCTGGATTTGAAACAAGAAGTTCTTCAGTTGGAGCTGCTGCTTTTTTGTCTACGAGTTTGGCAAAGTTTTTGTTCTGCTTGGCAATTTCATTTACAACATGATAAGCAAGAACACTTGCACCGTAAGTGTTGAGGTGAGTGTTATCAACAGAACCTGGTTTGTGACCAAGCCATGCATGGAATTTTACAGTTCCTTCATCACCGAGAGATTCATAAAGCTGTTTTGTATAAGTTGTGTTGTCAACTACAGGAATATTAAGTTCAGCGGCAAGTTCACGGATAGCCTTTGCGTAGTCACCGCCTTCAAATTCTGCAGTACCTTTTGTCTGATGAATGAAAGTGCCTTCGTAAGCTTTGCCAGGAGCACGGCGAACGATAGGAGTACAAAGAACAGGAGTTGCCTTTTTGTCCAGGGCAACCTTGATGTATTTAGTGTAAAGGGAATGCTTGAAAGAACCTGGAGTTTCTTTTGAACCGTTAGGATTTGTGTAGCGTTCTTCTTCAGTTTTTTCGTCGTTGTGACCAAAACCGATGATAAGATAGTCACCTTTCTTGATGTTGTCAGCAAAAGTCCAGTAATTGCCTTCTTCAGCAAAACTCTTTGAAGAGCGGCCGGACATGGCAATATTGTTTACCTGAACTTTTTTGTCCAGAAGATAGTTCTGGAGTTTTGTACCAATACCATAGCGTGGATAGTAGTAAGGGTCGCCGAAAGAACTGAAAGTAGAATCTCCGACAACATAAATGCGTGTACCTTTTGTTTCTACCGATGTGATGGCTTCAACTTTTTCAACCTTTTCGTTGGCAGCAATGTCAGCAGTCTGAGCAGAAAGAGAAAAAGCAGCCAAGGCAGCAAGGGCAGCAGTAAGAAGTTTTTTCATTTTATTTCTCCTGATTTAAAAAAATCTGTCTTACATTTTAACTGAGTTTCATATTTTTTTCTATGGCAGTCCCCTTGTGTCATACTGCCACAAGGGTCGCTACGTCCAGGGTTCCGCGCAAAAGCGCTTCATTCAAAATAAAGGGCAGTCACGCCAAAGCGCAACTGCCCTTTATTTTGTTCGGCTGCGCCGCCCTTCCCATCGCTACTGCTATTTTACAGCCACCGGTGTATGAAGGATTGTGCCATCGGAGAAATACATAACAATAATATATGTATTTCCAGATTCTATCTGTGACAAATCGTATTTATAAAAACCAACCTGTCGAG
>JAZLKD010000041.1:0-42611 GCA_045597415.1 Treponema sp. | reverse complement strand
TCCTGAACAGGCTTTGTCTGCTGCTAATTAATAGATATAGAAAGTCGGCTTGCTCGTTGACTTTTTATGGGAGAAAATATGGGATTTACTGACATTCAGGAAATTTATGAAATTCTTATCTACAGATATTCTTTCAAAATTCAAAATGCACAGGATATTGATAATCTGGAAGAAAACCTGGATGAAAATTTTCAGGATCCTTATTTTTTTCTTAATACTGATGACTTTCTTGAAGAATCTATTCTTGAACATATTATTGAAAACGGTATTTGTGACCAGTGGGATTCTGAAGTTATAAAACGTGCCCTCAAATATGGATATTATCCTATGTCTATGAACAAGCGGATAACCGGCAGACAGGAGTTCAAATATCTGGATCCGGCTTCCATTAGAATTGATGAGAACGGCAAGCCTCTGCCAAAATACAGAAATATTCTTTCGGTGCGCCATCATTTTGAAAAACTGATTATAACTCCAGAAAAAATGCATATTACAAAAAAACTTAACGGCTGGATTAAAAACAGATTTTCAGATTACACACTGACTTTCAATAAAGATTTTGACCAGGTTATTGAAAAACTTCTGGAAGCCTATCCTGAAACCTGGATTTGTCCGGAACTGGTACAGCAGCTTAGATTCATTCATCAGAATCCTTCAGACGGAGTCAGTGTTGATACAGTTGAAATCTGGCATAATGGACATCTTGTCGCCGGTGAACTTGGGTTCATTACAAAAAATGCCTATGCCAGTCTCAGCGGTTTCCATCTTGAAGACGATATTGGAACCGTTCAGATGTGTGTTCTTGGAAAGCATCTTTTGGACAATGGATTTGCTTACTGGGATTTAGGAATGTCACTTCCATATAAATTCCGATATGGGGCTGAGTCTTATGACAGGGACGGGCAGAAAAAACTCTATGACACTCTTTCTGAAACAAAAAAGGATTTCCCCACAGGAGAAATCCCGTTAACTGACTTTATAAGTCTGTAAATTTATGCCACTCAAATAACAAAGCTTGCAAAAGACTGCATATCACAAACGACTATAAGTTCAGTCTTTTTTAAAGGCGATTTTATCATCCTTAAAGTAAACCCGGATGGTGTCACCTGTTTTGTAGTTGCCTAATAACAGGTCATCGATGAGAGGTTCAGCAATATTTGACTCTACAAAGCGCAGAATATTTCTTGCTCCGAATTCCCGTGAAAAACCATTTTCAGCGATATAGGCAATAACGTCTTCATCTGCCTCAATGCGTATTTTTTTGCTTTCAAGACGCGCACTAATTTGTTTTAGTGCTTTTTCTGCAACATTTCTGATTCCTTCGTCGTTAAGCTGATTAAAGTACAAAATGTTGTCCAGACGGTTTCTGAATTCGGGAGTAAAGTTTTTTTCTACAGCTGCTTTGAGCACCTGCTTGTCATCTGAATTCTTTTTATTTGTGTCTCCAAACCCCAGCAGGTTCCGTCCGATTTCTGAAGCTCCTGCATTACTTGTAAAAACAATGATACAGTTCTTAAAATCAACTTTTCTGCCCTGACTGTCGGTCAAAGTTCCATAATCCAGAACCTGGAGAAGGGTATTGTAAATGTCAGAATGAGCCTTTTCAATTTCATCAAAAAGAATGATTGAATGCGGTTCCTGCCGTACAGCATCTGTCAGAAGACCGCCGTTTTCATAACCGACGTATCCCGGCGCAGAACCAATAAGGCGGCTTATGGTATATGATTCCTGGTATTCGCTCATATCAAACCGGATGAGTTTTTCTCCAAGAATTTTAGACAGAACAACACAAAGTTCAGTTTTACCGACACCTGTAGGTCCGACAAAAAGAAAACTTGCTTCTGGTTTAAGGGGATTGTTAAATCCGGCCCTGGACTTTTTGACGGCAAGGGAAACTTTGATGCAGGCTTCGTCCTGACCGAAAATCTGTTTTTTGATTTCCTGTTCAAGAGTCAAAAGTTTGTCTTTATCTTTTGTTCCAATAGTTTCAACAGGAACCCTGCTTATTTTTGAAACAGTCTTTCTGATTTCGTGACTTGTTACGATTTTTTGAGATTTGTGGAGCTTAACGTAAACGCCTGCTTCATCAATAACATCAATAGCCTTATCCGGCAGACGTTTGTCGCTCATGTACTGAACGGACAGGTCAATTGCCGAAATAAGTGCATCATCTGTGTATTTTACGCTGTGATGCGTTTCGTAATGTGCTTTGAGACCTTTAAGAATTTTAATAGCGTCCTGTCGGCCAGGTTCGAGAATGTCGATTTTCTGAAAACGGCGTAAAAGGGCCCTGTCTTTTTCAAAAGTCTTTTTGTATTCGTCAAAAGTAGTTGAACCGATGAGACGGAATTTTCCTTTTGTGAGGGCAGGTTTTAAAATATTTGCTCCGTCAAGACCACCTCCGCTTCCATTGCCGGAACCAATTAAAGTGTGAATTTCATCAATAAACAGAATGGCCTTTTCTTTTGCTTCAATTTCAGAAACAATAGCCTTAAGCCGCTTTTCAAAATCCCCGCGGAATTTTGTACCTGCAACTAAAGACCCCATATCTGCAGAAAAGATTTCAGTGCCCTTAAGTTCTTCAGGAACATTTCCTTCGGCAATCCTCTGGGCAAGACCTTCCGTAATTGCAGTTTTTCCAACACCCGCATCCCCGACATGAATTGGATTATTTTTTGTACGGCGGCATAAAATTTCAATTGTTCTGTCCAGTTCTTCCTTGCGGCCGATAACTTTGTCCAGTTTACCTTCTCTTGCAGCCTGGGTCAGGTTTCTTGTAAATACGTCCAGCACCGAAGAGCCTTTTTGAGTTTCTTCAGCATCATTTTCTGAAATATCTTTTATATCACCGTAATTTTTTGCCACATTTTCAAGAAGCAGCATGATATCAAGCCCGTTTTTGCAGAGAATGTAAGATGCATAGGAATCCTGAAGGTTTACGGCAGAAACAATGTAGTGGCCCCAGTTAATTTCATTTTTGCCGGCGCTTTCAGCATGTTCTTTTGCCATGGAAAGTATTTCATCAAACAAAAATGAAGGTTCAACATGAGTATTTTCATCGTACTTTACGCATCCGGCAGGCATGTTTGTCTTTAGATAATCTTTAATGTCTTTTTCAACCTGAGGAATATCGACTGAACATTCGCTGAAAAGTTTTATGGCCTCATCACTTTCCAGGGACGAAAGAATTACAATTTCGGGAGTTACAAATTCAAAACCGTTTTCCCGTGTAATCAATTCTGCGTGGTGAAGAATCTGTCCAAGATTTTTGTTAATTGTCATCAGGCTTTCTCCATTGTAATCTGAAGTGGAAATCCCTGTTCCCTTGCACGTTTTGTTGCAATCCGTATGCGAGTTGTAGCCAGATCGAGAGGGTAAATTCCTGCGACGGCTTTTCCCTTGTTGTGGACAGTCATCATAATTTCCGAAGCTTCTTCATAAGATTTGTGAAAAACACCTATCAAAACTTCAATTACAAATTCCATGGTCGTAAAATCATCGTTAAAAAAAATAACTTTAAACTGCTGAGGCAATTCAAAATCAAAAGAGACCTGTTCGTCTGATTCAAATTCTTCCTGATTCATATCATAAATATACTAAAAATCATGCAAAAAAATAAGATAAAATCAAAAATTATGTGTTAAAGGACGGCCCTTCGGGCAACCTGCTTTCCGTGGTTATCATTGCCGGCGTACCGCCGCCAACGCTTCGCGCCACTCCAATCAGGCGTAGTTTTTTAATCTTTGCAAAATATTTCTTTCGTTGCATAATGTTCCTATGGACGAAGATTCTTTTACGTTTTATGAATTTCCAGAACCAGGAACTGTAACTCCTGTTTATCCTGACATCTGCCTTGTTACAGATGATATTACTCCAGACCTGCTTATTTCTGCATATCTGCAGGGAATTTTCCCCTGGTTCAATGAAGATGATTTTGATCCTGTTTACTGGTTTTGTCCTGATCCCCGTTTTGTCATTTACCCGGAATTCCTCCATGTTTCAAAAAGCACAAAAAAAATATTAAAAAAGAATCCTTTTACTTACACAGTTGACCAGTGTTTTGAGCAGGTTATGGAAGAATGTGCCTTAATGGACCGGAAAGGGCAGGACGGCACCTGGATCGGTCAAAAAATCAAAAAAAATTATACAGCCCTTCACAAAAAAGGAATCTGTCACAGCTTTGAAGTCTGGAAAGATGGTCAGCTGGCCGGCGGTTTTTATGGAGAATTAATCGGCTCAGTATTTTTTGGCGAAAGCATGTTTACAAAAATCGACAATGCCGCAAAAACCGCCTTTGTAATATTTGCAGAAAATTTCTTTAAAAACGGCGGCACTATAATCGACTGCCAGGCTGAAACCCAGAATATGGCCCGATACGGCGCCCAGAACATTCCCCGCAGGCAATTTTTAAAACATATAAAAGGCCACATAGCAGACCACTTTGCCTATGATTTCTCAAAAATTTACACCATATAACTGTGGCTTTTAATCTTTGATAGAAACGATTTTTTCTACTATAATTAATATGTTATTAAAAGGAGTTTAAAATGACAGTTCAGAAAATCGGCGATGAAACTTTTTATGTTGGAGCAGAAGACCCTTCCCTTGAACTGTTTGAAGGACAGTATCCCCTTAATTATGGAGTAACATACAATTCATATCTCATTGATGATGAGCAGATCTGTGTAATGGACAGTGTAGATGAACGCTGTTCTGAACAGTGGTTTAAAAATATTGCAGAAGTCATTCTGCTCAGACAGGTAGATTATCTTGTGGTTTCTCATCTTGAAAGTGACCATTCAGGATCAATCAAAGAATTCATCGAAAAATATCCTGCCGTAAAAGTAGTTGCAACTGCAAAAGCTCATTCAATGATGAGTCAGTTCGGAATTGAAATCTCTAAAGATAATCAGATTTCCGTTAAGGAAGGGGACACACTTCAGGTTGGAAAACATTCCTTAAGTTTTGTACCAGCTCCTTTTGTGCACTGGCCTGAAGTTATGGTTGCTTTTGACACACAGACAAAAATCCTTTATTCCGCAGATGCTTTCGGAACATTTGAAATACCTTCAACTCTTGTGGCAAAAACTCCACAGGAAGCTGCAGGATGGCCTGACGAAGCACGCCGTTATTATGTAAATATAGTTGGAAAATACGGTCAGATGACTTTGAACCTTCTCAAAAAAGCCGGTGACATTGATTACAAGATGATTGCTCCTTTGCACGGTCCAGTTCTTGCCGGACAGAATCATGTTTATTCAAAATATTATCGTCAGTGGGCAACAAGCGAAGCAGAAGAAAAAGGAACTTTGATTGTATATACTTCGTTCCATGGAAATACAAAAGGAGCTGCCATAACAGCAGCTGAAATGCTTACTGAAAAAGGCATAAAAAACGAAATTTTTGATTTGTGCAAATGTGATATGGCTCAGGTTGTTTCCCTTGCTTTTAAATATGATTCAATTCTTATTGCAACTCCAACTTGCGACGGAAGTGTAATGCCTCAGATTAATGATTTTGTTTTCCGTCTTAAATCAAAAAATCTTTGCAACAGAAAAGTTGCCCTCATTGAAAACGGTTCCTGGGCTCCTCAAAGTGCCAGACTTGTAACTGGACTTTTTGAAGGGGTTAAAGACATTACATTCTGCCAGAATACTGTAACAGTCAAAACAAAACTGACAGATGAAAACAAAAAGCAGATTGCAGCCCTTGTTCAGGAACTTGCTGACTGATAAAAAGTGGTTTCTTTAACTTCAGGAAGTCTGACAAAAAACATTTTTAAATATTCTCTCCCGTTAATTTTTGGCAACATCCTGCAGGTTATGTTCAATATGGCAGATATTGCTGTAGCCGGTCGTTTTGCAGGACCTGTAACACTGGGGGCCGTAGGTTCAACTCCACAATTTCTGTTTCTTTTTACAGGACTTGCCATGGGAATGGGGGCCGGAGTAAATGTAATCAGTGCCTTTTATCTGGGGCAAAAAAATAATTCAAAGTTATCCTGGTGGATTGATACAAGTTTTATCGTCTGCCTTGCCACAGGTATTGTGTTTGGGCTGGCCGGATATTTCAGCTGTGAATATGTATTAAAGCTGATGAAAACTAAAGATGAGTTCCTGCCTGGGGCTGTTTCTTATTTCAAGATTCTTATGTGCTCACTGCCAGCAAATATGGTCTACAATTTTGGAAGCGGATTTTTTACAGCCAGAGGAGATACAAAGCGTCCCCTTATTTACCTTTCCATTGCCGGTGTCATCAATGTAATCCTGAATCTTGTTTTTGTAATTGCCTTTAAAATGGAATGCCGTGGCGTTGCCTGGGCTACACTGATTGCAGAATATATCAGTGCCTTCCTTATAGTTTACCCGGTTGTAAAAGGTGCCGGCGAAGTTAAACTTTGCCTGACCAGATTAAAATTCAGTCTGACAATGACACTGAGACTTCTTAAAATCGGACTTTTGACCGGTCTTCAGAATGCAATTTTTGCCATTGCAAATATTTTTGTTCAGTCCGGCATCAATACACTGGATTCTAAATACGTGCAGGGAAATGCAGCAGGCAGCAATTTTGACCCTGTAATTTACACCGTAATGAATGCATTTTACACAGCCTGTGCCAGTTTTATCAGCCAGAATTACGGCGCACAGCAGTTTGACAGGATAAAAAAATCCTATTATATATGTCTTCTTTATGCCTGGGGAGCTGCGGCAGTTCTCGGGGGACTTCTTTTTGCAGCAGGAAGATATTCCATTGCACTTTTTACAGCTGAGCCGGCCATTATTGAAGCAGGTTATGAGCGTCTAAGAATCATGGCATTCAGTTATTGTGTCAGTGCCTTTATGGATAATGCAATCGCCGCAAACCGGGGTCTTGGAAAAACAACAGTTCCTTCAATAATTGTAATTCTTGGAAGCTGTGTTTTCAGAATTGTGTGGGTTTATACGATTTTTGCCTGGTACAGGACAGTTGAATCATTATTTTTGCTTTACGCTTTTTCATGGGCAATTACGGCTCTGTTTGAGATGATATATTTTGAATATGTTTATAAAAAAATTACTGCCAGGTCAAAGGGAAAAATCAATATTATTGCTGCAGTGGGAAAAAACGGCGTCATAGGTATAAAGGGGCAGATTCCATGGAATATTCCCGAAGACCTTCATCATTTTAAGGAACTTACTTACGGGCATGTTGTAGTTATGGGAAGAAAAACCCTGGAGTCCATGGGACATATTCTGCCTGGAAGAACAAATGTTGTAATATCAAGTTGTGAGCCCCTTAAATTAAAAAAAATGGTTTCCAGTGATGAACTTGTGGTATGTTCAAGTCTTGAAAAGGCAATCGGACTTTTTAAAGGTCAGACAATCTTTTTGTGCGGCGGCGAGGGCATTTACAGGGAAGGTTTTAAATACGCTTCAAAAGTTTATCTTACAAAAGTAGATTCAAATATAGACGGAGATGCTTTCTTTCCGATGGAAATGCTAGAGGGAAGAGAAGGCGTCTGTGTCAAAAAATGCAGCGGTTACTCATTTCTGGAATATGAACTGTAAAAATTAATTTAAAATCTGAAGTTGTAAAAAGCAAATAAAGACACAGGCCTTCCAAAAAGTTATTGTTTTTGCATTATGACTTTGTACTCAAAACTGGTAACAAAAACAAAAGTGTCTTTGAAATTATAAAGCATGGTTTTCTTTCGTTGTCGAAGCCTACAAATTCAAGTGTCAATTTTTCACTGGAAGCTGGTGGAATTATAGAGTTTTTTTGTCGTTTCATCTATTTTGTACTATATTTATAATATCCAACAGCTCACATGATTGTGTAATCGTATCCACCATTGTGTTTTATTTTTTTTGCAGCTTTGTGCTGTAGTTTAAAGGATCATTCTGCGTTGCCTGCAGTGGGGGGTGGAACACTGGCAGGGTTTAGATAATCACTACATTTTATTTTTTTTATGGAGGATTTTTATGGAAAAGAATCAGAACGAACTCGTATTGTTTGAGTCCAAGGACAAAGGTATTAAACTTTCTGTACCTTTTAATAATGAGACGGTTTGGCTTTCTTCAAATCAAATGGCGCAACTATTTGAAAGAGATGAAAAGACTATCCGAAAACACGTAAATAATGTTTTTTCAGAAAAGGAAGTTGAAATGGAGAACAACACGCAAAATTTGCGTGTTGTTAATGTAAAACAATCTGTTGTTTTTTATTCCCTCGATGTAATCATCTCTGTTGGATACCGTGTAAAATCAAAACGAGGAACGGAATTCCGTCGTTGGGCAAATACTGTTTTAAAGCAATATATTCTTAGTGGTTATGCTGCAAATCAAGAGCGATTGTCTCAGCTGAACCAGACAATTCAATTAATAAAGCGGCTGGAGCTTGAGACAGAAAATCAGCTGGATAAAACGCAGATTCTTTCTGTTGTGGAAAGCTATACTCAGGCACTGGATTTACTTGACGATTATGATCACCACAAAGTAAAAAAGCCGGAAGGAAACAGTTCTACCTATGTTCTGACTTATGAAGAATGCCGTAATGTAATTGAAAAAATGAAATTTGCAAGTGAAAGTGACTTATTTGGAAATGAAAAGGATGATTCTTTTAAGGGGAGTATAGGGGATATTTATCAGACCTTTGGCGGAAAGGAGCTGTATCCAAGCCTGCAGGAAAAGGCTGCAAATCTGTTGTATTTTATTACGAAAAATCATTCCTTTAGTGACGGTAATAAACGAATTGCCGCAACAATGTTTCTGTATTTTCTTTATAAAAATAACTGGCTCTTTGAGAATGGCATTAAACGGATTGCGGATAATACTCTTGTTGCGTTAACCATTATGATTGCTGAAAGTAAAACGGAAGAAAAGGAACTGATGGTAAGTCTTGTGATGAATTTTTTGAAGTAGCTGGGGGTTGCCGGCAAGCCGGCCGGGCTCTTACTCCAAGTCCTCCCTGCGGTCCGGTCTTTCCGTGACGATCCCTAACCCGTTAACTGTGATGTTGTGGGATTAAAAATAGCATGTTAGAATAGAAATGATATGTTGACAAAGCCTGTGACAAAAAATATCCTCGATTGCTCATGGGAAAATAGTCTTTCGTCAGCAAAATTAAATTACGGAAATAAAAAGGCATTTTGCCGTGCATTTTAAAATGTGCGGCAAAATGCCTTTTTTGTTTTTAAATTATTGGGCCGGTTGAGCCCAGTCGAAGCCAGCGCAAACAAAGGAGAAACATAAAAATGAAAAAATCATTTTTAAAACTTGCAGGTCTTGCACTTGCTTCAGCTCTTGCACTTGGAGTTTCAGGCTGTTCAAGTGACAGTGACTCATCATCACACGAACACACATTTGCCACAGAATGGACAAAAGACGCCACACATCACTGGCATGCTGCAACATGTGAACACACAGCAGAAGTAAAAGACAAGGCAGTGCACAATTTTGGTGAGTGGACAACAACTGAACAACCATCAGAAGACGTTGAAGGCAAGAGAGAAAGAAAATGCTCAGATTGTCAGTATCTTGCAGAAGAAACAATCGCAAAGCTTGACCATGTTCACGCAGAGGAAACAACATTTGAAGCTATTGATGCTGACAGCCACAAAGAAAAATACAAGTGCTGTAACGCTGTGAAAACAGAATCTGCACCACACACCTGGAACGATGGTGAAGTAACAAAAACACCGACAACAACAGAAGAAGGTGTAAAGACATTTACTTGTACAGCAGAAGGCTGTGGACAGACAAAGACAGAAAGTATTGAGAAATTGCCTGCAGGCATTCCAGCAGGTGAGATTGCAAAAGCAAACCTTATCATAAATGGAACAGAAATTGCAAAAACAAGTGAAATTTCTGTAATACCAGCAGGAACAGTAGCAACAATAGAAATGATAGATGACAGTGCATGGAGTGGATTTGTTTCAAGCAGTGCAAGTGATTATTATAAAGGTGTGTTCCTTAAAAACAGAAAAGTAAAATTAAGTCCTTTTGTAATGGGACAGTACCCTGTAACAAGAGACTTGTACAAGGCTGTAATGGGAAGCGACCCAAGTACAGCAACATCACACGAAACACAGGGTGAGAATCCTGTAAATTATGTAAACTGGTTTAATGCAATTATTTTCTGTAACAAATTAAGTGTAATTGAAGGTCTGGAACCAGTTTATTCATATAATTTTAATGGAACAGATGAAACTGACCCTGACAAATGGATCAGCGATACATCGAATCTTGGAGCTGTTCCAACATCAAGTTCAAGTACAAACTATTCAAATTACCGACAGAAGCTGAATGGGAATTTGCCGCTCGCGGCGGAGACACTACAAAGGCAGACTGGAAATATGCTTTTAGCGGAATAAATGTTTACGGAAGCAATATGGTATATGGAACAACATATCTTTCAACAGATTCAAATCTTGCAGAAGTTGGCTGGTATACAAATAACTCATCAAGTGGAACTCATGGAGTAGGATTAAAGAAAGCAAACGCACTTAATCTTTATGACATGAGTGGAAATGTATGGGAATGGTGTAATGATTTTTATAACAGTACTGCAACCACAAACGACAGTGCATACACAAAAGACGGATATGTGACCGACCCGCTTGGCGCCGCTTCTGGTTCTAACCGTTGTCGGCGCGGCGGTAGTTGGAGCGATAATGCGGACAACTGCGCTGTTTCCTTCCGTGGCAAATACTACCCGTATTACCGTTACGACCTCTTTGGCTTCCGTGTTTGTCGTAGTGCAAACTAAAGTTTGCACGGTCTGTAAGGAAGTTATATAAGCAGTTCTGCATTTGCAGAACTGCGACTCCAGTTCTAAATAAAAAAAGGGGCTTCGCCCCTAAAACTATTCTACGGAATCGCCGTGCCGCCTAAAGCGGCACATTAAGGCGATGGAGAAGAATAGTTTTTAAAGTGGATTTAATTTGCAAATTTGCAGATTAATATAAAAAGGGAAAAGCCGTAACGTGAATGGCACTTGGCGCCGCTTCTGGTTCTAACCGCTGTCAGGTCGTATATCGTAATGGAAACGAACCGAATACCCGTAACAAATACTTTGGCTTCCGTGTTGTGCGTAGTGCAAACTAAAGTTTGTATGATCAGTGAGAAACGGCAGCGAGCTGGTTTGATTATTTGACGGCAAAAGGCTGTTGTGGTATATTAAAAGAAAGGAAATGCCCAAACATTTGGTCGTCTCCACGATTAGCTTTTAAAGTCCTATAAGGACATTAGACCGCTTCAGTGTGTCAGACTGGGCGGTCATTTTTTTTCTCTACTACTTATAAAGGTAGGAAAGAACTGCAATAATTGTGCAGAGTACTGTTGCTGTACATGCAACAACAGCAATAAATCTGTCAAAATTCATTGCAAGAACCTCCCGTCAAATTAAGCAACCAGTTTACTGGCTGTCAGAGTCTGGGAGTCGGCCGCCTGTCAGGGCATTTCCAATGAATATATTATACTATATCTTTGTATACTCTTCAAGTTGATAGGTTTTGTATTCAGGCTTACTTTTATCCTGCCGCCTGTTTCAAAAGAAAATCCCGATTTCTCTCAATTGTAATCCATTAAAAAATTCTGTATATTTATTGAAGAAAATGTGCATTTTAAAGTGCGTTAGGGATTGTAGGGGCGCGAAGCGGCCACCGCAGGAGCGAGCGAAGGCGAGCGACGAGGGGGCTGTAGCGACAGCGGAACCCCGAAAAGCCCGCCGTCGCGAGTTTGTGGAGTGCAACGGAACAAACTCGGGAAGCACCCGCAGGGTGCGGCGAACGCCCTTAAACTTAAAAAAAATTTTTAATGAGGTAAATAAATGGCAGACACAATGCATGCTTTGGAAAAAAATCCAAACTGGAAAGGACGCCGGGGACCAGTTGTTCTGGTTATTATGGACGGTGTTGGTTATGGCAAATACGAAGAAGGAGATGCTGTAAAGGCTTCTAAAATGAAGTACCTGGACTGGTTTACTGCTAATTGTCCACACACTCAGCTTAAGGCTCACGGTACTGCTGTTGGTCTTCCTTCTGATGATGATATGGGTAACTCTGAAGTTGGTCACAATGCTATTGGCTGCGGCCGCGTTTTTGCACAGGGTGCCAAGCTTGTTGGTGAATCTATTACTTCTGGTTCTATGTTTGAAGGTGCTACATGGAAGAAACTTGTAAAAAATGTTCAGGACAAGAATTCTGCTTTCCACTTGATCGGTCTTGTTTCTGACGGTAACGTTCACTCTCACATTGACCACCTTAAGGCTATGGTTGCTCAGGCTCACAAAGACGGCGTTAAGACTTTGCGCGTTCACGGTCTTCTTGATGGTCGCGATGTTCCTCCAACTTCTGCTCTTGAATATTTTGAACCACTTGAAAAATACCTTGCTGAATTCAGCGATGTTGACTACAGAATAGCTTCTGGTGGTGGACGTATGTACATTACTATGGACCGCTACGGTGCAGACTGGTCTATGGTAGAACGCGGATGGCATGCACATGTTCTGGCTGATGGCCGCCAGTTTGCTTCTGCTACTGAAGCTATCAACACTTACCGCAACGAAAACGCTGGTCTTCTGGATCAGGATATGCACGAATTTGTAGTTGTTAAAGACGGTAAGGCTGTTGGTCCGATCGTTGACGGCGACTCTGTCATCTTCTTTAATTTCCGCGGTGACCGTTCTTTGGAAATTACTGCTGCTTTTGAAGAAGACAACTTCCCTCACTTTGACCGTGTACGCCGCCCGGCTGTTGAATACGCTGGTATGATGGAATATGACGGCGACAACCACAAGCCTGCTCAGTTCCTCGTAAATCCACCTTCAATTGACCGCACAATGGGTGAATACCTTACAAAATCTGGTGTACATTTGATGGCAATTTCTGAAACACAGAAATACGGTCACGTTACATACTTCTTTAACGGTAACCGCCCTGGCGAATTCGATAAGAACCTTGAAACTTATGTTGAGATTCCTTCTGACGTTGTTCCATTTGAGCAACGTCCTTGGATGAAATGTGCTGAAATCACTGACAAAGTAATCGAAGCTATCGAATCTGGAAAATATGACCACATCCGTCTTAACTATCCAAATGGTGATATGGTTGGACACACTGGTGTATTCAATGCTGTATGCTGTTCTATGGAAGGTATGGATCTTCAGCTGGGCCGCCTTAAGGCTGCTGTAGAAAAAGCAGGTGGTATCCTCTGTCTTACACCTGACCACGGAAACTCTGATGATATGTACGAACCCAAAAAACCCGGTTCTGTAGCAATGGATGCCAACGGTGAACCAAAACCAAAGACTTCTCACAGTTTGAACCCTGTTCCAGGTATTATCTACGACCCAGAATACAAAGGTGAATACGAACTTGAGTTGAATAGTGGATTGGGAATTTCGTCTTGGCCAAGCACATTGATGCAGCTTATGGGATTCGTTCCACCTAGTGATTATGATAAGAGTATGATCAACCTCAAATAATTTATTAGTTGAGGTTGAAACGGCTGAGTCAAGACCTTGAGTGAGCGAAGCGAACGTGTCTTGACCAGACGTATTAACTTGAAGTAGTTTTTAGGGCGAGTTTTGCTGTTTTTTGCGAAAGCAAAAATGGGCGCCTTTGCGACCAAAGCGAAACTCGATAAGCAACCGCAGGTTGCGACGCGCTCGTTCTCAGTTGGGGGGTGGGCTTTTTTTTATGGACGATTAATTTTTTTGATGTTACATTAATAGTGTGATTGATATAAATCAACTTAGAAAATTAAACGCTCCAGAAAAAATTGCTATTACTGCTCATGCCCAGCAGAGACTTGAAGAGCGAAAAATTAGTTTATCAGATGTAATAAAAGCCATTGCTGAAGGTGAAATAATCAATCAGTATGAGGATGATAAACCTTTACCAAGTTGTTTAATCCTGGGTATGGCAATAAATAATAGATATTTGCATGTTGTTGTTAGTTCTGATGAAGAATATATTTATTTAATCACAGCTTACTATCCAACATTGGATCAGTGGGAAGATGATTACAAAACACGAAGGAGGTAATTATGGTTTGTATGAATTGTGGAGCGAAAGCAGAAAAATCTACAACGACTTATGTTCGGGATTTGGGCAAGTGCATAATTATTATCCGAAATGTTCCTTGCCATAAATGTACAGAATGTAACGAAGTGGTTTATACTGGCGATGTTTTGAAAAAAATCAATCGAATGGTAGAAATATTGAAGCAACAAATGACTGAAATTGCAGTTGCTGATTATGAAATGGCAGCGTAGGTTAATTAAGAATGCGGAATTAGGAATTCGGAATTAATTTTTAGGAGGCGCTCGTTCTCAGTTGGGGGACGGGCTTTTTTTAAGTTGTGCCTTTTTCTGTAAGTGAGTTACGGAGCAGAATGTAAAAATATGGAGCGGCTTTATGAGATTAATTGTAAACATTTTAAGGGCGTTCCCCTCCGGGGCGCGCTTTCCGTGGTTTTAGTCCTTCGGACCGCTTCGCGCCACTACAATCGCTAACGCGCAAAAATTTCCCTAAAAAAAAACGATTTTTTTTTGATATGTAAAGAAATGTGTTACAATTAAATTCGATTTAAGAGGAGATTTTTATGGCTGGTAAAGAACTTGATCGTTATGCGACTGATTCCAAAAAAAACATGAGTATTCAGACAAAATTACTTGGTATTATGGCTGGTTCCGTCATTATAGCAAGTGTAATTGTACTTCTGGTTTCCATTTTTACTTTTAACAAAAAAATGCTTAGTCATGAAAAAGATGGTGTAGAAATTAACTCTACGGGCGTTCTCAGGATTGTAGATGACTGGAAACTTCAGTTGACTCTTTATTCCTATGGTTTTTCAATCAATCCTGAATTGGGAAAAGCTCTTTATTCTGGAAATGGCCTCGATGCAATTATTGAAAAAGGAATGGCTCGCCTTGACCTTGATTTCTGGGCTATTACTGATGCTGAAGGTAACATTCTTCGTTCCGAGGAACTTGAAGGCGATGTTACTGCCAATAAATCTGTTGAAAAGGCTCTTGGGGGTGAAAGCTCATGGTGTTATAACGAAATCGGAAATCAGGCTTTTGCCATTGTTGCTGCCGATCCTGTTGAATATGCCGGGAAAATTGTTGGTTCTGTAATTTTTGGTTATGCCCTTGATAATGAACTTCTTGGTGAAGAAGTTACTCTTGGTTATGGTGAAGAATGTACCATGTTTAAGCATGATCTTCGTGTTGATACAACTTTAAAGGACGAAAAGGGAAATAAACTCATTGGTACTAAACTTAATAATCCTGAAATTGAAGAAGTTGTATTAAAAAACAAAGAAACTTATGTGGGTGAAGTTACTATTCTTAACCATGATTATGTAGCTGCATATACTCCTCTTGCTGATGATTTTGGTGAAGTTACAGGTATGGTTTTTGTTGCTAAATCTATCGAAAGCCTCAGTGAAATGAAAGAAGCTACTATTACGATTGCCGTTCCTGTCTGCATCATTATTATTCTTGTTTTGTGCATTCTTACAGGTTTCTTTATCCGTTGGCTTATGTGGCGAATCAAAAATGTTACAAGTTCTCTTGAAGAAATGGCTACAGGTGAAGCAGACCTTACAAAACGCTGTAAACTCTTTATTCGTGATGAGATTGGTTTCCTTGTAATTCAATTTGATGCTTTCTGCGATAAATTGCAGCAGATTGTTTCTTCCGTAAAAATTTCTAAGGATGAATTGAATTTAACAGGTCAGAATCTCACTATTTCAATTGCTGAAACTTCCGGTGCAATTTCAGAAATCCGTTCAAACATTTCAAGCGTTCATTCGCAGATTCAGCAGTCTGGTGTCAGTGTAAAAGAAACTGCAGATGCTGTTAAGGAAGTTTCAGAAAATATTTCAACTCTTGATTCAATGATTCAGACTCAGTCCGGCGAAATTGCCGGAGCTGCCTCTGCTGTAGAACAGATGATCGGAAATATTTCTTCCGTAAACAGATCTGTCGAAAAAATGGCTTCTTCTTTTGAACAGCTTTCCAGTGATGCTCAGACAGGTTTTTCAAAGCAGCAGGATGTTAACGAAAGAATTAAACTTATTGAAACACAGTCTGAAATGCTTCAGGAAGCAAACCAGGCAATTTCAAACATTGCATCGCAGACGAACCTTCTCGCAATGAATGCCGCAATTGAAGCAGCACATGCGGGGGAGGCTGGTAAAGGTTTCTCTGTTGTTGCTGATGAAATCCGTAAGCTGTCTGAAACTTCTTCAAGCCAGTCGCGCACAATTGGCGAACAGCTTTCTAAAATCAAGGATTCCATTTCTGAAGTTGTTTCAGCTTCACAGGAATCTAGCGATGCATTTACTTCTGTTTCAAATAAAATTAAAGAAACAGACCAGCTTGTTATTCAGATTAAATCTGCCATGGAAGAACAGACTGCTGGTTCTCAACAGATTTCTGAATCCCTGCGCTCAATGAATGACAGTTCTGCTGAAGTAAACAGAGCTTCAAAAAATATGTCTGTTAAAAATGAAATCATTCAACAGGAAGTTATAAGACTTCAGGGCATTACTGCCGATATCGGTGCAAGTATGGAGGAAATGACAGTTTCATCAGAAAAAATCAACAGTACAGGTGCAGCCCTTAACGAAATGTCTGGAGCTTTGACATCTTCAATTTCAAAGATCGGCTCTCAGATTGATCTGTTCAAAGTATAAAAATCCGGTTTGATTTATACTTTCAGAACCACCATTTGCACAATAATCTGTTTTTTGATATATTATCGAAAGATTAATCTATATCCCATTAATGAGGTAAATTATGAGACTTGCTAACCGTTTTAGACCACAGAAAGTTTACAACAAGACAACAAAAGCAAACATCAAAAAGAATGCTAAACGTCTTGCTGCTAACTATGCTGTACTTAAAGCACTTGCTGAAGCTGACGCTCCTAAAGCAGCTGCTCCAAAAGCAAAGAAAGCTCCTGCAAAAAAAGCTGCTCCAAAAGCTGAAAAAGCTGCTGAATAGTTTTGATTTGCAATTTATCACAAAGCCCGGTTGTTCATCAGTGAATAAAGCCGGGCTTTTTTTATGTCTGTATGTTTTTTAAAATAGCAGCATTTGTGGAATTACAACTATGGCAAAAAAGACCAGGCTTATCCAGGTAAAAGTCTTCATGAATTTAAATGAGTTTCCAGGATATTCCCGTGCATAAATCCTTAAGTTTATTACACTTGCAAGGCTTCCAATAATTGAGCAAAGTCCGGCACTGTCCAGTCCGTAAATCAGTGGTTTTAATCCTTCATTTCCGCTGAAAGGCCACAAAACAATACTTGCAGGAACATTACTGATAACCTGGCTTAAAAGGATTGCCCAGGCGTATTCGTGGCCTTTGACATTCAGCTGCAGGAACCGGGCAATTTTTTCATTATGGCAGATTGAAGAACTGAATACAAAAAAACATAAAAACGTAAGCAGGAGTACGTAATCAGTCCTTACAAGAATTTTCCTGTCGCATATTAAAAGGGCTGCTGCTACAAAACAGGTTACATAAGGCCAGTAAGAAGTTCGTGTTACAATAGTGGCAATAATCAGGATAAAAAGGCCTATGTACAGGATTCGCTTAAATTTGTCTTCTTTTTTCCACGGCGGGCAGACTTCGTCCTGATTAATCTGAATGATTTCCCTGGTATTTTTTCTATATAAAAACCAGATGAAAATGAACAGAAGAACAAAACTTCCTGTAAAAAGCGGTACCATCATTTTCATGAATGAAAAAGCATCTGTTCCGCTCTGACTGAAAAGGTAAAGATTCTGGGGACTTCCAAAAGGAGTTAAGAGGGAGCCTCTGATTGCAGCAATGTTTTCAAATGTAAGTACTGGCAAAAGATATTGTTCCTTGTTTCCTGCCCTGAACAGCATGATTGTAAGGGGAACAAAAATAATGAGGCTTACATCGTTTGTTACGAACATGCTTGTAAAAAAAACTCCGTACACAAAAAAACAGGTAAGGGCAAACATTGTTCCAAGTCTGCTTGTCTTGCGCAAAAGAGGACTGAAAATATTTTCTTTTTTAAAACCTTCAAGGACTGTAAGCAGCATAAAGAGAGTTGCCAGAGTTTTCCAGTCAATGGAAGTTAATAATTCTTTTGAAGGCGGGGTTATAAAAAGAGAAATGATTGCAACTAAAAGAGAAACTGAAAGCATTATCTCTTTTTTTAAAAGGTTTGCTAAAAAACGAAAAACACTCATTGAAAGAAATTACCATAAAAATGTATAATCCACAATTATGAATATGAAAAGATTTATTTTACCTTTAATCATTTTATTTGTTTCTTCTTTTGTATTTGCAAAAGATGTGGATATTTATGCAAAGGCTCCTGCAGATGTAAAAGTACGTTTGCAGCAGGCTGACAGCTTAATTAAATCAAGAAATTTTGATTCTGGATTTAAGGCTCTTGGGGAAGATGATAACGAATATATTGTTGCAAAAAAAATCGACCTTTTGACTTCTTATTTTGTTGTCAGCAATATGCACGTAATTTTCGGTCTTAAAGATCTTTCTGATTATGAAGATTTGAATCAGCTCAGACGCGGTGGCGATTATACAACAATGACAATGGTTGCTTACGACCCTGCTGAAGTTGCAAAAAAATTTGCTGATTCTTCAGTTGTAAAGCTTGCCCTTGCCACATATTATGCCGATGCTTTCCTCCGTTATGGCGGTCAGTGGACTATTACACCTCCGGAACTTTTTGAAAAATTTACTTCAAATTATGACAAGGCTTATGCAAAAGGCGTTTACGATTACGATTCTACTGTAGTTGTGGCAGAAGCATGCTGTTATTTCCGCCGTTTTGACAAAGCAAGCCAGTATTACGAAACTGCCGTTAAACTGGTAGATAATTCAGGTCAGACATGGTACAACCTGGCTGTAAGCTACATGTATACACAAAAGTACGGCAAAGCAGTAAAGGCTGTAAAAAAAGCTCTTAAAGATCCAGAGTCTTCTGAAAAATCTGTGATAGATGCTTACATGGTTCTTGCTGATGCTTACAATCTTGATAACAAGTTAAGCGATGCAGAAAAAACTTACATTGATGCAAAAAAGAAATTTCCTGAAAATGCAGAACCTTCCCTTAGATTTGGTGAATGGTATATGAAGCACAACAAAAAGCAGTCTGCTTATACAGAATTTGAATCTATTTTTGCAAAACAGCCAAAAGATGTTGTGTATGATGAAATCATCCGCATTTACCTTAAAACAGGCAGTGCAGAAGATGCCCTGATGTTTACAAAACTGAATCTTGCGAAAGTTGAAAATGATTCATACATGACATTCCTTTTGAACTATTATATTGTCCAGCTTTATGGAGAACTTGAAGATAAGGCAAACTGTCTGGCAAACATTGACGGAACTCTCAGCCTTCTGGAAAAAACTTCAATTAAAGATGATGCAAAAGCTCAGTACAAAGAGCAGCTTTTAAAATATAAGGAACATCTTTCGAAATGAAAAAAATATTAAGCTTTTTTGTGTTTTTTGCTTTGATGACCGGATGCTTTGCAATTTCAAAAATTGTTTCTGTTCAAAACCCTCTGGAGGTTTATGTTGCAGAATATGACATTACCAGTGATTCGGCTTACATCAGCTGGCGTGACATGCGCAATTTTTTTGAAACTGTAGATTACGAAATTACACTTAACGGTGTACGGCTGGAAAAAACGGCAAATGAAGGTGCATTTGATTCAAATGTAACTAATGCTGAATACAAAAAAGCTTTTTATGAACATTACACAAAAAAAGTTACTGGAATTGAAATGTCCCGTAACCATGACTGTTTTTACAGACTTACAGGACTTTCTCCTGATACTGAATACAAACTTCAGATAAAAACAATCAGCCGCCAGAAAAAGAATAATGGCAAAGAATCTGCCGAAATTGTCTTCCGTACAAAACCGCTTTCCGGAATCATTGATGTTACTGAATACGGTGCAGTTTATGGTGAAAAAATAATTGATATTCAGAACAAAAACGGCGAAAAAGAACTCATCGAAAAAAATACAAAAGCCATTCAGAAAGCAATAGATGATTGTCCTTCCGGCGGTGTCGTATACATTCCCAACGGTATTTTTGTATGCGGCGGCTTAAATTTAAAAAGCGACATGACTTTGAAAATTGACGGCGTTCTTTGCAGTTCTCCGTTCCCGGAACATTATGATTTCGGTTTTTTGATGTATGAATATTATACGGATAAACGCTACTGGGGACTGTTAAATGCCCGCGGTGCCCGAAACCTTACAATCACTGGAACAGGTACAATTGACGGTAACGGCTGGTTTTTTGCAGACGATCACGGCCGTCCTTCAGAATCCTGGCAGATATATAGTGAAGAAGGTGATGTGGATTTTTCAAAAAACAGTTCAAAAGCCCGTCGTCTTGTAAAATACTGCAAAGGGAACAAAGATAACGTTTACAATACAGGAATTCTTGCCCGTTACAGCTGCGAAGCCTTCTTAAAAAAACTGGGCAAGAATGATTATACGGCAACAGAACAGGAATTGAGTTATGCTTACGCATGTCGTCCTACAACTGTCATCTTAAGAAACTGCAAAAATCTTCTCGTCAGTGACCTTCTTCTCATAAATCCGGCAAATCACATGCTGAACATCATCGACAGTGAAGATGTTACTGTTACGGGACTTACAGAACTTACTTACAACGCCAATAATGGTGATGGCATAGGCATCATCTGTTCCCGAAATGTCAAGATTTTCAATAATTTTATTGATACAGGTGATGATTCCATAGTATTTGGGGCCGGAGTTGGTAAAGCTGCTTTAACTACAGGACAGAAAGGGGTAGAAAACGTAAAAGTATTCGGCAACTACATTCATCACGGCCATGGTGGAGTTGCATTTGGAAGTCATACGGCACTTATGATAAATGATGTTCATGTAAACAATAATGTGTTCAACCACACTGATACTCCATACAGATTCAAATCTGCGTCAGTAAACGGCGGTAAAGTCTGGAATATTGATTTCTCAAACAATGCAATCGCAAACGTTAAACAGGCAGTTGTAATGACTACAAGTTACTCAGATGCCGGAACAGTTTCAAAATATGGAGCTGCAGATAAACCTGCAACATTTGAAAACATACGTTTTTCTACAAATACGGTATACAATGTAGCCGGACGCACAATTTCCATTGAAGGGCTTCCTGAGGCAAAACATACCTCAATTTTCTTCAGCGGAAACTCCTTTTCAACACTTGCACCTTCCGGCATCTTTGCCAGAAACGCCGGCTGGATTTCTATTTCAGAAAACATTTTCAAAAAGAACAAAAAATTTGCACTAGAATTTACAGACTGTAATAACATTAACCTTTCCCGAAATAAAGGAATTAAAAACTTAAAAGATATTGCAGAGGACAAAAAATAATGACTGATTCAAACATTAACAGCGTTTTTTATGAACATGTTGCTTCTGAAGTTGTTGCAAACCTTAAATCCCGTGGATTTGAGGCTTATTATTGTCCTGATTCCAAATCTGCAGTAGAAAAAGCTTTATCCCTCATTCCTCAGGGATCAGTTTGCGGCTGGGGCGGTTCCATGACCATAGAAGAAACAGGTCTTCTTTCAAAAGTAAAAGAATCGTTTAAGGTTATTGACCGTGATACTGCATCAACTCCACAGGAGCGCACACTCCTTATGCGAAAAATCCTTACTGAGGCTAATGTGTTCCTTACAAGCTTTAATGCAGTTTCTAAGGACGGAACTGTTGTTAACATTGACGGGAACGGTAATCGTGTTGCAGCGATAACTTTTGGACCTGAATCCGTAATTGCCCTTGTCGGCATGAACAAAATCGTAGAGTCTGAATCAGCTGCAATCCAGCGGACAAAAACTGTAGCAGCTCCAAAAAATGCAATACGTTTTGGTAAAAATGCCAGCGATGCCCCATCATTGTGCAATGTAACTCAGATTCTTACAGGCGGCGGTAATGGCCGGATTAAGGTTGTTCTTGCCGGAGAAGAATTAGGTTTTTAAAATCAGCTTAATGCTGGGGGGGGAAAGCCTTCCCCCTGCGCTGCGCCTCCTTGCAGCTGCACCCCCTTCTACGGGGAGATCCCCGTAACGCCCCCATAAATGAAAAAATATATTTTAACTGTTTCAATTAAAATTCGTCTCGATGAACTTTTGCGTTTGCAGCTTCCTTCAAAGGTTGGAAAGGAAATATCAAATTCAAAAATCCGCCGTCTTATTATGGCCGGCTGTGTTTTTGTAAACGGCAGGCAGATCCGCGTTCCCGGATTTACTGTTTTTGCAAAAAGTACAGTCTGTGCAGAAATCCAGGAAGAAAAACTTTTTTTCGAAAAACAACCTGATGACATTAAGTTTGAACTGACACCGAAAGATGTTCTTTTTGAAGATGAAAATTTAATTGTCGTAAATAAACCTGCTCACTTTCCAACTGAGGCCGGAATGGTAGGCGGCCGTGATAATCTTCATGCAGCCGTTATCCGTTTTCTTTTTAACCGCCAGAAAATAGAACATCCTGCAATGAAAAATCCTCCATATGCGGGAATCATGCATCGTCTGGACAGGGATACAACGGGTACAATTCTTTTTACAAAATCACGTCAGGTAAACGGCAAGTGCCATGATATGTTTGAAAATCACACTGCACGCAAGGAATATATTGCAGTTTGTGTTCCTCCATCAGGTACTTCATATAAAAAAGGCGATTCTTTTACAGTTGAATTTTTAATGAACCGCATAAGTCCCAAGGGACAGGCCGCAAAGTGGGGCCGGGTTACAAAAGACGGTCTTGAATCCAGAACTGATTTTACCGTAATGGACATTTCCCCTGACGGGAAATTAAAGATTCACTGTTCCCTTTATACAGGGCGTACTCATCAGATCCGGGTTCATCTTTCATCTGTCGGACTTCCTCTTCTTGGAGATGAACTTTATGGCGGGCCGGAATTTGAGAGAATTATGCTTCATGCAGTTTCCCTTCAGTTTCCGCATCCAGTTACAGGTGAAAAAATTACAGTAAAAGCTCCTCGGCCTGAGGGGTTTTAACATTGACTAAAGCACCATAATATAATAAAATACTGTTTCATATTCTATCCTAGTATAACTATGTACTAAGGATAACGGAGGAATAAAGTGGTCAAAATCAGACTCAAGAAATTCGGTACAAAAGCAAAGCCTTGCTATCGTATCGTAGTACAGGATTCACGCAAACCACGTGATGGTACAACACTCGAAGAAATCGGTACTTACCAGCCAATCGCTAAGGAAGATGCCCAGGTTTCTGTAAACGAAGATCGTGCTAAATACTGGATCTCAGTAGGTGCTCAGCCAACTGATACAGTAAAAAAGATCTTCAGCAAAAAAGGCCTTAACAAATAATTAACTGAGGAGCCTAAAGATGGAAAAAGACCTGATTGAATACATTGCAAAATCACTGGTCGATGATCCAAGTGCAGTCTCAGTTAATGAAGCTGAAGGTGAACGTGGTCCAGTTCTTGAACTTCGTGTAGCCCAGGGCGACATTGGTAAGGTTATTGGCAAATACGGTCGTATTGCTAAAGCGTTGCGCACAGTATTGAGTGCTTCTGCTGCTAAAGACGGCAGACGTTATAGCCTTGAAATCTTGGACTAATTGTACTGTGGAACAATTTATTGTAGGTTTTATTCGTGGTTCCCATGGAGTTGCGGGTAAATTTAAAGTTGAAAGTTCTTCTGGTGAAACTGAACATTTCAGTTCAATGCAGGAAGTAACTTTAAGGAATCCTAAGACCCTTGAATCGAAAGTCTACGCTGTAGAATCGGTTGAAGAAGGCAGTGAAACCTTGTTTATGAAGCTTACAGGGATCGACAGTCCTGAAGCCGTTAAAAAAGTTAATGGCTGGCAGATTGTGGTAAGCCGTGAATATGCTGCACCTCTTTACGAAGATGAGTGGTATGTTGAAGATCTTAAAAATTGTGCTCTGCTTTATTATCCTGAGCAGGGTGAAGACGGATTGGCAGTAAAGACTGCACCTACTAAAGGCGAAAGCAAGAGAGTAGGGACAATCACAGACGTAATGGAAGGCGGTTCTGGTGATCTCCTGGAGATTGTCCTGGCCGAGGATTGCGATTTGCTTGCAGATGACGTCAAGCTGGATTCAAACCATAAACCAAGAACAGCTTATGTTCCGTTTAAGTTTGATTTCGTTAGAAACATTGATATCAAAAACAAGACAATCCAGTTGATGCACCTCTGGATTCTGGAGTAATTCCATGAAATTTACAGTGCTGACCTTATTTCCTGAGATTCCGCGCGCGTTTTTTGAAACCTCAATCATGGCGAAGGCGGTTGAAAAGGGAATTATTGCCTACGATTTAGTGAATATCAGGGATTTTGCCTTTGATAAGCACAAGACTTGTGATGACAAACCGTATGGTGGCGGTGCCGGTCAATTATTGATGGCAGAACCACTCGGACGTGCGCTGGACAGCGTAAAGGGATACAAGAAGCATGTAATTTATGTTACACCTTCCGGTAAACCGTTTACACAGGCTAAAGCGCAGGAACTCAGTCAGAAAGATGAAATCGTTCTGATTTGTGGCCGATACGAAGGCATTGACCAGCGTATCATTGATTCGTATGTTGACGACGAAATTTCCATTGGAGATTACGTAATGTCTTCCGGAGAAGTTGCCGCAACTGTTGTAATTGATTCAGTTTACAGACTTGTAAAAGATGTTATTACTGCAGAAAGTCTTGACGAAGAAAGTTATTCTGACGGTTTACTTGAATACCCTCAGTACACTCGTCCGGCTGTGTACAAGGACATGGAAGTACCAGAAGTTTTGCAAAGTGGTAACCATGAGCTTATTCGAAAATGGCGTCTGAAAAAGCGCCTTCAGAAAACACTTGCTAACCGGCCTGATCTGATCGTTGCAGCAAGAATGAAGGGACAGCTCACTGCAGAAGCTGAAAAGATGATTGAGGAACTGACTGAACATGTTTCAACAAAATATGTTCGCAGTAAAAATAGGAGAAAATGACAATGGATCTTATTAAGACTATTGAAGCACAGCAGAAAGATGATAACGCTCTCAACTTCTCAGTTGGAGATACTGTAAAAGTTTACTTCAAAATTGTTGAAGGTAAAACAGAACGTATTCAGGTATACGAAGGTCTCGTAATCTGTATCAAAAATACAGGTGTTCGCAAGACATTTACAGTACGTAAGATTTCTTACGGCGTTGGTGTTGAACGTGTATTCCCAGTATACAGCCCACGTGTTGCAAAAGTAGAAGTTATTCGTGCAGGTAAAGTTCGCCGCGCTAAGCTTTACTACATCCGCGACAAAGTTGGTAAGTCTGCAAAAGTTAAGGAACTTGTTGGTGCTCCAGCTATGGAATACCTTGCAGCATCAAAAGCTAAAACACAGGCAATGGAAGCTGCAAAAGCAGCAGCAAAAGCTGCAGCTGCTCCAGCAGAAGAAGCTGCTAACTAATTTTGGTTTCTAGTTAAAAGCCCGATGCTTAACAGTGTCGGGCTTTTTTTGTGTTATAATCATTTATGCCTATGAAAGTTCAAAATCTATCTCAGATTCAGATTACTCACGATTCTCCGGGAGGACTGCGAAACGGATCTACTGTAAAGGGGCGTGTTATGGCTCTCAACGACAATGGATCATACACAATTTCCCTTGCAGGACAGGCAATTAATGTTTCTTCCCGGGTGCCACTGAATATTGGATCTGCTTTTCAGGCAAAAATACTTGTTCAGGATAATAAAATACTTCTTCATCTTTTGAATAATGAATTTTCTTCAATTCAAACACAAAAGTTTTATCCGGAAGATCTTGAAAAAATACCCCTGGCACAGAATCTGCAGGATTATCTGACAGGAATGGGACTGCCATTAGAAGGGGATTCTCTGCGGCTTCTGCAGTTTATGCGGGAAAATGGTGTAAGGTTTGATTTTGAAAAATTGCGCAGGATTTTTTCCAGAAATGCCAGAGACGAGCATAAAAGCGAAAAGGTTCAGGCTTCTATAATCCTTGAAGAAAAGGGAATTGATTGCCAGCCTCAGATTGTTGATGGAATTCTCTTTAACGATAATTCCGGACAGCAGCAGTATACGGAAAATGACGATTCTGAACAGAATGATGATGAAGAAGTGTTTCAGCTGGAACCTTTTTTTGATGAAGTTGACAAAGCCTGTGAAAATAAAAGATTCGGACCTTTGACTTTTTTTAATACTTTTTCTGAAGGTGAAAATCACTGGGTAATTCTTCCCTTTGAATGGAGTTATAATCATACTACTGGAGATTTTAGAGTTTTTTACAACAGAGTCTCCAAAACTCCCGGCAAAATTATTATCAGTTGTGCTACAGATTTAAAAAAGTATATTTTCAAGTTAAAATTAAATAAAGGTATTGCAAGTTCTGTTGAATTTGCTGTAGAACCGCCGTTAAATCTTGAAATCCAGCAAAACCTTCTTTTTGAATTTAAAGAAAAATTAAGCATTCTTAGTAAAAATAATTCAATAAAAATAGAAATTGCTGATTATAAAGTCCTTCAAGGTTTTTCTCCTGAAAATGAACCGGTTACGATTTTAAGGGAGACAGTCTGATGGAAAAAAATAAAGCGGTTGTACTTAAGTACCCGAAAAATGCAGATGCTCCTTTCATTTCTGTAAAAGGTGAAGGACATAAGGCTGAAAAAATAATTCAGCTGGCAAAAGAAAATAATATTCCCGTTGTAAAGAATAAAGACGCTGTTGATATTCTTTCAATAGAGAATGCTGGTCAATTAATACCAGAGTCATCGTACGCAATAATTGCTGAAATTTTTGCGTTTATTAAAAGGGTGGAAAAAAAATGGTAAATAAAGAATATAAAAAAATTCAGTGCGATGAAATTAAGTTTGGCATCCGTTTTTCTGCACCCGTTTTTTTTGATGACGGCGAAAATATGTTCCTTGCAGAAGGAAAAAGTGTAAAAGCATATCATATTGCAGCCCTTAAAAGATGGGGCGTTCCTTTTCTGCTGTCCTATGGTCATGTTCTTGATTCAGAATCTCAGGCTAAAGACGAAGATTTTGATGATATAGAAGAACTTGAAGAACTTGATGACTTAGAAGAAGTCGACGAAGTTTAATAATATTGACCGGATACAAAATAGATTTAGAAAAAAAATCAAAACGTGCCTCTGGGGCAATCGCTGAAGTAAAAGCCCTTTTATTCCTTACTCAGAATGGTTATACAATTCTTGAGCATAACTGGCGTACAAAAACAGGTGAAATTGACATAATTGCAGAGAAAAATGATATAATAATCTTTGCAGAAGTTAAAGCCAATCCAAACGGGAATCTTGAATCCCTTATGAGGCGGCTTGATGCAAGAAAACAAAAAAAAATTGTAGAAACTTCTAAATTGTTTCTGTTAAATCATCGAAAATATAGTAACAGCATTGTGAGATTTGATGTGCTTATCATTGATATGCCGGGTCTTCCTTCTGTTTACCACATTGAAAATGCTTTTTCGGAGCTAGTATGATTACAAACTCAAACTCAGGAACAATTTCTCCTAAAATTTTGGAATTGAGACAAAAAATTCACGACCTGGAATACGTTGATTCCGCAGTTCAGCGAATTGCTCAGGTTTTAAGCCGGAGAATTGTAGAAGATTCTGAACAGATTTATACAGGAAGAAAAAATGGCAAGAAATAATAATTACCGCCACGGAAGAAACCGTCACGGTAACAATGAACATTCTAACCGTAATGAACGAAGTGATCACAGCGAACGTAATGACCGTAATGAACGCAGACATTTTTCAGAAAGAGACCGTCGTCCACAGATAAATCCACAGACGCAGAAAGAAATTTTTGAACAGGAAGCAGCAATTCGTGAATTTAAGGCAAATGCTCCTGTTTGTGAAATTTGCGGCGAACCGATTCTCGAAATTTCCAATGCAATCAACAATAGAATCAGTGGTAAACCTGTTCATTTTGACTGTGTCATCAAACAGCTGACAGAAACTGAAAAACCAGGCCCTAATGACAGAATTACTTACATTGGTCAGGGAAAATTCGGTGTCCTTCATTTTGATAATCCCCACGATATGAAACATTTTACAATTTTAAAAACAATAGAGTGGGAAAGCCGGGAATCTGACCGTGGAGAATGGCGTGATACTATGGCAGGTCTTTACAGTCAGGTAAAATAAATTAATTTAAAACAAAAAAAAATCCAGTGAATGTTCACTGGATTTTTTTATTGCCGGGAACCAGACTTGAACTGGCACGCCGGTATAAGCTGGCGAGGGATTTTAAGTCCCTTGTGTCTACCGATTCCACCATCCCGGCAACTAGCCTTACGACTAATAAATTAATTATATCATTAATCAGAGTCCCTTTCAAGATTGCAAAAACCAACTTCTTTAAATAACTCTTTTTTTTTAATAAAATATCAGTTATGTATAGTGACACACATTTTCATTTTCACCATATGGTTACAGACAGAGGTCTTGACGGAAAAGAAATCTTAGAAAAGCTGGCTGATCGTGATACTTTTTTTGGACTTGATATCGGAACACGGTGCAACGATCTGATGTATCGCCATAATCTGCTGGAAGAAAGTATTGCCAAAGTCGATTCTGCAAAGCAGGGAAAAGTACGAAATCTTCTTTATTATACAGCCGGAATATGGCCTGATATTGATGAAATCCATGACCGGACAAACTGCACAAAAATTCTTCAGGATTCAATACAGGAGTTTTGCCATAAGGTTTCTCCTCAAAAACTTGCAGCAATAGGTGAGTGTGGACTTGATCATCACTGGAATCCTTCTGGGGCTGATGGCCGTAAAGAAAGCGATTTTGATAAATCTGTTTATGAAGGAGAAAGGGAACTTTTTGAAATGCAGATTGATATTGCCAGTTCAATGAATCTGCCTTTAATAATTCACAGTCGTGATGCCTTTGATGATACAATGGATGTTCTGAAAAACATGAAGTACCATAATGGTGTAATTCACTGTTATTCTTATGGTGTCGAAGAAGCAAGACAATTTCTTGATGCAGGCTGGTATATTGCTTTTGGCGGTGCAACAACCTATGCAAAAAAATCAAAAATGGAAGAAATGGTTAATCTGTTGAAATTTATCCCTGATGACAGGATTTTGATGGAAACTGATGCGCCTTATCTGACGCCTGTTCCATTTCGCGGTCAGACTAACACGCCTGTTTTAGTTGAATACTGCTACAATTTCGTAGCTGCCGCCAGGGAAATAACACCTTCAAAGTTAAGCAGAATTGTAGATCAGAATATAAAAACACTGTTTAAAATTTAAAGAAATGACCAGACATAGCCATATAAAAAAAACTGCCTGAAAAAGTAAGTTCAGGGGTGGTTTGGGATTTTTGAAGAACTCAATCACTCCACTAATTTAACTTTCCTGGCAGCCCTTTTTTTTATGTCTTTTATATGAGAAGGTCTGCAAAAGCTTTTAAGGCTCCGTCAGCTTTTCCGCCAAGAACTGTTTTTGCAAGAACTTTACCAAGCTGAACACCTTCCTGGTCAAAACTGTTAATATTCCATGCAAATCCCTGGAACATTACCTTGTTTTCAAAATGTGCAAGAAGAGCTCCGAGAGTTTTGGGAGTCAGCTGTTTACCATATATAAGGCTTGAAGGTCTTTCTCCGGCAAAAGATTTGTTAGGATTGGAATCATCTTTTCCGCAGGCAAAAGCCATAATCTGTGCAGTTACGTTTGCATTAAGTTTTGTCTGACTTGTAGAATCTTCAATTATAACGTCTTTGCCCCACTGATTTTCCCTGAACGCAATAAACTGAAGTGGAGTAACGTCTGTTCCCTGGTGGAGCAGCTGATAGAAGCTGTGCTGACCGTTTGTTCCCGGCTCACCAAAAATTACAGTGCCTGTTACATAATCAACAGATTTTCCGTCCCGGTTTACTGATTTTCCGTTTGATTCCATATCCAGCTGCTGCAAGTGTGCAGGGAATCTTGAAAGTCCCTGTGAATAAGGAAGGACTGCTGTTGAAGGATATTCCTGAACATTTCTTTCATACAGACCGATAAGGGCGTCGAGAAGAGCAGGGTTTTTAAGGAGGTCTTTATTTGCAGCAAGTCTGTCTTCTTCTGCGGCGCCATCCAGGAATTCTGCAAAAACTTCTGGTCCGAATGCAAGGCTTAAAACAGCCCCGCCGACACCACTTGTTGATGAATATCGGCCTCCAATGTAATCATCCATATAGAATGCTTCAAGATAATCAGGATTGTGTGCCAGAGGAGAAGTTTCGCTTGTTACAGCAATCATGTGCTTTGAAGGATCAAGGCCTGCATTCTTAAGTGCATTTTTTACAAAAGATTCATTTGTAAGAGTTTCAAGGGTTGTTCCTGATTTGGAAACAAGAATAAAAAGTGAATGTTCAAGATCTGCCGAGGCGAGAACCTGTGAAGCATCATCAGGGTCAACATTGCTGATGAATTTTGCCTCCATTTTGAATCTTCCGCATGATTTTGCCCAGTTTTCAATGGCAAGGTACATAGCTCTTGGACCGAGATCAGAGCCCCCGATACCGATCTGAACAACTGTAGTAAATTTTTCACCTTTACCGTTTAAAAGTGAACCCTTGTGCACTTTTTCAGCAAATTCAGCAATACGTTTCTGTTCTTTTACGTAGAATTCACGTTTGTTTACACCGTCAGCAATTACATCGTTTCCAAGCTGTCCTCGTGTCAGATGATGAAGTACAAGTCTTTTTTCTCCAGTGTTGATAACGGCTCCGTTGTAAGTTTCAGCAAATTTTTCAACGAGCTGAGCTTCATCTGCAAGTTCCTTTAAAACAGTAATGATCTTGTCATCTATCTGTTTTGCAGCATAGTTGTAAACAAGCCCGGCTCCCATTGGAACGGAACATTTTTTTACACGCTCCTGACCGTCAGTACCGCCAAGAACTGCTTTTAAAGAAACTGCACCTTTGAGGGCCTGCAATTTTTTGTAAGATTCAAGTTTATCAAGATTTTCCCAAGAAATACTCATTTTGTTCCTCTTTTATAAAGTTTGTTAATTTACGGACACAGCCTTTTTAATTATAACACACATTTTTAAAGCCTGATAAATTGTTTTCAGGTAAATTGATATGATTTGCGCCAGGGTATGGAACCATGCCGAAGGCAGTCCGCAGGACCGAGGGTACCGAGTGGTGGAACACCCGACCCGCAAGGGAGGCCCCCATAAAATAAAAAATAAAATTACATAATTGTGAAATTTTTTGAAAAACGATAAAATAATTTCATTATGATTACAAGAAATGAAGGATTTTCAAATTTAACAGCAGGCTATCTCTTCCCTGAGATTGCAAAACGACGACGTGAATATGCAGCTTCACATCCTGAAGCAAAAATTATTTCCCTTGGTATCGGTAACACAACGGAACCGCTTTCAAAACATATTGCTCAGGCTATGGCAGATTATGCAATCGGTCTTTCAACTCCAGAAGGGTATTCAGGCTATGGTGATGAACAGGGGAATACTGCCCTCCGTCAGCGCATTGCAGAAGTTTTTTACAGAGGAATGGCAGATGCATCAGAAGTATTTATTTCTGACGGTGCTAAATGTGACATTGCCCGCATTCAGACTCTTTTTGGACGCAATGTAAATGTTGCAGTTCAGGATCCTGCTTATCCTGTTTATGTTGATGGTTCTGTAGTTGTTGGAGCTGCAGGTCCAAATAACGGAAACGGTTATGAAGGCATTCAGTATCTTCCTTGTACAGAAGAAAATGCATTCTTTCCGGATGTTTCACAGGTAAAAAAAGATTCTATCATTTACATCTGTTCGCCAAACAATCCAACAGGCGCTACAGCTACAAAAGAACAGCTTACAACTCTCGTAGATTTTGCAAATAAAAACGGCTGTATCATTATTTTTGATGCCGCATATTTTGCATTTATCCGCGATGAATCTTTGCCAAAGACAATTTTTGAAATTCCTGGCAGCCGTACTTGTGCCATTGAAATCAACTCTTTCTCAAAACCAGTTGGATTCACAGGCGTACGTCTCGGCTGGAGTGTTGTTCCAAATGAACTTAAATTTGCCGACGGAACAAGCGTTAACAAAGACTGGAACCGTGTTATGACAACTTTGTTCAATGGTGCTTCTAACATTGTTCAGGCCGGAGGTATGGCCGCTCTCGATGAAACTGGTCTTAAAGATATGAAAGAAGAAGTGGACTACTATCTCGAAAACGGTAAGCTCATTAAGGCAACTCTTGATGGAGAAAATTTCAAAAAACTTGGCGTTCAGGCATATTTTACAGGAAATGGTCCTTATGTATGGGCAAAATTCCCTGGCAAAAAATCATGGGAGGTTTTTGATACAATCCTTGATAAATGCCACGTTGTAACAACTCCAGGTTCAGGTTTTGGTCCTGCCGGTGAAAGCTTTATCCGTTTTTCTTCTTTTGGACATCGCGCTGATATTGAAGAAGCCTGCGCAAGACTTTCTAAACTTGAATTCTGATTGAAGTGAAGGGGGAGAGGTCTCTCCCTCGCTTCAAATAAAAAAGGTCGTCTCACATAAGGCGACCTTTTTTATTTTCCGCTACCCACTCTGCAGGGAACTGACATATAATGCAAAAAAAAACAGTTCTGTAAACTGTTTTTTTAATTTTTTTTGACGACTTCCCCGCAACGCCCCTTAAACATCTGGATTAAAGAACAGATTTGTAGCCGATGTTGACTTTTAATGCGTGACGCCAGTTTTTGTCTTTAAATTCTGTTACGTTAGCCTGAATCATTCCCTTGAGAGTTCCTGACAGAACCGGCATTCCTACAAACGGACTTACTTTTACGATATAATCATCTTCGATAAATGATTTGTAATCTTTAAAGTCCATAAAATCTTTACCAGGGAATGTTCCTGTGACATGAAATCCAAATGTATAGTTTTTATTGCCCAGGTAAAGTGTGTCGGTGTGGAGTGTCAGGTTAACGCCAAGAGTGTTGGTAAATTTTCCCTGGTCATCCTTGTCATCGATAAAAAGAAGTTTTTCAACTGTTTCTTCCGGAAAACTGAAAACTGCAAGACTTGCCTGGAATCTTGTAGTACTGAATCTTGGTTCTACAAGAAGGTACATGTCTTTAGAATTGATTTTCTTTTCATTGTCATTGCCTTTTATCGGAAGATTTTTAAATCCTCCCTGCATGAGCATTGACCATGAGTATCTGTTTCCGATGAGGGCATTTATTCCTGAATGGAAATAAAGTGTATCTACAACTAAAAGTGCCTGTTCTCCATTTGTGTCAATGTTTACAGGAATTTCAACACCGCCATCAGCATCAATGGCAAGGTATTTCATTACTGAACCTGCCCTTAAATCCATATTGAGGCGGCCTTCATCCCAGGAATTGTTGAAATTTTTGTAAACATACAGACCTGCTGCCAGTGGAATTGTGTCCATTTTAAGAACATAACAGCCGCCTGTTCCCTGGATGTTATAGGCATTTGCGCCGGCAAGACCACGATAATTTTCAAGAACAAGTGAATTAAATGGTTTTATTCCGAAATATCGCTGAAGGAACAGATCGCTTCCGATAGGTTCAAAAATACCTGTAAAAAGGGAAAAATGCTGATATTTTCCATATAAAGGTGCTTCCCATGTAACGGAAAGTTCATCAATTCGGAATTTTGAGTCTGTTGCATCAGTGAGGCCTTCTTTAAGGATGTCGGCAGTCTGAATTGAAAATTCTCCTCGGGCAAAAATGCTGTCACTGAGATGAATCTGGCCTGAAAGATAAGTTTCTGCTGTCATCTGAGTTTTGAATGTATCTTTCTGAGGATCAGAATTTAAGTTTGCAACTATTCCTGTAAAACCTGAAAAGGTAGTGTCTGTAAAAGCAGGACAAATGAAAGCCAGAAATAAAGCTCCTGTAAGAGTAAGTTTTTTTGAAAAAGCACGTAAATTCATCATGTTTGCTCCCGGATTTCTTAAATGCTTAGAGAAACCCATGTCATTATCGGCAGATTTATGTATTAACTTAAGTATAATTTTGTTTTTGAAAAAAAAATGACTTTTTATACATTCTGTCAAAATTTTTAATTCATAATTCTTGACTTCTCAAACAATCGAGTTAAAATGATTATATATGAGTGATTTTCTTGATGCTAATAATGAAGAACTTCTGAAAGATTATTTTTCAGAAGCTGAACAGATGGTTGATAACCTGGAAAGTAATATTCTCGCTATTGAAAATGATCCGGCAAATCATGATGCTATTGATGAAATTTTCCGTGCAGCTCATACTCTCAAAGGTAATTCTGCTACGGTAGAAATGAGAGAAATCACTGAGTTTGCTCATATCATGGAAGATCTTCTTGATGAAGTACGTTCAGATCATGTAACTGTAACAGAAGATATCGTTGATGTTTTGCTTCATTCTCTGGATGTAATCAAGGCAATGCTTGAATCACGTCAGAATGGTGCGATTTATGAAGACGCAACTATTGAAGAAACTGCAGAAAAAATTAAGTCTTTCATTCCTGATGGAAACGGCAAAAGGGCTTCAAAACCAGCTGCTAAACCGGCTCCGGCTCCAGCAGCTCCTGTTGTAAGTGCTCCTGTTTCCGCAGCTCCGGTTTCCGTAGATTTAACGGAAGACGAACTTATCGAATTAAAACAGAGTTGTACAGGCGGACAGAAACTCTGGTCTGTTACTGTTGAGTTTGATGAATCTAACCCTATGAATTCAGTAGGCGGAATTCAGGTTTTTGCTGCACTTAAAAACTGCGGAACGGTCCTTAAGACAATTCCTGATTTTGATGCTCTTTATGAAGATGAATTCTATAAAACTGTTGTTTATTATGTTGCTACAGATTCAAATGCTGATCAGCTTGAAGATGTTGCGTTCCTTGATGATGTAACTCTCAGTACAGATGCAAAATGTCTTGACAAGGCAGTTGCAAAAGACAGCGAAAATGCTCCGGCACCTGCTCCAGCAGCACCAAAAGTTGAAGTTCCGGCTCCAGTTGAAAAAACTCCTGAACCAGCTGAAACTCCAGCTCCTGTACCTGCAGCACCAAAAGCAGAGGCTTCGGCTCCGGCTTCAGATGCACCAAAGGCAAATAAAGCTACTCCTGCAGTGAATCATGGGCAGCAGAGTTCAATTCTTCGTGTTGATTCCAAACGAATTGACTACCTGCTTAACCTTGTATCAGAAACTGTTATTACAAAAGCATCATTTAACCAAAGCGCTACACATCTGGCTGATATGCTCGTTCAGTTCCAGACACTGGATTCTTCTTTCAAAGAAAAAATCCGCCGTATGTTTGAGCAGCTTCCACAGTATCTTGAAGAAATCCAGAATGGTGTTTCCGTAAAAGATATTAAAGCAAATATCCTTCAGGAATTTGGTGATATTCCACAGTATTTCGATGTATTCGAAACTAATTTTAAGGAACTTAATTCTAAGTTCCATTCGTCAACACAGAATCTCGGTCGTATTGCCGGTGAACTTCAGGAAGGGGTAATGAAAATCCGAATGGTTCCTATCAGTCAGATTTTCGACCGTTTCCCACGAGTTGTACGCGATTTGCAGAAAGATCTTGGTAAAAAGATTACACTGCAGATTGAAGGTGAAGATACAGAACTTGATAAAACAGTTATTGATGATCTTATGGATCCAATCATGCACTGTGTGCGTAACTCTGTTGACCACGGTATTGAATCTCCTGAAGCTCGTAAGGCTGCCGGAAAAGATGAAACTGGTACGGTTCTTCTCAAGGCTGCCAACGAAGGAAATATGATTATCATCGACGTTGTTGATGATGGTGGTGGTATTGATGCTGAAAAGGTAAAGGCTAAGGCTATTGAAAAAGGTCTTATCCATCCAAATAAAGTGCTCAGTGAACAGGAAGCAGCAAATCTTATTTTCTTGCCGGGCTTCTCAACTGCAGCAAAAATTACAAACGTTTCCGGTCGTGGCGTAGGTCTTGATGTTGTTAAGACAATGATTGATAAACTTAACGGTACTGTAAACGTAACTACTGAAAAGGGTAAAGGATCTAAGTTCTCAATCAGACTTCCTCTTACTCTTGCCATTATTCAGGGTCTTCTTGTTCAGGTTGGAAAAGAAGTTTATTCAATTCCAATTGCTTCAGTTATTGAAAGCCACCGAATCAGGAAGGAAGAAATCAATACAATTGACAACTACGAAGTTTTGAATGTTCGTAATGAAGTAATTTCTGTTCTTCGTCTTTCAAGACTGTTTAATATCAGAACAAAAGAAGACAGTGAATACTGCTTTGTTGTAATTGTAGGTTCACAGGATAAGAAAATCGGTATCATGGTTGATGCCCTTATCGGTGAAGAAGATGTTGTAATTAAACCATTGCGTGATCAGTTTACACAGTCTCCAGGAATTGCAGGTGCATCTATCCTTGGTGACGGATCGGTATCGTTGATTATCGATGTAACACAGCTTCTTGAACTTGGCGTACGCCAGGAAATTGAAGCCCGTACAGAATCAGGCATCTTAAGTGAGGAGTAAGGAATTATGAGTGATCAGACAGCACCAGTAAATATTAATCAGGTACTTGCTGACAACCTTGCTCAGGTACAGGTTCAGTTGCAGCAGGCAGAAGCAAAAGAAAAGTTATCTCTTATTGATTATAAAATGGTAACTTTCTCACTTGCTGGAAAAGATTATGCTATTGATATCATGAAGGTAAAGGAAATTGCTAAGGCAGGACGCTTTACATATGTTCCTAATACATTGCCATTCGTTCTTGGTGTATATAATCTTCGTGGTGATATCATTCCAATTATCGATCTCCGTTTGTTCTTTAATATTGATGTTGAAGAACGTGTTACAGATGCTCTTGAAAATATGCTGATTGTATCTGTTGGAGAACAGGTTTTTGGTATTGTTGTTGATGAAATCGACAAGGTTGTTGGAATTCAGAAGTCAACAATTAACCCTCCGCATCCTTTATTTGGTGATATTAACATCAAATATATTCAGGGTGTAACAGAGGTTAACAACAGACTTTACATTCTTCTTGATGTAGAAAAAATCTTCGGAGCTAAATCTGAAACACAGGACAAAGAAGAAATCTCTAAAGAAATGATGGCTCGTGCTGCAGCAGCACCGGTTAAAACTTCTGCTAAGGTTAAAGCTGCAGAAGCTCCAAAAGCTAATGGCGTTTCTGATATGGATTTTGCATTTGTCAGCAATGCTCTTGAATCAATGAAGAAATTTACAGTGACTCCAATCAACAAAGATTGGGCAAAGAGTCGCTTTGAAGAATGGGCAAAGAACAGAGGAAAGGAAAAAGCTCAGTTGCAGAATGCAGGTGAAGCTGAGGAATTTCTGGTTCCTTACTATTCTCCATGTTCCAATAACTGGTGGACAAAAGAATATGCGGATTCTGTTTATAAATTGTTGCCTGATAACAGTGCTAAACAGATTATCGTATGGAACCCTGGTTGTGGCAAAGGTATGGAAACATATTCTTTGGGATGTCTGCTTAAAAAACGCTATCCTGAAGCAAAAATCCGTATTTATGCCCATGACATTGATTTGTTGAACGTTTCTAATGCTCCGTTAATGTCAGTTCCAGCTAATATTGCAAATGACTGGTATGCACCATATGTAACTAAAAAGGCAAATGGTGATTTTACTTTTACAAGTGAAATAAAAGAAAGCATCATGTTTGAATATCATGATTGTGCAAACACAAACGCACTTCCTGTATGTGATGTTATCTTTGCCAGAGATTTGGTTTCTTTCCTGTCGCAGACAGCTCAGGAAAAAATCATTGAGGATTTCGATGAAAAACTCAAGGGCAATGGTATAATTGTTCTTGGGCAGAATGAAACCCTCGAAAATCATAATAAATGGGTTGCTGAATCAGTCGGTAATCTTAAAAAATTCAGTAAACGATAGAGGGAGGAGAAGTAAATGAGAGTAGAATACATTAATCCGTTTGTTGAAACATCATATCAGGTTCTTAAAGAAGTACTTGCTGGTGCTGATGTAACACGAGGAGATCTTTATCTTAAGTCAACAGCAATGCCAGTAATGGGTGTTGCAGCTCTGGTAGGTCTTGCCGGAGATGTTGAAGGTCGCGTACTTTTTGACATGACTTATGAAACAGCATTGAATATTGCTTCAAAAATGAATGGAGAACAGCTTGTAAAATTTGATGAACTTGCAAAAGCTACTATTAGCGAACTTGCAAACCTTATCACTGCACAGGCTGTAACAAAACTTCATGAACTGGGATTTAAATTTGACCTTACACCACCAGCACTTTTTGCCGGTGAAAATATGGAAATCGCAGCTCTTGGCGGTGGTAAAGCAGACAATGTAGAAGCACTTATTGTTCCACTTATCACTGAATGTGGTAAAATTGAAATTAACGTCGCAATCCGCGAACGTATGTAATAAAGGGGTACCGAAATGAAAACAAAACAGGATTTTCCATCAATCAATGAACGTCCACCTGAGGGTGTAAATGCAGACGGTACAAAAATTCGTGTACTTGTTGTTGATGACTCTATCTTCGTTGCTAAACAGCTCGGTCAAATCCTTACAAGTGAAGGTTATGAAGTTGTTGCTACTGCAGTAGATGGCAAAGATGGTGTAGATAAGTACAAAGAACTTTGTCCAAATGTTGACCTCGTAACTATGGATATTACTATGCCTCGTATGGATGGTATTACAGCTCTTGAACAGATTATGGCTTTTGATAAAAATGCAAAAGTTGTAATGGTCAGTGCTCTTGGAAAAGAAGAACTTGTTAAAAAGTCACTTCTCCTTGGTGCAAAGAACTACATTGTAAAACCTCTTGACCGTAAGAAGGTTCTTGAACGTATTTCTGCTGCATTGAAATAGTATTTACAATTGTTATTTAAGCTGCTTCCTCAAGAAGCGGCTTTTTTTTGCAGAAAAATAATTTCGTTTTTGTGTTATATAAATCAACAGTAAAAGAAAATTCAGCAAATCTTATGAATTTTGTAAGTGTTTTTTAAGTTGCAGAATGGAAAATCAGGTAAAGTCCTGATTAGGCTGATGTTTTAGAAATCCCGGTTCTTGAAGAATCGGGATTTTTTTTGCATAATCTTACTATTATGGCTAAACAGAAAATTTACATATTTGATTCAACACTCAGAGACGGCTCTCAGGGAGAGGGTATCAGTTATTCAGTTCAGGATAAAATTAACATTGTTAATGCACTTGATGAACTTGGAATTTCTTTTATTGAAGCTGGTAACCCTGGTTCTAATCCTAAAGATATGGAATTTTTTAATGAGGCCAGAAAACTTAAACTTAAGAATTCCAGACTGGTGGCCTTTGGTTCTACACGCAGAAAAGACATAAAATGTTCAGAAGATGCAAATCTTACAAGTCTTCTGTCTGCTGAAACAGAATATGTGTGTATTTTTGGTAAAACCTGGGATTTTCAGGTAACAGAAATCCTTCATGCGACATTGGAAGAAAATCTTGAAATGATCCGTGATACTGTTGCTTATCTTAAAAGCCAGAATCGTCATGTTTTATTTGATGCGGAACATTTTTTTACAGGATTCCAGGCTAATCCGGATTATGCATTGAAGGCTCTTGAAGCTGCCGTTGACGGCGGGGCTGAGTGTCTTGTTCTTTGTGAGACAAAGGGCGGTTGTATGCCTATTGACTGTATGGATGCCACAAGAGTTGCAGTTGAAAAATTCGGTAAAAAAGTTTCTGTAGGTATTCACACTCACAATGATGCAGGTCTTGCCGTTGCCAATTCCATTCTTGCAGTTGAAGCCGGTGCTACTCATGTTCAGGGAGTTCTTCTTGGATTTGGGGAAAGAACAGGGAACGCCAATTTAAGTACAATTATTGCCGACCTTCAGCTAAAACTGGATTATCAGTGTATCCCTGATGAAAACATGAAGCTTTTGACTCCGGTATGTAAACGTGTTGCTGAAATTACAAACATTGCCCTTAATCCTGGGCTTCCTTATGTCGGTGCAAGTGCTTTTGCCCATAAGGCCGGAATGCACATCGATGCTGTAATTAAAAATCCTTTTGCTTATGAACATATTGAGCCAGAAACTGTAGGTAATGAACGTGTATTCCTTATGAGTGAAGTTGCCGGCAAGAGTATGGTTGTTGAAAAAGTGCAGAAAATCGACAAAAGCCTTAATAAAAACAGTCCTGTGGTCAAACAGATTGTTGATAAAGTCAAGCAGCTGGAACATGAAGGATATCAGTTTGAAGGTGCAGACGGCAGTTTTGAAATTCTTGTCCGTAAGATTATGGGAAAATATCAGCCGTTCTTTAATCTTCATTATTACAAGACAAGCGGAGAATTTCCTCGTTTTGCAGATGATCAGAGTGCTTTTGCACAGGTCAAGCTCGATGTTGAAGGAAAAGCTGTTGTTACAGCAGGAGAAGGGGACGGTCCTGTAAATGCCATGGACGTTGCTTTGCGCCAGGCTCTTGTTCAGTTTTATCCTGCTGTTGATAAAATCCATCTTACTGACTATAAAGTTCGTGTACTGGATGGAAAAGGTGCGACTGCATCAAAGGTTCGTGTACTGATTGAATCCAGTGATGGAGAACATACCTGGAGTACAATGGGAGTTTCAAGCGATATCATGGAAGCTTCATATATCGCGCTGGTGGATTCCTTTGAATACAAGCTTATAAAGGATCTGGAAAAGAAGTTTTCTAAGATGATGTAAAAAAAAGCCTGCAGAAAAAAAATCTGCAGGCTTTTTGCGTTAGGGACAGGAGCCCCGCCGAAGGCGTTGTTTGCAGGGCAAACAATGGAGCGCTTTTGCGCGGAAGGGCGTATGGCCCGACCTGAAGCCCCTGGCTGAAGGGAACGCCCTGATATTAATTTTTATTTTGCACCATACTGCTCGTAATATCTGTCGATTTCTGCCTTGATTTCGTCAGTAATGAGTTTTTTGTTGCCGTTAGTGTAAAGTGCGTCAACAACATCTGCCATTGAGACGATTGCTTTTGCAGGGAAACCGTATTTTTCTGTGATGACATCAAGGGCAGCTTTTGTGGAATCTGGAGCTTTTTCCATGCGGTTAAGGGAAACGATTTCTCCAACGATTTTGATTCCGCCTGGAACAGTTTCCTGAGCCTTGATTTTCGGATAGGTTTCTTCGATTGATTTTCCGGAAGTTGTAACGTCTTCGATGATCACAACACGGTCGCCATCCTTGATTTTGTAACCCAGAAGAGCACCTTTGTCAGCACCGTGGTCTTTTTCTTCTTTGCGGTCGCAGCAGTATTTAACTTCTTTTCCATAAAGTTCTGAATATGCAACTGCTGTTACTACTGCAAGGGGAATTCCTTTGTAGGCAGGCCCGAAGAAAACGTCAAAATCGTCTCCAAAGTTGTCATGAATTGCTTTTGCATAATATTCGCCTAAGCGTTTGAGCTGGCTGCCTGTTACGTAAGCTCCTGCGTTCATAAAAAATGGTGACTGCCGGCCGGATTTGAGTGTGAATGAGCCGAATTTCAAAACCTGGCATTCAACCATAAAGTCGATGAACTCTTTTTTGTATGATTCCATAGTTGCCTCCTTTAATTTTTTACCATATATAAAATAGCAAATTGTGTTTCTTTTGTTAATGGCAAAAAAAATGGCGTTGCCTCCGGCCCGGGCTCTTGCTGCAAGTCCTCGCCCAAAGGCTGCGGTCTTTCCGCAACGATCCCTAACGCGTCAAGGCACGCTTCGCTTAAAGCCTTGACCCGCGGGGTGTTGCTCCCGCAACGATCCCTAACGCGTCAAGACGTGATATGCTCCCAAAAAAGGTGACAGTTTAAAAAGTCACTGGTGTCGATTTGGTGACAGTTTTTATTTTAATTTCAGCTGTAACACTGCATATTCATTTAACCGCAGCCATTCTAGTAACAAAAATATTTTTTTCTGTTCCAGAATGGTTACAGATATTATGATTTCAAAACCTCCGAACTCTGTCAATCTTTTATAACCATCAGATATGTTCCTCTTGGATTCTGCTCCCGAAACTGCACCGGTGACATTCCTCCCAGAGACTGTTTAGGTCTTTCATTGTTGTAATGTTCAATGAAAGGAGCGATTTCAGCCACAACATCAGCAATTGGAATCTGCCTGTTCTTGAACCTTGTTTTTCCGAATTTGTTATAAAGACATTCAGTTTTGATTATTCCATTTGCGCTTTCCATTGATGCATTGTCCCAGCAGACTCCTCTTTCAGAGCAGCTTTGAACCATTCCAAGTGTCTCGATCTTTTCCCTGAATTTCGGAGAAAGATAGGTTGATTCCTGGTCAGTATGATAAACCGCTCCATTCAGATTTCTTTCAGCGGCCAGAATTTCCACCGTCCCTTCACACAGCTGTTCATCCGGATGATCAGAAATTTTCCACGCTACGATTTCTCCATTGTACAAGTCTTCAATGATGCTCAGATATTTGACACATTCCTTTCCGAAAAGATATGTGATGTCTGAAACATATTTTTTATTGCTCTCTAAGGCGAAAAAATTGCGGTTCAGAAGGTTTTCCGGCACTTCCTCCCTGTTTTTCTTCATCCTGTTGTATTCTTCCGGTGT
>JAZLKD010000040.1:0-64103 GCA_045597415.1 Treponema sp. | reverse complement strand
ATTCTGGAAGAAAATAAAGAAAAATGAGGAAAATAATCTGCACGTAAAAGAGCGAAAGCCAGATTAATGAGATCTTTTTCTCAAAAATCTAGCTTTCTTTATTTCACACTCTCAAATTTAAGACCTTTTTCAGTGGCCTCGTTTTTCTCGAGGGTCCTTTTCTTAAACTCCAGATTTCTTATTTTACATCTTCATCTGCAACTTCAACTTTTTTGATCTTCCAGATGTCGCGTACATAATCTTCGATTGTACGGTCTGAGGAGAATTTTCCTGAATTTGCAATGTTGATGAGTGCTTTGCGGGCCCATGCTTTTTTATCAGCATAAGCTGAAGCAAGTTCTTCCTGTGCCTTAACATATTTGTCAAAGTCTGCAAGAACATAATATACATCCGGACGCTGACCTTCTACACCATAAACAAGAGAATCATGAATTTCCTTGAATACCTGGCGGCTTGGGTCATAAGTTCCGTCTACAAGCTGTTCGATAACTTTTGCAAGAGCCGGGTTACGTTCCAGATACTGCTGTGTGTTATACGAATGTTCTGCTTCCATTTTCTGAATTTCTTCTGTCAAAAGACCGAATGGGAAACCGTTTTCTTTTCCTGCTTCTTCAAAAATTTCAATATTGGCACCGTCCATAGTACCCATTGTGAGGGCACCGTTTACCATGAACTTCATGTTTGAAGTACCAGAAGCTTCTTTTCCGGCTGTAGAAATCTGTTCAGAAACATCTGCAGCAGGGAAGATTTTTTCTGCCACTGAAACACGGTAGTTTTCGATAAATACAACACGAAGTTTTCCACCAACACGGCGATCATTATTTACCCGTTCAGCAACTGTATTGATAAGTTTGATGATTGCCTTTGCGCGGCGATAGCCTGATGCCGATTTTGCACCAAAAATGAATGTGCGGTTTGGCGGATTGAATGTCGGATCTTCAATAATTCTGTTGTAGAGATACATGATGTGAAGAACATTCAAAAGCTGGCGTTTGTATTCGTGAAGGCGCTTAACCTGAACGTCAAAAATGCTGTCAGGATCAAGGAATTCATTCTGCTTGTGCTTGAGGAAGTCAACGAGAATTTCCTTATTGGCACGTTTAATATCCATAAGTTCCTGAAGTGATTTGTCATCATCTGCAAATTTTTCAAGTTCCTTAAGTTTTGTAAGGTCTTTTTCCCAGCCGTGACCAATTCTGTCTGAAATGAATTTTGCAAGTTCCGGGTTTGCATTACAAAGCCAGCGGCGCTGAGTAATACCGTTTGTTTTGTTATTGAACTTCTTTGGATACAGTTCATACCAGTCTTTAAGTTCAACATTTTTAAGAAGTTCTGTATGAAGGGCTGCTACACCATTTACAGAGAAACCTGCGTGAATTGCAAGCCATGCCATATAAACTTTACCGTCATGAATAATAGACATACGGTTCTGTTTAGCATAATCATTAGGATATTTTGCACGGATTTCAATAAGGAAGCGGCGGTTAATTTCTTCAACAATCTGATAAATACGAGGAAGAAGTCCCTGGAAGATTCCGATATCCCATTTTTCAAGAGCTTCAGCAAGAATTGTGTGGTTTGTATATGCAAAAGTCTTCTGAACAACATTCCATGCATCGTTCCAGCCCACATTGTATTCATCCATGAGAATACGCATAAGTTCTGGAATTGCAACTACAGGATGAGTATCGTTCAGCTGAATTGCATGAAGTTCCGGGAATTTTGAGAAGTCTGTTCCATAATTGGCAACAAAGTGGTGGATAAGATCCTGAAGAGAAGCCGAACAGAAGAAATACTGCTGCTTTAAGCGGAGTGCTTTTCCCTGTGGACCATTATCGTTTGGATAAAGTACGCGTGTAATGTTTTCTGCTTCATTCTGCTTGAATACAGATTCGTGATAGCGCATATCATTGAACAGCTGGAGATTGAATCCGTCAGGAGAAGAAGCCTGCCACAATCGCAGTGTATTTACAGTGTTTGTATCAAAACCAACGATTGGCATATCGTATGGAGTTGCAATTACTTCTTCAGCATTTTCAATATAAAAGCGGTCCTGTCCGTCTGGAGTTTTACCGTATTTGATTTCGCCGCCAAATTTTACAGTTACGGCAAGGTCAGAACGTTTTACTTCCCAAGGATCACGGTGTTTAAGCCAGACATCAGGATATTCAACCTGATAACCGTTTTCGATCTTCTGTTCAAACATACCGTATTCGTAGCGGATACCGTAACCATGTCCAGGATAATCGAGGGTCGCAAGAGAATCCAGGAAACAGGCAGCAAGACGACCAAGACCACCATTTCCAAGACCTGCATCCGGTTCTTCATCTTCAATAACGTTGAAGTTAATGTTCATATCTTTAAGAACTTTTTTAACTTCATCTTTAATACCAAGGTTAATAAGGTTATTGCTGAGGGCACGCCCCATCAAAAATTCAGCAGACAAGTAAAAAAGCTGCTTTGTTGGCTTTTTGTCGTATTCACGGCGTGTTGCCATCCATGCCGGCATAATAAGTTCCTGAACGGAAGCACTTACTGCATCAAAAAGATCATGGCTGTTTGCCTGAGAAATATCTTTACCATACTGACGGCGAAGACGGGCAGCAAGATTTTCACGGAATTTTTCTGCATCAAATTTCATATTTTTCTCCATAATTGATTTTCAAAAAATAATACTTTTTTATTTTAACACGATTATGAAGAATTTCCTTATAAAAATAGTAAGGAATTTTATTTTGACATAAGAACTACAGTACTTCCTGCAACAAGAACATATTTCTGCTGAGAATTCAATTCTTCTTCATTACCTGGAGTAAGGGCAGAAGTCGAATCTTCAATTGAAGTATCCACAACCCTGTACCATTTTTTCCCCAGTGTCGGAATTGGAATTGTAATTGTCATATCATGATTGTCTGTATTGAATGCGACATAAAAATCGTTATCTTCCTCAAGGAATTCATCCCCGGCTCCACCACCAAGGCGGAATCCAAGAAAGCGGTTGATTTTTCCCCAGTCAGGTGTAAGACCATCAAAATTAAACCAGCTTATGTCACTTGGAGAAATATCAGTTCGTTCACCGGTAAAAAAAGACGTTCTCTTGAAAACACGATGATTTCTTCGCAGTGCAATAAGTGTCCGGACAAACTCAAGGATATTTTTATTCTTTTTAATATCTTCCCAGTTGAACCAGGAAATTTCGCTGTCCTGACAATATGGATTATTATTTCCACCCTGGGTACGTCTTACTTCATCCCCGGCCGTAATCATCGGAGTTCCCTGAGAAAGAAGCAGTGTACAGAAAAAATTCTTTATCTGGCGCAAACGGGCCGATTCAATTTTTGGATTCTGACTCGGACCTTCAAAACCGTAATTCCAGCTTAAATTATTGTCAGTTCCGTCTCGGTTTTCTTCTCCGTTCTGTTCATTATGCTTTGAATTATAAGTAACAAGATCGTTTAGAGTAAAACCATCGTGAGCAGTAATAAAGTTGATTGAATGATATGGTTTTCTGCCGCTGCCTGCATACAAATCACTGGAACCGGAAATTCTTGTGGCAGCTTCTGTGGAAAGTTTTTCATCACCCCGGATAAAACGTCTCATACCATCCCGGAATTTATCATTCCATTCACACCATCTTCCGCCCGGGAATGAACCAACCTGATAAGCTCCCCCACAATCCCATGGTTCTGCGATAATCTTTATATTGCGCAAAACAGGATCTTCACTGATTCGCCGTGTAAGAGGAGATTCATTCATAATAAATCCATGCTCATCGCGGGTCAAAACAGAAGCAAGGTCAAAGCGGAATCCGTCAACATGCATTTCACTAACCCAGTAACGAAGACAATCAACAATATAATCAGCAACAACCGGATGATTACAGTTAACCATATTGCCGCAGCCTGAAAAATTCACATAATACTGTTTTTTGTCGTGAACCAGCTGATAATAAATGGAATTATCAAGACCACGGAAATTCAGTGTTGCACCGTGTTCGTTACCTTCTGCAGTATGATTGAATACAACATCAAGAAGCACTTCTATGCCGGCCTTGTGAAAAGCCTTAACCATATCCTTAAATTCATTTACACAATCCCCGGGCTTTTTACTGTAAGAATAGCTTGTTTTTGGAGCAAAAAATCCGATTGTTGAATATCCCCAGAAATTAACCATCCTCTTTCCGGTTTTTGGATTTATGTTTGTGTTTTCAAATTCATCAAATTCCATGACAGGAAGAAGTTCGACTGCAGTAATTCCTAATTTTACAAGATATGGAATTTTATCAATAAGACCACGGTATGTGCCGGAAAATTTAGACTCTGCTGAAGGTGAAGCTGTAAAGCCTTTAACGTGCATTTCATAAATAATAGACTCACTCAAAGGAATATTAAGGGGTTTATCACCGTTCCACTCATAGGAATCATTATCCACAACTACACATTTAGGCATTTTATTTAAAGGACATTCCCTGCCGGAAACCATATTTTTAAAAACGGAACCTTCAGAAAAAGCCCTGGCCTTTGGATCAAAAAGATATTTTGTCTTATCAAAACGCATTCCTTTTTCAGGTTCAAAAGGACCGTCTGCCCTCAACAGATAAAGACAACCCGGTTTTAAACCAGTAATAAATGCATGCCACATATCACCTGTTCTATTTAAAACAGGATCGAGCTCAAAAGTTTTGTATGGAGAAGAATCATCACTTTTATTGAAAATTTCAATATAAACGGCTGTAGCGTTACGACTGAAGACACTAAAATTAACGCCGCCATCAACATATATTGCTCCATTGTCCAGAGGACGACCGGGAAGCATTCGCATTGAATCCATAATTATTTTAGCCTCATGTAGTATATTTAATTATAAACTGCCTTTTTTGCTTTGTCATTTAAAGGCTCAACAATTTTTCTTTTAACTCAGAACAGTTCTTCAACACTACCTTAAAACCATATTTCTGTTATAATGACCCCATGAATAAGAATCCCAAAACACTTATAAATGATGATGAAGAACTTCCGCCCATCGGCGACAAAACTGCCCTTGTTACAATCATTGGCCGCCCTTCAGCAGGAAAATCCACTTTTCTGAACACAGCATCAGGCGAAAAAGTCAGTATCGTAAGCCAGATGCCACAGACAACCCGCAACGCCATCCGCGGAATTGTAAACACAAGCCTTGGACAACTTGTTTTTGTTGATACTCCCGGCTACCACGAATCCGATAAAAAAATGAACCTCCGCATGCGCAACATCGTAGCAGAACAGCTGGCAGAAGCCGATGCAATTCTGTACGTTGTAGATTCCACAAGAACATGTGGAGACGAAGAACGGCTTATTACAGCCCTCCTGCGCGGCCACGAAAACAAAACCGTTGTTGCCGTTAACAAAACAGACGAAAGCCGCTCCATTCCAGACCATGTACGCAAGTTTATCGGCCTGGAACTGGAAAAGCTGGACAGCAAAAAAATCATCGACTGCTCTGCAAAAGAAGATACAGGTATCAACGACGTTCTCCGGGCCCTTTACGACATTGCACCAGTTGCCCCGCACCTTTATGCAGAAGATTACTACACGGATCAGGACAGGGAATTCCGTATTGCAGAGATTATTCGCGAACAGGCCATCAACCGCCTCACAGACGAAGTTCCACACTGCCTTTATGTCCAGGTTGCAGACTTTGAGCAGCGGGGCCTCAACAAAATGTGGTGCCGTGCCTTCATCTGTGTAGAAAAAGAAAGTCAGAAAGGTATCGTAATCGGAAAAGGTGCTTCAATGATCAAAACCATCCGCGTTGAATCAATCAAAGCCCTGCGCAAAGTTTTTGATTACAAAATCGAGCTTGACCTCCAGGTAAAAGTAGACAAAAACTGGCGGCAGAACGATCTGCGCCTCGACAAACTGATTCTGTAAGTCACACAGTTATACACCTATTCCACCACCGGCAGATCTTCCAGCCGCGTGGTGTAACAGGGACTCATCAAATCCCGCTTCATCTGCCACCCGTCTGCCATTTTACTTCCGGCAAGATACACTATTCCCCTTCCATACCTTTCTGCCAGCATCGCACAATTTTCCATTAATTTGCGCCTGCTTTCTTCAATTCTTGGATCAACAAACAGGTTTCCCTGAGCACCGGCCGTCTCAAGATCACTAAGCGAAACCATCAGGGTTTTATACCCGTAACCGTCACGCCAGATATAATCCAGACATTTTTTAGCCGCCGCCAGAATCTGCGGAGTATAACAGGTTTTTTCGCCCACACTGCAGGTAATTCCATTGCCATATTCCGTGTAACAGGAACCGTCATCCCTGAAAGTAAGACATGTCGAAATGTAAATTGTCACAGCCCCGGCTTCGCAATTTTGTTTGCGCAGCTTTTCCACAGCATTCTGCACATATTCCACAAGGATGCAGTCCATAACAGAACGTTCAAACACCTTTTGCCCGAACTGCCGGCTGGAAGTAATGACATCCTTACGTACACGTTCCACACGGTCAATGGCAGGTTTTCCCCTCAGTTCCATAACGGTAGCATAACCATGAATAGTCAGAAGTTTTTTTGCCTCAAGAAGATCCATATTCATCAGGTCATAACCAGTTTTAATTCCCCTGGCCATGAGTTTTGCAGCACCTTTAAGGCCGATATTCCAGATTTCCCCTACAGGTGTCTTTTTTAAACCTTCCTCAAATTCAGCAGGATCATAAAGATAAACTCCGTTATGTTCCTTTGCATGCTTGTTATACCATTTAGCAATAGTTTTTGTAGGTCCGGCGCCGACACAAACAGGCATTCCGACATCTTTCAGTACCCGGTTTCGGATTTCCACAGAAATTTCATAAATATCACTTTTTTTAAAATCCGGAAAAAACAGAAAACTTTCATCGATACTGTACACTTCAATCTGCGGCGCATATTCCAGATAAATGGAAGTTATCCGCCGGCTGATATCCGCATACAAGGCATAATTACTGCTGAAAGCCGTGACCCCCGCCGCCTGGCACAAAGGTTTTACTTTAAAGAAGGCATCTCCGCGTTTTAATCCCAGTTTTTTTGCTTCCTGCGTAAGAGCTACGATAATTCCATCATTGTTAGACAGCACCACAACAGGCTTACCCCACAAATCCGGCCTGAACATTCGCTCACAGTTTGCATAAAAACTGTTTGAATCAGCATGAAGAATCATATTAACCGGCTACCCTGTGAACAATATTAGTCACAACGCCAAAAATCTGCATTTCTTCCCGTCCCAGACCACATGCATTGTAAAATCTGTCGCAGCAAAAAACACCGCCTCTTGCAAAAACCACAATACTGTCAGGCTTTGGATTCAAAGACCGGTCAACAGTCAGAATATCACCCTTGAAAATTGCAAATTCCGGATGGTTTTTATTAACCCTCATACAAAATGTTGCAGCCGGGTGGCGGATGAGTAACTTTTGAAAATCAATTAATTCTTCTTCAAACCCCTGAGCAGGCGAAGGAAATCCCGTTTCCATATCTGTACAACATTATAGCACACCTATACAAAATATACGATACAAATTTTCAAAAAAGTACTATAAATATGTAAAATTTGTGTAGCAGTCTCAGGCACCCGCCGCTACAGGCAGCGTCGCCGGGCTTTCCGTGGTTCCGGCCTGCGCCTCCATTGCTTTGCTCACGCAAACCAACGCATCCGCGCCACTACAATCCCTGGTGCAGGTTTGATTACTTAACTTAATTTGGTGCGTGGATTACTTCACGTGGTTTTGATCCGTTTGCAGGACCTACAATTCCACGTTCTTCCATTTCTTCCACAAGACGGGCTGCCCTGTTGTAACCGATTTTCAGACGGCGCTGAATGTAGCTTGCACTGGCTTTTCCGGCCTGGATTACAATCTGCAAAGCCTGGTCATACAACGGATCTGCTCCGTCACTGAACAGACCTGGATTTGCACCATCACCTTCATCTTCATCGTCAACGAAAATTTCATCATCGATGTAATCAGGTTCGCCATACTGCTTAACGTATTCAACAACATTTTCAACTTCATCATCCACAACAAGAGTTCCCTGAATTCGTACCGGGAACGGATCTGTTGCACTTGCATAAAGCATGTCACCTTTTCCGAGAAGTTTTTCAGCACCAATCTGGTCAATGATAATGTTCGAATCTGTACGGCTGGCAACCATAAAGGCAATTCGGCTTGGAATGTTAGCCTTAATCAAACCTGTAATTACATTTACAGACGGACGCTGTGTAGCAAGTACAAGGTGAATACCAACGGCGCGGGACATGGCACAAAGACGTGCAACATTTGATTCAAGTTCGCGGCCAGTTGTTGCCATAAGGTCTGCAAATTCATCAATAATTACAACGATATATGGCAGTTTTTCAGTTGCGATATTACGTTCAACAATTCTTCTGTTGTAATTGCTGATGTCACGAACACCCATTCCATCAAGAAGGGCATATCGTCTTTCCATTTCGCACAGACAGTACTGAAGGGACTGAAGTGCCTTTTTAGGTTCAGTAATTACCGGTGTCAAAAGATGCGGAATATCGTTATAAAGTTTAAGTTCAACTACTTTAGGGTCAATGAGAATCATTTTTACCTGCTGTGGAGAACGTTTGTACAGAATTGACAGGATCAGACTGTTTACACAAACAGATTTTCCGGCACCAGTTGATCCGGCAATAAGCAGATGTGGTGTCTTTGCAAGATCAATAAGCTGAGGATCCCCTGAAATGTCTTTTCCAAGAATTACCGGAATTGCCATTTTGTCAAAATTCGGATTCTTCTGTTCCATAATTTCACGGAAACCAACAACAGCACGGGTTTCATTCGGAATTTCAATACCTACAGCTGATTTACCTGGAATTGGTGCTACAATACGCACACTTGTGGCAGCAAGTCGCAGGGCAATATTATCCTGCAAAGTGCGGATTTTATTTACGTTAACGCCAGGAGCAGGAAGAACTTCAAACATTGTAACTACAGGACCTTTGCGGATTCCAGTAACTTCAACTTCAATGTTAAATTCAGCAAGAGTCTGTTTAAGGTCTTCACCCTTCTGCTTTGTTTCGTCATCAATAACCCAGTATTCATCACTGGCATATTCCTGCAAAAGATCCACAGGAACCTTGTAATTTGACATGCGCAGTTTTGGCTTTTTCTTTTCTACCGGTTTTGTACGTTCATCAAAAACAACCTTTGGTCCTTCAGGAACAGGCGGAAGATTTTCTTCAGAATCAGAACCTGAATCAGCAAATACAGTCTGTTCCATAGAAGAATGCATTGAATTCCTGTTGTTTTTAAGGGCGTTCTGCAGTTCAACAGGAATGTCTTCAAGGTTGATTTCTTCAGTATCAAACGGAATTGAAGTTTCTTCCTGATATGTATTTCCATTGGCATCAAGAACAGGTTTTGCCGACGGATCATATTCATATTCTGCATCAAAATCTTCAGCAGAAAGTTCAGAATCATAAATGTCATCAGGAAGATCTTCTGAAACATCCTTATTATTTTCTTCATCCTGGAACGAAATACTGTTTTCAAATGAATTCAAATCATCAAGAACCGGTTCACGACTTGCATCTGCTTCCATCTGGGCAAAAATATCATCACTTTTACTTTCTTCAGAATCATCTTCCGCATTAAGATCTACGCCGAAAAATGCCGGATCAATGTCGATTGTATTGTCCATCTGTTCAGTTTCAATGGCAGCAGTATTTTCAAATTCACCGATAATGTCTTCTTCATCATCAAACTGAATGTCAGTTGCCAGAAAATCTTCTTCGCTGAAAGACTCATCCTTTTCTTCAGCCTGAATTTCAGCTTCAATCTGTTCCGGATCAAAATCCACTTCTTCAACAGCATTATCTTCTGCTTCAGCATTTTCTTCAGTTTCAAAAATATCATCAGAAACTTCTTCACCGCCAGCTTCTGCAGCAAAAGCTTCGTCAGCAGATTCTTCTATTTCTTCATTAAAAAATTCAGAAACCGAAACAGGATCCGCAAAATCCTCTTCGTTTTCCTGTTCACCTTCAGCAGCATCTCCGCCATCTACGGCTTCTTCAGTAAACGCATCTTCATTAACTACAGGCTCTTCAAAAGATTCTTCCATTTCTTCTTCAAATGGAGAAGGCTCTGGAACAAAGTTTTCTTCAGCAGGAATATCATTTTCCTGGATTTCTTCATCACCACTTTCTTCTTCCTCATTTTCCTGAGGCACAAAAACAGGCTCATAAGAAGAAGGTTCAATTTCATCAAATACATGATCAAAAGGATTTGGTTCATCAGACTGAATTTTTACAGTTTCAAAAGCATATTCCTGCTCACCAGCCACTTCATTTTCATTATCAGCTTCCTCAACATCAGCATCCGCATCAATCGGAAACTCTTCTACAATTTCTTCTTCAAAAATATCGTCTTTTGCTTCAACCGGTCTTTTTTCAGCTTCTCCACCCTTATCTTCCCCATCAAGGATTCCGCCGATCAAAAGCATAAGGGCCGCTTCTGCCATAACAAGAATAGTAGCAAGAGCAACTGCCATAAAAATTTTCACAGAAATTTCTTTTGGCTCACAGGTTGCAACCACATTGCGGCAGAATTTTTCACAAAAATAAATGGTAAAGAAAGGCACTACCGAACCCAAGAGGAGGATTGCCCTTTTCATATTCCAGTTTGAAACAAAACATTCAATTCCTGCAAAAATACAGAACAATGGAATCAGCACACTTGTAAATCCATAAACTTCCGTAAACATTCTGCCTGTCTTCAAAAAAACAGAGTCATGCACAGGAGACATTGTTCCAAAATCGAGAAGAACAGAAATAAGAGATATAGAAAATAAAGCTGCGAGAATAAACAACGAAATTCCTGCCACAGCTGAAATTTTTACTGGCTTTTTCATCATTTTATTTTCGGCATCTGAATTTTAAAGTTAACTGATTTTTTCCCCGGGACTGTAAAAATCGGCTCCTGATACAGTCATTGCCTGCAATTCAAATTCAGTGCATAATTCAGGTATGGATTCTTCCAACTTTAAATGTCATTTCTGCACCGTCTGCAACGGCACCGGTTGTATCGGTCAGCTACCGGGGATGGGTGGCATCAACAGAAACATCAACTTTCGCCTTAACTGTGACGGCTGGGAGGTCTGCCGCAAAGAAAATCCTCTGCTTTTTGTAAATTTTCTCCAGAAACCGGCTTTTGAACGCAAACCTCATCTGGCTCTTGCTCCAATGACAGGCGCAGTCGAAAACATCGGATACAGCGACGAAAAAAAATACTACAACGACATATTTACTGCCGCTTACAACACGGGAATTGATGTTTGTGTCGGCGACGGTTTTCCAGACGAAAAAATCAAATACGGCATTGATGCAGTCCGACAGATAAAAGCCTCAAATCCTGACTTTAAAGCTTCATTTTTTATAAAACCATTTGAAAATCAAAAAATCCTCGAACATGCCTCTCTTGCCATTCCCTATGCAAAAGTCATTGGAGTGGACATCGACAGCTACAACATTTTTACCATGCAGAACCTGGTTACACTTGAAAAAAAGAGTGCCGCCCAGCTGACGGAAATCAGGGATTTTGTACACAGTCACGGCGCAAGATTTGCAATAAAAGGTATTTTTACAAAAGATGATCTGCAGATTGTAAAACAGGTTCAGCCTGACATCTGCTATATTTCAAACCACGGCGGCCGGGTCGAAACAGTTGTCGGCTCTACTGCGGAGTTTCTGCAGAATTTTGGCGAAGAGCTCAAGCAGTATTGTCAGGAATTGTGGGTTGATGGCGGCATCCGCAGCAGTCTTGATGTAGCAACAGCTATGGCATTTGGTGCCGATGTAATTCTTATTGGTCGTCCCCTCATCAGTGCCCTGTGCAAAGGCGGCGAAAAATCATTTACAAAAAAAGTGCTTGATCTGACCCTTCTCCAGTATGGGATGTAGGGCGTCCTGGCGGCTGTTCCACCCTTCGCTGCGCTCATTGCTTTGCTCTGGTGATTTCGATAAACTCAACCACCGCCGCAAATCAACTTCGGGGTTCCATAGCCTGACGCAAAAAAAAGCTGCCCGGTAACCGGACAGCCTTTCCTATTAAAAATCAATTTCAGAATTTTGCCTTGCGGAGACGAACTTCTTCAATATTTTCTGAGAAGAGTTCACGCAGGTCATTGAGTCCAAGGGCCATAAGAGCCATACGGTCAATACCCATACCCCATGCAAGAACAGGAACATCAACACCCTGAGCTTTTGTAACTTCAGGACGGAAGATTCCGGCACCACCAAGTTCAAACCAGCCCAGAACAGGGTGTTTGATATGAACTTCTACAGAAGGTTCTGTGAACGGGAAGTATCCTGGAACATATTTTACTTCTGTTGCACCTGCAACTTCTTTTGCAAACATTTCAAGCATACCAAGCAAAGTCTGAAGGTTTACGTCTTCACCTGCAATGATACCTTCTGTCTGATAAAAGTCAGACAAGTGTGTAGCATCAACTTTGTCATAGCGGAAACAGCGGGCAATACCAAAGTATTTGCCAGGAATTTCAGCCTTATGGAGCTGGTGTGCAGAAAGAACTGTCCCCTGTGAGCGGAGAACAAGGCGGCGTGTAAACTCGTGATCAAAGTCGTAGTTCCAGCCGCGGCTGCCTGTATTTCCACCATCTTTGTGAGCAGCTGCAACATTGCTCAGCCATGGTTCTTCAATTTCTTTTGCATGTGTAGGGTTTTTAATGCGGTAAACGTCATGAATATCGCGGGCAGCGTGGAACTGTGGCATGAACAAAGCATCACCGTTCCAGAATTCTGTTTCTACGAGAGGTCCGTCATATTCCTGGAAACCAAGTGAACAAAGCTTATCCTTTACGTGTTCAAGGAACTGTACATAAGGATTTGTTCGTCCAGGAATAATACGTGCAGGAGGAACTGCAATATTATATCCGCGGAATGTTCCGTTTTTCCATTCTCCACTGGCAAGCATTTTTGGTGTAACTTCACCAATTTCATTACCGGTAATACCTGCATTTTTAAGGGCAGAAACAACTTCCTTAACTTTTTCAGTAAGTTTATAAAGAACTGTTTCTCGTTCAATGATTTTAAATGGAGAATCAGCAGCACCACGTTTCTTAGCGTAGTTTCCGATTACTTCCTGTTCTTCTTTAGAAAGGTCAGCATTATCAATCTGTCCGTTTTCAGAAGCAGCAGCTTTTTCAAAAAGTGATTTAGCAATTTTGATTGAAGCAGGAATTTCAGCTCCGGCATATTCAGCTTTCTTTTCAGCATTCATCTTAAGAACGCCTGCCTTAGAAAGACCACCAAAAGCAGAACCTACATCTTTCTGTTCAAGACCTGTACCTGCAGCAATTTCAGGAAGTGTTTTTGCGCCGTTTTCTTTTACAAAGTTAATGATTTTTTCTTCAGGAACACCTTCTTTTGCATAAGTGCGTCCCAGGTCTGTAATTTCGTAGTAAGTGTGAGGAGTACGTTTAAATACATCCAGAAGGCTTTTTCCGCCCAGCCAGCTGAAGGCCTGGTTTGCGTGTCCCTCTTTATATTCAAGTTCTTTCTGAAGTTTTTCAGAACTGAGTTCATCTTTTTCTGAGTAATTAAGAAGAACTTTGATTTCAAGAGGATGAAGATTTTTAATTAAACTTTTAATATCCATTTTTTTTTCCAATAAAAATTTGAGTTTATAAAAAATATGAGCCAGCCTTCGTCATCTGAAAGCCGGCCCACATTCAAGATTTACAGGTATTTAGCGTGTGAAAAGCAAGTATGACGAATATGTAGCCTTTTTAATCTTAGCTTCGTCACGGTAATATTTTACCCTGTCCTTAGCCATATATTTGTAGCTGAAGTAACCATTGTCTTTCTGGAAATCCTTAAGGATAGCCATTACTGTATTCATTGCTTCGCCCTGATCATAAGCTGCCATATTACATGTATAGTAAATATGAACTTCGTCAGTCAAAGGTGTGTATTCAATGTAAACCTGACAACTCTGCTTTGAAGTAGGGTGAAGTTCAGGATACTGATTTTCCGGTACAATTTTTACAGTTTCTTTTGTTGGTTCTGGTTTAAGAACGTCAAATGCTTCAGATACTTCATCAGCAGAAACTGCTCCCAAAAAACAGAACATTGCAGCTGCAATCATCAAAAATTTCTTCATAGTGTTCCTCCGTTATTCTGTGTCAGAACGTTTGATATTTAATAATTTTAGTCGATTCTATGAAAAAATCAAGTGTAACAACATAACGACCTGAATCAATGCCAATAGACGGAGAATCGCAGATAAGCACTCTTCCTTCTATTTCTTTCGGCTTATTCTTTATCAGTTTACGCATGTGTTCACGAACTGCATTTTTCATAGCCTCACCACTGGCTTTCTGAATTCCGTCAAATCCTTCAGTAAGCTTTGCATAACCTAAACCACGGATTTTCGGATTAGTTACTGAATTCCAGATACTTAAATTATATCTCTGAGATTCCGTTCTGTCATATTCAACCCAGGCAAAAAGTTTGGAATCTTCAATCCATGGTTTGCGGTAATGAATCCGGTTCTTTTCTTCTTCTGTAAATTCATGAATCGGGGTGAATTCAAAATATTCGGCAACTCCCCGGGTTTTATCATAAGGCGTATAACTGAAATTCCAGCCATAAACCATTCCCTCAATAATAAAAGGAGCAGTTTTTTTCATTCTTGCCACGGGAAACAGCCATTTTTTGTCTTCTTCAGTATAAGAAGTATCTCCCGAATCTGAATCAAAAAGCCCCGGATATGCTTCAAGTTCTGCCCAGAGTGCAAACCGCACAGTATTATCCTGATAAACTTTCTGACAGAAACCTGGAATCACCACTACTGAGAAAAATACTGCAATAAAAAATTTTTTCAGCGATTGAACCATACGCGGATCGGATTAATTCCCATTCTCACAAGCAGATAAACCCAGGTTACGGCAAAACCGCAAAGATGAGTAATATGACTGATTCCATCTCCACCTGAAAACTGACTGAAAAATTCAATGGCAGCATAAATCAAAACAAGGAACGGAGCTTTTACCGGCAAAAGTCCCCAGATATAAATATACTGTGTCGGAAACATCACTGCATACAAAAGCAACAGCCCGTACAAAACACCGCTGGCACCAATTATGGTTTTTGGCATAATAAGAATTATTCCGTTCACAGTCGGAATAGGAAATGTCTGCAGTGAAATAAAATGATTGATGGCAATGGAAAGTACTCCTGAAAGAATTCCAGTCAAAAAATAAAAAAGAAGGAATTCCTTTGAACCAAGATACCGTTCAACAGTAAGGCCGAACATAAAAAGTCCCAGCATGTTAAAAAACAGGTGAGTCCAGTTTCCGTGCATGAACATGTAAGTAACAGGCTGCCAGAAAAAATATTTATGTGTCAGACCATATTCATTGATTCCAAAAAGGTCCACAAACCTTAACCCAAAAACGCTGTTTTCTTCTTCAAACATAATGCCGATTTTGTCACCCATAAACGGCATTCTGAACAGCATGAAAACAAGAATATTAATCGCCACAATAAAAAGAGTAGCTTTTATGTAAGTATATCTGAAAGGTTTTCGTAATAAAGAAATCATGAAGGTACTACCACTTCTGAAACAATCTTGGAATCGGCAAAAGTAACCCTGTTACGGCCATTGCGCTTTGATACATACAAAGCCTGGTCTGCCTGATCTACAAGGTCTTTTGGACTTGTTACAGGATTTGTTTCTGCATTAAAAACTGCTACTCCGATGGAAATCGTAACTTTTACATGCTGGTTTTCATAACAAAAATCATACTGTTCAACTTTGCTGCGGATTCTGTCTGCAACAGTCATGGCATCTTCCCGTCGTGTTTCATTCAAAAGAACAGTAAATTCCTCACCGCCATAACGGCTTGCAAGGTCTTTTTCACGAATGCAGGATTTTATGATTTTAGCTACAGTCTGCAGAACATAATCTCCGCAGGCATGACCATATGTATCATTGAATCTTTTAAAGAAATCGATATCAAACATGATTACAGACAAAGGTCCGTTCTGGGCAAGGGCTGCGTCCAGTTTGTCTGTAAGTGCATTAAAGAAAAAATACTTCAGCTTAAGGTGAGTCATCATGTCTGTTGATGAACGTTCCAGAAGGGCAGCATTATTAATGGCGATGGCACCGAGGGAAGCAATAGATTTAATCTGGTCTATTTCATAAGAAGTATAGCCTGTATCGCCGTCAAGGGAAATTCTTTCACCAAGGAGCAGAATACCGTCCAGATGTTTTTTCTGTAAAAGGGGAACAATTAAAGTCGGTTTAAGGCTTTCGAGCATTCGGATGTCTGTTCCCTCAGGAAGTTCCCGTTTAAGTTCTTCAATAGTGTGTACTTTTTCACTTGAACTTAAAAGACCTACAAGAGGATGATTTACAGAAATTTTATAGGTGACGGTAGAATCCAGATCCATTCCGTTGTAGTTAGTTCCCAGTTCATAGTCATCGGCATCAAGAGCATCAATTACATAAAGAGCTGCCCCAAGAACATGAAACTGCCCCATACATGTATAAAGAATAGATTCAATAAGATTGGAAAATTCTATTGTAGAACAAAGAGATTTGGAAATATCCAGCAGCTGCTGAAGATCGAAAATCTTTTTTTCATATTGTTCGCAGACGGCCTCGTAAGCACCGCCTTCAAAAACAGGCATTTCGTTATTCATTACTTTTTCTCAATATCTCCGATAATAGCATAATTCTTCATGATTTCAAAGAAAGTTGTCCACAAAGGAAACTGGCTCTCCAGAAGCTGTACACCATCCCTGTTTCTTGAAGAATTAAACAGAACCTTAATATTGCCGATAACATCAGACTTAGATTTTTTAGAATCTGCAATGATTTCAGAAAGCGCATTGTAAAGATCTTTGATTCCGTTAACCTGTTTCTGAATAAGTTTAAGGGCATCCCTGTTGATATTTTCGACCATAACACCCAGTTTCTTAATAAAATCACCGTCTTTTCGGCCGTCTTCAATGTGACTTTTTATGACTGCCACATCATTTTCACCGCCCCGGCCAAAAGTGTCTTCAAATTCCTTGATTTCACCTGCAAACTCTTTTACAAGATACACCCTGGAAGAAAAATCACTCTTGTACTGGGAATTATTGAAAAAACCTTCGATAACAATATCTTCAACAAGGGCCTGAACTTTTTCACTGTAAAAATCACTGATAAAAGTTTTCAGAACCTGAATCGGAGTTATAAGGTCAAAACTGAAAGAAGTTGCTTTTCGTAAAATTTCATTAGTCTGGAAGTTATAACCATCTACCTGTTCAAGTTCCCTGCCGGAAAAGAGCTTTTTCTGTTCCATGGCAACATTTCTGTCTTTGATTTCAAGCTTAATTTTGTTTTCATCAGATTCAAACCGTGTTTTAAGAATACGGGCAAAAGTTGAACTTGCATTTATTGTATAAGCAGCAGAATTTACCTGATATGCAGAATCCTTTCTCCACAGAAGAACGAGTCCTTTCGTCACCGATGGAGTGAGGATTTTGGTATGAACGGCATTAATTTTTTTAATGCAGGAAATAATCTTTTCATTGTCTGCAACTGCAGCTTCACCATGAGCAAGCTGATTTAAGGCAATTACAGCCCTTGCAAGGGAACCGCTTAATTTGAGATTTGCCGTTACAAAATAGTAATCCTGAATGAGGCTTCCTGCAGCATCAAGAGTTACTTCACGGTAAGAACCGTCACTGGACATTGTGACCGCTGAAAATTCAGGATTAAATTTGTGAATGATTTCTTCAAAATCGTAACTGCACAAATCAAACAGATGTTTAAGCTGGCTTATGGTACCGTCAATTTTCTTAAAGTTTGGAGACTGAGCTTCTTTAAGGACTTTTTCAAACTCACGGCGCTGGGCTTCAAAAACCTGCTTCATGCTCACATTTGCCGTAATTACATCTTCTTTGCGGTTTTCTGCAGAAAGAGAATCCATCAGCATCTGACATTCTGAAGTAAAACCTGTTTCCAGAAGATTCTCTTCATAGAGGCTGTTATGAGCTTCATCTTTTGTGAAAATTGTAGTTGAAAGGATTTTAAACAAAAGTCGTGTATTGTCGTAGAGAATACGAAGAATGCCGCCCATTTCCGGAGTAAGAATTCCGTCACGATAAATTTCAGGAACAACATTCCTGACTTCACTTTCAATCTTTCTGAGTTCCTGTTTTTTTATGTATTCGGGAGATGAGCCTCTGAAAATCGACTCAATCATATCAAAAATGGCAGCAAATATTCCCATAGACCCTAGTTTATCCCAAAATCCTTGAAAATTGTTTGATAATCACTGACAGTATTTGCACTAACAATAACTTTTCTCAGTGCACCGCCACCTTCAATTCCTTTACTGTAGGCACAGAACCTTTTGCGCATTTCACGGCAGGCAGCTTCTTCTCCACGTTCTGCAACAAGCATTTCAAGTTCCCTGAATCCGGCACTAATGCGCATAGTAACTGGAATTTCTGTAATTGTACCCTTTGTCAGATATTCCCGGGTTTTTGTAAAGAGGAACGGATTTCCCATGGCACCACGGGCAAACATAACACCGTCACAACCAGTCTGTTCCAGCATTGACTTTGCATCTTCAGGCGTAAAAGCATCTCCGTTTCCAAAAACAGGTATCCTTCCGCCAACAAACTCTACGAGTTGCCTGATTTTGCCCCAGTCAGCTTTTCCTTCGTACCCCTGTGCCTTTGTTCTTCCATGCAGGGTTACGGCACTGGCACCTGCTTTAATTGCCGCATCAGCACAATCCAGAAAAGTTATATGTTCTTCATCCCAGCCTGTGCGGAATTTTACGGTTACAGGAACTTCGCCCCCAACTTCTTCTGCAACGGCTTTAACGATTTTATATAAAAGTTCAGGATCACGGGTAAGGCTGCTTCCTGCCCCGCTTTTAATTATTTTTGGAACAGGACATCCGCCATTGATATCAATGCATTCACAGTGTGTCCGGTCAAGAATCATTCTGCTGGCTTTTGCCACAGTTTCAGGCACACCGCCAAAAACCTGAACGGCATATTTATCTTCATTATGGCCACGGCTCATGATTGCTTCTGTTTTGTCAGAACCACGGGTCAGGGCTTCTGCACTTACCATCTCTGTATACGCAAAATCGGCTCCAAATTCCCTGCAAACTGAACGGAATGATTTATCTGAATATCCGGCAACCGGTGCCAGAAACAGATTTCCATCAAGAGAAAGAGAGCCGATTTTTACAGGATGGTACAAACTGCTCATTCTGGAAGGTTGAAAAACCTGCAGCTGTTTGTCCAAAGCTGAGCACTTGTATCTTCAAGAGATTTTTCAAGCATTTCTGCAAGGAATCTGGCAGTTGAAGTTACCATTGCAGGCATAGTTCGTTTATCACGGAACTCTGTCGGAGCCATAAATGGACTTTCAGTTTCAATGAGGATTCTGTCTTCTGCACCTGCTTCCTTGAGGAACATTACAGTTTCGTGAAGATTTCTTGCATTGCGGTATGTAAGGTTACCTGCAAATGAGAAGTAGACATTCAATCCGGCATCAAGACATTTTTTTGCATAAGCTGCATCTTCGCTGTAACAATGAAGGATTGCACCTTTTTCCGGAATGCGTTCAGAAAGAACATCAAAAACATCTTTTCCAGCATCACGGTTATGAATGATTACAGGAAGACTGTGTTTCTGAGCAAGTTCAAGCTGAGTAATAAAAAGTTCAATCTGGCTGCGTTTGTCACCAAACTGTTTGCAGTAATCGAGACCACATTCACCGATGGCAACAATTCTTGGAAGAGAAACACTTTCTTCAATAGTGCGGATCCAGTCTTCACCTGGAGTTGTAACTTCTACAGGAGCAACACCTACTGCATGAAATACATTAGGAAGTGCTTTAAGGTTCTGATAAACCTTCTTAAAGTCGTGTAGAGAGTTATTGATGCTGACAATACGTGTAACACCTGCTGCCTTGGCCTGCTGGACAACGCGCAACTGCTCGATAGGGGCGTCATTGATGAGCCCTATGTGGGCATGAGTATCAAAAAATTGCATGGCTTTTTCCTAAAGATTAGATAATAAAAGAAGTAATTCTTACCGATAGATTAGCATAGGTTTTTTTTACTGTCAAACTTTCTTCGGTTTGACAGTGAATTATTTACTATGATATTATTTTTCTTCATACGGAGTTTTAAACTTTGCCAAGATTAAAGAATTATCGTAATTCAAACAAGTCTCTCATTGCCCGCATTTTTAATGCCATTTCCAGTTTTTTCGGAATGGTTGCCGGCGGCTTCATGAGCTTTTTTAAACTCTGTGACAGCAAGCTTACAATCATGATTGTTCCTCATTCCAAGGGAAAAGGCTTCAACATTCACACTAATATTTTTGCCCTTGCCATGACCATTACCCTTCTCATCGGAATCATCGGTTCATTTGTATATTTTAACAGACAGGCAGCAGGTTCAAATGCTGAAATCAGCCGCCTTATGAACGAAAACCGTCAGACTCTCGCCAGCCTCGATGAAATCCGTGATGAAAGCAACAATCTTCTTCAGACAGCCAAGCGATTCAAGACTTCCCTTTCACAGTCTTTAAGCATTCTCGGTATCAATTCTTCTTCATCTGTTTCTAAGGCCTCAATGAACGACTCTGACCTTTCAAGCCTTTTTGACAAACAGCAGAACGTTACAGGCTCAACAAAAGAAGTAAACGACATCCGCCAGCTTAACTCATACCTTGAAAGTGCCGTTCAGCCTATTGAACAGATCGGTAAAATGCTTGAAAGCCAGGGAACACTCTTTACAGACATTCCTAACGTATGGCCAATCAAAGGCGGTATCGGACACATTTCAATGCCTTTCGGACAGACTCCGCACCCGATTACAGGGCAGTGGTACATTCACAAAGGTCTTGATATTTCAACATGGAGATCAGGTGATCCTATCGTAGCAACAGCCAACGGTCAGGTAGTAACAGTTGCCTTTGACCCTGGTTTCGGAAACTACGTAATCATCAAACACAAGCACGGTATTTACACACGTTACTGCCACATGAACTCAGTTCGCTGTAAAAAAGGTCAGTACGTTTCTCAGAAAGATGTTATCGGTACTATCGGTTCAACCGGTATTGTAACTGGTCCTCACCTTCACTACGAAATCCATATCGGTTCAGACGTAGTAGATCCTTCAAAATACGTAAACGTAAAGACAACAAAATAAATGGCTTTTGCAATCGACGATGTAACAATTAACACAATCATAGGAACAGGCTCATTTGTTTCAGGCGATGTCCGTATTAACGGCGTCGTAAAAATTGACGGCGACATTATCGGCAATATTGAAACTCCAAGCACAGTCATCATCGGCGAAAAAGCGCGAATCAAAGGCAATATTACCGCAAAAGCTGCAATCATCGGCGGCATTGTTCTCGGCGATATTTATGCACCAAAATCTGTAGAACTTCTTTCTACAAGTGCCGTAATCGGCGATGTGACTACAAAACGTCTTCAAGTCGAAGAAAATGTAATTCTCAACGGCCACTGTATTTCTCTCAGCAACGAAGAACAATATCAGACTGCAGCAGATAACTTCTTTCAGAGTCGTTCAATCCGCAGCAAGGCGCTTTAATGGCAGAAATTGGCGGAATCAACAACCAGTCACTGTATTTTGCAGCCACTCAGCAGGCTTCTACCCAGGCAGCCAGAAATCAACAGGCACAAAAAAATGAAAAATCAGCTGCCTCTAAAAAAGCTACCGTAAACTCTTTTCAGCAGCAGATTCAGGAACAGTTTTTTGTAAATGAAGGTCTTCCTCCTGAACTGGCCGGAATGACAGAAGAAGAAGCCATCATTTTTCTTAAAGATTCAGTTGATATAACAGGCGATAAACTTAAAGAGAATCAGTCTTATGAGAATGTTGAATCTTTCAGACAAAGCATTTCCAGCTTTATAAAATACATTTCAAAAAACAACTTTGAAATTGTCCGCAAAAAACGTTTCAGAAGAGATCCTTATGTAACAGTTCAGGAAATCAATCACCACCTGACAGAACTTACAAACGGAATTCTTTACCAGAATCGGCTTGGTTCCCCATATTCAAGAAGCAATTTTGACACACTTCAGGCCATCAACAGATTAAAAGGCATGGTTGTGGACTTGATAGCAATATAAAATCAGTTATACTAGAATAATATACTGAATCAATAGGAATTATTATGAGCGACATGTACAACGAAGATATAGATGAACAGTTGATTGAAGATTATGAAGAAGATGAATCTTCCGACGAAGGAGATTTTGTCTATCCTGAAAATCTTTACAAAACTGCCCTCGAATATTCACGTGAAGGTATTTACTGCCAGCTTCCAAAAAATATCAAGGAACTTAGTGAAGGAGATTATGTAATAATTCCTACCCGCTATGGAAAAGATCTTGCCCGCGTCCTCGGCAAAACAGAACATCCGATTGGACTTAAAAAATCTGACATTGTAACCATTGAACGCAAAGCCGGCGAAGAAGACATCAAAAAATTTGAAGAATACAAAATCAAGGAAGAAGAAGCATTTCCTGTTTTTAAGGAAAAAGTAGCAGCCCACAATCTTGATATGAAGCTTGTTGCCGTTCACTTTCTGCTTGAAGAATCAAAAGCCCTTTTCTTCTTTTCAAGTGAAAACCGCGTAGACTTCCGAGAACTTGTAAAAGACCTGGTAAGCATCTTTAAAATGAGAATCGAACTGCGACAGATTGGTGTACGCGACGAAAGCCGTATTACCGGCGGACTTGGAGTTTGCGGTCGTCCATACTGCTGTTCCTGCATTTCTGACAGACTTCCGCCTGTAAGCATCAAAATGGCAAAAGAACAGAATCTTTCACTCAATTCCATGAAGATTTCCGGACAGTGCGGCAGACTTTTGTGCTGTCTCAGCTACGAATGCAAATGGTATTCAGAAGCACGAAAAAGCATGCCGCAGGAAGGAATCAAGCTCTGGTACGACGGAACAGAATTCAAAATCACTTCAATCAATCCCCTGACATCAACAGTTAGAATGGCTGGAGAAGATGGACGCATTCTTGAAGTACCAAGCCGCCGTTTTGAAAAACACAACGGAAAGTGGAAAATCAATGACTAAGATTTTATTTAACGTATAACAGCCACAATTTCATCTGAATCAGCTGTAAAAGGCGACTTATCAAAATCTCCGTAAAACTCAAAAGAAGTAAATCCAGCCTGAGAAGCAAATTCCTGAATTTCATTCTTAGTCAAAGGATAGATTTCTGCGTCCTGAGTAACCTTTAATTTTTTGCCGTTACCAGTTTGAATTTCCTGATTAAGACATTTTTTTCCAGAAGCTGAAGTTTCAATTTTTGATACAAGCTTTGTTCTGATGCTTTCTTTAGCCGGAAGAGTTACTTTATCTCCTGCAAATTTTTCGTAATTGTAAAGCTTAAGGATCAGTCTTCCGCCATCTGCAATCATCTGCTTACAATCATAAAAGAATTTTTTAAGCAAAGTTGAATCGTGAATAAAAACAATTCGGTTTTCAAGAATGGAAATAACATCATAAAAACCTTTACCCAGAAAACGCCCCATTTCAAGAGTCGTCATGCTGAAATATCTGAGAAACATGAGCTGTGTCCGTCGTTTACGGTTGGCGCATTCAAGCAGATCACGGCATTCTTCAATGGCAGTAACGTCATTGCCATCCTGAGACAACTTGTGCTCAAAAGTACCTGTTCCGCAGTTAATCCGCAGAAATTTCACAGGCCGCTTAAATTCGTCAACAAAAGACTGATAAAAAGATTTTTGAGACGGCGTTACGGGATACAATTCCTCGTAATACTCACTTAAATTTTGTAATAGTTCCACTTTTTTTATTCCGCAAATAATTTGCACCGGCAAACTTTTTTATTCTGGATATGTCCGTAGAAAGTGTTTCTACATAACATGCGGTGGTTGAAGTTCTCAAAACCACCACATATTTAGTGTTCACTGTTTGATTTCGAGATCCTCAATCGGCGCAGCAATACAATTTCCGTACATAGCCTTATTTTTAAGATTATTTCTATAACAAGCAAAACTTTTTATAGAAATAACCACAATAATTATACGGTTAAATTTTAAACTGGCGTTAGTTAAAAAGTGACATGTGTTTGTATTTTTTAGGAATTTGAGTATTATTTGAATATGGATTTTTTAACTTTTAACGATATGACATTTAAATACCCTCCTGTTGAAGGCGATGTTGATTCTGAAGGAAAACAGATTATTCCTCAGCCGGTTTTTGAACATTTTTCAGGAACACTCCCATCTGGATTTGTAAGCTTTGTAGGACAGAACGGATGCGGAAAAACTACACTTCTGATGCTGGCTTCAGGAAGAATTTCTCCGGATTCAGGAACAGTTTCACTTCTTGGACAGAATCCTTACCTTCTTGGACAGGAAGAAAAAAATCTTCTCGCCAGCGTAATTTATCAGAATATGGAATTTGAAAGTCAGGACAAAGTTTCTGAACTTTTGACACAGGTTTATTCTTTCGGAAACTACAAAGGAAAAGCTAAAGCCATCCGTTGTGATGAAGACCTCCTCAGTGAAGTAATTGATGTTTTTGAAATTCAGAATGTTCTGGATCACGGACTTACCCATTTGAGTAAAGGTGAGATTCAGCGTGTTCTTCTTGCATTTTCAATTCTTTACGGTTCAGCAAGCATTTTTATGGACGAACCTCTTTTTGCCATGGAAGATCATCAGAAAGAAAATGCGCTCAGCTACCTGAGAGAGTTTGTCCAGAAAACAGGAACAACAATTTACATTTCCATGCACGAACTTGATCTGACAAAAAAATATGCAGAAAATGTTCTCCTCTTTTATCCAAACAGAGATATGGATTTAGGTTCGCCGGATGAAATCCTCACACCAGAGGCAATTGAAAAAGCATACGGAGTACCTGCCGCCATGCTCAAAAATAAAGAAGACATGACCCGCGAAAGCCTCAAAGCCATGTCTGAACAAATGAAACAGAACTAAAATCAGCCCAAAAAAAGCCGCATCCGTAAAATGCGGCTCATAAATTGTGTTGCTGCCGCTGATTGAAGTACTCAAAATCAAGCGGCAGACACTTAATATGTGGTAGTTTCAAGAACCTCGACCGCCACATAACATGCAGAATCACTTTCTGCGGATGTTTAATTTTAATCAACAACATCAAATGAAATTACATTCATCTGAATACTTGGGAAAGCACCATTTGCTTCTGTTCCCTTAACAATATTTTTCACCCGAATTTCAAAGGTCGAAATACACTTTCCATAATCTCCGACAGCAATATAATCAATCAAAAATTCCAGAACATAATTCTTATTATACTTTTTATAAAAATCATATTTTTCTTCTACATATTCGTAAATATCCAGCATTGTTTTAAATGTAAAATTTACATCTGGATTATCACTCAAAACAATTGATTTATCTCCACGTTTAATGGTTTTATAAACCATTCGTGGCCCATAAGAACGTCCATCATATTTAAAATCATAATTGTCTGGTTCAATCCAATTCTGTTTATTCTGAACAAATTCATTGTACTTAATGAATTTAGTTTCAGGCTTTTCTTCATCTAAGGAACAACCTAGAATCACAAACAGAGGAACTAAACATAATAAGAAAAACTTAATTTTCTTCTTCAGCAATATCACAGAATTTTAGAAAATATCACAATTAAAACGGAGCATCATCCGGGTTGCGGGCCTGGCGGATGTCCAGGTCTTTTAAGCCGGCAATTACCTTGCAGTCCAGATCTGTAAGCTCAAAATCAAAAACTGCTGCATTTTCAACAATACGGTCAGCCGTTACACTCTTTGGCAAAGGCAAAAATCCCATCTGCAGCGACCATCTGATACAAATCTGAGAAATAGGTTTGCCATATTTCATTGAAAACTCATGCATACGGTCATTGCTGAAAATGCCGCCTGTTCCAAGGGGGCTGTAGGCTTCAATAATCATTCCCATCTTCTTACAGAATTCCACAAGTTCCTTCTGAGTCTGACCGGGACAAAGCTTAATCTGATTAACCATTGGAGTAACAGTTGCAGTTTTCATAAGTTCGTTAATATGGCGTTCACAGAAATTTGAAATACCTATGGCTTTTAGTTTGCCGTCTTTATAAGCTTCTTCCATGGCTTTCCAGCTTCCGGCATTTTTTTCTTCCCAGCAGTCACGGTATTTTAACGGATTCGGCCAGTGAATCAGATACAGATCAACATAATCAAGACCAAGCTTCTGCAGGGAACGTTCAATGGCAGTTTTTGTAAGTTCGTAACCATGATCATCATTCCAGAGCTTTGTCGTTACATAAATATCTTTGCGTTCAACACCTGATTCCTTCATAAAATCATTGATTGCCTTGCCTACGGATTCTTCATTACCATAGGCAGCAGCAGTGTCGATATGCCTGTAACCGGCTTTGAGTGCAGCCAGTACTGCGTTATAACATTCTTCACCATCAGCAGACTGCCAGGTACCAAAACCAACACAAGGAATCTGAGTTCCGTTCAAAAGAGTAAATTTGTCTGTAAGTGTCTTAAAATTCATAATTAAATTATAAACCCGAAAGTTTTATTTAGCAAACGGTCGTTAGTTTTATAGTAAAAAAAATAGGGGGAAGTCTCCCCCTGCGCGGCCACACGGTTGGCCGCTACCCCTTCTCCTGGGGCAAAGCCCCAAGCCCCGGCATTATTTTGAAATTTTCTTATAATCGCTGACAATAAAAACACCGTCTTTTAAAACCTGAAAACCACCAATCTGCAGTTTATCAATCCGGCCCTCAATCCGGATAAGGTGTCCCTGCAATGAAGAAATATCTTCGATTTTAATTGAAGAACCATCTTCCACCGCTATTGTATAAACTTCTCCTTCTTTTGTAACAAATCCAGGATATGTAAAAGGAGCACTTCCATACCATTTTATATAACCTACCGCATGATCAGGGCATGATTCAGCCTTTCCGCTGGCAAATCCAGAACAAAGCATGCAAACCAGAGCCGCAAAAATTGCAAATATTTTTTTCATTTTATTCTCCTTTAACATTTACTGAATGATGAGATACATTGGCAGACAGTCTGCACCATCACTAAACTCAAGTTTTCGTGAACCTGCAGTTGTTGGACCCAGACAGTGAATAGAAATTCCGTTTTCCGGCTTCAATTCACAAAGCATAGCTGAACTGAAATTAAAAGGACCCCGCCAGTCTTCATCAAAATATTTAACACTGCTAAGAGTTGAAGCTAATTCTGAAAATCCATAACTTGAGTCCCATAAATTAATCGCAGTCATCGGATATGAGTAGCCTGAATATACAACAGACTGCGCTGCTGATTTATTCAGCGTATATGTAGAGCTTCCTGTAAGTGCAAGAAAGAACTGTTCAAACAGATCATCAATCGAATAATTAGTTCCATTAACCTCATTAACAGCTTCTTCAATGGAATCACAGTCAACGTAGCTGTTTGTGCTCATTGCCTTAACAAGTTTTGCACCTCCATACTGCCGGGCAAGCCATGCTCCAAATGCATAATTTGTTGCATAATAGAGTGCAGTATTTTTTGAATCTTCATATCCTGTGAGGGCTGCCAGATAATAGGCTTCATTAAAATTCTTAAGGCGGTTTTTAGGCGATTCACTGTCCTTAAGTCCAAGTTTACTCTGCATCAGATCTTCACAAAGCATGCTGAGCATTTCGTTATAACCAACTGAAGGATTTTTTACACAATCTTCATTCAGATTTTTCTGATTAAAATTAATCATGTGCTGAAATTCATGAGCCAGAGTACTTACAGTATCCTTAAAATTGGAATTGGCATATACAGAATCTATATAAAAATATTTACCGGGATTTATATAATGTTTTTTTCCTGAACCATCAGCAATATAACCAGAATCCGAATAATAATAATCCTTCGAAAAGAAGAATCCCAGTACACCATCATTTTTGATATCGTAAACAACAATGTTTACTTTAGAACCAGTATCACTTAAAGATGAAATGCTTTCATATCTGTTAGTTTTAAGATTGATAATCTGTTCACTTTCTTCACCAAAAATATTTCTGATATAAGGGTAAACAGTATCAAAGTTTGAAGCATAATCCTGTGCCTTTGATGAATCTACTTTATTTCCTTTAGAAGCAGTTGAGTAATAATCATCAATAACCCATACATAGCAGTAAGTTCCAACAGCACGCAAAGTTGCTGACTTTTTAACATAACCATTTGCAAGTTCAACCCAGATTTCTTTTTTTGTACCTGTTGTTCCTGAAATCGGTGTTACAGACTGCAATGGTGCTGAAACAGCCGCACGGGAACTTACCGGAGATAATTTCGGAAAATCAGGAGCAACAAAATGTTTAAATCCTGTTTCTTCAATCTCAATTTGTGGAATTTCGTTTTCAGAACTTACAGCACTTCTGTAATAACCGGAAAGAATTGAACGTGTGTCATTTTTATCAACTGTTTCGCCTTCACTGATGTTCCTTTTTACAAGATACATCTTTTTTCCGGCAGGAATATTATTTACAGTTACTGATTTTACAGAAGGATCAATGGCATAAAGTGGATACGAAGAATCATAATTCCAGCTTTCATTTTCCGTAGCCTTTACGATTTCATATCCATGTTCCGTTTCGCCGGCAGCTTCCAGCATGTCCATGATAAAATCACAGCCTGTAAAAGCCAGCAGGCCAAAACCGGCCGCTCCTGCAATTAATCCCTTAAAAACTTTTTTCATATTTTCTTTCTCCTGATAATACTCAAATCTAAACAAATAGCCAAAAGTACCGGCACGCACGCCTTACAAATTTATTATAACCTAATCTTTTCCTTTTATACATAAGACAATTCTTATATAATCAAATCATGAATATTTGTCTTTTTAATCCTGACGAAATCTCTAAACCATTAAGCACTAAAGACGAACGGGGCCAGCATATTGTCAAGGTGCTCAAAAAATGCGCCGGAGACTCTTTTGATGCTGGCATTACCGGCGGCCCAAATGGAATTGCTACAATTACTGCCATCCAGGATGACCATATTTCTTTTGAGTTTAAACCTACAGGCAAGGGCAAACCACTTTTTCCGCTGACTCTCATTATCGGCTTTCCACGGCCAATTCAACTGCGCCGCCTTTTGCGTGATGCTGCCGGGCTCGGGGTTAAAAAAATTATTCTCACCGGTACTGAACTTGGCGAAAAATCCTACATGGAATCCAATGACATTAAAGATGGAGCTGCCCTTAAAATGCTTTACGACGGCACTGTACAGGCGGCTTCTACCCACATTCCGGAACTCATCTGTGTAAAAACTCTGGCAGAAGCTGTTTCCCTTGAAGCCGATCCCATCCAGTGTAAAATTGCCCTTGATAACAGGCGGCCTTCAAAATCCCTCCACGAGTTTCTTGAAAAAGAAGGTTCACAGTCTTATGTTGCGGCCATCGGCTCTGAACGGGGCTGGACTGACAGGGAAAGGGATTTTCTTGAAGCACAGGGATTTACATTATGCTCTATGGGCAACAGGGTTCTGCGTACAGAAACAGCCGTAACAGTTGCAAGTTCAATTATTCTCGACCAAATGGGAGTTTTAAATTAAAATAGTCGCCTATGGATAACGAAACAATTAAACAGAAGCTGCTGCAGCTTGAAGATACTCAGATTGAATTTTCTGTAACCATGACAGGCAAGGAAAGTACCCGGGTTAACGGTCTTTACAAGCCTGACACTCATGAAATTCTTCTTCACAATAAAAATTTTAAAGATGACAATATGCTCATCTACACTGCAATTCACGAATATGCTCACCATCTTATGACTGAACAGGAAATTGCTTCCACTGGCGGCAAACTTCCCCTTAAAGGCGGCAAATGTCACACTAAAGAATTCTGGGCCAAATTCCACGAATTGATTCAGAAAGCTGAAAACCTTGGTATTTACAAACTTGATATCGAAGTCAACGGTGAACTTAAAGAACTTACTGAAAAAATTAAAAAAGAATACATCGAAGTAAACGGAAAACTCATGCAGGAATTTGGCCGACTTCTTTCAAAAGCTCATGCCCTTTGTGAAGCCGCCAACATCCGCTACGAAGATTACCTTGACCGCATTCTCTGTCTTCCACGCAACTCTGCAAAAGAAATTACTAAAGTCGGAGTTGTGGAAGTAAATCCTGCACTTGGTTTTGACAATATGAAAAAAGTTGCCATGATCAAAAAACCGGATGAACGTGCTTCGGCTGAACAGCAGATTCTTAATGGAAAAACTCCTGATACTGTCGGCGAACTGATGAAAAAACACAAGAACGATGATCCCCGCGAAAAACTTGAAAAAGAGAAAAATCGTCTTGAAAAAACAATAGCCGCATTGCAGCAGCGTCTTACACTCATCGAGGAAAGTCTTGAAACCATGTAAAAAGGCTCTGGCCATTGCTTCCCTGTTTTTTTTATCCTCACTTGCTTTTGCGCAGTATATTAACATTAAGCCTGTTGAAGTTCCTTCTGTAAAAGCGCCTTCAGTTCCCGAAGTTTCTGTCCCGGGGCTTGACAACGGCTTTTATACTCCCGGAAACAGCGACTTTTATTCGGGCGTTAAAAAACCTCAGACTCCAAAAGCTCCTGATACCACACAGAAAGAAAAACCTGCCGACACTTCTCCGGCCGCTTCAAGCAGTACAAACGAAGAAGTATTGAACCGGATATACCAGGCTGCCGGCTCTTCCCTGACAAACCATCTTACAGCCGGCGACTTGTCAGGTCTGGACAGCATGGGTTTAATCGGAAACTTCAGCAGTCTTTTTGCCGGCAAAACAGGTTCTTCGACCCTCAACAGCACCACAACTGATTCTCTTCTTCTGGAACAGATTTTAAGGGAACTTAATGAAGTCAAAGAAAAAGTAGGAACACAAAACATTCAGAATGCTCAGTCCAGTGCACAGCCAAAAGCTTCAAACCCAAAAATCTTAAGATTTATCGTAAATGGATTTGATATTGCTTCAAGCTGCCGCCAGGTTTATTTTTCAACTACTGAAAGTGACGGTTCTTTCCTCTTCACTTCTGACAGAAAATATCTTGTAAAAAATCAGGTACGAACTGAAACTTTTTATATTCTTTTTCACGCAACGGGAAACAATTCAGGAATTACAAATTACAACGTAACTCCAGAAATCTTTCAGGAAGTTGATGATCCTAATTCGCCCGTTTATCAGTTCTGTCAGCACAAGGATTTTACGGCAACAAGAACAGGCAATCTGATTAAACTTACAAATTCGAGAGGCGACACAAAAGTAAACCTTTTACTTTCTCTGGACTGATTATGATTTTACATGACGGATTAATTGAACTTGGCTTTGACAAAGGTGAGTTCTACGGAATAAAAATTCTTCCTCTTGAACAGCTTGAATCCAAAATGGAACAGTACATCTGTGAACTTCAGGAATATAACGCTAAATTTGACCTTATCAACACTGACGAACACGATGAAATTGCCGTTCGCCACATTCTGGACTCTCTTGCCGGACTTCCACTCATCTGCAAGGAATTGAGCACACGCCCAGCAGATACAGTTCTTGCTGACATTGGAAGCGGAGCCGGATTGCCGGGAATTCCACTTTCGACTGCCCTGCCTCAATACAATTTTACTCTCATCGAACGCATGACAAAACGCTGTTCTTTTTTGAATCACTGTATTCAGATTCTTGGAAATAACAATGTTACTGTAGAAGAAAACCAGGCTGAACGTCTTGAGCAGAAAAGATTTGATATCTGTGTTTTCAGAGCTTTCCACCCACTGGAAAAAAAGATGACAAAAGTTTTGCTGCGAATCTTAAAAGACGGCGGCAAGCTTATGGCATATAAGGCTAAAAGTGAAAAAATTGCAGAAGAAATGTCAGCTCTCCCGCAAATTCCAGAATATCAGGTGCAGCCGCTCAAAGTGCCGTTCTTAACTGAAAACGACAGCCGCGGCGAAGACCGTGAACGCAATCTCGTCGTAATTTACAAATAACGACTTTTATTACAGAACACCATCTACTTTTTTAAGGATTCTTACAAGCCCTTCTTTTGCAACCAGGTCAATAGGACGACCTTCTGAATATCTTTTGGCTTCTTCTGTATATGGACCGGCAGTAAAACAGATACCTTTATCAGCCTTAGTTTCATTTACCTTTGAATGGAAATCCCTTATTGCAAGTTCCCCTGTTGCGCTTGTGGCTCTGTAAAATCTGAATACTTCCACATCTTCCCAGCGGGCAGTTTCAACCTGAAGAAGAATTTCAACATTATCCGGCTGAACATCAATATCCATAATTTTTGTAACTGATTTAGCATAATAAACCATTACAATTTTGCGGCACAATGCAACAAAATCCGACGAACTGCTCATAAGATAAATCTGAAGATTTTTATTCTGATTCAATTCCTGATAGCGGTTCAAAAGATTCTGAATATCTTTGTAAGTAGGATTTATAACGGAAATATCCCTCAGGCAGACAATACCTGCACTGATCTTGTCGCTGGCAAAATATGCATTGGCAAGACGGTATTTGAGTTCAAGATAAGTATCCTGGGCAATATCCTGGTGCTTGAGCCCGATTTCAAAATCCTGCAGCGCTTTTTCAAACTGATTCATTTTTGTGTGAATCATTCCGGCAGCAAGACAAGATTTTGCACCAAATTCCGGATCCGGCCTCAAATGCATGAACACTTTAAGTGCCTTGTCACCATAACCGCTTTCATTCATGGCATCTGCCATAGAAAAAAGAGCTTCTTTGTTTTCAGGATTTTCATCGAGGGCACGTTTTAAGAATACAAGACTTTCCTTATAGTGACGGCCTTTATACAAAGCGAGCCCAAGATAAGAATTGACATTTGTAGCATCAGGTCTGGCAACAAGAGCCTTTTTGAACACAGGAACACATTTTTCATATTCCTTTGTTTTGTAACAGGCAAGACCAAGATAATAGTTAACATCAAAATTGTTTGGATTAATCTGATAGGCAGCACCAAGACCTTTAAAGGAATCTTCCGGTTTGCCGATTTTTACGGCACAAATACCCTGACGCAGACTGGCAATGAAAGGATCAATTTCCTTGTGAGCAGGAGCTACACTCATCATAGTATCATAAATTGAAAAAGCTTTATCCCATGTATGTTCATTAAAATAAACATCACCCAGGGCAATAAGTGCTTCAGGATCATGGGGATCCTGGCTCAAACGGCGGGAAGCATCGCGGATAATCTGCGAACGTCCCTTCTGCTTGCCTTTGCCGCCCTTACGATGAGTGGCAATTACAAACAGAATGGTCCCAAAAGAGACAATAATTACGATACCAATTACAGTAGATAATGCGTCCATATTTGTATATTATCGGCAGATTTGCCCTATTTCTTCAATTCCCTGACGAATTCTGCAATCCTGTCCAGCGCAACCTTCATTTTGTCGATACCAGTAGCATAACAACATCGGATGTGACCTTCGCCGCCAAGACCAAAAACACTGCCGGGAACAACGGCAACATTGTGCTTCTGGAACAACTGTGTGGCAAATTCTTCACTTGTAAGGCCAGTGGAAGTAATATCCGGGAACATATAAAAAGCACCTGTAGGTTCAGGAACAGGCAGCCCCATATCACAGAAAGCCTTATACATCAGATTTCGTCTCTGCTGATAGCTTACGCGCATTTTTTCAACATCTTTCCATCCGTGTCGCAAACCTTCAACAGCAGCATACTGAGAGAAAATCGGAGCACAGATTGTGTTATATCCATGAAGTTTAACAATCTGGGCAAGAAGTTCAGCACAGGCTGCAATATATCCGATACGCCATCCAGTCATGGCAAAAGATTTTGAAAAACCGTTAAGGATAATGGCATAATCCTTCATTCCAGGGAAAGAACCAATGGAAACATGCTCTGCACCTTCATAGGCAAGTTCGCAGTAGATTTCATCACTGATACACCAGATCTGATTTTCAACAACAACCTTAGCAATTTTTTCCAGTTCGCCGGCAGGAATCATAGTTCCTGTAGGATTATTCGGAGAACAGATCATTACAGCCTTGGTTTTAGGAGTAATGGCATTTTTAATCTGTTCAGCAGTCGGATAATAGCCGTTTACGCTTGAATCAATTGGAACAACTTTTGCCTGACAAAGTTCAGCCAGCGGAGTGTAGTTTACATAACAGGGCTGAACAACAATGATTTCATCCCCAGGATTAAGGATAGCACGAAGAACGGCATCAACACCCTCAGAAGCCCCTACAGTTACAAGAACTTCATTTTTTGGATTGTAATACATGCCGTAGCGTTCCATGTATTTAGCAATTTCTTCACGGAGTTCAATCAAACCCCAGTTGGAAGTATAAGAAGTATGACCTTTTTCAAGATGGTAATAAGCTTCTTCACGCATAACCCACGGAGTCGGAAAATCAGGTTCCCCGACAGAAAGTGAAATTACATCATCATGCCCGATAAGCATCTCAAAAAACTTACGAATCCCCGATGGAGGGATATTCATCATAGATTTAGAAAATTTATCTTCACGTGTATTCATTTCAAAAATTCCTTTTTTCGTTAAAACCGTTACGCCATAACACCTTCACGCCGGTCAGATTCATCTTCAACGTAGAGAACGTCATTTTCCTTATATTTTTTAAGCAAAAAATGAGTTTTTGTTGAGCGCACACCATCAAGAGTTGAAAGCTTGCTTGAAACAAAACCTGCAACATCCTTAAGATTATCACCTTCAATTACAACTTTAAGGTCATAACCGCCGCTCATAAGATACAAAGACTTAACCTGTGGAAAACGGTAAATTCGTTCAGCAAGAGCATCAAAACCGTGTTCACGTTCTGGCATACACTGAATTTCAATTTCAGCCATTACTTTGTCTTTTGTAGCTTCATCTTTTTCAGGATTGATAATGGCCGCGTATTTAAGAATGATTCCTTCCGCTTCGAGGCTGGCAATAATCGCCTTAACATCCTCTACAGATTTTTTAGTCATTGCGCTGATGTCTTCTACAGCAAGACGAGCATTTTCACGCAACAAATCAAGAATCTCTTCTCTACCGTCCATTTTTGGTACCTCTTTTTAGCCGTCCAGGGGAACAGCCGTCAATTTTTACAATGCTTCCAGATACAGAAACATTATTTTTAATTTTATCACAATTTTTGATTTCTATAAATATAAATTCGGGTGTTCCCCTGCGGGTCGCTGCGTTCCGGGTTCCGCTGACGCTCCATCGTCCTCGCCAAAGCTGCGGTCGACGCCCCAGGCGCCCTCTACATCGCTAACACAAAAAAAAAGAGCAGAAAATAATGTTGCCTGTTTCTAAAGACTAGCAGAATAAAAAAATTGCCACGTCCGGCAAAAATTGCATAACCTGACATAGTTACGGCTGCAAATATAGCGGCGGGACGCAGAGAAAAAAATAAGGGGGTCCCGTCTAGCGCAGGCGCGCGCAGCAATGCCGGAGCGGCAGACGGGGGTTTACTTATTTTATTTCTCGTCGCTGGGACCCGCCTGTTATTAATACCATATAACTATGCCAGGTTATAATTTTTACACTTTAAATTGATCTATCTGCACGCTGATCTGATCAATATTCTCTTTCATCTGATTTGAAATATCACTCAACGAGCTTCCGCTTTCATCAATTTTTCGTGCCCCGGAAGACATTTCACTCATACTTGCACGCATATTGCCGGTAGCATCCTGAAGCATTTTAATTTCATTAAGAATAACTTTATTGCCTTCCGACATTTCCCGTGAAGCATTTTTAACTTCAAGAGTACTGTCATTCATCGTATGCAGGAAGTCTGTAATCTGCTGAGAACCGATAGTCTGTTCTTCCATTGCAGCCTTAACCTGACGTACAAGTTCCTCAGTATCAGCAATTCTTGTATTAACATCCTGGAACGCTTCACCTGAATCTTTTGAAGCAGTTACCATTTCTTCGATAAGGGCACGGATACTTGTAAGTTCATCGCCGATAGTGCGCGACTGTTCCCCAGAAGTTTCTGAAAGCTTACGGATTTCATCAGCAACAACAGAAAACCCTTTACCAGTTTCACCGGCATGAGCAGCTTCAATGGCAGCATTCATGGCAAGAAGATTTGTCTGTTCAGCAATAGAAGCAATTGCCTGGTTGGCTTCAATAAGTGATTCACTCTGAACTTTAATTCGTTCAATTTTTTCGGCAGCCTTACTCTGAAGAACAAGACCACTTCCGGCACTGTCTGTAAGCTGATTGAAAGAATCAGACATTTTTTCCATAGTTTTATTTACAGAAGTAATATTACCTATCATCTGTTCAACAGCAGAACTTGCCTGAGAAACTCCCATACTTTGTGTATCGATCATTCGTTCCAGAGATTCAATATTTGAGGCAATTTCATTAACAGCACCGGCAGTCTGGTCAACACTGTTACCCTGATTATCAATCTGGCGATGAACAGTTTCAATATTTGTAATGATTTCTTTAATTGAAGCAGCTGTATTCTGAGTACTTTTGTTCATTTCTTCACCGGCTGAACAAAGGTTATCATTTGAATCTTTAAGTTCAGCCATGATTGACTGCAGTTTTTCCGTAAACTGATTAAATCCGTTAACAACATCACCGATTTCATCATTGGTAGCTTCAGGAAGACGTTTTGTAAGATCTGCATTTCCGCTTGAAATATCATCAATGGAAGCAATAACAGTTTTAAGTGGTTTAAACAAAATACCAATAAGGAAGAATGCAGCAATAACTGAAACAATGATTGCCACTGTAATTCCACAGATCAGGATGATTCTAAGATGTGTAAGTCCGTGATAAAAATATTCATAAGGAGCTTCACAGAAAACAGACCAGTCAGAACCTTCAACGGGCCTGAAAGAACCAGTCATTTTCTTTCCTGTAGCTGAATCCGTATACACAAAAACATCTGTTTCCCCGGAAATAATTTCTTCAACAATTTTTCCAAATTCTGAATCAGCATCAACATCAGCAAAATTATATTCGCTTGTGCTGTTATCTGATTTTACCCAGGCAATAGCCTTCTTTTCCTTCCGGTTAACAACAACGGGATGAATTCCATCACCAATATCAATCTGTTCCAGAGTATGTGCAAGGCGATCCCCTTTAATTACAGAAACAAGAACACCAGTAATATCATTGTCCGAACCATAAACCGGAACAGAATAAAACTGCAGAACCTGATTATTTACAGTACTGAATGTCGGATCTGTAAAAAAGGAATTTCCACCAATAGCAGAATCATAATAAGGTTTGCCTTTAAAATTAATTTTTCTTCCGTCACCTACAACCGAAAAACCGTCTTTATCATAAAAAGCAATGTTTTCATACTTTTCTCTGTCTACATCCGGAAGACCTGAAAGGAACCTGTTGATATCCATAAGTGACATGTCATTGTCCTCATAAACCGGCAGTTTTGCGAGAGTGTTCAAAAGATTGAACTCCTGCTGATTCATCAGCTGAATTTCCTCGGCAGCTTTTTCAGAAACAAGTGCCAGATAATTTTCAGTGTTTTCCTGTATTTCAGTTCCAGAACTGTTTATGGAACTGATCCCAATAATAGCGTTTGATAAAATAATTATTCCCGTAATAAGAATAATAATTTTTGTTTTTAAACTGACTCTCATGATGTACCTCAAAAATAAAAACTAAATTCTGAGTCAAATTCTACCACCTTTAGCCAATTTCTCAAGAAAAAATTAAAAATTTTTGTCTACTTCAAATACAGATGATAATTTCCTTCTCCGACAAAACCGTTATCCCGCAGACAGAAACTTACGTAAATGTAATAGCCTTCAATTTTATTAACTCCAAAAACAATTTCATCGTTTACGGTTTCACCATTTTTTAAATCATAAGATGTACTTATTTCCGTTATTTCCAGAACCTGTTTTGAATTGTCATAATATTTCCATTCCCTATAAGCATTGTCTGTTGAACTTACAAGACCAGTAATAGCAGCATTTTCATCCCCATTATTTACAACAGTGATATGGACGCTACAGGATTTAAAAGGCCTTTTTTCATTATGTTTTACCTTTGGAGTTCCAGCCAAAGCAACCTTTAAAAGACCATCAGATTCAAGACTGGATTTATCAAGAACAGCCTCAAGCCCAATAATTTCATCATAGTCAAAATCCCCGCAGGTACACGGACAACCTGTAAAATTAAACGTCAGACAAATAACCGCCAGAACGCTCATAAAGAACTTTTTCATAAACTCACCTCATGTTTTTCATTTTTGTTGTTCAATTTTTTTATGATAGCTTTGCCTTATATGACAACTCTTTTTACAGGCATAGCCTTATAATAAACTATGTCCGCAGAAAGTGATGCTTGTTTCTAACGACTTGCGGAATAAAAAAATTGGACAATAAAGCAATTCTGTATTGTTAGGTCCGCATAATGCGGACAGTCAAATAGTTTCCATAACAATACAGCATTAGTGACGATATCGAGCGGCTTTGTTGTCCAATTTTTTTATGGTAGCTTTGCCTTATATGACAACACTTTTTACGGACATTACTATATAATTTTTCTGCACACTTTAAACTGTTTTTTTATATGACCTTGGTCACATTCGGAATTTTATATGAGATTTGTTGATTTAATTGCAGAAAGACTTAATTTTGTTTTACGGATTATCTATGCAGCCGTTTTACTGCTCATAATTACAACCGGATATTATCATTATTTAACTAACGAACGTTCATTAGTTTCCCCATTCACAGCTCTTTGTATGATTTCAATTCTTCTTTTGCTGGTTTTGCTTATACTTCCATACCGCGTCGAATTACTATCGGTCGTTAGTTTTATATTTTCTGTTTATTTACTGCTTACATGCCCATTATTTGAAAAACCTGCCTCAATCCTTTTATACGCCCTTTCCTCAGCCATATTATTTTCCAGAGGCTATTACAGGAATTTCAAAACGATAAAAATCTTTTTTACCGTGACCCTTTTTGCAGGATTGTTTGCAACACAATTACATTATGGAATGACATCCTTCTGTAAATCAGTCTTTACCCTTGTGTGGCATCTTGCAGGCTGCTTTTTGATTCTGTTTTTTTATTACCTTTATCTCAGAAATCAGGGTAAGGCTCGCATCGAAAAAATCCTGGATCTGTCACAGTTTACGGAACTAACAGAGCGGGACAAAGAATGGCTGCACCTCGTCCAGAAAGAAACAAAATATGACACAATCGCATCTCAATACAACGTCACAACCGGCACAGTGAAAAACCGCATGCACCTTATTTTTGAAATAATCGGAGTTCCCGACCGTATCGGCTTTCTTGCAATTTACGGCGGATTTGAACTGCTAGGCTGAGGAAGCATGTCGGTCATTGTTAAAATTGTTTTTTTTCTTTATTATTGTAACAAATCATTTAACAAAGGAAATCAAATGGACAAGCTTAACATTTTGATCGCTAAAGGCCGTATTTATGAATCGGTTGTTGAACTTTTAAAAGACGTAGGGATTTCTCTTTATCTCCCTGACAGAACATATTACCCGATTACAAATCAGGAAGATCTGGCTTTTCAGGTTGTAAAACCACAGATTTCTTCTGCCCTTCTTGCTGACGAAAAAGCTGACGTTGCTTTTTCCGGTAAAGACTGGGTTTACGAAAACGGTGTTCAGGATGACGTTGAAGAAATCATCGACCTTGGATTTGACCCTGTACGTATCGTTGTTGCTGTTCCAGAAACTGTTGATTATGATGCACTTCTCAAAAAGCCTGTAACTATTGCCACAGAATACCAGAACTTAAGCCGCAAATGGGCTGAAGAAAAAAAGGTTAACGGAAAAATTTTCCGCACATGGGGAACTTCTGAAGGTTTCGTTCAGGACAATGAATCCGCACTTGCACAGATTCTCATCGACAACACTTCAACTGGGTCGAGCCTCCGTGCAAACAATCTTAAAATCTCTGACACTATCATGACTTCAAGCACAAGAATGTATGCTTCCAAAAAAGCTATGCAGGATCCTGCTAAAAAACAGAAGATCATGGAACTTAAAATGCTTTTTGAAGCCGTTCTCGCAGCCCGCAGCCGTGTAATGCTTGAAATGAACGTTTCAAAAGAAAACTTCGATGCCCTCATCAAAGGAATTCCTGCCATGAAGTCACCAACTGTTGCACCACTTTTTGGAGACGACGGTTACGCAATCAAAATCGCCGTTAAAAAGAGCGAAGTTCCAACTCTTCTTCCAAAACTCCAGCAGCTTGGAGCTACAGACATTCTGGAATACGCCCTCAGAAAGGTTGTGCTTTAATTCTCTCACAGAGCTTTGGAGTGCTAATCTGCTCAATATATGGATTAATTTATGCGTACTGCCACAATTACACGTAATACAAAAGAAACCCAGATTTCTCTCACTTTGAATATTGATGGAACCGGAAGATGCGATGTTAAAAATCCTGTAGGTTTTTTTAACCACATGCTCAATTCTTTCTGCAAACACGGAATGTTTGATCTTTCCGGTTCAATCGCCGGCGATCTGGATGTAGACCAGCACCACCTTATTGAAGATACAGGAATTGCTCTTGGTCTTGCTTTTGCACAGGCACTTGGAAATTGTGCAGGAATCAACCGCTCAGGCTATTTTATCTATCCAATGGATGAATCCCTTCTCCGCTGCGGTGTAGATTTTGAAGCCATCGAGAATGACTCTTCAGAAGAACGGAAAGATGCCACAAGTCAGGTAAGCGTTGATTTTGGCGGACGTCCATATCTTGTTTGTAATGCGCAGCTTACAGGCATTCCCCTTGTCTGCGTTGATGATGACGGCAAACAGTATCTTTTTCAGACTGACTGTTTTGAAGATTTCTGGAATGGTTTTGCCTGCAATGCCCGCTGTAATATCCATCTTGATACAATCCGCGGTCGTTCAGACCATCACAAAATCGAGGGACTTTTTAAAGCTGCAGCCCGCGCAATCCGTTTGGCAACTGAAATCGACAGTCGCCGCAACGGTGAAGTTCCTTCTACAAAAGGTGTAATCGTATAAATGAATCTCTGTCCTGCTCAGCCTTTTGACATTGATTCCATCATGAAAATCGAACGGTCTTCATTTATTCCTGCAATTCAGGAAAAGCAGTCTGTTTTTGAAGAACGGATTAAAACTTTTCCCAATGGTTTTCTTCTTCTTTCAGATTCGTCTCAAAAAGCTATAAAAGAATTCGGCCATGCAGTTATTGCCGGCTATTTCTGCAGCGAAATCTGGGATTATATTCCAGGCGATGACAATTTTTTTGCACTTGGCCATTCAGCCGGCAAAGTTCACAATGAAAAAGGAAAAGTCCTCTACGCTTCAAGTTTTGCACTTCTTCCCCAATACAGAGGCAGCGGAAACGGCCTCTCTCTTTTTGAAAACTCAATTAAAACTTTATCCACAAGTTTTCCACAGCTTGAAACAATTCTTCTTCTCGTCAATGAGGAATGGACAGGTGCACAAAAAATTTATTCAGCACTTGGTTTCAAGGAATTGCGCAGAATTCCCGGATTTTTTGCAAGCCTGACAAAGGATTCCAGTGACGGCATTTTGATGACTGCTCCGGCCCTTTCTTTCAGAAACCTGTAAATTCAACTTTGATCTTTAATTTAAGGATTAAAAAATGACAAAAGAACAGTTTGCCAGATTTGACTCTCTCCGCCAGGACTTTAAAAATTATTGCCAGAAACTGGACAATCAGTTCAAACCCCTTTTAGTTCCTCTCGTATCTTCTGCAGGATTAAAAGACACTCCAGAATATCCTCTGCAAACTTCCATCGTTTATAACTCTGCACTGGACTCCATTACAATTCAAAGCCAGATTAATCTGATCGTAGTAGGCGACAATCCGGGCAAAGACGAACAGCTGGAATCAAACCAGAAATACCTTGTTGGTCAGGCGGGCAAACTGGGGGCAAAATTTTTCACAGATAATCCTCAGCTTAAAACTGATTTCAGGGAAAACGTCATAATTTTAAACAAAACTCCCGTTCACTCTGCAAAAACTTCACATCTTAAAACAATGATAAAAAACGGTGGAAACCAGATTTTACAGATTCTTCAGGAAACACAGACCTTTATGGCACAACTGATTGCAAAATTACAGAAGCTTTTCGACTGTCAGGTCTGGATGGTAGGCTACGGTGAACTTAAAGACGGTGGAATTTTTGACACTTTCAAAAAAACTCTTTTCCAATGTTGCTCTTCCGACACCTTAAACTGGCAGAAATATTTAGTTTTTCAGCATTTTTCAATGAACCGCTTTACAATCGATCTCCGCTCCTTTATGCAGAATCATCCCCAGCTTTCACTTGAAAATGCACTCCAGCAACTGGGAACACTGCACAAAAACGAATTTTTCAAATAATTCCTATTCAAGAATTGTAATTTCTACTCGTCTGTTTGAAGCTCTTCCTTTGTCAGTATCATTGGAAACAAGAGGTTTATTTCCACCCCAGCCACGAACAATAAATCTGTCACCGGATATGCCACGCTCAGCAAGTTCCTGTGCAATACGCCTTGCACGCTGTTCCGACAACTTCTGCTCCCCCTGAGGCTTTCCAACACTTGCAGTATGACCTTCCACAAGGAATTTATTTTCAGGACACAATCTCAAAACTTCCGTAATTTCATCCAGACGATTTTTTTCTGAATTTAAAATCTGGTCACTGTCTGGTGCAAATTTAATGTCACGAACACTTAAGCGGATACCTGCCGGAGTTTTTTCTGCAACAATATTATATTTTCCTTCTCCACTACCACTCGTTAGTCTATCATTTATTGCAGACTCTTCATCCTTAACTTTTTCCCATTCCGGTGCCTGCACTTCATTAACTAACGACCGTTCGTTTGTCTTAAAACTGCTGACCGTTCGTTCATTATCCGCTATTGCAACTTCAACACCTTTGCCACCTTCACCAATTACATCACCACCACTGCCAAAGGCTCCATTTCCACTATTATTTCCGTTTTCACCTTCAGTTTCCATTGCAATTTCTCGTCCAGAACCTTTTCCACCATCATAATTATCATTACCTGAACTACCACCCGTTAGTTCATCATCAAGAACAGCAACTCTTTGTAAAGCAGTAATAACACGGTTGTGATCAACAGCTGGTGGCATTTCTGTAAAGAGCGTAATGGTTCCTTTAAAGTTAATCTGCCGTCCATCATTGTAAATAAAAGTTTCATCAACACTGTCAATGATAAGACGTGGTTCACCTGTTTCTTTTAAGATGATAATGTCGGCCTTGTGACCCCCAAGAGCTTTTTGCAAAGAAGAATCTCCGCGAGGATCCCAGTTACGCATACTGTAGTTTGTCTGCCATATAGCCTTGATTCTGTAAACTTCTTCACCCTTATAAATTTCTTCACCACTAAAAGTATAAAGAACATACATTTGAAGCTTAGTAAAAATACCTTTATTCAGCGGATCCACAACCCGCTCTGCTGCAGCTTCCCACTGATCCCCGACTCCAACTTTTTTATCCGTAAAAGCAGGAAAACTTCTGAAACTTGGATATCCATTGTCCCTGTACATGGTCATCATGCCTGTAGGACTTATATGAAACATTGACTGAATTGAATCGTGAATACCGGCACTGTCAGCCTGATTATTGCGCAGAGTTTCTTCCATAATATAAAAATTGCCATCATACCACTGATCGTTACCAAACCACTTTTCCTGCTGCTTATTAGGCGGAAGGCTTGGGCTTATAAAGGAACGGATTTCCCTGCTTGTAAGACCAACATATTTTTTATTTTCATAACGGCGAAGGTTTGTTCTCTCCACAAGGGTATAACCGCCATTCCCCGAATAATTAATCAAAACGGAATCATTTGTTCCAGTCTGCGCTGCTGTTGTATTAACCTGCGCAGTTGTTGCGGTTGTTTGTGCAGTAGTTGCGGTTGTCTGCGCGGTGGTTGAGCCTGTCGAAACCACCCCCACCATCAAAATTGCAAAAAAAAGTCTGCCAATATTCTTCATATTAAGATTATCGGCAGACTTTAAGATGAATTATATAGAATTACAAATCTTACTTCTGTTTACCAATTACAGTAACAGTGGCAATTGTAGGAGCTTTGCCAGTTGGGATATCAATTTCCTGTCCAGTGTAGCCGTAAAGAGCTACGCGGATATTAATTGTTTCTCCCTTCTTGACCTTAATTTTGTTAGATCCCATAAGTTTGTATTCTTTTTTAGTGCTTCTGATACCACGTGAAGTATCTTCTGTAATCACTTTTGCTTCCTTTGACTTACCGATTGTATAAGTAACAGAAGCTGCCATGTTTCCAGTACCGTGGTTGCCGTAAGCAACATTAATCTGACTGATCTGAATGTCTTCTTTTGCAGTAATAGGGAATTCTACATAAACCTTATCCTTGCCTTTAATTGGTGAACTGTAACCTGAATAAGAAATAGCACCCTTTGCAAGGTCAGGAGTGATCTTTGAAGAATTGAACTTCCATGATCCAGAACTTGTCTTAGCCTTTCCTGCTACAGCAACTTTTTCGTCATCAGATTTACCCTGAAGAGAAGAACTTGAATCAGGACTGTCCAGCCATGTTGCAATAAATGCACCAGCTTCAGGTGGAAGAATCTTGATTTTCATTTCGCCGCTTACTTTTTTAGAATCACAGCTTGTAGCTTTTACAACGATTTCTTTTTCAGCAGCAACAGAAAGTGCAGTAAGAATTCCGTTTTCATCAATTATAGCAGCAAATTCATCACTTACAGACCATACATAATCAACGTTTGAAGGGTTAACAGGTTCAAGTTTTGCACTCATCTGCAGAGCCTGGCGGCCTTTAAGTTCAACAGCTTTTTTGTCATTTGAAACATTGATTTTAGCAACAGGGATGAATTTAAGTCCATCATCACTGTCAACAGTAATTTTTGTAAGGTATGATTTTGCAGTAGCAGTAATTGTTACAGTAGAATTTGGTTCATAAACTACATAAACCTTTTCGTTAAATTTAGCAGTAGAACCGTTATTCATGTTGTAATAAGCTTCACCCTGCTTGTCAGCCTTAATAGTACCATTACCGGCATAATAACCCTGAACAGTAACAATAGAAGGCTGAGCAACCTTAAAGCTCAAAGTATCCCCAGGTTTTCCCTGATAGTGAGCTTTGTCACCTTCCTGTTCAAAACCAGAACATGTAATACCGTCAATAGAAGGTTTATCAAGAACATATTCAATTCTTACAGATTCTTTTTCACCTGCAAGGAGTTCTTTACTTGAATCTGCCTTAACTTTCCAGCCGCGTGTCTTTGCAAGACCATCAGCATCAAAAACATCACCAGAATCCTTTTTGTATTTTCCGGCAGCAAGGTCATAATAGCGGTTAAGGATAGCTTTACGACCGGCAAATTCATTTTTTACATCATCATCACTGAGAATATCTTTTCGTCCGTCAGCAGAAACACCAAGATTTTTTGCAGTAGCTTTATCCAGTTTCCATCCGATAACAGTCTGTGGAATACCTTCAGCAGTAAGTGGAGTCTGATACCAGATACCGTTAGAAACACCCTTTGCCTTAACATTTACATAAGCAATCTGGTTGTAATAACCGTTAGTCCATGGAGTGCGCCCAAGGAAAGTAACCTGATCTTTTTCACTGTCGATAGAAGAATTTAAAATTACAAGCCCTTTTCCTGCACGTTTTGAAATAGCCATGCGTGGGGCACCAATATAACTTGTGTGGTTGCTGGCATTTTTGTCATATACTGAAAGAATTTTACAATCTTCAAAAAGTGCAACTTTACCAGCCTGTTCCATCCAGATAAAGTCAGTATCACCAGAAACAAAACAGTTATAGAACCATGCTTTACCAGTAGTACGCAAAGTATCCTGATGAGATTTAAAAGCACAGTTATAAGCAGCAACATAACCAGTAGAATCAAAACCGAGGGTCTCAGCCTGAGTATTAGAACCTTCAATCGAACCGCGTTCAAAAGTGTTGTGCAAAGTCAGGTTTTCGAGAACAAGGTTTCCAGTTCCTTCAAATTCAAAAAGACAGCGTGCTTTCTGAGCAGTACCGGCACGTTTGATCGCAGCAATATCACCGTCGTTAGCTTTGGCAATAACAACATCCTTACCATATTCAGCAGTGGTATCACCGCTCAAAACAACAGTAGCATCCCCGTTATAGTAAAGAACTTCTTCATAAGTTCCTTTTGGAAGTTTTACAGTAAATTCACCCTTGCCAGAAACAGCATCGAGGGCAGCCTGAATTGTTTTGTACTGATTTACCTTACCATCCGGCCCAGTCATAGTAACAGCTGGAGAAGCAGCACTAACAGCAAAAGCACAACTTGCAGCCAGAATTACGGCACCAAATTTTTTTAACATTTTTTCCTCCATTTTTAGAATAATGTTTCAGTTAATTTTACCATTTTTTTAAAGGAGTATTCATTATAAAAAATGCTCATTTGTATAAATTAACTGATTTTTTTGATAAAAAGGGCGTTCCCCTCCGCTGCGCTCCGGGTCCCGTGTTCCATGGCTCCGGCGTCTGACGCGCCTTCGGTGCTGCGCACTGGCCCAGGCCACCATTCCACCCGGTAACGCAAAAAAAGTCACCTCGTTACTACCTTAAAAAAATGTCACCTCGAGCGCAGTCGAGAGGTCTCTTCTCAAAAAAGATTTCTCGACTACGCTCGAAATGACATAAATTACCGCAGTGGTTGAATTTTTCGCCTAATGGCGGTAGTTGAGGCTCTCGAAACCACCTTCTACAAATTAATTAATCGCACTTGGATCAGCATCAACAGTCCAGTTATATTTCGAAAGCAAAGCTTCAAAATTAAACTCAGATGAATCCCAGCCAATTGCGCCTCCTGTATAGCAGCGGTTCATGATGGCATTTCTTCCGTTGTATTCTGCTTCAATCTGTGCGGCATTAAGTTTTCCATAAGAAGTATATTTAAAGTTTGAGTCACAGTTATAGCCTGTAAAGAAAATGCTGCTGTCTTTGTTGCAGTCGCTGTAGAAGTCACCGTTGATGCTTCCTTTTGTACATTTTGTTCCAACAAAGGCAACGTTATTGTAATAAAGAGAAATTTGTTCAGGTTTTGACCATGGATTGCGGCCAAGATAAGTATCGATGCCGTCAACCCAGATTTCGCTGTCGAATACAACAAGTCCTTTATAAACAGGATTTGCACTTGGACTTGAACGAGGTGCGGTCAGATAAGCACGACTTGTTCTATCCCCTACAGAGCAGAGGATACACTTTTCATAAAGGGCAACTTTTCCGCTTGTTTCCATCCACAAAAAGTCTACATCGCCTTCAATGTAACATTTGTAGAACCATGCCTTACCGGTTGTACGCATGGTATCCTGATGGCTGAGGAACGAACAGTTGTAGGCAGCAACATAACCGCTTCCATCATAACCGATACATTCCAGCTGATTGTTTCCGGCAACAGAACCAGACTGCTTCAAAGTGACATTTTCAAGAACAAGGTTTCCACTCCCCTGCATAGAAATCAGACAGCGTTTTTTACTGTCTTTTGTACCATCATTTTTCATAGTACAGTTGATCAGACAGCCAAGACCATATTCATTGTCAACATCCCCTTCTTTTCCGGCAATTTTGGCAGGACCACTGATGACAATAGTAGCTGAACCATTGTAAGCAAGCTGCTTTTCACCAATGCTGTAAGTTCCTTCTCCAAGCTCAATTTTATATTCACCTTCAGAACCAATTTCAGCCCATGCAGCTTCAAGAGATTCCTTTACAACATCATTAAGCTTTACAGTTCCCGCAACCTTAGGAGCAACAACCTGCTTGCGTGTACCAGGACCTGCTTCCCCGCTATCATCAGAACAGGACATGAAACCTGCCATCACCAAAAAACACGCCGTAACAGCGCCAGTCAATTTTTTAAACATCTGTATTTTCCTCCAGAATTTTAGATCAATATCAATTATAAACTGTTCCACCAGAAACAGAAACAAAAAACGTCACCTCGTTACCACCCTAAAAAAAATTGTCACCTCGAGCGCAGCCGAGAGGTCTCTTCCACTGCCAAAGACTCCCTCTCTTTAACGCAGATATCCTTCCAGAATTTTGTCCTGTAAAAAAATCCCATGCTGACCATTCCAAAAACAAAACTCACAGGAACACAGGCCATGACATAATAACCGTATCCCCAGTTAACAAGCATCCACGCGACTGGTACCCTCACCGTCCACAACATCAGAATATTTACGACAGTAGAATACTTTACCTGCCCCAGCCCGTTGGCAACATTGATGATTCCGTTAAAAATTGCATAGCACCAGTTAAAAGGCAGAACAACATGAATGTAATGCATCGCCATTTTTAAAACTTCTTCATCATCAGTAAAAATACTTAAAAAAGGCCGTGCGATAATCAACGCAATAATATTCAGGGAAAGAGTAAAACCTCCTGAAATCAAAGGAATCTCAAAGCCGCCTTTTTTAATCCGCCCGTAATTTTTCGCCCCGAGATTCTGTCCCGAAAAAGTCAGCGCAGCAGAAGAAAAAGAAGTCGTCGTCAATCCGGCAAGCCCAGTCAATTTCATGGCAACAGCAGCTCCAGCCATAAAAACCGATCCCTGGGTGTTAACAATACCCTGAATTACAGTATGCCCGAAAGAATAAAGGGAACTGTTCATTCCCAGGGGCAGACCAATTTTAATGATTTCTTTCAGTACAGGCATTTCACAGGATTTGGGCAGAAGGGAAAATTCAAGTTCAGGATAATGTTTTTTAATGTAAATAATGGACAGAAACCAGGAAAAAAATGTTGCAACGGTGGTAGCAGCCGCAGCTCCAAAAACATTCATTCCAAAACCAGGAACAAAAACAAAATCAAGAATAATGTTAAGAACACAGGAAAACAAAAGAAAAATCAGGGACGAAGAAGAATCTCCAAGGCCACGCAGAATACCGGAATTTAGATTAAAACCCATCTGGCCAAGAGTTCCAAGAAGAACAATCTGAATATAAGTTCCGGCAAGCTCAAGAGTATCATCAGGAACCTGCATGAGCCTCAAAATATATGGACCTGCAAATAAACCAAGCAGAGTAACCGGAATGGCAGTCATATAAAGAAAAGAAACGGAAGTTTTAGTTAATTTTTTAATTTCTTCCCGGTTTTTTCTCCCTGCAGCCTGAGAAACCAGAATCGAAATCCCATGCCCTATCCCCAGAAAAACACACAACAGAATTTCAACAGGCTGAGAACTTGTACCCACAGCAGCAATGGAAATCCGGCCGCAATATCTGCTGACAACAAAAGTATCTGCAATATTATACAGCTGCTGAAGCAAAGTAGATGCTACAAGAGGTAAAGCAAACAAAAAAGTGAGCCGCAAAATGGACCCTTTTGTCATATCAAGTTTTCTGCCATTCACAGATCAATTCTAAAACAAAATAATCTGTAAAAATACAAAATAATTATGAAAATTAAACACTATTTACAGAAAAATTATGATTAACAGTAAAAACGAATTTCACCAAAACGATCTTTCCATTTAGAAAGTATATCGAAATATCGGGTTTCAATAATTCTTAAAATTGAATTTAATACATGATTAGCAAGCAGCGTTTTGCCATTTTTGGTCATCCAAACTTTAGTCGCATGCTCTTAAGGTGCTCCTTTTTTAAACCGCTGGGGCATGATCAAAGCCTCCGCATATACAATCACAGACCCATCACTTTTCAATTCTGTATGAGTAATTTCAGTATTATCTGGTAAAGTCATATAAGAATAAATCATAATTTCACCTCCATCGATTACTTTATTGTACCACCCAATATAAAAAAATCCCCACAACCGGGGTGGTTGAGCTTGTCGAAACCATCCTGGTTGTGGGGAAAGTGAACGATGGCTAGAATCAAACGGAACCACCGTAAGTTATATTTCAACTTAAAAGTTAGTTTTTCTTACCTTCAACAGATACAGTACCAATTGTTGGAGATTTAGTTGTATCTGTAATACCACCTGTTCCATAGAATGAAACTCTGAATGTGACAGTTTCTCCGGCAGCAAGACTGATTGATTTTGTTGTAAGGTCATAAGAACGCTTAGCTTTTCTCTTGTTTCCAGCAGTTGTTTCATCTGCAATCAAAGTAAAGCTTCCGCTTCCTTTTTTATACTGAACATAAGCCATAACTTTGTCAGTACCATGGTTTCCGTATGCAACATTAAGTGTATTAATTGTGCAGGCAGCTGCAGCAGTAACAGTAAAGTCTACATAAACAACTTCTTTTGAATCTCCGTTTTCACTACCAGTTACAGTATATGTAAGTCCATAAGTACTATATGCAGGATCAAGTTTAGTTGAATTATAAGCCCATGTTCCTGCAGAAGGAGCCGCATTTGAACCAGCTGCAATAGTTTCATCTTCATTTGTTGCTGCATATGGACTAGCACAATGCTCAGCATTATCTAACCATGAAACTGTAAATGCACCAGCAACACCCTGTTCAACAGTAATTTCAATAGAATTAGAAGTAATTCCATCTACAGTTGCAAATACATTTGTTTTACCTGCAGCAATACCAGTTACAACTCCATTTTCAATAGAAGCAGCTTCTGTATTTGAAGAATTCCAGCTTACACTTCCTGCTGTTGCACCATAAGATGCAAATACATAAGAATTGATTGAAATTGTTTTTTCTGTCTTAACACTCATATCTGCACTTGTAATTACAACAGCTTTTGTTTCACCAGTAGCAGTTCCATCAAGATATTTTTTAAGTTCCGGAGTATTGAACTGTGTAAGATCAAGATTTTCAACAGTTACTTTAGAAATATAAGCTCCACCATAAGCATAGATAACAGCAGCACCAGTTTCAGTAGCTTCATAAGTAATATCACCAGAACCTACTGTACCGATTGATTCATTGATACCAAGGTTTGTTCCAGATGATGTAGCAGTTACTGTTACATTTGCACCAGCTGTTACAGGAACTGTAAGAACAGTATTTGCATTGATCTGAGCCTGAGATTTAGAAGAGCCGTCTGTGTTTGTATTTGCAGCAAGTTTACCGTTTGCAGATGCATTAACATCCATGATAACTGTATATGTACCAGCTGTGTCTTTTAATACTTCACCAGGCATAGTTCCTGATTTCTTATTAAAACCAGTCTTTCCATCTGAAGCATCTGTATTATCATCATATTTAGCACCGGCAAATGTCAGACCAGAAAAATCCCATTTAACTGTTGCCTTAGTTGCATCAAAATCACTTACAACAGGATTAACAGTTTTTGTTGCAGCATTATTTTCGATTCCTTCAAAGTTATAAGAAGAAACATCCCACATATCATCTTCATCGATAACATAAGCTGTGTTAGAACCGTCAATTGTAATGATTTTATTAAGGATCATCCCACGGTTAGAATATTCAGCTGTTTTATCTGCGTCAGAAAGTGTACCTACGTTTGAACCCTTTGATGGATAAGCTGTCGCAATTGCAGAGTCAACTTTCCATCCAACTACAGAGTTATCACCTATACCGTCTGAGTTATTTGTAACAAGAGTTTCACCAACAGTTCCATTAATTGTTGTACCTACAAATGCAGCCTGGTTATAGTACTGTCCGTCTCCATTCCAAGGACTTCTGAATAATGAAACAGTTGCAAGACCATTTTCAACTTTGAGAGTTGAATTAAGTACTACAAGACCTTTACCAATTTTTGTACCACGATTAGATCTTGGTGCTGTGAAATATGCCTTAGTTGTTCTGTCTCCAACTGCAGTGATTTCACAATCTTCATAAAGTGCTACAACACCGTTTCTTTCCATCCAGAGGAAGTCAACGTCACCCTTAATTGCACATTTGTAGAACCATGATTTTCCTTCTGTACGGATTGTATCCTGATGAGAAAGGAATGTAGAGTTGTATGCTACAATTTTGCCGTTTGTAGAAGCAAGAACTTCAGCCTGAACATCACCAGCTTCAGTTTTTCCATAAATATTTTCCATTGAAACATTTTTAATTACCAGAGTACCTTTGCCAGTAAGCTTAAAAAGTTCGCGGCTGTTCTGAGAAGCTGTATTTGGATTACCAACGAGCATAACATCAGCACCAAATTTTGTTGTTGTAGAACCTTCGATTGTTACACTACCAGTACCTGCGTAAACAAATGTCTTACCAGTTTCAAGAGTGTAAGTACCTTTTCCAAGAGTGATAATGTGATCACCTGTTGTTCCAAGCTCTGCCCATGCAGCAGCAAAGTCTGCTTTTTCAACGCCGTCGAGTTTTACAACGCCGTCTGCAGCACCAGCTGGTTTAGATGGACTTCCGCCATCATCATCACTTGAACAAGCCATGAATGATGAGCCAATCAATGCACTTGCAGCAAGAATAGCAAATGCCTTTACGATTTTTTTCATAAAATCCTCCATTTTTTATATTGTATCTATATTAGTGGATTTTATTCACCGCAAGAATTGTTATAACTTGTAACAATTATGACAAAACAGACATCGTAAAATTAAAGGCTATGCCCGGAAAAAGTATTGTTACCCCAAATACGGTGGTTGAGGCACTCGAAACCACCATGTATAAAATGTTGCTGCAGTGATTTCGAGTGCCTCAATCAGCGCAGCAACACAATTTACAGACATAGCCAAATAAAAAACCCGCCCCGGAAGATCCGAAGCGGGCCGTTATTTTCAACCACTTTCAGCAAGCTGAGTTAGTTGAGTTTGGTTACATCTAACTGATTATTCTACAGTAATTGAATAGAAGTAGTTGTTAGAATTTGTTGGTGTTACAGTAATTGTACCAGATTTAGTAGCATTATAAACAAAACTTGTACCAGTCTGTTCATCTGATGTATTTTCACCATCTGATACAGTATAAGCTGTATAACCGTTGTATGTAGCAAATGTAATTACAGAACCTGCAACAACATCAAATGTGATTGTTCCCGATGAGAACTGTGAGTTATCACCACCGTTATCACGGAGATTTGCTGCTGAGAAATCAACATTTGTCAAATCCTTATAATTACCTGCACTTCCGAAAGTTACTGCTCCCTTAAGTGGGTAGCTTACAGTGATTGAATAGAAGTAATTGTTAGAATTTGTTGGTGTTACAGTAATTGTACTGTCAGCAGTAGCCATGTATACAAAGCTTGTACCTGTCTGTTCTTCAGATTCATTTGTACCGTCTGATACTTTGTAAGAAGTATATCCGCTATATGTTGAGAACGAAATCATTGCACCTTTGAGTACTTCAAAACTGATTGTACCTGAAGAGAACTGTGAGTTGTTTCCACCATTATCGCGAAGAGCAGCAGCTGATACATCAACTTTTGTCAGATCTTTGTAGTTTCCAGAAGAACCAAAATTAATTACTGTTTTTTCAGAAATTGCTTTTGATCCGGCAACAACTGTAAGTGGGAATTCTCCCTTCATATTTTTATCTGCAACACTTGTTGCAGTAATTACTACATCACCTTCAGCAAGAGCAGTTACAAGACCGTCTGAGTTTACTGTAGCAATTTCTTCATTTGAAGAAGACCATGTTACAAGTTTAGCTGTAGCGTTATCTGGGCTAACTGTAGCTGTAAGCTGGAGTGTTTCCAATGCTTTAACTTCTGTTGCACCACCTTCAGCTGTTACTGTGATTGATTCAACATTAACAATACCTGTAAGTGGTTTTACAGTCAGGTCGTGGAGGTAAGAAGCTGAACCGCCTGCATTTGTGTATGTAAGTGTGAGAGTATCAGCTGGACCTACATAAGCCATTGAGTTATGATAATCATCAAGTTTGAAGATATCCTGTGGTTCAACAGCATATTTTTCCTGTCCTGGGAAGTGAACAGAACCTACTACTTCACCCTTAGAGTTTGTAGCGATTACATCACAAGCATTGTCATAACGACAGTTGTGGAAATCAATTTCTACGTTTCCAGCAACCTTAAGTTTAATAGTTGATCCGTTACCAGCCTGGAGACCGTGTCCACCGTTGTCTGCATCAGCAAACATCTGGAAGAATGTATCGCTAGAGAAGAATGGATTACCTACACCACCCTTGAGGTTGTAGAAGTATGTCTGACCAGCTTTTGGAGCTGCAGAGTTTGCTTTTACAGTAATAACTTTTGTACCAGTTACACCTGAACCGTCTGTTGCAGCACAAGTGATTGTTGTTGTACCAGCTTTGAGACCCTGTACGAGACCCTTCTTTGATACGAGAGCAACTGATTCATCGCTTGAAGACCATGTAACAGCTTTGAGTGTTACATTTGCAGGTTTGATTGTTGCAGAAAGCTGAGCTGTTGAGTCAATAAGGAGTGATGAAGCACCGCTAACAGTGATGCTTGAAGCCTTGTTGAATTCAGCATATTCACGGATACCTACACCGTGGAGGTAACATTCTCCTGCCTGTGTGAATGTAAGAGTGATTGTTGCAGGTGTTGTTCCTGTATAGAAGATTGCACCTGATACACCACCGTCTACTGCAGATGGGTCAATCTTGAATGTTGTTGTTGTATTACCATCTGAGAATGTACCAACATCAGTTGTAGCTGTTCCTTCAAATGAGGCACCATACTGACAGGCAATGAAAGAAATCTTACACATTGTTGCAACTTTGAAAGTGATTGTGTCATCTTTATGGATTGTTACACCATGAATGTCTGTACGGAATCCAAATGGTTTAATAGTTACATTACCGTCAGCTGTTGTATATGTACCGTCACCAGAGTTTGTAGCACCTACAAATGAATATTCATAAACATTTGTTGGTTTTTCTGTTGGGAGAACGTTTACAGAAGTATCTGCAGCTACATCCCAGTTGAGTTTTGTTGCAAGAGCGTTTACATCCCAGATATTTGAAGCTTTTGCCATAGCAGAAACTTCACCGTCAAAGTAACGGTTGATGATGTTGTTACGTCCGGCAAATTCATTGCTTACCATTGTTGCATTGTAGCGTGCGTTGTTTGCATCTGCTGCAAAGTAAGCATCTGTATGGAAACCTGTGAATTTAATTGCTGTATTAGCGTTTCCAGCATTTTTGAATGCACTCTTGATTTTACCAGCAAGTGTTGAGCGTACGATTGAAACGTTGTTATAGATAGAACCAGATTTGTTCCATGGGTTACGTCCGAGGTAAGCTGTTACACCGTCTTCAACTTCGAATGCAGAGTCAATGATTACGAGACCTTTGTAGTAGCTCTTTTCATCAGCTACAGACATACGTGGAGCTGTGAAGTAAGCGTTACAAGAACCATCTTCAGCAATACGATCTTTTACTGCACGGAGACGGCAGTTTTCGTAAAGTGCTACGCTACCTGCTTCTTCCATCCACAGGAAGTCAACGTCACCTTCGATGTAACATTTGTAGAACCATGCTTTACCTGTAGTTCTTACTGTATCCTGATGTGAAAGGAAAGAACAGTTATAAGCAGCTACTGTGCCTGAACCTGCATAACCTAAAACTTCAAACTGAGCATCTCCAACTTTTTTGTTAGAGTTTTCAAGAGTAAGGTTTTCGAGGTAGATGTTAGCTGCACCTGCTACATAAAGCAGTGAACGGCTTTCTTCGCTTGCAAGTTCTTCTCTTGCAGTTGTAATAAGAACGTCAGTACCGTATTCAGCAGTACCAAGACCCTTTACGTGAATTGTTGCACCACCATTGTAGTTGATCTGGTCTGTACCAAGGTCATAAGTACCTGGTGCAAGAGTGATTGTGTGTTCACTTGAATCTGTGATTGCAGCAAAAGCTTCTTTGATACCAGCTACTACTGAATCGTCGAGCTTAACTTCACCTGCAGTCGCTGGTGCTGTTGATGTAAGACGATCAGGTACAGTAGTTTCGTATTTACCGCCTGCTGGAAGTCCGTCGCCTTTTTCTCCATCATCACTGGAACAAGCCATGAACAATGAACCAAGCATTGCAACAGCAGCTAAGGTTGCAAATACTTTAGACAATTTTTTCATAGAAAATCCTCCATTTTCTAAATTAATAACTTTTAATAATTCCCATGCTTTAAAAAGCCTGGAATTTTGCTCATGTTATTAAATTAAACCTGTGTTTAAATAGTGTATATCTAAATTTTTTGAATAAATTTATGAAATTTACATTCTAAATATACTGAATTCTCCATTTCTTTAATTTTATAAATAATTTCTAATAAAATATAATCATTATTTATAAATTATCGTTATTTCATCCCCAATATGTATTTTTTTTATTAACATTCCAAAAATCTTTACTGTCCCGAAAAGTCATATTTTATAAAAATACCTCTCATTTATAATCATTTTTCTTCTTTTCATGGGTTCACTTTATCGCAGGATTTTTTTTGACAGATATGCTATTCTTTTAATATGAATGTTTTAATCCTTCAGCCGCCGATCGTTCAGTTAAACACTGTTTATCCCAGCGGGGCTTACCTTTCTTCTTTCTTTAAGCAGCTTGGATGCAACACAAAATGGATTGACCTGAACATTCAGCTTTTTTATGAACTCTTCAGCCGGGATGGACTTACAAAACTTTTCCAGCTTTGCGAAAATAATGCCTTAACCCTTGCTGAACAGGCTTCCAGATCCGGAGATGAAGCTACTTCCTTTAACCTGCGCCGCTATATTGCTCAGAAAGACCTGTGGATAAACTGGATTGATTTTATTACTTCTACACTCCACAATGACACTAAATTTTCCGGTTACGAAAATGCCCATAGATTCTGCTTTGGTGCACATGTTCCACGCGGAAACAGAATGGAACGCTACCTTGAAAACCTGGACCACAATCTTTCCACAGATGATGCCCGTTCTCTTGCAAGTTACGCCCTGGCAGATCTTGCAGATTTTATAACAATTGCCTTTGACAATAATTTCAGTCTTGTGCGCTATGCTGAACGTCTTACCATCAGCGAAGCTACTTTTTCAAATATTGCCGGCGGAGCAGATTCTCCTGTTCTAAAGCATTTTTATGAACCTCTCCTCAAGCGACTTTTTGAATCTGAATTAAAAGACTTTTCACCTTCCCTTGTCTGTATTTCAATTCCTTTTGCAGGAACTTTTGCTGCAGCCCTTTCCACAGGAAGATTCATCAAAAATTTTTACAAAAATGGAGTTCCCGTTTCTTTTGGCGGCGGTTTTGTAAATACTGAATTGCGCAGTTCCGATGAACCTCTTCTTGCTGAATACTGCGACTTTCTTTCGTTTGACCGTGGCTATGCTTCTTACAAAAAAATTTTTGAATTTTTAACAGAAAAGAGACCTCTCGACTCCGCTCGAGGTGACACTATAAATAACAGAAATAATGTCATCTCGACCAATGGTTCCACTTCTAATAGCACTGTCATTTCAACCAATAGCTACACTTCTGATAGCACTGTCATTTCGACCGGAGCCGGAGGCGTAGTGGAGAAATCTATTTTCAAGCTGAAACAATTCATCAAAAAGGCTGACAATTCTGTCCAGATTATTCAGCCTGCTCCTGACGATGAAGCTTCCCTTCAATACGAGCGGCAAATTACTTCTTCACTCATTCCGGATTTTTCTGATATAGATTTTTCACTTTATCCGCGGCTTATTGACGACGTTAATCCTATGCACAGACTCTGGAGCGACGGTGCCTGGATTAAAGTTTACATGGCCCACGGCTGTTACTGGCATAAATGTGCTTTTTGTGACGTTACCCTGGATTATGTCTGCGGCTACTGTCCTACTAATATCCACAACCTTTACGAAGGAATTTACAGTCAATGCAAATCAAAAGGAATCTGGGGAATACACTTTGTTGATGAAGCAATGCCTCCTGCAATGATGATTGAATTTGCCCGTGAAAATATTGCCCACGGATCTCCCATTACCTGGTGGGGAAACGTACGCTTTGAAAAATTCTTTACCCGCGATGTTGCCGACTATTTAAGCTATGGCGGTCTTATTGGTGTAAGTGCCGGACTTGAATCTGCAACTGGAAACGGTCTAAACGCAATTCATAAGGGAACTGACCTTGAATCCATTGTCGGTGCCTGCTGTGCATTTAAAGAAGCAGGAATTCTTGTTCACGCATACATGATTTACGGCTACTGGTGGGAACAGCCTCAGGATCTCATCAACTCAATGGAAACTCTCAGACAGTTTTACGCAAATGGTCTTCTGGACAGCTGTTTCTGGCATAAATTTGTTCTTACAAGGCATTCCCGTGTTTACAAAGAGTGGTCTGAAGGCCTTATTAAGGATCTTGTTCCGGTTGAAAATAATTCAAGAGCCCTCTTTGCCAAAAACGGCCTGAATTTTAAGGGTGAAGAAAAGTCTGAAAAATACGGTCCTGCCCTGGATTATTCCCTCAATCAATGGATGCACGGTCAGGATTTAAACATGAAAATTGAAAAATGGTTTGATTTTCCTGTTCCAAAGCCTGATATTCCCAAAGATTTTATTGACTCCCTCATTGCCAGATATGAAGAAAAACGGGATGAAGCTTTTACAAGACCGCTTCCAGCCGAAACTGACAAAATTGTGTGGCTTGGCGGAGAAAAAGTTCCCTGCGGCAAAAACAAAATCGGGTGGAATTATATGGGTGAATTTCACACAGAACGCAAAGATGCGCCACTTTCTGCTTTCCGTGGTCGTGGACTTGTAGTTCTTCCTTAAAATGAAAGGTGAAAACTTAATCCAACTTCTGTTGTGTTAAAATGAAGTTCATCATTGTTAAAAATAAATTCATATTCTTTGTTTGCTGCTTTTCTGAATGAAATGAACAATGTAAATGCGATTGGTGAAGTGTTTGCAATGAGTTCAGCACCGTAATTTATATAACGGACTGCTCCTTCCCCAGCCTTTACAATCATCAGGGGAGAATAACAGAAATAGTAATTGTGGGTAAATTTTGCATTTATCCTGTGACTGTAATCAACTCCCACCAGCAGACAGTTGTACATGAAAGAATCACCGTAATTGGCATTATAAGTCTGTGTATATGAATAATTTATGAATGAATAGCCTGCAAAGGGACTGAGTTTCATATTAAAAAAGTAAACTTTCGGCAGAAAAACCTGGCAGTCAACCTGAACACATTTTAGGTGCTCAAGAAGAATATTGTCTGCATCGTGGACAAAATCAGGTTCTTCAGACCAGTAAAACTCCGGAGGATTCTGGTCAAAACCAAGATTCATCTGTGTTTTGGAAAGCAGCTGGTCTCTGTAATATGAATGAAAAAGAATACCGGTAAACTGAAGGGCCTGACTGATCTGACTGGTAGATCCACCCTCTTTGGACATAAGATTATTCTGAATGTTTTCAAAACCCTGTGTTGTTTCAAAAGTCCATTCCATATCCTGAATAGGGCTTACATTTTTGACTGCACGGGCATTTATTTCTGCCACCGCAAAATACGAGAACAAAACTGAAAACAACCAGATTTTTTTCATCAATAAAAAATTGTGTCATTGTGTTCCTGCAAAAAGCCTTAAACACAATGACACTTTATGGTCTGACAATTATATTCTAGCAAGACCGGCTTTTTTTGCTTCTTCAGCTACAGCTTTTGCAACTGTTTCTGCAACGCGAGGGTCGAATGCACCAGGAATAATCATGTCTGGACCAAGTTCTTTTTCTGAAACAAGGGAAGCTAAACCGCGGGCAGCAGCAATCTTCATTTCTTCCGTGATTTTTGAAGCACGGCAGTCAAGAGCACCACGGAAAAGGCCTGGGAAAGCCAGAATGTTGTTGATCTGGTTTGGATAGTCTGAACGGCCTGTACCGATGATGTAAGCACCGGCAGCCTTTGCCTTTTCGTATGTTATTTCTGGTTCTGGGTTTGCCATGGCAAAAAGGATTGATTTTGGAGCCATAGACTTGACCATTTCTTCACTTACAAGGTTTGGAGCTGAAACTCCGACAAAAATATCTGCTCCGACCATTGCTTCTTTCATTGTGATACGGCGGTTGTCCGGGTTTGTGATTTCTGTAAGTTCTTTTGTAAGGAAGTCGTATTTGTCGTAATCTTCTTTAATGATGATTCCGTTGATGTTGAAGGCATAGATTTTGCCGATGCCGAATTTGTGGAGCATACGGATAATTGATGAACCTGCGGCACCTGCACCTGAAACTACGAGAGTACAGTCTTCTGCCTTTTTGCCTGCAACTTTAAGGGCGTTCATGATGGCAGCAGTTACAACAATAGCAGTTCCGTGCTGGTCATCGTGGAAAACAGGAATATCAAGTTCTTTAATGAGAGTGCGTTCAATTTCAACGCAGCGTGGAGCTGAAATGTCTTCCAGGTTGATTCCGCCAAAAGTTGGTGCAATCTGCTTACAGAAGTCAATGATTTTCTGTGGATCCTTTGTGTCGATACAAAGTGGAACGGCATCAACGCCGGCAAATTTCTTGAAGAGAACACATTTACCTTCCATTACTGGAAGACCTGCGGCAGGACCAATGTCACCAAGACCAAGAACAGCAGTTCCGTCTGAAACAACGGCGATTGTGTTTCCTTTCCATGTGTATTTGTAAACATCGTCAGGATTTTTGTGGATGGCACGACATGGTTCAGCAACACCAGGAGTGTATGCTGCAGACAGGTCGTCACGAGTTTCCAGAGGCATCTTAAGCTCCGTAGAGATTTTGCCTTTCCATTCAGAATGTTTTTCGAGTGCTTTTTCGTAAATTGTCATAATACTTTAATTATAATGAAAAGAAAGGAAATGTTAAACAAGCGTTAAGGATGGTAGTGGCGTCGCAGGCGTTCTGGAACGGCGGTGGTTGAGGTAATCGAAACCACCAGAGTGGAAAAATGAAGGCGCGTAAGACGCCGAAACCACGGACAGCCTGACCCGCAGCAGCGCGGAGGGAAACGCCCTTATCAAACTTTATAATGCAATTTTTACCAAATTCCTGTAAAATGCTCTTACTAGGAGATTTAAATGAAAAAAATTTTATGCGGACTTTTATCAGCTTTAACTTTATTTTTGTTTGCAGGCTGTGGCAGCAAAAAGCCTATGACTGTAGAAGATATTCCGGCAACGGGAGCGGAAACATACATAACTTCTGTGAATTCCCTTGCTGATATGCTGGAAGAAACTGCGGATGAATTTGATGATGACTACTGGGTAAAAAGATTTTCTTCACAGGAATTTCAGGAAACACTGCACAATCTGATTATGCAGGCCAGCACTGCTACTGCCATCATGGAAACTCAGCAGGATATTCAGAAATTTGCAAATGACATTCAGACAAAAGGATATGGAAAATATGTTCACAAAAACAGGTCAGATTTGTCGATTTTAAAACCTTTTGCAGATTACGGCTTTTCTTTTGAAGGAACTCGAAAACCTTATGAAATTACTGTAAAAAAATCCGGAGACAATGTTAATTACGATGTTAAAATCATTTTCCCGGAAAACTTTACGACAATTACTTTTGACGGAACTGTGCCGGAAGGTGAATATTCGGTTTTTAAAAGTGCAAAAATGAAAGGTTCTTTTTCGGGAGTTATTACTGCTAAAATCAACATCATTGCACTTAATTCCCTTACCATGGGGCAGTATACTTCCGGATTTTTAAACTCCCTTTCGGATATCAAAGTAAAATACAACTTTAATTTTGGACTCGGAGGAGGTTTCTGCAATTCTAAAAAGTCAGGGGGAAAATTCTTTATTTCCCTTGCTTCTCAGACAGACACAACTCTCCAGCCGGCATTTTTTGAAAAATTTGATGAAATCGGCGACAATATTTCAAATCTCTTTGACGGTGAACCATACAATGCCGACAACATCAATTCAATCCCGGCTGAAATCAGCGTAAATATGGGATTTTTTGACGACAAAAATAATCCTACTTTTACAATTATCAACGCTGAAACTTTTGAAGGCCTCTTTACAGACATCTTAGACTTTGCACATCAGATTGAAACAAGAGATTAAAAAAAAGCTGTAGTTTCGTTGACCTCAGTTTTCAGGGGTTTGAAGCTACAGCTTTTTTGTTTAATATCGTTTTTCCACTTACCTTGTAAGTTTTCTGTAAACAGTTTTGTGTGGAACGTCGTCATCGATTCCAAGGAATTCTTTACGCCATTCTACATATTCTGACCAGTTACCTTCAAAGAAATGCACATCAGAATTATTTTCATAAGCAAGAATATGTGTACAGATACGGTCCAGGAAGTAGCGGTCATGGCTGATTACCATAACAACTCCCGCAAAGCCGTTGATTGCTTCTTCCAGGGAACGTGTTGTTGTAATATCAAGGTCGTTTGTAGGTTCGTCCAGGAGAAGAACGTTTCCGGCTTCCTTGAACATCATACCCATGTTGAGGCGGTTCTTTTCACCACCGGAAAGAACGCTGATTTTTTTGTTCTGCTCAGCTGAGTTAAAATTAAACCATGAACAGTAAGCATGGGCATTAAGTTCGCGGACTGCACCGTTAACAGGTCTTCCTTTTTCATCAACTGCACCAAGCTTAACAAGATCACTTCCACCGCTCAAAGTTTCGTAAACTGTCTTGTTTGGATCAAGTTTTGAACGCATCTGGTCAACATAAACAAGCTTTACTGTTTCACCGATTTTGATTGAACCTGCATCAGGATTTTCCTTTCCTGTTTTGCCGTCTGGAAGTTCAACATCCTGACCAGCAGCAGAAGCAATCATCTTGAACAGTGTTGTCTTACCTGCACCGTTTGGACCAACAATTCCAACAACAGCACCAGCCGGAATATGAAAATCAAGGTTTTCAAACAAAAGCTTGTCACCATAAGATTTTGTAAGTTTTTCTGCATCAATTACCACATTTCCAAGACGTGGACCTGCCGGAATTGAAATCTGTGTATCTTTGAGAGTTACGCGCTTAGATTCTTCAGCAAGAAGTGACTCGTATTTTGTGATGTGTTCCTTATGCTTAGCCTGACGGCCTTTTGCTCCTGCATGAATCCATTCCAGTTCTTCCTGCATTTCACGGCGGCGAACTGAAGCTTGTTTTTCTTCAAGGGCCATGCGTTTTTCTTTTGCTTCAAGCCATTCAGAATAATTTCCCTTGAACGGATAACCTTCACCGCGGTCCATTTCAAGAATCCAGCCTGCAACGTTATCAAGGAAGTAGCGGTCATGAGTAATTGCAATGATTGTACCAGGGTAATCCTTAAGGTGACGTTCAAGCCATGCAACAGTTTCTGCATCAAGATGGTTTGTAGGTTCGTCCAGAAGAAGAATGTCAGGCTTCTGCAGCAAAAGGCGGCACAAAGCAACACGACGGCGTTCACCACCGGAAAGTACATCTACAACCTGATCTCCCGGAGGACAGCGGAGGGCATCCATGGCAAGCACAAGATTTGCATCAAGGTTCCATGCATCAGCAGCATCCAGTTTTTCCTGAATTTCAGCCTGGCGGGCGCAAAGTTTGTCAAAGTCAGCATCTGGATCACCAAAAGCTTCGTTTACCTTGTCAAATTCTGCAAGAAGGTCAGTAATTTCCTTAACACCTTCTTTTACAACTTCCATAACTGTTTTGCCAGGCTCAAGATAAGGTTCCTGTTCAAGGTAGCCCATTGTATAACCAGGCAGAAGATGAGTATCACCTGTGTAATCTTTATCAATTCCAGCAAAAATCTTGAAAAGTGAAGATTTACCGGCACCATTTTCACCGATAACACCGATTTTTGCACCGTAGTAATAAGAAATCGAAATGTCCTTAAGAACTACTTTTGTTCCATACGCGCGACTAACGCGGTCCATTGTGTAAATGATTTTTTTGTCGTCAAATGTTTTAGCCATGAAGTAAATATAGCAGATTTGAAGGGAATTGTCATTGAAGAAAGGGCGTTCCCCTGCGGGTCGGGCTTTTGCTCCAAGTCCTCAGCAAGCTTCCGGTCTTTCCGCGACAATCCCTAACGCGTCAAGGCACGCTTCGCTCAAGGCCTTGACACGCGGGGTACTATTCCCATAGTGATCCCTAACGCGTCAAGATGTCATGATATATACATCAGGAAAATGTGGTACTCTGATTCGACGGAATCAGAGAGTCGGCGGAAGGTTCTAGCGTGCCGTGAAGAAGTCATTATCTAAAAAGTAACCACTTACTTCGACG
>JAZLKD010000039.1:0-10952 GCA_045597415.1 Treponema sp. | reverse complement strand
ATTCTGGAAGAAAATAAAGAAAAATGAGGAAAATAATCTGCACGTAAAAGAGCGAAAGCCAGATTAATGAGATCTTTTTCTCAAAAATCTAGCTTTCTTTATTTCACACTCTCAAATTTAAGACCTTTTTCAGTGGCCTCCGTAAAAAAGACAGCCTTTTTTCGAAATCACTAACTCAGCGATTTCGGTGACTACTACCAGTCATCCATCATATCATCTTCATCACGATTTTCTACATCGTAAAGGTCTGTTACAGCACGAAGATCATCAATGTACATATAGTACTGTCCTCTAGCCTGCATTGGGTTACAGTCAACTCTGAAACCAACAATTCTAAGACCTGGTTTTACACCGTTATATGCGCTTGACTGAATAATTCCATGTTCTCCATCTGGAGTTGGTGGAACTGCTACAGTAAGTTTTTTCCATCCTGAGAAGCCAAGTTTACCAAGGAACAATTCAAAATTGTTTCCGTAGTAATCCTGAACGAGAACGTACATTTCGTGATCCATGTTACGTCCACAAACCCACATAGAAATTGTCTTTGTAACACCTTCAATTGGCTGAGGACGTGCAGAACGGATATAGAATGAATTGATTCCGCGACGGAAGAATTCAACTTTAATACCGAATACTTTTGTATCTTCTGCCTGTTCTTCACCCTTAAGCGGATCTTTCATTGCTGGAGAACCATCAAAAAGACGACAAGTGATAATACCATAGTCAGGAGAAATATGTGTATTCCAGCTGCCTTCTACTTCAAAACGGTCAACTGAAATTTCACGGAGAGCCTGAGCAGCTGAATCTTTACCGATTACTGTTGGATCAGGTTCTGAAAGACTTGAAGTCTGTGCAAACATCATTGCAGATGCTGTCAATGCAATAAGAGCCGAAATTAATTTTTTCATTATTTAGCCTCACTTGTAGCGCCAGAGCCAGATGATGAACCACCTTCAAATTCGATATCAGAAAGTTCATAACCATCAAAGATGTTGCTCAAAGCATTTGTTGTGTATTTAAGCTGATCAAAGAAGATATTAAAATCATCTACGTATTCATCTGGATCTGTTCTTACTCTAAAACCGATGAATGTCATGTTTTTTGGACCAGAACGAAGTCTTGAATGCTGGCGGATAGAACCAGGAACTGTAACTACACAGTTTTTCCAGCCGTGGAAACCAAGATTTCCAGCTGGCAGTGTGTGTACACGGCCTTCTGCATCACGAACAAGAAGATCGATGAAATAATTATAGTTAGCACCCCAGAGCCAGAAATCAATCTGTGTTACTGTACCAACAAATTCAATTTCGTATGGTTTTCCATCTTTTTCAGGATAAACTTCAAACCAGTTTTCACCCTTGCGGAGGTATGAAGTTTTTACACCATAACACTTACCTTTTTCATCTTTGTTTTTATTAAGAGCTTTGAGTGAATTTGGCTGACCTTCAAAAAACCCTACTTTTGGATAACCATTTTCTTTATCAATGAAACGGCTAGTCTGAACATTCCAAGTCCATTCATTTTCACCCTTGTTATCAAAATCATCGATAACATAAGTTACAACTGCTCTGCTGCTAGGCTGTGCTGCTGCCGGAAGACAGAACGCTGCCAGAAGAGCAAAACCTGCTAAGCATAAAACGCTCTTTTTCATTTAATTCTCCTTTATGTTATAAAACACCGTTTATTAATATCGGCTGCTTTATCTCAAATGTTTAAATAAATACTCTTTTATTATATTTTGCACAATGCTCTTTGTCAAACTCAAATAAGCGAATTTATTCACATGTAATTTAAATAAAAACTTGATTTTACAATTTTCAAGTATCATAATTATAGAATATAAACAGAAATTCAATTTAGTAGGAGAAAATATATGGTTAGCTACAAAGAACTTGGCCTTGTAAATACTAAAGAAATGTTTGCAAAAGCCATCAACGGCGGATATGCAATTCCTGCCTACAACTTCAATAATATGGAACAGCTTCAGGCTATCATCCAGGCTTGTGTTGAGACAAAATCACCTGTAATCCTTCAGGTTTCAAACGGTGCACGCAACTATGCAGACAAATACTTTCTGCGCAACATGGCACGCGCTTCTGTAGAATATGCTCACGAACTGGGATGTGATATTCCTATCGTACTTCACCTTGATCACGGTTCAAGCTATGAACTTTGTGTAGACTGTATTGAAAACGGATTTTCTTCTGTAATGATTGACGGTTCTTCACTTCCATACGATGAAAACGTTGCACTTACAAAAAAAGTTTGTGATTATGCTCATCAGCACGGCGTAACAGTAGAAGGCGAACTTGGTGTTCTCGCAGGTGTAGAAGATGAAGTTTCAGCTGCAGAAAGCCACTACACAAAACCAGAAGAAGTTCAGGATTTTGTTTCTAAAACAGGAGTTGACTCTCTTGCAATTTCCATCGGTACTTCTCACGGACGCTGTAAATTTACTCCTGAACAGTGTACACGCAATGCAGATGGAGTTCTCATTCCTCCTCCACTTGCTTTTGATGTTCTCGAAGAAATTGAAAAGAAACTTCCGGGATTCCCTATCGTTCTCCACGGATCATCTTCAGTTCCTGTAGAATATGTAAAAATCATTGAACAGTACGGCGGAAAACTTTCAGATTCTGTAGGTATTCCTGAAGAACAGCTTCGTAAGGCTGCAAAATCTGCCGTATGCAAAATCAACATTGATTCAGACGGCCGTCTTGCAATGACTGCAATGATTCGAAAAGCCCTCGCAGAAAACCCTGGAGAATTTGATCCTCGCAAATACCTTGCTCCAGCCCGCGAAGAACTTAAAAACATGTATGCACGCAAAAACAGAGAAGTTCTCGGTTCTGCAGGACATGCACTTTAATCCTTAGCAGATATCAATAAAAAAGCCTGTGTTTAAATGAAGATTTTTCAATAAAACACAGGCTTTTTTTTATTCCGCAAGTCATTAATAACGAGCAACGCTTTTACGGACATGTCCTTTTCTTTTTATGAATATCCGTAAAATCCTTATTTTTGCAGGAGAACTTCCTCTTTAAGATCTTTTATTGAAACAGTCCTTACCACAGAACCTGCCAGATATGCACAGCAGATAACAACAAGAACAATATAAGAAACCTGATAGAACCAGATTCCCTCAATGACTGCAGGTATCAGGGACTCTACAAGAATAAGAACAATATCAAGGATCCACATTGACGAGTTCTCTGAAACTTTTTTAAACAGATGTTCAATGCTTTTTCTGATTCCAAGAACCATACAAAGATAAAGAACCGGTTTTACAAATAACACAAAAAACGGGAAAGGTTTTGAAAGACTTAAAGTTTCCGAAACAAAATACACCGACATGAAAGAAATGATGTAAGTTACATAAAACCCAAAACGTTCCTTTACATCATCACTGGAAAAGAAATAGGAAATTCCGCAGAAAACAAGAGGAACCAGACTGTATGGAACCCAGTTATCCAGTGTATAATAGAAAACAGAAGACCCCTGATAATGAGACCTGAACATAAGAAAGGCTTTAAAACCACTGACTCCTGCACCTGTAAGGGCACCAAAAATAACAACAAGCCAGTTCACCTTCTTTCCTGTTGAAAATCTGTTTCTAATATAGAAAAATAATGAAACAGGAAACAAAAAAAGCATAAACAAATACATAAAAATAAAATATCAAATATCAATTTTCACTTCAACTGCTGAATATACAAAATTACCTTTTTCTTGACTAGACACACTATTCAAAATTTTGATAATATGTAAGAACTTGTTAAAGTAGTGTTTTATGAACACAAGGAGTAAAGTTGGCAGACATAAAAGGTTTACGTATTAACGAACAGATTCGTGTACGCGAAGTTCGTTTGATTGATGATGAAGGTGAAAAGAATGGTATCATTGCCACTCGCGAAGCACTGGAATTAGCAAAAGAGAGAAATCTCGACCTTGTTGAAGTCTCACCAAACGCAAATCCACCAGTTTGTAAGATTCTCGACTTTGGTAAGTACAGGTACGAGCAGGAAAAAAGACTCCGTGATTCCCGCAAGAACCAGAAACAGCTTAAAATCAAGGAAATACGCATGCAGCCAAAAATCGGCTCAGGAGACCTTGATACAAAAGCAAAACACGTTCAGGAATTCCTTGATGAAGGTGACAAAGTAAAAGTAACAATCCGTTTCCGCGGTCGTGAACTTGCACACACTGAATTAGGTTACGATGTTCTGAATGAAGTATTGAAAAGGCTTACAGAAGGCACTTACGCCGTAGAGAAGCCTGCCGCAATGGAAGGGCGATTCATGTCAATGACATTAAACGCCAAGGCCAAATAAACTTAGAGGTAATAGAAATGCCTAAGATGAAGACAAAGAAAGCCTCTGCTAAGAGATTCTCTCTTACAGGAACAGGCAAAGTTAAGTACAAGAAGATGAATCTTCGTCATATTTTGACAAAGAAATCACCAAAACGTAAGATGCACCTTCGTGGCGCAGGAATCCTTTCTGAAGATTCTGCAGCAAGAATCCGCAAACAGCAGCTTCCATACGGCTGATTTTAACAAGGAGTAACAAATGTCTAGAGCAATAGATGGTACAAAACGTAATAACCGCCGTGCTAAAATCCTTAAGCTTGCAAGTGGATTCACAGGACGCCGTGGTACAAACTACAAAGCAGCAAAAGATGCTGTTGTAAAATCTCTTAAACACGCTTACATTGACCGCCGTGACCGTAAAGGTGACTTCCGTCAGTTGTGGATTGCACGTATCAACGCTGCAGTTCGTGAAGAAGGACTCTCATACTCACGTTTCATCGATGGTCTTACAAAGGCTGGTGTAACAATCAACCGTAAGTCACTTTCAAACTTGGCTATTGAAGATGCAGCTGCATTCAAAGCTGTAGTTGAAGTTGCTAAAAAAGCACTCAACAAATAATTTATAGGACAAGTTTATGATTTCTTTCGATCAGGTTCTTCTTCTGGAACAGAAAGTTGAAAGCGCTGTAGCAAAAATTGCACAGCTGAATGCAGAGAATGCTGCTTTACGCACTAAGTGCGCTGAGCTCACAAATGCACTGTCTGCAAAAACGGAGCAGTTTTCAGCTTTTCAGTCAGATCAGGGCAGGATCGAAGAAGGAATCTTAAAGGCACTTGAACGGCTTAACACTGTAGAAAATGCAGTTCTTACAGCCGCTTCAGGCGCTTCTTGCCCTGCTCCAGTACAGCAGCAGAGCACACCAGTTGCAACAAGTCCATTGGAAGAAAATGTTGCAGAACAACAGCCAGTCAGCGAAAACGTTGAACAGGCAGAAATTCAACCGGAAATTACACTTCCCAAAACAGAACCAGTTGAACAGGCAGCACCAATCATTCCTGATTCAATTTTTAATTCTACAGAAAATAATTCAGCACCTCCAATTCAAAACAATTTTGACATCTGGTAATCATACAGGCAGGTAAATTATGGGCTCATTGCAAATTGACACTTTAGGAACATCTTTTGCAATTCAGGCAAATGAAGATGATGAATACCTGCAGAAGCTTTTAGGTTATTACACAAAACTTACAGAACAAATCGAAAAAAGCAATTCTTTAACAGATAATCTCCAGATCAGTATTCTTGCAGGAATTATGCTCTGTGATGAACTTTATAAAGAAAAATCAAAGCGCGCATACAGTTCGGCTCAGGACCAGGAAATAGCCCATGCAGAATCTGAAAAAGAAGAAGAAATAATGCGCAAAATCAACGATACAATCTCAAAAATTGACAGGGTGCTGCACGATGGCGTTTAACCTGACAATCTGGATCGACGCTGATTCATGTCCGGTAAAAGTGCGGAATCATGTACTTTCCTACTCTGCTTCCAAAGAAATTCCTGTCGCATTTGTTGCCAATCATGACATTCCCATTGTCCAGAACCCCCTTTTTAAGATGATTGTTGTTCCAAAAGAAGAAGGCTCTGCTGACAATTATATTTTTGAAAACTCAAAGGAAAATGATTTTGTAATTACCAGGGACATTCCATTTGCTGCCCGCCTTATTGAAAAAAATATTCCTGTTATAAATGACAGAGGAACCTGCTTTACAAAAGACAACATTGCGGACAAATTAAGCGAACGTGATTTTAATCTGAACCTGGCTATGCTCGGTTTTGGAAACGATAAAAAATCAAACTATTCAGAAAAAGACTTTAAAAAATTCGCCGACTGTTTTGACAGAGAAATAACAAAAAATCTTATGGCTGAAACTTACGGCTGCAAAAGACAGTAAAAATCCTATTCATCCGGATTTGTAATTGCAGAGTTGATTGCAATAATACGGTCTTTTACTTCGATAAACGCATCTACGATTTCAGGATCAAACTGTGTTCCGGCACACTTCTGGATTTCTGTAAAGGAATCTTCAATGGTCCAGGCTTTTTTATAACAGCGCGCATGACTTAAAGCATCAAAAACATCTGCAATAGCCACAATTCTTGCCGCAAGAGGAATATCACTTCCCTTTAATTTTGGAAAAAACGGAACCGGCTTTCCAGGTTCAAACTTTGAAAAGTCAAAGTTTCCCGGATATCCTGTTTCACTGCCATCAAACCAGGCATGATGATGCAGGGCAACTTCACGGCACATTTTACCAAGTTCTGTATCCTGGTCACTGAACAAAAGTGCTCCGATACAAGTGTGCCCCTTCATAATTGAACGCTCATCATCATCAAGAGGACCATCTTTCTTTAAGATAACGTCTGAAACGCCTACTTTGCCAAAGTCATGACATTTAGCTGCAATTTTTAATGTATCACGGAATTTTGCCTGAACTGATTCAGGAATATTGTGATTCAAAGCCCAGCGGTCATAAATTTCAAGGGAAAAATTTGAAACACGTTCTACATGAGGATGAGTTTCCCGAGGATCACGATACTGAGCCATACGCTGCATGGAAGTAATGATGTTACTTGTATCAAAAGCATGCTGAAGGGCATGAGTTGCATCTGCAGCAAAATGTGTAATGAACAATTCTGCGTCATCATCAAACTCAATGATATTACCTTCTGAATCCTGGGCATTAATAATCTGAAGAACACCAAGTGTAGAACCGCCTGCAGATTTTAACGGAAGTGAAAGCATTGAATGAGTGTGATAGCCTGTCGATTTATCTGTAATCTGGTTAAAAGAAAAAGGAACGTCAGGAGGAAGGTTATAACAATCCTTGATGTTAATTACTTTTCCTGAAAAAGCTGCGTAACCTGCAATTGATTTTTCTGTAACAGGAACTGAAAAGGAAACGTAAGGAAGTTTCTGGCCCTTTTTAAGTTTTTTCAGCTGAGTATCGTTCTGTGCATATTTGATTTTTAAGCTGTTGTTTTCAACAACATAAATGGAACCTGCATCAGCGTGTACGATTTCACGAGCAGCAAACAAAAGCCGTTCTAAAAGAACATCAATATCCTGAATGCCGTTTAATTCTCGTTCAAGCTCAATAATCTTTTGTAATTTTTGTTCTCGGGAAATCATTTTTTAACTCTTACTCCACTTTTTTAAAGGACATATACTTCAATTATAATTCACGAATTAGTCATCATCAAGAAATAATTGTAAAAATAATTGTAAAAATAATTGTAAAAATTCAGCCAAAGTCTGTAAAAAATTGAAAAGAAAAGGCCCCGTTTTTCGCTTCCGCTGGGGCTAGCTTCTGCATTGTTCCGCTACCGCAGGGGCTCCTTTTTTTTCTTCCTTAACAGACAAAAGTACAAAGGACCTGCTCCATCACAACTGTCAGGCAAAACATGGCGGCCAAATTCAGTTTTTTCACCATCAGGCAGCTGACACTGACAGAATTCCGACGGATCAAAGGCAACTGACGGTTCACAAACTTCAACATCATCAAACTTTTTCAAAAGTTTTTTTATCTGGCTGTCATTTTCATCGGGATTGAGGGCACAGGTACTGTAAACCATGTAACCGCCTTCATTGAGCATGCGCCAGCCGCTGGACAAAAGAGACCACTGAAGCACTGCAAGGCTTTTGATACGGTTTGGAGACCAGTCTTTTAAATAATTTTCATCATTAAGGACATGACGCTCACTTGAACACGGCGCATCGAGAAGAATCCTGTCAAAAACATTGGAAGAAGATTTGCACAGAATTGCCCCATCCTTGCAGATGACTGTAACACGATCCTGAATCTGAGGCGGAAGACAATTCTCAACTGTATGACTGAGACGGATTTTTCTGTCAGCGGAGCGCTCGTTTGTTAAAAGAGAAGCATTTTTTTCCATATTGCTGGCAAGAACGAGAGTTTTTCCACCAGGAGCGGCACACATATCGAGAATGGTCTGCGCATTTTCAAGAGGAAGTGTTACTGCAGCCCTCACTGAACCTGAATCAAGAAAATAACTTTCCTGCCCTCCGGCTTTGTATTCAGTGTGTTTAGCTTCACCAAATAAAGATGCTTTTAACGTTGCCCATCTGTTACCAAAAATCTGAGAATAATACTGTTCAAATCCTTCAGCTCCAAGAAGCTTTGATTTTCTGTCTTTCTGTTTCAATATTTCAGGTATCCTTTCTGGTTAATTTGATTTTTTTCGGCAAAAAAACTTTCAATCACGCCGTTTCTGTCAATTTTGGCTTTTTTTCCGGCAACCTGATAAGTAAACCTGTAATTTTTTACGTCTTCTTCAACAGGAACAAAATCAAGTATTCCGCAGCCGGCTTTAAGAAAAATGACTCTCTGTGCAGCTTCATCAATACGCTGTGCCAGAGCCGGATCATTTTTTGCTTTTTCAAGGAGAATTCCTGCAACCTGGCCGAACTTTTTTTCGCTGAGCATGATGCAGTCAACACCGGCTTCAATGGCCATTACGACTGCCTTTTCAGGAGGAAATCCATTATCGTTCAACGCTCCCATAAAAATATCATCACTGAAAATTACACCTTCAAAACCAATATCCTTTCTGAGCACTTCTCCTACCCAGTATTTTGAAAGGCCTGCGGGAGTCAGGGAATCTGCATTTTCATCATCGGTAACATGAATGCGGGCGTGGCTCATAAGAATTGAAGAAGAGGATGAAGCAAGTTCCCTGAAAGGTCTGATGTAGTCATTTTCAAGTTCTGCTTTTGTAACTGAAATTTCAGGCAGTCCTGTGTGGGGATCGGTATTTGAATTTCCCGGAAAGTGCTTTAAAACTGTTGCAATTCCGTTTTTTTCAAAACTATCTGTTTCAATTTTTCCTAAAGCAATTACGTTTTCCATTGAACCGAAACTTCTGCTTCCAAGAAAGTCCCTGTTAGCTTCACTGACTGCTTCAACGACAGGAGCCAGATTCATATGTATTCCAAGGAGTTTCATCTGCCTGCTTTGAGACGAATACACCTCTTCTACAGCCTCAACTCCGCCTGCAGCATCATTATAAAGATTCTGCATATATTCCTGGGATGGCAGGGGTGAAGTAATTTTTCTTAAGCGGCAGACATCCCCGCCTTCCTGATCAACAGCTATAAATGGAGGAACATTGTTAAACTCATCATAAAAGCCTTTAATTCCGGTTAAAAAATCAAAAAGTTCATCCGGTTCAGAAGCAATGTTGTATTTGAATAAAAGACATCCGCCGGGAAGCAAAGGTTCTCCCGCGCCAGATTTTCCATAAAGGGCGCCAGTTTTTTCAACAGGAGTAAATTTTTTGTCTCCTACAATATTTACGAGAAAAAGCTGGGAAATTTTTACTTCATCACTTAAGGAAGCCACATACTCTTTAACTGCGCACTTTTTTGCAAGATTTCGTGCAGCATTTTCCCTGGCAGCCCTATCGGCAGCAGATTCACAGCCCAGAAGAGAAAAAAAGAGGACTGCAATACAAAAAGATTTTAACAGAAACATTTTTTTCATATCTTAAGATTATACAGAAAAACATCCGTCATGTGAAATTACTGTTGCAGCATGAACAAAACCCTTTCAATATACTTCATATCTTTTCTATACACCCCATTCTATATTTTTTTATGGTAGTTTTGCCTTATCCCTCCCATTTTTACGGAATCAGTTTTTTTTACATCTGCAATTTTTCTTCAACAATGATAAAATAGGATTCATGAGAAATATTACTGTAATTACCGGCGCATCTTCAGGAATGGGAGCCGAGTTTGCCCGGCAGCTTAATGCCGGTTTCCTCAATGAAAACACGGAACGGGAAATCTGGCTCATTGCCCGGTCCGATGACAAACTTGCACAGATTAAAGCAGAACTTGAACAGAACAAAAATCCCCGCTTACAGATAAAAACCATTGTAATGGACCTCACCGGCAAAGCTGGAAGTGATAATTTTAAAGACCTGCTTCAGCGGGAATCTGCAGCTTCTCCTTTTGTAATTGAAAATCTCATAAATAATGCAGGTTTTGGAACATACGGTCCTTTTATCGAAACTGATGTTGACAGAGAACTTGAAATGATAGACTTAAACTGCACAAGCCTCACCGGAATCTGCGGACACTCAATTCCTTTTATGGAAAAAGACAGCCGTATCATAAATGTGGCATCCCTAGCTTCTTTTATGCCACTGGGTAATTTTGCAGTATATGCCGCAACAAAAGCATACGTTCTTTCATTTACAGTTGCCCTTGCAGCAGAACTAAAGCCCCGTGGAATCAAAGTCAGTGCTTTATGCCCCGGAAGTGTAAGCACAAATTTTGCAAATGTAGCATCCAACGGCAAAAGAAAAGAAGTTCTCCATGGCAAAGATCCAGTAAAAGTTGTCCGTCACTGTCTCAAAAAATCTGCAAAAGGCAAAAAAATAATCCTCGCTTTTTTCAAATGGAAATTCCTGGCCTTTTTAAGCCGCATTGTGGGGAAATTCCTGGTAGCAGATTTTACGTTTAAGCATTCAAAACGGCCTCATTAAAGTCAAAGGGGCGCCTGCCCCTCCCCTCTAACCGAGACAGGACCCCCCGCGCGCCGCAACCCACCCTCATC
>JAZLKD010000038.1:0-4463 GCA_045597415.1 Treponema sp. | reverse complement strand
GTAAATTCTGTTTTATGGCGTGAATGCGTGAGGGATATTAGCACCGGCGGAGCCGTCCCGGAACGGCGGTGGTTGAGGCACTCGAAACCACCAGAGTGAAGGGATGAAGCGCTTTTGCGCGGAAGTGCGGTTAGCCCGACGGCAGGATGCCGGCACGCCCTCTTATTGCTTATAAAACATGAATGCACTATGATTAAATATCTTTTTACAGAAATTTTTTAAAGAGGTTAGATAAAATGGCAAAAGACATTTATGACACATTCCGTGACATTGGTATCATTCCAGTTGTTGCAATCGAAGATGCTTCTAAAGCAGCTGACTTGGCTCACGCTCTCGTAAAGGGTGGCCTTCCAGCTTCTGAAGTAACTTTCCGTACAGCTTGTGCTGCTGAAGCTATTGCTGAAATGGTAAAAGCTGAACCAGACATGCTCGTAGGTGCTGGTACAGTTCTTAACGTTGAACAGGCAGAAAAAGCTGTAAAAGCTGGTGCTAAATTCATCGTTTCTCCAGGATATAACCCAGAAGTTGTTGACTGGTGTATCGCTAACAACGTTCCAACAATGCCTGGTATTTCAAATCCATCTGAAATCACAGCTTGTGTTAACAAAGGTGTTACTCACCTCAAATTGTTCCCTGCTGAAAGAAAAGGCGGATACAAAATCATCGACGACTTCGGTGGTCCTTTCCCACAGTGTACATTCATGCCAACTGGCGGTGTAACAACAGAAAATGTTGGTGAATATGCAAAACGCAAGAACATCCTCTGTATGGGTGGTACTTGGATGGTTAAAAAACCATTGATCGACGGATGCAAATGGGACGAAATCACAGAAATCTGTAAAGGTGCTGTAAAAGCTATGCACGGTTTCAAAGTTACACACGTTGGTATCAACACAAAAGATGATGCTGATGCAAACAATGTAGCTGATACTTTTGCTCTCTTCGGTCTCGAAAAGAAAGTTGGAAACTCTTCAATTTTCTCTTCTTCAGAAATCGAAGTAATGAAAGGTGCTGGTCGCGGTACAAACGGTCACATCTCGATTGCATGTAACAACATTGAACGTGCCCTCGGTTACCTCAAACAGTTCGGCTTCAACCCTGTTGCAGGAACAGAAAAATACACAGGTAAAGAAGGTTCACCTCTCAAAGTTGTTTACCTCGACAAAGAAATCGGCGGATTCGCTGTACACCTGGTACGCAACTAATTAACGGCCGGCTTTTTACAGCTGACAGTTAAATTTGCATAAAACGGTCTTCCTGACGGAAGGCCGTTTTTTTTTGCCTTTTTTGTCGTTTTTTGTTAAATTCAAGGCATGGAAAAACTTATCACTGATTATATTGATTCAAAACTTGTTCTCTATACAGGTCTTTCTTCTACAGGGTTTGCAAAAACTTTCATGAGCCGCTTTCTCGACGAAGACGGCACTTTGTTTACAATTGACAGCAATAATTCTATCTCCTGCCAGCCATGGAATTTTGAAAAAACTCAGGTCACAGAAAATGACCAGGTAATTTTTTCCGGTGCTTTTGAAAATGCTGTTGCTCTCCACTCCATCCTTTTTGGCGACAGCAGTGATAAGGATGAAGCCGTAATCAATACTATGAAATGTTTTGATTACGCCCTCAGGGAATCAAAAAAATTAAAGAATGTCGGCGCTTCAGGAATTCTGTATTCAAAGGATTCCCAGTCTGTAAAGATTCTTTTTTTGCCTGCAGACCTTTTTGAACAGTGCGCCATGAACACTTCAAAAGAAAACTACAGTCAGATTCAAGGCAAATATCTGAGAAAAGGCCTGACTGAATCCCGCGCCCTTCAGTTTACACGAGGTGTAATCGCGTATATCGCACTGACAGGACAATTTCCATACAAAGATAATGACACTTTCAGCAGACAGAGTGATATTATTGACGCAAACTTTGTTCCACTCAGCCTGATGATAAACGGCATTGACTCAGAACTTGCTGAAGCTGTGGATGCCAGCCTTATAATCGAACCAGATTATGAACCTCTTCCTGGAGAAAAACGTTTTCAGGACAAAAAAGCTGCTGCAAGAAGACTTGCAATCGTAGAAGCTGCTTCTAAATTTTCAACAGAAACTCTAACACAGGAACTGAAACTTACAGCCACAAACAGCCGTAAACCTGCTCTTTCTTCAATGGACTTTGTAACTTCACGGGAATCATACATTAAATCACATTCACGGAAAATCAAAATTTCCCGTCTTTTCCGGCGGAATACAACAACCATTAAATTCGGAGCTGTTATTTTTCTTGTGCTTTTTTATGCCCTCTGGAGCTGGTTTTCAGCACAAAAGAACCACGCAACTACAATCGGGCTGACTTCAACAGAAACCTGCCAGCTCCTCTACTCCGGTATCCATAACGAAAACCAGACGATTCTTGGAGATATTTCCAAAGGCAAAACAATGGAAGAAATGGATACAAAACTTTCAGGTTTTTATGTTGTTAACCGTGAACGGGAAGCGCAAAATCAGGATGCCCAGACAATTTCTCCTGCACAATGGCTTTTCTTTACAGAAGGAACTACCTTCTGGCAGTACGGCCTTACAAACCTGAAAATTGACGGCGTAAACTTCAGAACTGATCTGCCATATCCGACACGGGCCAGCCATAAAGAACCTCTTTCATATGAAGACGGGCAGTTTTTGACAACTGACAGAACAAAAAACCATTCAGTTTCTTTCTATTTTATTTATTACACAGGTCCTGTAATCAACGTTGTAGAAGAATCTGACCTGGTTGAAACAACATTTGACGGCAAAAAATGGGTAATCACAAATGTTAAAATCCAGAAAGTTGACCACAAAATGATTAACCTCAACGATTTTAAGAAAGATTACGAAAGTGCCGTTAAAATCTATGGCAAAAATGTCCGTTCAATTGCTTCAAACCTCAGGGGGAAATACAGGTGGATTCCAACAGACCTGGAACTTGAAGTTGGTGCCCGAGAAATGGTCCAGAAATTCAACAATTCTGCAGCCAGAAATTTCCTCGGAATCAGCAACTAATGGAAAATCTGCGGATGTCCGCACAAATTTGCTGTGAACGCAAAAGCTGCGGCTACACTAAATTTAATTAAATCATTCAAAACCATCCTTTAAAAAGGTGCAGAAAGCAACTAAATTATTTGTTTTTTGCACCTTTTTTATTGTTATTTTGACATTTTTACACTTTTTGTCATATTGACATTTATTTTCCATAAGAATAATATTTTGATTATGGAATACGATATTGAAAAACAACACGCAAAAGGCAAACTTCATGCTATTGAACGCATTAACGCCCTTTGTGACAAAGGCACATTTGTAGAAACTTATGCAGGTGTTCGCCACAATTGTACAAGCTTTGGAATGGCTGATAAAGAAATTCCATATGATGGTGTAATTACCGGTTTTGGTAAAATTAACGGTCGCAAAGTTGCCGTATACGCTCAGGACTTTACAGTTCAGGGTGGTTCTCTTGGTCACATGCACGGTAAAAAAATTGCAGACCTTACAAAAATGGCTGTAGACGCACGATGTCCTGTTATTGGAATCAATGACTCGGGTGGAGCTCGTATCCAGGAAGGTGTAGATGCCTTGAGCGGATACGGTAATGTTTTCCATCAGAATGTTCGTGCTTCTGGTTCAATCCCACAGATTTCTATCATCGCTGGTCCTTGTGCCGGTGGTGCAGTTTATTCTCCAGGAATTACTGACTTTATCTTTACTGTTGATCAGGTAAGCCAGATGTTCATTACAGGTCCAAAAGTTGTAAAATCTGTAATGTTCATGGACATTTCTGCTGAAGATCTTGGTGGAGCTCAGATTCACTCTGCAAAATCAGGTGTTGCCCACTTCAGATCAACAAACGAAAAAGAATGCTACGAAACTGTTCGTAAACTTCTTGATTACATTCCACACTACTTTGGCGACAAACAGGAACCTACTGAAAAGTTCAAGTTTGATGCTAAAAAATGTGCAAAGAAAATCAAGGAAGTTCTTCCAGAAAATTCACGCCAGGGTTACGACATCCGTGAAGTAATCAACTGTGTCATTGATGAAGATTCTTTCCTCGAAGTAATGAAAGAATTTGCCATCAACTGTGTAACAGGTTTCGCTAAAATCGAAGGACGCACTGTTGGTATTATTGCAAACAACCCAAAAGGTCTTGGCGGTGTTATGGACTGCGATGCATCTGATAAGATTGCCCGCTTTATCCGATACTGCGACAGTTTTGATATTCCACTTTTGACTTTTGTAGACGTTCCAGGTTTTATCCCGGGACCACAGGAAGAACAGAAAGGTATCATTCGTCACGGTGCAAAAGTTATCTATGCTTACTCAGAAGCAACTGTTCCAAAACTTACAGTTATTACACGTAAGGCTTACGGTGGAGCTTACATTGCAATGTGTTCACAGCACCTGGGAGCAGACTTTGTTTACGCATGGCCACAGGCTGAA
>JAZLKD010000037.1:0-78216 GCA_045597415.1 Treponema sp. | reverse complement strand
TGAACATAAGCGACCCTGCCTAAAAAAAAGAATGTGGTCGTCGCAGTCCCGCAGTAAAAGATTTTATAAGCTTTCACCCGGCAAACGATCATTCCAAAAAAAGAGTGAAGCTTTTTTCTTTTGAAGACAACTCAGCCTGGGTGGCCAGCCGTCCGACAGATACCTGGCAGCATCTGCCCTTTTTTCGCAAGTGTCCTGTAAACAGGTATCTCACCAGCACCGCTCCGGAACCCGGTAAACAATGCATAGTAATAGAATATATAGAAATTATGGATTTGATACAAGATTGTTTTTTCTATTTAATACTGATTAATGCTGATTTGGAGTTATAATCAGTTGATTGACAAGTATACTTGGCAGTGTTATATTTTGCTTATGCCAAGTATACTTTGCATAATTTACAAAACAAGGAAATCCCCATGACAAAAGAAGAAATTTTGGAAAAAAGCCGAAGTGAAAATAAAAATCAGGATATTTATGATGTAGAAACTCAGAACAAAGCTGCCCGTTATTCTATTTATGCTACATCCCTTTTGTGCTGCGTATTGATAATTTTGCAGCTGGTACTAAATAGAACTCTGTCTTTTGAATTGCTTATGATTTTGTGTGGAATGGAATCTGTTTTGTTCATTACAAAATATGTAAAAATGCACAAAAAACACGAACTTTTTGTAGCAATGCTTTATTCCCTGGGATTTGTTGTTGCTGCTGCATTTTATGTAAAAACACTAATAGCCTAGGACTCATTTATGAATGAAAGTATTACATTAAAAAATCATCTTAAAGAAATACGGCTGGAAAAGAAAATCTCTCAATCTGATCTGGCAAATTTAGTGGGAGTTTCAAGAAACACAATCAGTTCAATTGAAACTGGACAGTTTTGTCCAACGGCAAAACTTGCTTTAATTCTTTGTGTGGCTTTGGAAAAAAAATTCGAAGACGTATTTTATTTGGAGTAAAAGAGTAGAAATGAAAAAAACAATAATTGCAACTTTCACTATGAGTTTACTTTTGCTATGCGGATGTTCAACTATGTACAACGTTACAGATTACGAAGTGAAGAAACTTACTATTACAGAAAATTCAACTGTAGTTTATTTTGGAGACAGCCTTACTTATGGTCACGGAGCTGATTCAGCAACAGAATCCTGGCCCGCAATTCTGCAGAATAATATTTCTATTCCTGTAATTAATTCCGGAAAAAATGACGACACAACTTTAGATTGTCTTAATCGTTTTCAAACTGATGTACTGGATCACAATCCAGCAATTTTAATTATTGATTTTGGCGGAAACGATATTTACAATTTCAGCAAAAAACAATCCTACTCAGAAATTGAAAATAATTTTAAGGCAATGCTGGATCAGCTAGACCCTACAAAAACTCAATTTTATATAATGCGATTTTTTAATGATGAAATGAAATTTCTGGATCTGTTTGGGTCTTTTGATAAAATCCTGAAACGTCTGGAAAAAGAATACGATGTCATAATCATTTGGGATGCATGGAAGGGAGACTGGGGGCACAAGGACTGCAAATACGATATGACCCACTGCAATGTTAAAGGCTATAAAATTATGAGCCAGAATATCTTGTCAGTTTTGGAGCCATGTCTTAAAGAAAACGGCATATTTGTTGAAGCTGATTAAAAAAAGGCAGGGCGTTGCGGGCCGCCGATTGAGGCCCGCAGAGGGGGTAGCGAAAAACCGCAGGTTTGCAGCGAGGGGAAGAGACGCTTCGCTAACGAGTTTTGTTTTCGAGTAAGAAACATCGGAAAACAAAACTCGCTTCCCCCATCTTAATCCTTATTTTACTTCATTCCACTTAGAAACTTTTCCAGTGAAAATCTGTTCAACCTGGGCTTTTGACATGTTTTCAACAGGATTTGCCTTGTTCACGATTACTGCAATTCCGTCGATGGCGATTGTAATTTCCTTGACACCTTTTGCCTTTTCGCTGTCTTTGAGGGCGCGGCTGGCCATTCCGATATCGCATGTTCCGTTGATTGCATTTGTAACACCAGTTGTACTGTCAGAAGTCTGAAGCTCGATTTTTGCATTTGGATTTACGGCTTTGTAGCTTTCAATCAATTTTTCCATAACAGGTGAAACTGAAGAAGAACCAGCCACAACAACTTTTCCGCCTGCCTTGTTTGATTCATAAATCTTTGTTGCTGGAATCTGGATGTACTTGTTTGCAGAAATAATTTTCTGGCCAGAGCTGCTCATAATGTATTCAACAAAGTCTTTTGCAGCAGGTGAAAGCTCATTTTTTACTGCAATGTTAAAAGGGCGGCTAATTTTGTAAGAACCATTGTTGATGTTTGCAACTTTAGCATCAGCACCATCAATTTTTACAGCCTTAACAGAATCGTTGAGAGACCCCAAAGAAACATAACCGATAGCGTAATTGTCTCCGGCAACACTTGTAAGCATTACAGCAGTTGAGTTTGTGATTGCAGCTTCGTCAGTTGTGTAGTCAACTTTTTTACCGCCGGCATCTTTTTTTTCAATGCCAAAAAGTTCGATAAAAGCACCACGGGTACCGCTGCCCTCTTCACGGCTCAAAACTGAAATTGATTTTTTGCTGTTGAATTTAGGGGCTGCAAATACCGACATTGCAGCTCCGGCAAAAACAAGGGCCGTAAACAATTTTTTAAGATTGATTTTCATAAAAACTCCTTTTAGTTCTAAACTAAGTTGCCCTTAATCTAAAGGAGTTCTGTTAAAAGTGTGTGCAGGTATTGTAAAAGAATTGTAAAAGCTCCCGCACTTTTTTTATCTTTCAGGAATTCTAATACGGGTGGCCCGGCTCCGCCGTCGCTACGTCCGCCCTTCCGCGCAAAGCGCTCCATTGCACTGTGACGGTGGTTTCGCTAAACTCAACCACCGTCACAGTGCAACTTCGGGGCTACCATCGCTGCCACATGTTCAGTTCAACCTGCTGGATAAAATAAAGGGGCTGCCCCATACTTTTGGGACAGCCCCTTTATTTTTTATTTTCTAATTTATTAATCCGTATTTTTTTAACCAGCCTTCAGTTTCTGACTGATGTTCATTTACGTATTCAAGATGATCATTATACCATTCAAGTTTATCTTCAATTGTACCGGCACGGATTTCATCAATCGAAGCATAATCCATATTCAACTGTTCAGAACATGACATAAACATCATAGCAGCAGCCATGGCAATCAAAATACCTGTAATACTCTTTTTCATATTCTTCCTCCTATTCCAGTGAATTCCAGTCAATTCCAACAGGGTTCCATGTAAATCCAAGAGAATAGCGGTCATAGAATCCAACATCACCAGTACTTAAACAGATTGAATATTCACCATGAAGTTTAAGTGCTTTTGTAAACATAAAGTAAACACCACCACCAACTGCACCATGGAAACCAAAATCTGTAGCATTTTCAAGTTCACCTGTATCAGAATCTCTTGTTTTGCGTGAAGGATCCTCATCATCAAAACCATACAAACCAAAATCACAGTGGCCGTAAACTGCAAGACTCTTGCCGAATGAAATCTGAAGGTTATTTCTCCAGCTCAGATCAAAATATGAAGGACTCTGAGAAACAATCTTTCCACTGCTTCCATAAGATCCTTTCTGATAGTAGTAACTGTCGATTGAAGAGAAATGCATCATCATACCAGTTGACCAGTATCTTGATGGTGTAAGAATGATTCCAAGATTAAATGCCATTGCATCAAAGAAAGGACTCTGCATATAAGAAGCACCAAGATCCAGACCACTACAAGCATTCTGATCCTGACATTCAGCCCATGCCTTTGATCGTTCACGACGGGCTAATTCTGCACGTTCTTCTTTAGCCTGGCGTTCTTCTTCTTTTATTCTGGCCTTTTCATCATTAATCTTCTGCTTTGTTCTTTCTGAACGCTGTGAATTCAATGTCTTTTCCAGCTGACTGATTGTTGCCTTATCATAACATGCAGGACCAAGATCATCCCTCAGCATTTTAAGAACGGCACGGTCAACAATGTTATTTGCAGAAGTGTTGATGATTTCTTCATAATCACAGTTGTCTTCAAAAGTTGCTACCGAAATACCTGTTTCAGTTTCAAGAATATTGAAGTAGATATTGTAATCGTTGCGTGAGAAGCTGATGATTTTGTAATAACACATATACTTTGCATTAATCTGACGACCTGCCTCAAGCATTGTGCTTTCATCGTATACGCCACTTTCACTGTTCTTGATGATAGAAACAAGAGCAGATTTAGTTGTCGCATCAAAAGGATTCAAAGTTGAGTTGTTGTAAAGCGAGTTTACAAGACGTCCACGAAGCATGCTGAATTCTTTAATATCCTGAATGCTGTTTGATCTTGAATATGCAGGATTGAAAACAGCAATATTTGCTCCAGAAGGAACATTTGGATAAGCATGTTTTGACTTAATGAACTGTCCTTTTTTGTATGGAGAAGAATTCATTCGTCTGTGATTAAGCATTGTATCTACAGCATTGTAAATAATATTTGCTTCACCAACTTCGCGGAAATTTTCTCTTTCACATTCGCTTGAATAAGATGCGATATGGTTACCAGTTTCAATGTCGAGAATGTAGAATGTAAAGTTGTAATAGCTGAAGCGGTCACGTTCTGCATAAGAAATTTCAGTATATGCAAGATATTTAGCCTGAATGTAACGACCTGTCTGAAGCATTGTGTCTTCATCGTAAATTCCGCTTGTCTGGCTGTTCTTAATTGCGGAAAGGGCATGTTTTACAACTGACTGGTCAAATGGAATGAATGTTGATTTTGAAAAGAATGCGTTAACAAGCTTTGTCTGAACAACATCACTTAGCCATTCCTGGTCAGCAGACGGAACTCCATCTTTAAGGATTGGAGGGAATACGGCAAGAGTATCACCCTTTACAGCCTTCAGATTGTTTCCAGCCTGAGCAAATAAAAGTGAAGAAACCAGTGCCACGAGAGGCAAAAGAACTAATTTCTTAAGATTCATAAAACTCTCCTATAGATTGTCATAAATATTTTTTACAAGAGTCTTTTCAAGATTATCTGTAAAATGCTTTTTTGTCTTACTGTCGATTACATTTTTAGAATATGCCTTTAATTTAGGAACACTGTCCGAATAAGTAAAGAGCACACTCTTTTTTGCATCTTCCATTACAAGATCAAGTGTTGGCTCTGCAACTACAATTTCGGACTGAGAAAATTCATTCATCTGAATCTTTACCAGAATCTTGTATGGGCATTCTGCAACTTTTTCGTGAATTGCAAATCCTTCAGCAGAAATGATGTTTTTAATGGCAATTGAAATTGAATTGTCCAGATCATTTTCAACTGAAATAAAAAATTTTGAATTACGCTTAAGCTGTGTAATCATTGTATTAAGTCTTCTGCCCTGCATAAAGGTCGAATCATAATATCCAAGGTTTTCAGGTTTTAATGTTCCGGCATAATCCATATAAATCTGAAGCTGTTCCAGATGATTCTGAGCCTGTTTATAATCCCTGATAGCAAGCAGTGACGAAGAAATCTGATCCTGCTGACCTAATTTATAGTATTCTTCAAAAAGAGTTTTTTCTCTGTCCATTTTTGGAAGAAAGAAATTCCAGGCTTTGTCCCGCTCAATAAAAGCAACACAGTACCATTCATTATTTTTCTTGTCATGGAAGAATTCATATTCAACACAATAAAGCTGAACATCCGAAGTAACAGTCATGGCAGTTACAGCAGCAACATTTTTCTGAGTGTTACCTTCAGCATCTATATTAAGAGTTTTAACCTGAGCTGCCTGTGAATTTACTTTTGTACTGAAAAACTGGGCAATCAGATTCAAAGCCTCGTGTTTTGCGTCGTCCTGAGAAATTTTGCTTGAAGCAATCTGTGAAAAATATCTCTGCTCATTGTATACAGAGTGAACATCGAACACCCATGAAGGAATATTCGCAGTTGTTCCACAAGACACAAGAACAAAAAGCAAAGACATCAATACTACAAAAAATTTTTTGTCTAACTTCATATCTTAATTATACACTAAAAAATAAGGCATTTAAACATTATGAAAAAAAAAGGGAACCAAAATTATATTTGCTTCCCTTTTTTAACTAAACACTAATTATCAAATTAGAATTCTACAGTCATTTCTTCAGCTGAAGGAGCAATGTAGTTCATTTTACCATCGCTGCCGCCACCAATTGTGATGTCAGCTTTTACTGAACCAGTAAGCATTTTTGGTTCACGAAGTCTTGCGATAGTTACATCAGCAAGGTGACGAAGGTATTCATCTTCTGCTGTGTTGTTGTTAACTTTTGCAAGGGCTGCATCAAGCTGCTGGTTGAAGTGCTGTGTCTTCATAGCCATAACTACGATGTAGCTGTATTTTTCTGAACCTGGAACAACATTACCTTTAGAATCGATTCTGTGGTATTTTGACCAGTATGTGTTAACTCTTTCAAGACCGTTGAGGGTAAGGTTTGTTGTAACCATATCTACAACTTTTGCTGTCTGATCCATTTTAGCTGTTTCTGGTTTTCCATCTGCAGTCTGAACACGGTCAGCAACACGAGCAACGTTCTGGCTGATAGCAGCTGTTACGTGTCCCTGGATTTCAAAGTTGTTTGTAAGCATCTTGAGGGCATCAAGGTCAGAACCTGTAGATTCAAGCATCCATACGCGGTAATCTTCTGTCTTACCAACAGCTTTACGCAAATCATCTTCTGTTGCAGCGCCAAGAGCACTTACAACCCACTGTGGAATCTGTGCACCAACAGAACATCCCTGCCAGTCATCAAATACAGTTTCCTGTGCGTTTGTTTTCAAAGCTGTTGCTTTTGGTGTTGAACCACATGATACAGCAAGCAAAGCAGCTACAGTACATACTACTGCTGAAATAATTTTTTTCATCTATATTTCCTCCGAAAAAATTGTTTACTTCACTAAATATAGGTCTGTTTATGTCAAATGTCAATTTTAAGAAGTAAAAATAATAATATTCTTAGAATTGTCTTAGAAAAGTTATTTCCCTGGATTTGTAGTATAATAGTGTCATGAAACGAATTCTTTCTATAATAATAGCAATTTTTTGTACGGCTGCAATTTCTTCTTCTGAAGCTGCAAAAGTAAAAATTTCTCCGCAGCGTCAGTCAATTGCTTCTTACAGCCTGAGTCTCCACGACGTTCCTTATGTATGGGGAGGAACTACAAAAGACGGATTTGACTGTTCTGGATTTGTTCAATATGTAGCTGCAAACGGAATTTACTGGGAAGAAAATGGAACTAAAAAGCACCTGAATATAAAACTTCCCCGCAGCACAAATGAAATGTATGCAAAATGTATTCCGATTAAGGAAAGTGAACGGGAACCTGGTGATTTAATGTTCTTTAAAGAAAATCCCTGGGATGCAAAAATATCTCATGTAGGAATTTACCTTGGAGTTTACCACGAAAATCCCAAAAGACCTGTTCCTCGCTTTAAGGAATTTGAAGGCAAACGGGTTTTTATCAGTGCTTTAAGTGAAGGTTCAAACAGGGGAATTCAGCTCAGACCTATTAATAATCCTTACTGGACAAAGCATTTTTATTCCTATGGAAGAATATTGCCGACAACTGCCCAGTTCAATCAGGGTGCAAGAAAACTTAAACGAAAAGAATCGAAGTAAAAAATCCACACGATGATTGAGACTTCCGCAACCACCATTTATTTTATAAGGTTTTCGTCGTCAATATCTTCGTCGTTACCCATTACTTCGTTAAATATACATTCTGTTCCGTTCATACAGCTTTCTCTAAGAAGTTCATAACCTTCAAAAGACGGATCAATTTTTGTAATTTCTTCTGCTGCAATTCTGCTGAAAGCACTGGCTCCATCAGGCCTCAAATGACTGTTATCAGTTTTTCCATCAGGGAAATTTTCATAAAGGCCTTTTTCAAAATTCATATAAAGGCGTTTTGACCCTTCATCTCCAAGTTTATCAATATATTCCATTGTAAGTTTTGTCATATCAATACAAGGGACATTTTCTTCCAGCGCAGTTTCAATTACAGCCTGAGGATATTCACCGTGACTGTTTTTTGGATGACCATTTTCAAAAAGTCTGCGCGCCATAGGAGTCAGAAGAACAGAAAAAACGCCTTTTTCCTTAAGGGAACGAATAAAATATGCCAGATTCTTCCGGAAAGTTCCCCCTGCCTCTGGAGAAGTATAACGTGTATCATCAGAAATTTTTTCGTCATTATGAGCAAACTGAATCAAAGCATAATCGCCGGCTTCAGCCTGTGCCATTACAACATCAAAGCGCCCTTCGCTGATAAACGACTTTGTTGAACGTCCGTTACGGGCAAAATGCAGCCATTGAGTTTCTTCAGGAAAGAATCGTGAAAATTCCTGAATCCATCCTGTCTGAGGATATGACGAAAAATCATTATACTGCATAATGCTGTCGCCTAAACAAAGAATTCTCATTTTTTACTCCTGAATATTTAATTTACGCTTATTATTCTACAGTTACGGATTTTGCCAGGTTTCTAGGCTGATCCGGGTTATTTCCTTTGAGAACAGAGCAATAATATGCAAAAAGCTGAGCAGGAATAATTGAAAGAATACTCAAAAGAGCTTCATTTCCATCGGGAATTGTAATTATTGTATCGCAGCTGTTTTTGAATGCACCTGTTGTATCCGGTGTAATAACCATTGTTGAAGCCTGCCTGCTTTTTACTTCAACAATGTTGCTTATGATTTTTTCATAAAGCTGGCTCTGGGTTGCAATAGCCACAACGAGTGTTTCATCATCTACAAGAGCAATAGGTCCATGTTTCAATTCGCCGGCTGCAAAAGCTTCACAATGCATGTAACTGACTTCTTTAAGTTTAAGGGCAGCCTCAAGAGAAGAAGCACTGTCAAAAAGACGGCCGATATAGAAAATCTTCTTTTTATTAAACTGCTGGCTTGCAAATTTCTGGATTTCAGACTGATCCTTTAACATTTCTTCCGCATTTTCAGGAATGGCACAAATCTCCTTTAAAAGATTCTTGTATTCATCCTGCGCAACTACACCGCGGACATTTCCAAGTTTTACGGCAAGAAGATACAGACACATAAGCTGAGTTGTATATGCTTTTGTACTTGCAACTGCAATTTCAGGACCAGCCCATGTATAGATGACTTCATCAGCCTCGCGGCTTACAGTTGAACCTAAACAGTTTGTAATTGCTATAACTTTTGCACCTGTTGATTTTGCAAGACGCATTGCAGCAAGAGTATCAGCTGTTTCACCAGACTGGCTTATAACTACAAAGATATCATTTTTACTTAAAATAGGATTTCTATAACGGAATTCAGAAGCAACATCTACTTCCACACTCATGCGGGCAAATTTTTCAAAAGCATATTTTCCCACAACTCCGGCATGATAGGCAGTTCCACAGGCTGTAATTACAATCCTCGACGCAGTTTTCCATTCTTCCCCAAAATCAATTTCGTCAAACTGAATATCAACAGGAGTATTTCCGTCAAATACCATGCGTGGACGAATTGTATCTCTGAGAGCTTTTGGCTGTTCATGAATTTCCTTAAGCATGAAATGTGCATAACCGTTCTTTTCAGCAGCAGTAGCATCCCAGTCAACAACACTTGGTCTTCGTTCTACCTTTACACCTTCTGCATTGTACAGATCAACATGATCATTGTAGAGAACGGCAACTTCTCCCTGCTCAAGATAATGAACATTGCGTGTATACTGCAACACTGCAGGAACATCAGAGGCAATGAAATTTTCCCCTTCACCAAGACCAATAATCAGCGGACTTTCGCGGCGGGCAGCAATGAGTCTGTCTGGATAATCCTTACACAAAACGCCAAGGGCATAAGAACCTTTCAACTTTGAAAGAGTCTCCTGTACAGCCTTAAAAATATCCTTAGATTTTTCATAATAATAATTGATGAGATGTGCAACAACTTCCGTATCTGTCTGACTTTTAAATACAACTCCTTCAGACTGAAGCTGAGCCTTAAGTTTTGCATAATTTTCAATGATGCCGTTGTGAACTACAGCAATAGTTCCAGAAACGTTTGTATGTGGATGAGAGTTTAAATCGCTTGGTTCACCATGTGTAGCCCAGCGTGTATGCCCGATTCCAAGGGAACCTTTAATGGTTTCATCGGCAATCTTCTGTTCAAGATATTTGAGGGCTCCTTTGGCTTTACGGATAAGAATATCTTCACCGCTATAAACAGCAATTCCAGCTGAATCATAACCACGATATTCAAGCTTTTTAAGGGCATTGATCAAAACAGGAGTTGCATCCTTAGAACCAACGTAACCGACAATTCCACACATTTTTTCCCACCTATAAAAAAAGCCCCTGAACTTTTTTGTACAAGGGCTTGTTCATTAATTTTATTTTAATGATTTTATAATCATTACTCAATTACACGATTGAATCCAGAGCTTCAACAACAGTGCTGTCGTAAAGATTTGGTTTTGCTTTTAATTCTTCAATTGCAGAATCCTTATCCTGAATAGCACGGTAATTGCGGCGGCTGATCAAAGAATTGTAACTTTCTGCAACGTGAATGAGGCGGGCAACCTGAGGAATATCTTCACCCTTGAGTCCTTCCGGATAACCTGAGCCATCCATATTTTCGTGATGGTATTTTGCAGCTTCTTCAAAAATCGGCTTGAATTTGTCAGATACAAAAACAAGATTTTCTGTTGAATAAACATGCTTTTTAAGTTCTTCACGCTGTTCATTGCTGAGAATTTCAGCATTAAGAATATCATCTGAAAGTGAAAGGAATCCTGAATCATAAACCATTGAAGCACAGAAATATGCCATGGCTGTATTGAGATTAAGTCCAAGCTTCATTGCCAGTTTGTAAACAAGTTCACTTACGTTCTTTGAGTTGTTCTTGCGTTTTGTAACCTGGTCAATACGTGCACCAAGATCTTCACATTCAATGGCAAGACGTTTAAGTTCATTCTTAGTTTCTTCATCCATTTCTGGTTCTGGAAGTGCATTCTGTCCCCAGTTGCTGCCGTTTGCCAGTTTAAGAGGCTGCATTCCGGAAAGATCTGTAACATTGCCAAGAAGAATCTGATTGTTTGTCTGAGCCATGCTTGCAACAATCTTGAGGGTTGCATCAACCTGCTGTGACTGTTTTGACTGAGATTTGGCAATAAAACAGAAGAATGTAAAAATTGAAACAACGAGAAGAATAATTGCAACGAGAACAAAAATTACCCACATTGCAACGGAAGCCATGCTGCTTGCTGACTCTCTCATTGATTCCTGAATTTCCTTTACGGCACCTGCTTCTGCGTTGGCACCCATAGAACGGATTTTCTGAATTTTTGCTTTGATACTGTTTGTTGAAACATCTGAATAAAGCTTGATTTTCTGTTCAACATCATCAACAAGGGCAAACTGACCGGTAGATTCAATATAATCGAGGTAGTTTGAATATGCCATCAATGCAGCAGCTGTAAGTTCACCTCTTACGCCTTTTACCTGGGAATAATCCAGTGCAAGAAGCTGGTTGGCAATATTGTAAGCTTCTTCTGCGTTGTTGTTTTTAATATTTTCATAAATTTCAGGAACGTGCTTGTCAAAAAAACTCTGTGGAAGAGAACTTGCAAATACAAATCCTGCCGCAAGTAAACCAATTAATAATCCGAATACACTTTTTTTATTAAACATATAAACTCCCGAAAAACTAATTTCTTCTGTAAGCTGCATCATTGGCAATTGCTTTTTCAATTGTCGAATAAAGGTCGGCTGCATCGAAATTCGAAATATTGTTATCAACAACTACGAGAGCTGTTTCTTTGGCAAATTCAAAGTTTTTTTCTGCAATGAGCTGTCTTGTTTTGTCGAGAACATATTTTTCGATGGCAGGATAATTTGATTCTTCACGATTAAGCATAAGGACAGTATTCAACATACCTGAGGAACGTGACACAAAAGCTGTATCAATACTTTCTTTAACTTCGCCATCAGCCAATGACTGAGCAAATACAACAGATCCAAAGGCAATCAGCAATGTTGTGCCTGATGCAAGAAATAATTTTTTAAGACGGTTAATAAAATTCATAACTATTATTATAATCCATTTCACAATTTCAGTCATTTTAAATCGTCAGGTTTTGAGAAAAATTTTACAACTATGTCCGAAAAAAGTGTTGATTTAATAAGGCAAAGCTACCATAAAAAAATTGAACACTTATTATTTTCCGACGCAGAAATGGCTGAAAATTGAACTGAGGACGTCGTCGGGCGTTACATCGCCTGTTACGGTTCCAAGGGCGTCGAGGGAATCTTCCAGATCCTGAACTACAGCATCCAGAGTATAATCTTTTGAGAGTTCAAGGGCATGAGTCACACAGTTTAAGGCTTCTTCTACGGCAACCTTCTGACGTTCAGAACCAAGTCCAGTACCGTTTCGTTCACTTGAACCACCCTGCCCTAAAATCTTGCGCACTTTTGAACACAGCTGGCCGATACCTTCACCGGATTTGCTTGAAATTTTTACATATTCCCTGCCAAGAATTTCAATGGAAGAATCTTCTCCTCCAATATCCGCTTTTGTTACAGCAATCAGCAACGGAAGCTGAACCTGCTCAATAAAATCTTTATCGTCAGCAGTAAGACCTTTTGTACCGTCTACAAGATATAAAACAATGTCGGCTTCACGGCTAAGGTCTTTTGTAAGTTCAACACCTTTGGCTTCAATTACATCATCAGTCTGGCGGATTCCGGCAGTATCAAAAAGCCGGGCTGGGATTCCATCAAAATTTATCCAGCTTTCAATCCAGTCACGGGTTGTACCTTCAATATCACTTACAATGGCACGTTCTTCCTTTAATAAAGCATTGAAAAGACTTGATTTTCCAGCATTGGTTTTTCCACAGAGAACAACGCGGGCACCATCCTGATAAATTTTTTCACTCTTCCACGAATCCCTCAATTCCTGCAGCATAGACTGAGCTTTTTCCAGATCGGCAGGATTAAATGTATCACTGATTGTTTCTTCATCTTCAGGATATTCAATTTCAACTTCAATGGCGGCAAGAGTATCGATGATAAGCTTTTTTACGCCGTCAATGGTCTGATAAAGGGAACCGGAAAGTCGGCCTGCAGCATGAGAACGTGATACATCAGTTTTGGAATCAATGATTTCACGAATTGCTTCAGCTTTTGTAAGGTCTGTTTTGCCGTTAATGTAACCGCGGAATGTAAACTCCCCTTTTTCGGCCTGACGGAATCCTGATTTAAGCAGAAGATTGTAAACGCTCTGAACAACATTTACACCGCCATGGCAGCTGATTTCCACCATGTCTTCGCCGGTAAAGGATTTTGGACCACGGAAAACACTTACAAGAACTTCATCAATAAGGATTTTCTCTCCTTCTTCATTTTTATCTGTAATCCAGCCGTATACTAGAGTGTTTCCTGCAGCTGAAACGAGGGCTTTTGGACGACTAAAACAGGCAGACAGAAGTTCAATACAGTTTTTTCCTGAACATCGGACAATACCCAGCGCTGCAGGAGCTAAAGCTGTGGCAATGGCTGCAATTGGTTCTTCCGGTGTGTATCCTGTGTTATCCATTTTTTATTTTCCTCAAAATTAATTTAATTATTGTTTGTTATACCAGAGCTTTCGCACTTTTCCCATTGTCTTCTGCTTGGAGCGATCAGCCCTGTTATAGTTCAATTCTTCTTCAGCCAGAACATTTATAACAGGTTCATTTTCTGCAGGAGCAGGCTGTTCTTCTACCGGAATCTTTTCCATAGTCATTGCTCCACCCTGCATGTAAGTTTCCTTGAGGGCTTCTTCTGCAGGATTAGCTGGTTTAAAATCTGGATTTGGACCACTGCTTAAAGCCGGTTTTCTGAATTCTTTTGAAGCTTCAACGGCTTTTCCTGTATAAGGGGAATCTCCAATGTCCGGACTCAAATCATCATATCGGGCAATATTATTCCAGTACATGTAACCTTTTCCAACAGAATCACGAACACCAAAAATCTGCTTCTGAACATAGTTCTTGTCATAATATTTACGGTCATAGCTTACATTCAGATAAAAAGCCTGAGCCCAGGGACGAACAATAATGTTGTTGCGGCCGATGACTGTATTTCTGTAAGTTCCGTAATAATAAATTCTATAAGGACGGTCAGCACTCGGATTATAATCCAGGAATCCCTGTTCAAAGTGACTTGGATAGAACATCGGACAGATTACATCAACATATTCTGCCAGCTGTTCAACATCCTGACCTGTTCGTGTGCCTGAACGATACCAGCCGTTTGCACCATAAATGTCAATTCCAAGAGGTGCATCAATGTATTTACGTGCATAAGAAAGGAACGACAAAAGTGCAGATTCCTTGTCCATGCCTTCGCTCTTCCATCTGAACTGAGCATCACGCATATTAATTCCATCTGTAGGGAAGCGGATATAGTCAAACTGAATTTCGTCAAAACCGCCGGCAATAAGTTCTTTGGCAATGCTTACAACATATTTCCAGACTTCCGGAGAATATGGATCAACCCAGTTTTCGTCATAATAAGATCCGTCTTTTTTTGTTCCCATCCATGGTTTATTATGAGCCTTATCCCAGATTGCGTATTTGCCTTTATTGAATTCGGAAAGATGCTTGTCTTTAAATACAACGATGCGGGCAATGAGATAAATGTCATCGTTTTTTTTGAACTCAGAAACAAACTGTTCAAGATCGATGTGATATTTTGAAATATAACCTTTTTCCACAACTTCAGGATCTTTAGCATTGTAGCGCAAAAGACCGTAATCATCTTTCATATCGATTACGAGAGCATCGAGTTTGTTGTCAGTAATAACTTTTTTGTATTTTTTAATTCCTTCCGGTGTGCAGACTTTATTGGCAGGAACATAAATTGCCTTGCGGTTAAGGGCTTTGTTTGCATAAATGCCGTTACTCTGTTCAGGCCGGAGAAGCCACATTTCACTAAGTTCAAGGCCATTTCTGTTATTTGGAACCCATGCGGAATAAAGGGTATCCCGTGAACTCAAAGCTGTAAACCTGTCTTTCCAGGCTTCATATTCCTGAGGAACAACACCAATTACGTTTGCTTTCGGAGTATAACTTGAAATATTTCCAGGTTTTGAAAAGAGAATACGGTTTCCATCCCAGAAAAGACCGTCAATAGTGTCCAGGGGTTCTTTTCCTTTGTAAAGAAGTTCAGCCTTTTTTGTCTGCCAGTTGAATCTGTACAGACGGGGAAGGAAAGTCTGGCTTACAAAAATTTCAGTTACAACACCACCTTCTCCATTGGCAAATACAACAGGAAGAATGTCGCTTATTTCATCAGGATAAACCTGTGTCTGCATTGATTCAAACCCGGAACTTACATCTGTCCACTGAGTTTTTTTACCGTCGACAATTTTTTTGTAACTGAAACCAAAAATAGCATGGGACATAAACACAACAAGATCATTTTCCATTGTAGCAACTGCACAGGCCTTAATGCCGGAAGTTGTTGCACTTGTTGAACCTATATTCTGCCATGTTAAGCCGCTGTCCTGGGTCAGATAAACGTTTTCTTTTGTTGCAGTAACAAGAATATTTGGGTTCTGCGGATGAACGCTTAAATCTTTAAGCTGGGCAATCTGCTTTTTAAAAGTCACATTTACGCCATCCCACTGCTTGATTGTCAAAAATGGAAGGCCTTCGTTGCGCAGTTCAAAAACCTGAAGGTCGTATGAAGTTAACACACCCTTACTGGTCAAAAAATACCATTTAGAATCCCTGTTTGAACCAGGTTCACTGTAAGGAGTCTTTATGATTTTTGTAACTTTTCCTTCAGTCCAGAGAGGAAGAACAGTTTTATCAGGAGCAATTTTGTACAGCCCTGACTCGCTGCCGGCAAGAACGTACTCACCTGGAAGAACTGGTTTTGGGATTTCAGCCGAAGCAGACTGTTTTGGGGCAGTTTCGGCACTGGCAGCACATGAGCCGAACAAAAGTGAAGATAAACAAAGGGTTGTAAAAATTTTTTTAAACATACGCATACTTTGATTATCGGAATTAAAAAAACGAAGTTAAGGGGATTGTGTTATTATTATAATTGGATGTATTTTAATATTGCCGACGGAGGTTTTTTATGAAAAAAATTTTAGGAGCTTTTCTTGGATTGACAGCTTTTTTCCTGGGCGGTTGTGCTTCTGACGGAGTAAGCAGAATTGATTCTTCTACGGTAACTGATTATTCAGGTTACTGGAATGACACGGATGTTAAAATAGTTGCCGAAAGTTTAATAAATGAATGTATGGAATCACCTGCCATCAACAATTTTCCTGCAAAAAATAAGCGCATACCGGTTGTTATTGTAGGCAGATTCCGCAATCAAAGTGATGAACACATAGATACTTCGATTATTACAAAAAAAATGGAAGTGGCCCTGATTAATTCCGGAAAGGTTGATTTTGTAGCATCTTCAGGAGAAAGGGAACAGGTCCGCGAAGAAAGGGATAATCAGGCTGTTTTTGCCAATGAACTTACACAAAAGAACATCAACAATGAAACGGCAGCTGACTTTATGCTGATGGGTAGTGTCAAAACAATTACGGACGGAGCCGGAAACAAAATGACAAAGACTTACTATGTTTCTGCAGAACTGGTAGATATGGAAACAAACCGCAAAATCTGGGCCGGCGAAAACAGTTCAATCAAAAAACTGATCAAAAAATCATCCGCAAGATATTAAAGAAGGTAGAAAAAAGGGGGCTGTCCTAGAAGTTATCAAAACTTCAAAAAGGACAGCCCCTTATTTTATTTTTTAACGAGTGTAATGCTTTTTAGTTTCAAATGCAAATTTTGCGTAATATGGTGAATAATACCAGAGTTTTTCTGTATTATCCCAGTAAAATTTTGCATTTACATATTCATTTTGGGTACCATGTGCCATCATTACAAGAGTTTCTCCAGGATACAGAGGATACTGTTCTTTGATTGTTGTCCAGTGATAGTCTGCACAGTACCAGTTATCAGGCCCCATTGTTGCTCCATCTGATGGAACATTACCAGCTACAAATCCGATGTAAGTTGCATCTGTAATATCCCATGTAACCCACCACCATGAGCCATACATATCACTATAAGCAGTAGTAGAATTTGGATTAGTTTTGCTTCCAGCCATAAGCATAAACTTAGATGTATCTGTCCATGAAATCGGAGTATTTTCATTACTGTTAGAACCAGAAGTACCATCACCGCCAGTGAGCCACATTCTAAGGTTTCTCATATAAACAGTATTACCTCCTGTTCCTTCAACTACTTCACCACCATTAGGGTCACGATAGTTCGAAATCATAAACTTAACAACGGTTCTTGTTGCATATTCATAACTCAAATCTGACTTTTCTGTTCCAACTGAAGCCTGAGCTGCAATGGCAATTTTAAGACCATTGGCATTAGCATAAGAACTTACATTCTTAGTTCCTTTTAATGTTACAGCTGCACTGTAAGCATTTGTCACTTCAGATTCCTGAGGAACAGTTGCACCGGCAGTCAATGTTGTAAATTCTCCGTCATTATAACGAAGAGCCGCAATTTCTTCCCTGCCACTTGTTCCTGCATTCTGTGGGCTTTCACATTTAATAATTGGATTACTGTTAATAATCTTTCTTGTACTTTCTGCAGTATTAGTCTTGTATTTAATTGTGGCACCTGGAGTACGACAGCTCAAATACATAGTTGCACTTTCCATATCAGTAATGTTCACAGTCGCATTCTGTGTTCTTGCCAGATTAGTAGTTGATGTTGCAGGAATCGTAACCTTATAAACAGGTTTTACAATTCGAATTTCCGGAGCTTCAACACCTTCAGCTGTAATTGTATAAGAATTGTTTGCTGAATTTACGTTCTTAACATCATCTGATACAGCACCAGCCGGAATAGAGACTGTATAAACAGCACCTTTTACAGGAAGTGCATAAGTCGAGCTCAAATCGATTGAAAGAGTATCGCCTGTTGCAGCTCTTCCTGTTCCTGTAATTGAAGCAGCATCTGCAATAAGAGGAACAGTAACCATATGCTTTTTGGCATTCGTAAATGCTGTCACAAGATCAGTGTCATCATCTGCTGCCGGATCAAGGATGTACTTTGTAGAAGTATCATTAACCAGATAGTTTCCATCTTTAACAGCACCATTAGTACCAGCTTTGTATGAAGAAGCTACAGCAGCATCTCCTTTTAATTCGTTATATTCATCAGCGCTTAAAACAGCAGGAACATAGAACTTCTGTTTATTTCCATCTGCCCCAGTATCACTGTATGTCAAAACAAGATTTCCACTACCTTTGTTAACATTTCTGTCAAACTTGATTTTGAGAGTTTTGTTTTCAACAGTTACAGATTCAATTACAGGCTTACCTGTAACTATATAAATCTTACGGTTTTCTTTGAAAAGCTTATTTTCACCGCTTTCAGGTAAGTCAAAATCAACATCAACATTATGTTCAACGAATTTAACCTTTGAAATTGCGGCTCCTGTTCCTGTTACAAGACCTGTTACATCAAGAACTTTATCATCATCTGAAGAAACAATTGAATCCCCTTCAGTTATCTTATATTCAAATGTAAATTCCTTTGAAGATCCTGGGTTATCAACACATTCTTTCAACGGACAAGTTACAAAATTTGCTCCATTCTTAACATTAAGAACAACTTTTGCGCCTTTTACAATTTCAACTTCTTTTCGGAAAACAATTTTTCCCTTTACAGAATTTGTAGCTGTACTTGTAGAATATGTACCGTTTGCAGTTTCTGCAGTAATTCTTGTGAAGAGTTCGCCTTTATCAATTGCAAAGCTCTTTACACCAGAATTGTCAGAAACATTTCCGGCTTTATCAGTCTGTCTAGCTTTTACAATATAATTTCCATTATTTGCAATTGTTACTTTTCCAGTATATGGAGTCCAGTTAACACCATCTGTTGTGTATTCAAGACTATCATATTCTGCTTCAGAAGGAGTAAGTTCAAATGAAGTTTCTTCAAAAAGAACTGAAGATGGATTCCAGCCGTTTGCGAATACAGGTGGATTTGGTTTATTTGTATCAATTACAATACCTGCAAAAGAAGGAGCTGCTAATGGTGTCCAGTCAGACAGAACATTTCCGGCAGAGTCTTTTACTGTTACGCCTGCATTTGCTATTGAATTGAATGCAAGAGGATTTGCATTGTGACCTTCGGCAACGTTATATGTAAAGAGTACATAACGAGAACCTGTTACCGATGGAGAAATTGCTGAAGCCCCGTTGTGTGCAAATTTTACTGAAAGACTGTCTGGATTTGTAATTGTAACATCTTCATCAAATCCAAGCATAAGAAGAATTGTACTTCCTGTACTATAATTACCTTCACTGGTAAGAGAAGTTACAGAACTTACTCTTGGTGAAGTTTTATCAATAGTGATCGAGCGGGTGTCACCAAGATTTTTACCGGCAGGAGCTTCAGTTACTGACAGAATAGATTCAGTAGCCTTACTGTCACGCCATGTAGCACCATTTGCATTAATTGCACTTACAGAAAGCTTGTCTACATCAGAGTCCGTAGCATTTACAGTATATGTATAAGTATGTGAAGTAGTTCCACTTCCGCCTGAATATGTTGCAACACCGCCATTGTTCAATTTGAGTGTTGGAATACCGCCGATAAGGTCAGTATTCTTTGTAAATTCAAGTGAAATTGTAATTACTTTACCTGTTGTATACGCACCATCATCATTCTGACAGTCAATACGGTTAAGAGAAAGATCTGCAGTTTCTATGCTGGCAGCAGTCTGAACAGTTTTTGTATTTTTTGCGTAGTCACTTAAGCGTGCAGTAATTGTTCCACCGGCATTAGGTGACGCAATATTTACTGTCCATGTACCTTTGGCATCTACAGCAGCTGTCTTTTTGTTATCGCCCCACTGAACTTCAATCTGCTTTAATTTTGTAGTATTAGAAATACCTTCGGCAAATAAGTCACTCCATGTACCAGTAATAGTAGCTTCTTTCAGGTTACATGAATTAGGGAAAGCAGGAAGTGTTTCACCTGCAAAACTCTGAGCATCAATGCCTTTTACGCCTTTAAATTCAATTGTTCCGAATTCTACTGTCGGAGTAAATGTATCACCAGTAAGAGTCAGGGCTTTAATTGTTTTACTTCCACTTTCATCAACTGCTCGGAATATAAATTCCTGAGTTACAAGCGTCTTTTCTTCACCATCAATTCCAAAGTCAGAGAAAAGATTCATTGTTTTGTTCAACAGGCATTCAGCTTTATCTGATTCAAGTTTAAAGATTTTGTTTCCATTATCATCGATAAAACCAGCTGTTGTTGCTTTATTCCATTCAGAAGCTTCACCTGTAAGGAAATGAATTTTATTTGATGGTTCCGTTCTCTTAGCTGGATTGAGCCATACAAAGGCAAAATCAGCAACTTTATTGTTATCTGTTGCTATGACATTAAAATCGATGTCGCCTTCTTTATTCAAAATTGCACTTGAGTTATCAACAGGCGAAATTATTTTAATTACAGGAGCTTTTACATCCGAAGTTTTAAAATATCTTGTCAAAACAACTGGTGAACCACTTGTATGATCTTCAACTACAACATCAATCTTATAAAGACCACTTTCTTTCGGAACCTTTGTACTCCAGGCAGCATTTTTAGGGCTTCCAGAAGGAATTTCATGTGATTCTGACGTATAAATCTCATAAGAATAATTGTTGTCTTCACCTTTAACACGTTTGTAAAGATTTGTAGTAATTGATTTAAGAGCATCATCATCATAAGCGTTACCACTAAAATCAGAATCAGGATAACATTCAGTTGCACCATCAATCTTTTCAACTGAATCCCCTGAAGTAGCAGTAATCCAAGGAATATCAGCTTCAGGATACCATACAAAATAACCGATTACTTTTCTTTCCCAGGCATTTGAAGAACTCAAACTTGTAGTAACAACACGGATTATATGCTTTCCACTTTTGAGAGGACTGTCTTCTGTAATCCAGTCTTCAGGTTTAACTGTAAGACTCCATTCACGAAGATCAGAAGAAGTGAGGGTTTTGCTGAAATATACAGTAGGTTCATCTTCTGCAAATTTTGAAGATGTAAGCTGGTCAATATCTGCAATCGAATTAATACTATCCCCGGTAGTTGTTTTGCGAGTTTCAGTACCTGTAGAAAGTTTTCCTGAGTCAAAAATAATTCTCAATTCTTTAAAAGAAAGAGCATCACTCTGACGACCGCTGATTGTTATATCACCATTTAAAAGTCGTGAAATAACGTTACTATTATTGAGAGTAAAATCTTTAACTGTATCGGCTACTGTATTATATTCACCTGTATAAAGCTCAGGTTTATAAATACTTACAGAAGGATCTTCGGTATCGACAATAAGCGTACATTCATCCTGTGAACGTTTGCCGGAGTTTCCAGCTTTATCTTTAACAGATGCAGTAAAGATGAAATTATTGCCTTCTTTCTTTTCATATTTTTCTGATGTATCAACAAGAATTGACCACTTCCAGACTCCATTAACCATTTTACAATAGTTATTCAAATCTTCAGGAAGAGTTTCTTCAATTTCAGGTTTGTCATCTTCCGGCTGAGTTTTTTTAACCCAGTTGGAACCAGAACCTGGAACAATACTGTAAGAAATTTTAGCATCTGTAAACGATACATCAAGCTGAGTAACACCTTCGTTATCCGAAGCATCACCGAATACTACAAATGAACTTGCAACTGAATCATTGTCATTATGCGAAACAATGCTTACTTCAGGTGCCTGAGTATCTACAGCATTACCAAGACCGACTTCACAGGAAGCAAAAAACAGAACTGCAAACGCAGCTGGTATAACTTTTAAATAGTTTTTCAAATTATTAAATCCATATTTCATCTACTTTCCTCCCTTAACTAAAAGTCCTCTGTATAACTATGCATACCGTCACACCGTGTAAACTCACCGGTTCGCATTGTTCCGTACCCTGGGGACCAGTCATACCATCGGCCGGTAGTATTTGTATAAACTGAACCTGCAACACATCTACCATATGCATACATCGAGAAAATTCCCTGTGTAAGGACTTCGTAACTAACCCAGTAATACTGGTCACCTATCTGATATGTCTGTCTCATATATGCAGAAGAAACAGGCTGGTCACGGAGCGGGAATGGTGCAATTGAAGGAACACCTCCCGTTCCAGTTGTTCCGTGAATGTTTACTGCCTGAATACCATTACCTGCATTTGCGATGGACTTTGTTCCTGAGTTCTGTGGATTATTGAATACAACTACAGTCTGGAAAACACCTTCTTTTGCAACTTCTGAATTTTCAGCACCGGTAGAAGTTGCATCAGCTGTAATGTAAGCCTTGCATGATTTTGTATAATCTTCACTTCCTGCAAGGAAGACAATTTTAGTTACAGCAGAACCTGTAGTTGTTCCAGTTGTTGCATTTGCCGGGATAGTTGCAGTAGTTGAAGAAACATGTGATTTAAGCCTGTCGTCACCAAAGCCTGCAATATTTGTCAAAGTTGAAGAATTGCTGCTTGTTCTTGAATTCATTGCATAGCGGACAGTTGCAGCCCTACTTTCACAGTCAATTTTTACAGCCACCTTTGCACTTGGTGTTGTAAGACCAGTTCCAGCTCTCCATGAGGCACCTGTTGTGTTCAAAATCTCAATTTGTTCTTCAGAAACAGCATTACCATTTACAGCAGTTGGCTGCTTGATTCCAAGACCATAACTGTAACGGTTAACGCGGATTACAGGTTTTTCAACACCAGCCGACATAAACGAATCGTTCTTTGTATTGCCGGAACCTTCCTGAATAAGAATCTGATTCTCTTCACTGTCTTCACCAAAGTAGTTACCTGTATCATCCATAAATGCGTTCTTTTCGATTACAAGTTCCCACTGGCGTCCAAGAGGAAGAGCACTTTCACCAAGAACACCTTCAGGGAAATTCAAGGTATATGTTTTTCTATCTTCTGATACATCAACATAAGTTGAGTTTACGTTCATATAACGTTCATGGAAATGGGCTTTTTCGAGTACAGAACGGATAGTATCTGTTGTAATTACAGTTTCCGGTGTAATAACATGTACCCAGTCCTTCTGATTATCCTTGTGGTAAGTCATATATGTATAAGTAGTTCCGTCTTTTGACCAGTTAGGTTCAAAAGTCTTACCAAAGTTCTGTTTTGTAGAATTATTCTTATTCCAGATATCAACACCAAAATCAAGAACGTATTTTACACTGAGATCAGGATTACCATCTTTATCGATTCCGTTTGTCATCTTTTTATATGGACCAACGTACTGAGCAGTTCCGTGGTAACGGTCATTTGCAGGACCTACAAGAGCACCATAAAGGTTTTCTGCATCTTCAAGACCGTCCATGTAAAGAACCTGAGAACCGGTAAGAGTTTTTCCATTTTCATTTACTGTAATACCATTTACAGCAGCAAGAACTTTACTGAATTCTGAAGCGGTGAACATTGGAGGAATAGCCCAACCGCTTGTCTGCCGCAGATAGATCTTTCCGCGTACAATATTTACAGGTTCGTCAAAAGTAATCTGAATATGACTACCATCAGAATATGCATTGAGATTGTTCTGAGTTGTTTTGTCTCCCTGTGGAACCATTGAAACAACTGTCGGGGCAATACTATCACACTTTAAGTCTGCGCGAACGTAATCTGCCTTAAGTGACTGATCCCCCTGTACAATTCCATACTTATCTTTGATTCCACTAAGAACAAAAGCATCTTTTGCAACTTTGAGGGTAAAATCATCTGCAGCCTGAGTTGTATATTCAAATACAGCTTCACTTACATTTTTCTTGTTCTTTGAAGCAGCTTTAATTACAGCTTTTGCACCTGGAGTAATTGTTCCAGATTCAGCCGAAAGATTGAAATAAGCGGCAGAGTTTGCATCAATATCCACAGCACGGTCAAAAGTAACTTTAAATTCGAGAACTGTACCTTCCTTGTAATTACCGTCAGAGTTTACACATTCAACTGCAAAATCAGGGAATGAACTTTCAATATCAACATTTACGATTGAAGAATATTTAGAAACATTTCCGGCATAGTCAGTAACTTTAGCAACAAGCTGAGAATCTTTTGTTAAAGTTACAACATCACCGATTGTACATTTTTCCCAGTTACTTCCACCGTCTTCAGAATACTGAACGGTTACATTTTTTGTATCAGCAGATGAAATTCCAAATTTAGCGCTGTCTTTAAATAATCCACCTGTAAAGGTAGTTGTAAGATCTTCTTTTGTAATTACCGGTGCTGTAGGAACATCTGTATCAATATTTATTTTTGGATCAACTGTTCCGGCTTCAGCATCAATAACAAGAGAATTTAAATATTCATCTTTAATAATACCGTATGTAGAACCAAGATATTCATTTTGCGAGAAAACAAGGTCATCATTTACATCTCCAGAAGAGATCTTTTTAGAGAAAGTAAGAGTCTGATTTCCGTTTGAAATTGACTGCCATGAAAGAACTAACTCTTTAGAAGAATCTTTTTTAGATTTGAGATAGAACTTTGGAGCCCCCTGAACAGTTACAGGTTTGTCAGTTCTGATTGTAGCAGTAATTGTGCGGCCTGCCTTAAGATAACTGATACCACCAAATTTATTTCCCAGTTTATCTGCAGTTGCAGATTCAGCATCTGTATCAATAACACAAGCCAAAACTTTAGGAGAGATACCATTTATTGTTATAGGGTTAGATTTTCTCTTATCCTGAAGATTGTCTCCCTCAAGCATTGTTGTCAGATGAACAGCTTCTTCTGACATTCCTGAAATAGGTCCGACTCCCGGTTCGTTCCATACAAGGAGTTCTTTACTTTTATCACCAGACTGAACCTTATATTTGAAAACAAGTGTAGTTGAACCATTACCAGATGAATAATAAGCACGGACAACATCAGTTTTAACAATTTCATTTACTTCATTTTCAATACCTTTCAGTTTAAGGTATGTATCTGCACCACAGCTTACAGGTTTTGTAAATGCAACATTTATAAGAATTTCATCATCAAGTTTACACTTTTCTGATGCCGATGAAGTTACATTCTTAATCTGTGGAAGAGATGAGATAATGTACTGATATTCACCGCTATTTTTATTTCCAAGAACGTCTTCAACTTCATATCTGAATTTTGGATTAATATAGTTTGAATCATATTCAGCAAGAACAGACTTTGGAACAGTGTATTTATAAACTTTTTCTGTACTATCGTAAGTTCCAGCCAGAACGTTCTCTGTTTTGTCCGGTGCAATATATGAAAGTTTATATTTAGATGTGTCCATCGCAATTCCACTTGATTTTGTTCCGCGGAATTTAATTACAAGATCAACATCTTTATCAACAATAGCCATATTTCCGGCAGGATAAACAGTTTCAATTTCCGGCTTAAGGTCATCGGAAGCAAGCTTAAATTCAGTATCTGTATAATTACCATCTTCACGACTTACTCTGGCAACAAAACACTTATTCTTTATTTTATCAGCAGCAAAGTCATTCATCAGAGAAAGATTGAAATTAAAAGAATGTTTCTGGAAATCACCTTCTGTGCCTGCAGAAGTAAGCTTTGCAGACCACAAAGTACAACCATTTACAGTAGATTTTTTATAAGCAGCAGATCCTGCAGGAGCATATACTGAATGATCAATGATACCATCAAGGATTTCTTTTGCCTTTTTGTATTTAAGGGTCTCGTCTCCTGTTACAGCATCAGGAACCCATACAAACTCCAGATTTGTACAACCAACTTTATCAAGAGTAATACCAGTAAAATTAATATTGGCGTCTGAACCATCTACATTTGGAATCTGGTTATTTTCTGGACTTGTAAGAATAAGAGTTGGAACAAAGTCATCTGTAACATGTACAGTAATTTGTTCATTTAATTCAATAGCTGGTCTTACAATAACTCCATTTTCATCCTTTCTAGGCTGATCTTTTGCAGTAATAGTCAGAGTCATTGTCTGTGGAACTTTTGGAGTTTCAATTGTAATATTTTTTATTTGGTCTGAACCATTAATCAGTTCAGATGCAATTTTTTGTTCTTTTCCATCAAGTACAAGTTTTACTTCTCCTGCAAGGGCATCATCATCAAATACAGTAACATTTATGGATTCACCGGCATTAACCTGCATTGCTTTAGTTCCTTCTTTCAGATTAATAACCGAATAACGAGGTTTGTCACTTTCAGGCCACCACAGGAACCATCCCATCTCAAGTTCCCCATCAGTAACACTATTTGCTCCAGGTTTTTTTACTTCATCATCTGCAGAGTAGCGAACCTGCAAATAGTGCTTTCCTGTTTTATATTCCTCAGCGTCTGGCAAGCCTTTAAATGTATCATCATCAATTACGAATTCAGGAGCATATTTTGTTGAAGATGGAGTTTTCGAAATATTATTTTTGATTAAGTTTCCATTTTCACCATAAAGGCTGATTGATATTGTATCTGCAATACCTGTAGCATCTTTAAGGGAACCACAAATTGTAAAACTGTCATTCTGAGCAACATTAATATTTGAAGAATTTGTAAGTTCTTCATCTCCGGTAACAATGTCTTTTAATGCTTCCAGAGTCTGAAGATTATATTGATTTCCGGCGGAACCGCGATTAATATACCATGCATCTCCGATAACAGGAGGATCGTTATCAACAAACAAAGTAATAATTTTTGATGATTTGCTGCCAACGTTATCTTTTGTGTCTTCAGCAACAAATTTTAACCAGCAGGCACCTTCTTTTTCAAATTCAAAATCAAAAGTCCATTCACCGTTTACAATAACCGCATCTTTTAGATAATGATAATCATCATCAGAAAGCCATCTTATTTCAGCATGAACACCTTTAAGAATGTTATTATCATAAGCTGTACCTGAGAAAGTTACTTTCTTACGTGTATAAATTGTGGATACAAAAGAAGTTTCTGGTTCGACTGCAATCCCTTCTTTATCATAAGTCACCATCTTTGAAACTTTGATTTCCGGTGCTTCGATATCGACAAGTTCTCCCAACCCGGTATTACAAGATAATAAACTTGCACTCATCAAAAGAGCTGCAATCCATTTTAAACAATTTTCTTTCATACAAAAAACTCCTTTTGCAAAGTTTTTCTTTACCTACTAAATTCTGCAGGTATACGACAAAGCCACACTTTGTAATTAAAGTGTGGCTCTGCGATTGAATCACTTATTAGAACACGTTTACACGCAGACCAATAGAAATCTGTGGAACAATACTCTGAACTTCTGTTTCACTTGATACGTCAGACGGGATGAACCACAACTGACCTTCTGTATAAAGGGCAATTGTTCTGAACATCTTCTGTTTTTTATCAAATGAAATGCGTGGGAACTCAAGCTGAGCGAGCATTGCTGAAAGAACCTGAGGTTTTCCTGCACCTGATTCGCTGAAGCGAGAGAAGTTTGCACCGACTGCGATATTTGCAGACAGCCATTCCCAGTCTGGACCAAAGTAATATCTGAACGGGAAGTAAGCTACGTTAGCAAGAATCTTACCACCGATTACATCACCACCATAACGCTGGTTTGTATTTGAGAAAATATTTCTCTGTTCCTGTGTAAACTGACCGAACTGGAACTGAAGCTTAACGTTATCATCAAAGAATGTAAGTCCGGCACCAGCACTCCAGAATGTAGCACCCCAGAACTGAGCATCAAGGTAAAGTCCCTGGATAAATGCCGGAACTTCATAGCTTGCTTTGTCACCCTTACGGAGTGTCAGTGTTACGTTTTTAAGTGCAACATCGTCGTGTGCAAGACCACTGAATTCAAGATTCTGGTTGTAACGTCCGCCTTCACCAGGACTGATGAGCTTGATTGTAGGTTTAGTCTTATCAACCTGAACGATACAGCGTGTTACAGCCGTTTCACCGTTAGCCATTGTGGCACGGATAAGAAGGAAGTGGTAACCTTCTGCGATATCTTCATTTTCAATGCGGTACTTCCATTTTTTATCAGTAGAAACTGTATCGAATGTTTTACCGTTGTTAAGAGAAATTTCAACTTTTTCTACGCGTTTTGCTTCAAGGGCAGCTTTCATTTCTTTTGTTGCACCCTTGGCTTTTACTGCAGCTTTTTCTTCTTCATCTACAACATAACCGGCTTCACCTGCAAGGTAAGGACGTTCCATTGCAAAGTCACCGTAAGCTGTATTCTGTCCGCCAAGGTTATCAATTGTTACCCAAGGACCAACTTTCTTGTAGTTGAGATACTGCATGTTAGAAAGAATTTTCTTTCCGTTCTTAAGGTTAGCCTGAACGTAGATGTTGTGCTGACCTTCGCCAATCATGTCTGGAGTTACAAAGAACTTGAAGTAGTTGGAAGCACTGAGAGTTGAATCTGCAACTTTTTCTTTTCCAACAAATAATTCAAGGTTTTCAACTTCCATATCACTGATTGCTGTACCGTAAATATTGAATGAACCCTGTACATGTTCACCGTTAAGAGGATACAGAAGATCGAGTTTTGCAACAGGCTTATTCTTATTTAACTGAACGTTACGTGATACGCGAGTTACGTTATCGGCAGCATCTGTACCTGTAAGTTCAATATTGTAGAATCCGTTATCGAGGGAGCTCAAATCCATAGACTGAGCAATGATTTCTGCAGGAACAAGGTCTGTACGTGCAAGTTTGCTTGCAACAACTTTTCCTTCAAGTGAGCGGACAGTGATGAACAGAGATTTAAGACCAATGTTATCTGTTGTCTGACCTGAGAAGAAAATCATACCTGTTGTTGTAGAATCGTCGAGAGGAAGTTCAAGGTCGATTGATGGGTTTGTGTTATCGATGTTGATCAAAGATGAGTAGAGACCTTCGATTCCATACCAGTCAACAATCTTGACGAAGAGTACGTGTGTACCGTCCTGAACAACTCTTGTATCAAATTCATAAGTCCAGTTTGTTTCAGTCTTATCGTGACCGAATACACCTTTTGTCTGGTTGAATGAGTTACCGTTATCGAGAGATACGTATACTGCCTGAATTCCGTTTTTATCTGTTGCTACACCAGAAACCTTAACGATTTCTTTAACTGTAGAACTGATTGCAGGAGTTTTTACGGCACCTTTTGGTTCTTCAAGAGAAACTCTGAAGTTACGTACAAATTCAGGTCCCTTAGTTCCGTTAATATCAACTGCATAAACTGTTACTGAATGTTCGTTATCAGACATTGAGTTGAGGGCAACCTGAATTGAGAATGATGTATCAAGTTCTTCTTTTGCAAGGCGGTATTCACCGTTGTCGATTTTGTAGTAAATCTTACAAGGACCATCATCATCAAGAACTACACCTGAGATTTCAAAGTCACGTGTTACTACAAAGTTTTCAACAGGAAGATGAACTTCTGCAACAGGAAGATCTGATTTGTTATCGATGATGAATTCCCATTTCTTAACTTCTGTTACGTTGCCAACTTCATCGTAGAAGTTTACAGACATAGCATCATTAAGAACTTTATCATCACCTGGTTTACCGATATTTGTTACAACAAGTGGTCCAAGTTCAACAGGAATTTTTGCATTTGTTTTTGGAGCAACATATTCTGCTTTTGAAAGACGGCCTGCATCTGTTACGAGGAATGCAACAGTATTTTCACCGTTGATTACATCTTCTGCAGCAGGAACAAGAACTTCTACTGAAGGTTTTGTTGTATCTTTCTGAATGGCAGTTGCTGTGTAAGAAACTTTTCCAGTTGTATCTGTAGCCCTTACATCAACATTGATAAGGCCGTCTTCTGCAGCTTCAAATACGAGGCTTGCAGCATAGAGACCTGATTTTTTGTCCTGGTCAACTGTTACCCATTTTTCATCTTCTGCACCACGGTTCATTGTGTATTCAACTTTTGCAATTCCGTTGGCATCAGATGCATCTACAGTAAGAGTTGTTCTGTTCTGAACCCAAAGATGATTTGCAGGTGCAGAAATTGCAACTTTTGGAGCTTCTGAATCAACATAAACGTTAACTGCTTCTGAAGTTACCCTTCCGTGTGCACCCTTAACTGTCAAAGCAACATTTTTGTAGAATCCGTCTTTTTCTGGAACGAGGCGGATTGTTTTTCCTTCTACAGTTGCTGCAAATCCTGCCGGAACAGAAACTGCTTCAACTTTTGCTGAATATGTTTCAACCGGGTTTTCTTCTGTAGCATCATTCTTTACGAGTTCTGCTTCCATGTTTGCATAGGCTGTAAGTGGTGTACCTGCAGCAAGAACGTATGCCTTGAGGGATTCGTTGTATGTTACGTTTCCTTCAGGAGTCCAGAATACTTTGTTTGTACCATAGTTAGATTTCTTTTCAGGAGCCTTGCGAACTACACAGAAAGTTCCTTTTGCAGATGAAGTAAATACATTCTGACCAGATTTAACTTCGGCTTTAACTGAAAGGTGAGTAATTCTTGATGGAAGGTTGTTCAGTGGAATTTGAACTTCAAAATTGCCTTCACCAAGGTTTTTAAATTCTTTATCGCCTGAGATTTTGCCTGACTGCTGTTTGTCACCGCCGGCAGCAGCTTCACCGTCAATTGTGTATGAAACTGAAGGAAGAATGAATTTTCCTTTTGCGTCAGCAGGAACGTTTGAAACTGTTACAGTTACAAAAGAACCTGCTTTCTGGCCGTTTGTTACTTCAACATTCATGCCAGGTTCATAAGAAGCACCATTGATTGCTGAAATTGCGATTTTAATATTGTCTGTTTCTGCTGCAGGTTCGTTAACAATCTGATTTTCAAAAGGAGTTGTGAGGACATCTTTGTGAATGTATGAAAGATCCTTAACATTTACTGCTGAAGTCTGAGTAACTTTTGCACCATAGATATCTTCTGCTGTTACAGAAACTGTAACCAGTCCCCATGGAGCTTTTGAAAGGCTGATTGAAACAGGAACTCTGTTTGTTTTTGCAGGTTCTTTCTGATCCATTGTTTTTTCTTCAACAACTTCACCATTTCCGCTTTCGACTTTGTAAGAAACAGATTTGATTCCGCATGGAGCTGAAACTGAAGTTGAGAATACAGGATTTGATTCCGGGTTTACGAGAGCGCCAGGAACAAAATCTTTGCCTGAAAGCTTTGGAGAATCGAATGCAGGTTTAACACCATGTGACTTGAATTTAACAGATTTTGAGTCACCTTTTACGCCATAAATGTCTGTAGCATAAACTGTAACTGTATGTTCACCGTTAGCAAGAACTTTGTCAGAAGAAAGCGGTGCGTAGAATACACCCTGAGCTTCAAGAGTCTGTTCTGCTTCGTTGTCGAGTTTATATGAAATTGTTGCGATTCCATCATCATCAGCAGCAATACCACGGAGATAAACTGTTCCAGGTTCACCGTCAACAAGTGCATCCTTTGAAGGGAAATCAATTACAACTGTCGGTTTGTCTGCTTCCTGATTGATTTTGATGTCTTTTTTAACTGTTACAATGTTCTTTACAGTATCTTCTGCTGTGATTTCAAAAACAGCTGACTTGTTGAGGCCTTTTGAATCAACTTCAACATACCAGTATGGGTTACCAGGAATAAGTTCGATTGCACCTGATTTGCCGTTGAAAGACCATTTGAGGCTCTTAAGACCGATAACGTCCTTGGCATAACCGGCAACACCGATTTTTCCATTTACAACTGAGTCATCTTTTGGATATACGATACGAACATCAGGTTTTGTGTTGTCTACAAAGTAGAGGTAAGAATAGACACCTTCAGAACCCATGTTATCCATTGCCTTGAACCAGATTACAGATGGACCGTCTTTAAATTTTGTTGTATCTACAGGAATTTCAAATTTCCAGAGTGAGTCTTTTTTGTCAAATCCGATTTTTGCATCAAGATAATGTTCACCGTTATCAAGGGAATATGTAAGGCCTTTGATACCGTTACCGTCATTTACAGTTCCTTTAAGAACGATCTTGCCAGAAACAAGTTCACCAAGACCATGGTTTGTAACTGCTGTTACAGGCTGACGGCGGTCAAGGTTCCATGTAACTGTAGAGATTTTATTTGCTTTTCCTGCTGATGAAAGATCATTAACGTCAACACCGTAAACTTCGATTGTGTGTGGACCTTCATCAAGGAGAGTTGTATCGAGATAGTAAGACCAGAATTCTTTTCCTTCAGCCTTTACAGTCTGCTCAATGCTGTTTCCTTCTGCATCTTTCTTGCCTTTATCGAGAACAAGCCATACTTCTTTTACACCGTCATCATCAATACATGTACCAACGATGTTAAGGTTGCCAGGTACGCGCATATTCTTAATTGGGTTTGTGATACCTGTAACCGGATAATCTGACTCCGGATCAATAAAGATATTGAATGGTCCGCCTACAGTCTGATTACCACCCTTATCATCAACAGTGACAAGAATATTGTACTTTCCGGCCTTCTTTTCGTTAATGTCAAAAGTTTCCTGCCAGCTGTCCATATTTTCGACCTGGCGTTCTGTGACATCACGTTTTCCACCTGCAAACACTGAAAGTGCGCAGAAAAGAAGTGTTGCTAATGAAATCAGCTTTCTAAACATTTTCCGATCCTCTTACTTTTTATTATATCTAACCATTATTGTAGATATTGGAGTTTTCGTCAAACAAAGACAATGACTCAATACATATTTTCGGCAGAATTCTCCATTTTCTATAGTAAATTCCTGAAATAATTGCATAGAAGAAGATTTTTTGATGCTATAATCACTAATTATGGAAAAAATTGAATTACTTCAGAAAATGATAGACGAATGTTCGGATATTGTGTTTTTTGGCGGGGCCGGAGTCAGTACCGAGTCGGGAATTCCAGATTTCAGAAGCCAGGACGGACTTTATAACCAGCAGTGGAAATATCCTCCTGAAACTATGATCAGCCGCTCTTTTTTTGACTATAATCCCCAGGAATTTTACCACTTCTATAGGGAAAAACTCATCATAAAAAACGTTGAACCAAATATAACCCACAAAAAACTTGCAGAACTTGAAGCAGCCGGAAAAGTAAAAGCCGTCGTTACCCAGAACATTGACGGACTTCATCAGCGGGCTGGAAGCAAGGTTGTCTATGAGCTTCATGGTTCCACATTGCGGAATTTCTGTATGGATTGTCATGAATTTTACGATGATCAGTTTATCAGTGATTCAGCCCTAAGTCCTGACAAACTGCCCCGCTGTACAAAATGCGGCGGACTGGTAAAGCCTGATGTTGTTCTTTATGAAGAAGGACTGGATGACGGAATCGTTCAGGGAGCTATTAATTCCATTGCCGCAGCAGACATGCTTATAATCGGAGGAACAAGCCTTGTTGTTTATCCTGCAGCAGGACTCATTAATTATTTTAAGGGAAAATACATTGTCCTGATAAACAAATCAGAAACACAGGCCGACAGCATGGCCGACCTGGTGATCCATGATTCCCTCGGAAAAGTTTTTGAAAAACTGCACGGGTAAAAATACTTTTTTTGCCCGTTACACTTCACTGCCTATAATCAGGTCGTAAATGCGGTTAAGGTCATCTTTGCTGTAATAATCGATTACCAGCTGGCCTTTTTTGCCGTCACCTTTTATCTGAACTTTTGTGCCGAGTTTTTCGATGAACCTTGTTTCTACATCAATAAGGTCAGGATCTCTTGTGTCACCTGCTGAAGGTGTTTTTCCTCTTGAAGGAGTTTCACCTTTGCCGCCTGCAGAACCAGGATTGTTGAGTTCTCCGGCCATTTCTTCTGCCTGACGAACTGTCAATCCATGGGAAATTATCCGTTCAAAAAGAACATTCATGCCGGCTGTATCTTTTACCATAAGAATTGCTCTTGCATGACCGGAAGTAATTGTTCCGTCTACGAGGGCATTCTGAATGTTTTCCGGAAGTTTAAGAAGGCGGATTGAGTTTGCAACTGTAGCTCGGTTTTTGCCGACCTTTTCTGCAACTTCGTCCTGTTTAAGGCCTCCCATCTCCATAAGTTTATAATAAGCCTGAGCTTCTTCTACAGGGTTGAGGTCTGCACGCTGAATGTTTTCGATAAGGGCAACTTCAAGTTTTTTCTGTTCGCTGTAAGAACTGAGCTGAACAGGAACTTTTGTAAGGCCTGCCATTTTGCTGGCACGTGTACGACGTTCACCGGCAATAATATAGAATGTACCGTCTTTTGCATCTTCAATTGTAATTGGCTGAATGATGCCGTTTTCTTTAATGGAATCTGCCAGTTCCTGAAGTTTTTCAGGATCAAATTTTGCACGTGGCTGGTGTGGATTTGGTTTGAGAAGTTCAGGGTTTACCCACAAACGGCCGCTGGAATCCTGTTCAATTCCGGCAGGAAGATTAAGGCTGCCTGATGAAACTGCTGCTGCAGAGGAAGCAGCTGGTTCCGGTTCAAAAGCAGGAACTTCAATGGAAGAAGTTTCTGGAGCTGCAACCGGATCAATTCCAGGTTTTTTTCCGCCTAAAAGTGCATCGAGGCCACCGCCCCCAAGTCCAAACTTTTTCTTAGCCACGGTTGATTACCTCATGTGCGAGTTTTTCATAACTTTTGGCACCAACACAGTCCGGGTCGTAAAGGCAAACCGGTACATTGTTTGAAGGAGCTTCTGACAGACGGACGTTGCGTGGAATGATTGTGTTGAACACAACATCCTTGAAATATGCCTGAACCTGGCGGACAACGTCCTGGGCAAGTCGTGTACGGCTGTCGTACATTGTAAAGAAAATACCGCCGATTACAAGTTTTGGGTTGATTGATTTCTGAATCTGCTGAACTGATTTAAGGAGAAGTGTAATACCTTCAAGGGCAAAATATTCACACTGCATCGGAACCATAACTTCGTCGCTGGCTGCAAGTCCGTTGAGGGTAAGCAGTCCAAGAGAAGGAGGACAGTCAATCAAAATATAGTCGTAAGAATCTTTAAGTGGAGCCAGGGCATTTTTGAGGAAGTATTCCCTGTCATCCTGGTCAACAAGTTCAATTGCAGCTCCTGAAAGATCGATGGAAGCACTGATTGCATCCAGATTTGCGATCGGAGTCTTTTTTACAGCCTGCTGTGCAGTACACTGTTCCGCAAGAAGTTCATAGATTGTAGGCTTATCTTTTGAAACGCCGACACCTGTAGACATGTTTCCCTGAGAGTCAAAATCTACAAGAAGTACTTTTTTTCCGGCAAGAGCCATATAAGCACCAATATTAATTACGGATGTAGTTTTTCCTACACCACCTTTCTGATTTACAAAAACAATTGTCTTTCCCATAACAATTAATATATCGGAATTTTAAGGCGAATTTAAAGAGATTTTGTGAAACATTTTTTGTTTCACAACCACAAACCAATACCTCCGCATCCAGTCAATCTCAACTTCCAACTTCCTACTTCCTAATTCCCAATTACCCCAGCCCGGATTGGAGCCCCGCAGTTGATTTGCGGCGGCGGAACGCCAGAGCGGATCAATGAGCGGCAGCGAAGGGCGCAAAGCCGGAGACAAAAAAAAGCGGGCTGTTCAGTCAATGTTCCGCTGTGGCGGACACTGGCTGAACAGCCCTGATTGCAAAGGATGCTGCTCCTTAAATTATTCTTTTACTGTAAGGCTGCCATCAACGAAAATCATGTTGGCCTGGTTGAGATATTCTTCCGGAATTGTAATGCCGCAGTTTGCAGCCTGATCAAGATCCAGGAGAAAATCCATGTCTGTAGGCTCTGTCATGAAACGAACCGGAATATTTTCAGGATTTTCACCATTGAGGATTCTGTAAACGATTTCACCTGTTGCGCGGCCTGCCTTGTAATAGTTAAATCCGCTGGCAATAAGACAACCACCTTTCATGGCTCCTGTTACATCACCTGAGAAAATCGGCTTTTTAGCTTTTGTAAACACCTGGATGAGGCTTGGAAGTTCACTGAAAATTGTATTGTCTGTTGTAAGGTAAATACCATCTACGCGGGCAATGATTGATTCTGCTGCCATTTTAACTTCACTTGAATTTGTGATTGAAGATGACACAAGTTTGATGCCGAGGCTGTCACATGCAGACTGAACCCGTTCAAGGGATGAAACTGAATTTGCTTCGCTTGATGTGTAGATGTAGCCGAGAGTTTTGATTCCGGCGATTTTCTGGAACATTGCAATATTCTGTGCATCTGGAATCTGGTCACACATACCTGTTACGTTTCCTTTTCCTTTTGCAACATCATCAACGAGCTGTGCATCAACCGGGTCTGTTACTGTGCCGAATACTACAGGTGTGTCCTTGAATGTGTGGGCAAGGGCCTGTGCTACCGGTGTTGCGATACCAACTGCAACATCAACTTTCTGTGCCTTAAAAATATCTGCAATCTGTGCGGCGGCGTTTACATCGTTGTTTGCACACTGAAGATTGAATTCTGCATCAACTCCCTGTTCTGTAAGGTAATCAATGACACCTTTTTCAACTGAGTCCAGGGCTACATGCTGTACGATTTTTGAAATACCAATTTTTACTTTTCCTGTCGATTTTGAACAGGCTGTTGTGCCGAGAAGGGCTGCAGCAGTCATGGCAAAAAATGCGATTTTTGAAAATTTCATATATATTTTCCTCCGCCTTTTATGTTACTATTGGTAGAAACTAAAATCAATTGGAAAAACTCTGCCTGCGGCAAATGTTGTTGCGGCGGGCAAAGCCTTTAAAAAGGGAACGTTCATGCATTCTTTTGTAACAGAAGGTCTTATTTATTCGATTATGATTCTGGGGGTTTTTATGTCCTACAGAGTCCTTAATTTTTGTGATATGAGTGTGGACGGTGCATTCCCGATGGGAGCCGCAGTTTTTGCTGCCAGCCTCCAGGCAGGAGTTCCGCCTTCTGTTGCCCTTCTCCTTGCTTTTACCGGCGGTCTGTTTGCAGGAGGATTTACAACTTTCATTTACACTTTTTTGAAAATTCCTGATCTCCTGGCCGGTATCCTTACAATGACTATGCTGTGGTCTGTAAACCTGCGCATTATGGGACAGGCTTCCATCAACTTCAGCAATACTCCTACAACTTTCAGTTCAATCAAAAAAGTTACTGAAGATTTTTTTGCGGCCCATCCTGTTGAAGCCTTTAAGAATTTTCCTGTGGAAGAATGGGCTGTAATTCTGTTCCTTGTGATTTTTGTTGGAATCCTGATTTTCCTTATGATTAAATTCTTCAATACTGATTTTGGTCTGACTATGGGAGCCCTTGGGTCAAATCCGCAGATGGTAATCAGCCAGGGAATGAATCCTGTTTATGTAAGGGCTGCCGGCATCTGTATCGGCGACGGTCTTGCGGCTTTAAGCGGTGCTTTTCTTGCCATGGATCACGGAAGCTCTCACGTAAGCATGGGAACCGGCGTCATCATGAACGGACTTGCTGCCCTGATGCTTGGAGAACTTGTCATTCATTCCAACAAAATTTCATGGCAGCTGATCAGAGTTGTAATCGGTGCCATCATTTACTGGGCAATCACCTATTATGCCCGCACTTACGGCTATGTCATCGGCATGAAAACTGACGACTTAAAATTCATCAATGGTCTCATCATCATCATCTGTCTTGCTGTTTCCCGCCCTGATTTTCAGGCATGGTTCAAAAAGCACCTGACACGTTCAGACAGTAACCAGGAGTAACAAAATGCTTGAACTAAAAAATATCGGCATCACTTTTAATGCCGGCACTCAGGATGAAAACCAGGCTCTCAAAGACATCAACCTTAAAATAAACAAAGGCGACTTTATTACTGTCATCGGCAGTAACGGGGCCGGAAAATCGACTTTGTACAATGTCATTGCCGGAAACCTTAAATCAACCTGCGGACAGATTCTGCTGGACAGGGAAGAAAACGGTTCCATCCGTGACATTACAAAAGACGCAGAATACAAAAGAGCCAGATACATCGGCCGTATTTTTCAGAATCCGCTTCTGGGAACTGCCGGCAAAATGAAGCTGGAAGACAACATGGTCATCTGCAGCAAAAAAGGCTTTAAAGGCTTAAAAATCAGCCTTAATGACCAGCTGAGGGAACATTTCCGGGAACAGCTGAAAAGGCTCAACATGAATCTGGAAAACCGTCTCAATGACAACGTTGAACAGTTCTCAGGGGGACAAAGACAGGCTCTGACACTTCTGATGGCCGTTATGAGCAGGCCTGACCTGCTTTTGCTGGATGAACATACTGCTGCCCTGGATCCGACAAATGCCGCCATCGTAATGGATCTGACTTTAAAATTTACTGAAGAAATGAACCTGACAACGATGATGGTCACTCACAACATGCAGCATGCCCTTGATTACGGCAACCGCCTCATTATGATGGACAAAGGAAAAATCATCTGGGATGTAAGCCGGGAAGAAAAAGCTGGTCTGACAATGGACGACCTCGTTGCCAAATTCAAGGAAATAAGAATCAACAACGATCAGATGCTGCTTCAATAGGCAATTCGCAATGCGCAATTCGCATTAATTCCTACTTCCTAATTCCTAATTCTTAATTAACCAGAACGCCTCTCATGTTTTCGGCATTGCTTTCATAGGAGAGAACTTCTGCCAGTTTTGCAGTCATTCGTTTTGCGGCGGCAGGTTCAGGCAGGTCTGCGTACTCCTGAGGGAGAACAGGCTCTTTCATGTACATTTCGTATTTGTAAACTTCAACAGGATTGTACAGGAACATGGAATCATTCTTTCTTAAGCCAACTTTGTCATTTCCGCCCATAAAAACCGGCACTACAGGACATCCGGCTTTTATGGCAACACGGGCTGCACCTTTTTTAAACGGATTCTGCCCCGTAATCAGGCTTCGTGTTCCTTCCGGAAAAATTATCAGGGCATTTCCATCCTTAATGGACTGTTCGCACCTCTCCATAAATTCGTCATAAGGCAGATTATTGGAAATGTATAAAGTGCGGGTGATGATGTGAACAATATTTTTTCCTGAAAGGCTGGCATTTACAACACAGTCGGCATTGGGAATCCGGCTGATGAGCATTACAACGTCCAGAAGGGAAGGATGATTTGCAACTACCACACATCCGCTTAAATTTGTAAACTTTTTACCGTCATTTGTTTTTACAGTACTGGCACGGATAACAAACATAAACCAGGTAAAAAAGCGGAACATATAGCTGATAAATCTGCGGGCTGCCTTGTTGAATCTTCTCTTTCCCCAGAAAATACACTTCATCACAGGAAAAGCCACAATGCTGATAAGGACAGTACCAATTCCAAACAAAGCAAAGGAAACGATTTTTGCAAAAATGTGCCACCAGTATTTTAAGTAATTTTTAACCGGCTTTGTTTCGTAAACTACTTTAGCCATGACAGGAAATCTTCAGGATCAGCAAAAGCTGAAGGAATCTCAACACATTTGCCTTCGCCATCGCATCTTACGACACAGGCAAACGCAACCGGCAGAGGACAGTTTCCGCGCTTTCCGTCTGGAGCAAAATAATTGTCCTTATATTCATCAATGATGTTTTCGTCGGCATAAACAAAAACCACCTGCTTTTCAGTACCGGACAAAACAGGAGCTGCAGCCGAAATCAATGCATCGTTAAAATTGTCCTTTGAAGGATAAACGGCAGTGTAACCGGCTTTAATTCCACAGGCAATGGTTGCTGCAGCAGGAGGAGTATTGAACACACTGATGCTGAACTGAGCAGGCATAACGTCGGCATCTTCCACAAGACCTTTGTTGATTTTAAACTGACGGCTCAATTCACCGCGGAAAGAAGCAAAAATCAGCTTTGAATCTCTAGCCGACGGATTTTTTTCAATAAGGTCGTGAACAACCTGAATCGTCATGCGGCTCACCTGTGAAAGACGACGTTTAAAAAGCGGGTCACAGAATTCCAGTTTAGGAAGTTCCGCAGGGTTATCAGGAGAAGGACGGTAAACTGTCAGATCTGAAACAAATATCTGCATTCTTAATTGTCTTTGTTTTTTCTGAAATTCAAAATTGAATAAAAGTTGGAACCAAGATTGTGGTGAGCCTGAACAAGGTGGAAACCTGCTTTTTCAATAGCTTCTACAAGTTCGCCGTAGCGGTACATTTTGCTGTTACCGTTGGCAATACAGGTGAAATAGAGGGAAGTAGCCTGGAGGGCGTAAGCTTCACCTTCAAATTTCTGCATGTCCCAGAGAGGTTCCATAACAAAAATGTCACAGTTTTCATCAACGGAGTTGTAGATTTTTGTAAGGATTTTTGTAATCTGATGGAGCGAAAAACAGTCAAGGAACTGGCTCATCCAAACAGCATCTGCACCTTCAGGAAGCTTGGTTGAAGTATCAAGAACGTTTCCTGAAACAAAATCAATTCTGTCTGCAAAACCGGCATCCTTTGCATTCTTCATGGCAACAGCAGTCTGCCCCGGAAGATCAACGATGGAAACATGAACATCAGGATCATATTTGCACGAAGTAATGGCCCATTTGCCGGTGTTACCGCCGATATCAAAAAGGCGCTTAGGTTTATTTTTATAAACGATCGGAAGGGCTTCAGGAAAAGCTACATCCGAGTAGAAATGGTCAAATTCAAACCAGGATTTTTTTTCACGGTCAGGGAGAGTCGAAAGTGCTTCATAAACAGTAGTCCACTGGTCGCCAAAAACCTTAAGTCCTTCAGGTTTGCCGTTTTTAATTGAACCGATAAGATCAAAAGCACCTTTGTAACAGATATCGTTTGTAAAGTTAAAGTTAACTTTTGTACAGTCATCTTCAAGAAGGAACCAGCCGATTTTGCCGAGAACGAGTTTACCGAGGCTTGATTTGCCTTCAGATTCATCATCAGCTGATTCTGCATTGATTTTAAGAACGCCCATTCCAAGAGCCATCTCAGCAAGAACTCCGACACCATATTCAGAAATGCCGGAAGCCTGAGACAGAGCCTTGACAGAAATACCCTCATCCCCAGCATCCGAAATCTTCTGCAAAAGCCCAAGTTCAATCAAAGCACGAACAGCCTGAAAAGTAATAGGGTAAAATGCAATTTTCTGCGCCTCGATTTTTGCATCAAAAGCACGAATTTTATCACTGTAATAGCTCTTATTTTCCATTTTCATCGACGTATTCCTTATTTGAGCAAATTATATGTAAAAATTGATGTTCCCGCAAGAATGGGGGCCCGCCGCAAAGCGCCGGCCGGGCTTTGCGCAATTCCGCTGACGCTCCATCCCTGCCGGGACGCCACAGGCGTTGCTCCAATCCCTGCCCCGGATTACAACTAATTATATCCCGCTTTTTTGCAATATTTTCCTTAGTTTATTGTAAAAAACAAAATTTTTTTCTATAATCTGTGCATATTTTTACATACAAGGAAGCCTCAGATGGACGAACTTAAACTTCAGATTAAAGAATGTATTATTTCTTCACTTGAACTTGAAGACATTACACCAGAAAATATCGTTGATTCAGAACCACTTTTTGGCACAGGTCTCGGTCTTGATTCAATCGACGCACTTGAGCTTGGTGTAGCACTCAAAAAGAAATTCGGAGTAAAATTCAACGCAGAAAATGCAGATACAAAACAGCACTTTGCTTCTGTAGATGCACTTGCTGCATATATCTCTTCAGAACAGGCAAAAGCTAACTAAGGACTATCAAATGACAAAAGACGAAGTATACGCAAAACTCAAGGAAGTTCTTGTAAACGACTTTGACATCGAAGAATCTGATATCACTCCGGAAGCAAACATTGTAACTGATCTGGACCTGGATTCTATCGACGCAGTAGAAATGATTGTAAAGATGAAGCCATATCTCAACGGCAAAATCGAACCAGATGTTTTCAAAAGTGTTAAGAATATCGGCGATGTAGTTGATGTTCTTGTTCCACTTACCAAATAGTGTTTTCAACAGTTCTTTTCTACATTTTATCGATTCTCTATCCGCTTATTGTTTTTGGAGCCCTTGTGGTTTTTAAAGTGGATAAGAGAATCTTTTCTCTTTTTATCATCTTTTTCGGTTTAATGTACCTTCTCCTGGGAACAGCAAAAAAGGACTTTAAGAAAAACAAAAACATTTTTATCAGTGCAGGAGGCCTCCTTTTTGCAGGTCTTGTGTGCTATTTTTTTAAGACAGATCTTTTTATCCGCCTTTACCCCCTTTTAATGACCCTTGTGTTTTTCTGGGTATTTGTCATCACCCTCATCCAGCCGCCGAACATCTGCTTCAGGCTTGCAAGCCTCACACAAAAAGACGAATGCAGCGGTATCAACAAAAACCGCATCCTTGCCTACACAAAAAAAGTTACTTACGTCTGGGTCGGCTATTTTATCCTTAACGGAATCATTACACTTTTTACAATTTTTTACCCTTTTGCCCCTGAACATCGGGATGCCATCTGGTCAATTTACAATGGTGGCATTGCTTACATAAACATGGGAATTTTATTTTCCGTAGAATTCATTATCCGAAAGGTGGTTCAATCAAAAATGCCTCATTCATTTCCAATTTCAAAATTCAATGCAAAATCCTGGCCACAGGATCACATCATCTGCTACGAGCGCAGGTGGTCAGACAATAAATTCAAGACATGGGGTGACTTTTTAACAGATTCTGCTAAACTCCGCACATTCATCAATTCTTTTCCACAGACTGACAGATGGATCCTTCACTGTGAAGATTACTGGTACTTTATCTGCTCTTATGTTGCCCTTCTCCAGTGCAAAAAAGAAATCCTCCTTACTGCCAACATCAGTCCTAATTTCATTGCCGAAATCCAGGAACCGGGAGTACGTTTTTTAACTGACCAGACAGAAGTTGAAGGAAAAGCCATCCTTAATTCAGATTATGTTCCTGACCTTCTTGAAAAACTTCCTCAGCCGGACGAAAAAGAAATCAGCTCAACTCCTGCAATCGACGCCGGAGCAACACGCATCATCATGCACACTTCCGGCTCTACAGGCAAACCAAAAAAAGTTCTTCAGCGCCTTACGGAATTTGAAGCTGACAACGCATTCATTCTTTCAAAATGGGGCGATGAATTCTTAAAGCGCAAGCTCTGCGCAACTGTAAGCCAGCATCACATTTACGGACTTTTGTTCACAATGATGATTCCATTTACAATCGGAGTTCCTTTCCGCAGAAAGAGAATTGAATTCCCTGAAGAATTTGAGCTTCTCGATGATGAAAAATATATGATAATTGCAGTTCCGGCTTTCTTAAAACGAACATGTGCTGAACTTAAAGCCGGTGAATCCCAGACAAAACTTCCGCTCACTGAGCCGTGGATTTTTACAAGCGGCGGTGTTCTTCTGCCGGAAGTTGCTCAGGATACAGACAGCTTATTCGGTTTCTGTCCTCTTGAAGTTTACGGTTCAACCGAAACTTCAGGAATTGCCTACAGACAGCAGACAAAAGACGGTTCTTTGTGGACACCTTTTGACAATGCCAGAATCTGGTGCGACAAGGATGACGGCTGCCTTACAATCATTTCGCCATACATAAAGGATCCTGCAGGATTTAAAACAGGTGACCTGGCCGACATTCAGGAAGACGGCAGATTCATACTCAAAGGCCGCGCTGATTCCATCGTAAAAATCGAAGAAAAACGCATAAGCCTGCCCGAAGTTGAAATGCGCATTAATCAGAGCGGACTTGTTGCTGACTGTTCAGTTGTTGCCATGTCAGACAGACGGCAATATCTTGCGGCAGTTGTAGTCCTTAACGAAGAAGGAAAGAAAAAATTTGCAGATACTGAAAAATACCTTATCAACAGATATTTCCATGATTTTCTGCTGCAGTATTTTGAAAATGTTGTTCTTCCAAAAAAATGGCGCTACATGGACAAAATTCCGTGTGACGTTCAGGGGAAAAAACACAAACCTGAAATTCAGGCCCTTTTTACAGAAATTAAAGATGAAGGAGAAAGCAGATGATTCACGGTATCGGACCAGAAACTGTTCTTGAAAAAAGTGATGAAAGTGTTCGCTTAAGTGTTTTAATTCCTGCTGAATCTGATTACTTTGACGGACATTTTCCGGATTTTAAGCTTCTTCCTGCAGTTGCCCAGATTGATCTTGTTGTTCACTACGCACAGAAATATTTTGGAACAAAATTAAGCACTCCTGCCATAAAGAGATTTAAATTTTCGGATAAAATATTCCCTGATACAACAATCATAATTGAATTAAAAATCAACCGCGAAAATAAAAAATTGTCATTTGCCGTAACAGGCAAAGAAGGCACAAATTATTCAAGCGGAACATACAATTACACATAAAAGCAAAGCGTGCCTTGACGCGGTAGGGATTGCAGGGGCGCAGTTGCGTTGTTTTGCGGCGGTGGCTGCTCTTAGACAGTCTCTGTAACTAGCTTTACCGGTGCCACCAGAGCAAAACAATGGAGGCGACAGCCGGAACCCCGTAAAGCCCGGTGACGGGCCTGCCCGTCAACCGCCCTGATTTAAGGAGAAAAAATGACAGAACATAAACCTTGCATCATAATTCCTGTTTACAATCACGGCAAAGCCTGTGTAGAAGTTGTAAACCGGCTTGTGCAGTATAATTCACCAGTAATTGTAGTTGACGACGGAAATCAGCAGGAAACAAAAGACTATCTGGCGCAGATTGCCGCAACCCACCCCCAGCTTGTTGAACTTGTTACCCTTGAAAAAAATCAGGGTAAGGGAGGTGCATTTAAAGCAGGACTCAACGTTGCCCTTGAACGTGGCTATACTCACGCACTGCAGATTGATGCGGACGGTCAGCATGATACAACAGCCGTTCCTGCTTTTTTTGAATATTCACGCAAAAATCCCCAGGCAATGATCTGCGGCTACCCGGAATACGACGAAACTGCGCCAGGCAAACGCAAAAACGGACGCAAATTTGCCAACACCTGGTGCTCAATCGTAACATGGCAGGGCGGAATCAAAGATTCAATGTGCGGATTCAGGCTCTATCCTGTAGAATTTACTGCCCGATTTATGAATACCCACAGTCTGGATATGCGCATGGGAATCGACATTGAAATTCTTTGCAAGCTTTTGTGGGCCGGGCTTCCTTTTGAGTTTTATCCTGTTAAAGTTACTTATCCAAGTGACGGAATTTCCAACTTTCACATGGTACGGGACAATATCCGCATCAGCTGGGTATTTACAAAACTCTGCACAGGCATGATTTTTAGAATTCCTCTTCTTTTGTGGAGAAAAATCCGTGGAAAATAATTCCCTGCCAGCCTCTGAGAGCCAGTGCTCTGAAAAGTGGTTTGAAGTCAAAGAAAAATCAAGAACAGGCTTTGGCTTAAAAATGATGTTTTTTCTCCTCAAATTTACGCCGGCTTTTTTTATGCGGCTGGCAGCTTTTCCTGTCGGTTTCTTTTACTGGATTTTCAGCAGAAAGGCCAGAATGTATTCAAGACAGTTTCTGGACAGACAAAAGGAATACAGCTGTTCAAAAAAGAACTATTCCACACTGCGTCACATTGTCTGCTTTGCCCTCAACATGGTAGAGAACATCCAGAGCTGGGGCGGAAAATTTTCTTTCAAAAACGTAACCTGGCAGAATGATGATGTCCAGGATCTTGTTGCAAATATAAACAAAGGTCATGGCACCATCTGCCTCATTAATCACATTGGAAATGCACAGATGCTTAAAGGACTTGCTGCCAGTGAACAGGCCGGTGTTGAGCGCAAGATGTCAATTACAACCATCATGGATGTGAAAAATGGTGCGGGATTTTTTAATCTTCTCAAGAGCATCAACTCCAATGTTGAGTTTCACATCATTCCAAGCGACGACATCGGACCTGACACAATCATGGTTTTGCAGGACAGGCTCGATAAGGGCGAAATGGTTGTGATTGCCGGAGACAGAATCAGCGCAAATTCTGACAGAACTGTGGAACACGAATTTCTGGGAAAGAGTGCAAAGTTTCCTTACGGAGTTTTTCTATTGACGGCTCTGCTGAATGTTCCTGTATATCACATCTGCGGATTGCGCCATAACGATCTTTCACTTACAGGCAAATACGACATGTTTGTAACAAAATTAAAGATTGATTTTAACTGCGGCAGAAAAGAGCGGGAAAACAGAATAAGTGAAGCTGTGGGCGAATATGTGCAGGAACTGGAAAGATTTTCTTCAATTCACCCATGCCAGTGGTATCATTTTTACGATTTCTGGGGATAAATATCCCTATGAGTTTTCTGTCTCTGAAGATTCTTCTGCAGACAGAATTCCTTTGTAATAAATGCGGCATTCAAGAATTGCCATGGCGATTGCTACGTAACTGAAATAATTGAAGGCGCCGTTAAATGCAGCAAAAAAGTTGTAAATGCCGTGAAGAATTACGGCAAAAAACAATGGTCCAGGTGAGAATTTTTTGTTTCGCATTTTCCAGATGAAAAGTCCCGACAAACCGGCACAGGCTGTATGAATCAGAACGGCACTGAACATTCTCCTGCACAGGAACAGAATTGCCTGACTTACGCCAAGAGTTTCCTGGGCTGTGTCGATATGATTGATAAGGTATACAACTGATTCAAGGGTTCCGAATGTAAGTCCTGCCATAAGACAGCAGATAAAATAAACATGAAGTTCCTTGTTTTTCGTTCCAATAAAATTCAAAAAGAACATTTTCACAATTTCTTCAATAAGTCCCCAGAGAAGAATTGAAGTTACAAGAACGTTGAACATTGTATTTACATTAAAGATTTTTACATCCCTGAAATACAGCTGAACAAAAGCCGCAGGAAGAATTGCAAAAAGTCCCATGAGGCAGCTTATGAACAGAAATCTGAATTTCATTCCTGAAACAAACAATTTAAAGAGAATAAAAAATGCTGCCAGAGGCACAAAGGCAAGGCCAATCAATGCAAAAATTTCGTTAGTCATATTTTAAATTTACAATTATTCTCTTCAATTGTAAACTAACCCCTTTTTCTTCTATAATTAAGATATGAAATCCATCATCCTTACAGGCATCAAACACTGCGGCAAATCTACTCAGGCACGTCTTCTTGCAAAAGAACTTAAAATCAAAAATTTTGACACAGACGATTTAATTACTGAACTTACAGGCAAAACTCCAAGACAGATTTACACTGAACTTGGAGCCGAAGGTTTTATGAAAGCCGAAACTCAGGCATGCCAGCACTTAAAAGATACCCTCAAGGATGAAAAAGCTGCCATTGCAACAGGCGGCGGAATATGCAACAACAAGGAAGCTGTCCAGATTCTTAAATCCATAGGAACTTTTGTTTTTCTCAATGTTGATGAAGAAACTGCCTGCGACAGAATTATTGACGAAATTGTCATTGATCAGGATGGAATGAAAAATCTCCCTGCTTACATTGCAAAAAAAAATCCTCACACCCTGGAAGATGTAAGGATTATTTTTCACGATTTCTTTATGGAGCGGGAACAGATTTACAGACAGCTGGCAGATGTTACTGTAAACACAGGTCACCAGTCAAAAAAATCAAACTGTAAACAGATCATTGAAAGCCTGAAATAGCCTTTTAACCTTTCCTGTTACCCGTTCATTATCGGCTAGTTGCAGCCGCCGCATCCGCCTTCGCATCCGCAGCCTTCACTGTCATCACCGCCGCAGCCTCCACAACCACCGCATCCGCCGCCACAGCCACCTGACGGCATATATGGTTTAAGATCTTCTTCAGTTGCGTCACGGACTTCAACAACTTCAACATCAAAATGAAGTGTTTTTCCAGCAAGCTCATGGTTTGCATCTACAATGATTTTATCTTCACGAACTTCTGTAACTGTTACGAGAATCGGGCCTGTTGCAGTTCCAGCCTGAAATTTCATGCCGACTTTGATTTCCATGTCGCCCATACCGTCAAACTGTGAACGGTCAACTTCCTGTACAAGAAGAGGGTCTCTTTCACCGTAACCCATGGCAGGTTCAATTACAGAACTGAATTTATCACCTGTTTTTTTACCTTCGAGAGCCTGTTCCATACCGGGAATCAAAGCACCAACTCCTGACATAAATTCCAGAGGTTCTCTGCCTTCAGAAGTATCAATAACTGCACCGTCATCATCTTTGAGTGTGTAGTGGATCTTTACCATTTTGCGTGGTTCAATTGTCATATTTTTCTCCAAAAAAAGTTTCAGTTTAAATTTAATAACTTTATCGCCTAAAGTCAAAGGAAATCATCGCCTGCTTTTTACGTGCGACTTTTTGCTTTTATTTTCGTCCCTGCTGCCCTGCCCCGCTTCTCCTTTACCTGGTTTCAGGACATTAAGCAGATCTTCGCGGCCGGCTGCAATCAGGGCTTCTTTTACAAGAGGCTGATTTTCGTAACGGTTAAACTGAAGCAGGGCTCTCTGAAGTCGTCTTTCATGGGCTCCCCGTGCAACATATACTTTTTCAAAAGAACCGTCTTCCATTTTTTTGTGGGGATTAAGTCCTGTCCAGTACATACATGTGCTGAGACTCCCAGGTGTTGGATAAAAATCCTGAACCTGATCAGGAACAAAACCTGTCTTTTTAAGATACAGGGCAACATCGATTGCAGCTTTTAAATCTGCACCAGGATGACTGCAAATGTAATACGGAACCAGATACTGCTTTTTTCCTGCCTGCTGATTGAACTGTGCGTATTCTTCAGCGAATTTTTCGTAAAGCTGGTGATTGGATTTCCTCATGTAGCGGAGAACTTCATTGTTAACATGCTCAGGAGCAACTTTAAGCTGACCTGAAATATGATGTTCCACAAGTTCTTTAAAGAAAGTTTTATTTTTGTCCATCATCAGATAATCAAATCGAATGCCAGAGCGGATAAAGACTTTTTTTACGCCAGGGAGAGCGCGGAGTTTGCGTAAAAGTTCAACATATTCCGTATGGTCAACTTCCACATTCTGGCAGGGATTTGTGCCCAGACAGTCTTTGTTGGGACATGCCCCCCTCTGGGACTGAAACTTACATGCATCCTTTCGGAAATTTGCAGTTGGTCCGCCAACATCGTGGATATACCCTTTGAACAGGGGATCTTTTGTAATTGCAACGGCTTCTTTTAAAAGACTTTCATGGCTTCGGGCCTGAATGCGCCGTCCCTGATGAAAAGTAATTGCACAAAATGAACAGCAGCCAAAACAACCGCGGCTTGAAACCAGGCTGAACTGAACTTCGCTGAGAGCAGGAATCCCGGTTTTGCCATTTTCCGCAGGATTGTCATACATCGGATGCCATCTTCGTGTAAATGGGAGTTCATAAATTGCATCAAACTCTTCAGTGGTCAATGGCATAGAAGCAGGTTCCTGAACGATGTACCTGGCTTCTACAGGCTCAATGAGAACGTGCCCGTTAATTGCATCTATATTCTGTTCCTGAATGAGATAGCTTGTGGCAAAAAGTTTTTTACTTTCTTCTGTATTTTTACTTACATCAGCATAAGATGGCAGCATGATTGCATCATCCCGGCTTATACCTTTTTGAGTATATGTTTTGTATCGGGGAAGTTCTTCTTCTTTACTTGTATACCAGACAGTACCACGAACGCCACGAATCTGTTTTGCAGGAACTCCCTGGCGCAAAAGAGCTGCAATTTCCAGAATGGAATGTTCTCCCATTCCATACATCATAAGGTCAGCTTTACAGTCAAGAAGAATAGGCCGGCGGATAGTATTTGACCACAAATCATAATGGCTTGTTCGGCGCAATGATGCTTCTATCCCACCGCAAATAACATTAACGCCTTTATATGCTTCGCGTATTTTTGAAATATATGTAATTAGAGCTCTGTCAGGACGATGACCTGCAGCACCACCATGAGCATAAACGTCTTCCGATCGTGGTTTATTGTTGGCAGTATAGTTACTTACCATTGAATCCATGGCACCACCGCTGACAAGAAATCCCAGTTTTGGACGGCCGAATTCCTTAAAAGATTCGCAGGTTTTCCAGTCAGGCTGTGGCAAAAGACCGACAGTATAGCCATTGGCTTCCAGAAGGCGGCATAAAAGGGCTGCACCAAAAGAAGCATGATCAACATATCCGTCACCACTTACAAAGACAAAATCAACTTCATCAATGCCACGATCAATCAAATCCTGTTTACATACTGCAATAAATCTATTTGCCATGCCGTAATTATAATAAAAAGCGATGTCATAAAAAAGGGAAGGAATCTTCCGCAACTCCAAATATTCAGACATACATTTTATCATTTTTCAACAGAAAGGATTTTTTCCGGTCTGTTTCATTTTATCGTTTTACCTTTTTAGACGACAACAAATGCCGCCTTCATTTTAACCTTACGTTTTCTTAATTTTGCTGCCGGTTTTTACACTTTGACTGAATTCAAAAAAATAAATGATTTTACGGCAGCTGTTTTGACCACGAAAACGGACCTTTCGGACATTTTAAGCTTTAGATAAAACAGCTCATATAAGCTCTGAATTTGAAATATAAAAAGATTCCTTCCCTCAGAACCAGAATGGAACAAACCATTTCCAGTTCCTATGTTAAAGGAGCTCCTCCCACCAGAAAAATGAGCCCCTTAAACACCATATTTGAATATTTACCCCTGAGGATTATTCAGGAAGGTCAATTTCAAACTTTTCAGTATTATCAAGATACGAAATCTGGTCTTCGCACTCTTCGATTTTTGCCTTAAGTTCTGCAACCCTCCTGTCCAGTTCAGCCAGAAGTTCATCACCTTCAAGACCGAACATTCTGCAGCTTGCAAATCTGTTGTCGCTTTCAGCCACATATTCCACAATTCCGTCCCCATGACTGCGGACAGAAACAGAAGGTGGCGCAAGATAAGCACTGTTCATATCAGACTTGACGGCGTCCAGAGTTTCGATAGTATCTCTGCAACCGTCAATTTCGTTAAGGAGAAGCCGCTGACTGTTACTGTGAGCCGTAATTTCCTGATTAAGTTTGTTCAAAAAATCCAGTATTTTGAGCTGGTATTCAACAACCTGCCCGCAGGAAAGTTTTTTGCCTCCCACCAGAAAAGTTTCGGCATCTTTATCTTCCTGATATTTCTTTTGTGTTTCGTAGTATTTTCGTACAGCTTCATCTTCACTTACAAGGCTGCTTTCACTGATATGATCATCAAGCCAGTTTACGCCGTAAGGCGCTCCTGCAGCGAGATGTTCCAGTTTTTTCAATTCATCTTTCCACTGTTTTCTGATTTTCATTGCCTTTGCAACAGTTACATTTTTTTTCATCCCTTTATCTCCTTATTTCCTTTTCATCTTTTTCAGACTAAATATAGACACTATTCTGTTAAAAGTAAAATTTTCGATGTATAATTTTTTTATGAATTACATGGATGAAGCTTTAAAGGAAGCATACGACGGAATCAACGCAAAAGACGGCGGCCCATTCGGCTGCGTAATCGTAAAAGATGGACAGATTATAGGCCGGGGACACAACAGAGTCCTCCTTAAACATGACCCTACCTGCCACGGCGAAATGGAAGCAATCCGCGACGCCTGCAGCAAAATGCTTTCCCACGATTTAAGCGGCTGTGAATTGTATACAACCGCAGAACCTTGTCCAATGTGCCTCGGCGGCATTTTGTGGGCAAACATCCGCAAGGTTTACTACGGCTGCAATATAAAAGATACAGACAAAATCGGTTTCCGGGATGACGAATTCTACCAGTGCTTTGAAGACAAAAACGACAAATATGTAGCCGTAGAACACGAACGGGACAAATGCCTCAGGCTTTTTGAGGACTACAGCAGCATGAACGCCCAGAGATACTAAATTGCATTCTAAGAATTGCATTCTAAGAAACTTCTCAGCAAGCTCTTAACAGAAAAAAAAGAATCAGGCCCTTCACAATGGCATAATTAAGATACAAATGCCATTTACGGAGGGCTTAATTATGAAAAAACTTACTTCACTCTTTTTGATGATTCTTACAGCTTTTGCATTAACAAGCTGTGTCCTTGTTGTGGATGATTACAAAGCCGTATCAATTGAAAACCGTGATACTAACAGGGAAGCATATATTTCAAAAGTTGAATACAGAACTTCAGATTATTACAGCAACTGGACAGAATGCTGGCACTACAACTATCTGCATACAGATTCAAACATTAACTTTTATTTAAATTCAGGAAGCTACAAACTGAGAGTCACAGTTGCAAAACCAGGATACTATGGACAGTATTACACAACAACTTACGAAACATGTGATTACAACTGGATCGACGACTGGAACAGCACAACTTACGTATTTGACGGAAATAACCTGTGGAAAAAATATTAAAGAAAAATCATATCCAGACCAGGAATCAAAAGGGTTAGATAAGCCCCATAAATTACATTTGTGCCAGGGGCAAGGGGGCTGGCTAAGCCCCATAAATTACATTCGTGCCAGGGGGCAAGGGGGCTGGCTAAGCCCCCCAAAAAACAAACCCGGCAGAAATATCAAAAAATGCATCGGCGCAAGCCGATAACACAACAATCTACCAGGGTTCTTAGGGGCAGGGAGCCCCTAAGGCGTGCCGCGGAGAAGGGGTGGTTTGGAGGGGAAGAGGAGCTCGCTTCGCAGTAGGGCTTCTCTTCCCCTCCAAATTCTTTATTGAACCTGCACTACTTCTGTAATTTCAGGACAGGCATCTTTAAGATAGCGTTCAATACCCATTTTGAGAGTCATTGTTGCCATTGGACACGAACCGCATGCACCAATGAGGCGAAGATGAACCCTGTTCTGTTCATCAAGTTCAACAAATTCCATATCTCCACCATCAGCCTGAAGCTGCGGGCGGAACATATCAAGGGCTTCAAGTACTGTAGTCCTTAATTCTTCATTAGCCATAATTTTCCTCACTTGTAATATTTTATGCCATTTTTGCAAGCTTATGATTCAATTCAATCAGTTCATTATGAAGATAATGATCAACCGTATATTTTTCAAGAATGCCAACAGGTTCATTATCACCATCAACAATACAGATTGCCTCAGTGTCATAATCTTCAAAAAGTTTATATGCATCTGGTAAAGGCATTTCAGGAGTGCAGGTCATAAGAGGTTTTTCCATAACATCCATTGCCAGCATAAACTCACCCATTTCACCAATCTGCATGGCTTCTTTTAAATGTTCAAGACTGATAAGACCACAAAGTTTGCCGTCATTGCCACGAACACAATAATTTGTATTTTCGTGCTTCTGAAAACTTGCAATAATCTGACCGATCATGTCCACATCGTTAACGATTGTATAACTGTCTTTGCGGCAGATTTTCTTTCCGCCAACCTTAACGTCAGAAACCTTTGCTTTTTTCATGATGTCTTCTGCACTGACATCAAGACCAACTTCACCCGCCTTTGTAACACCATAGCGAACACAGATAGGACCCAGAATCTGCACGATAAAAGTTGTAGCCGTAATTGTAAGCATGATTACAGTTCCAACAGAAGTTCCAAAATATTCGTTGTCAGTCGTAAAGGTTTTACCGGCTGCAGTACTCAAACCGATTGCAACACCAGCCTGGCTGAGCAGACAGAACGGCAGATATTTACGGACAGTTTCAGGAGCTTTTGTAAGTCGTGCACCGAGACGGCTCCCGATAGTTTTTCCTATAGTTCTTCCTGCAACATACAAAACAGCAATAAGCAGGAGAAGAGGCTTTAACTTCCAGATATTTAATTTTGCACCTACAGTTACAAAAAACAGAACATAAATCGGCGGTGTGTATTTTTCTATCAGGCGGAACATCTGGCGGACTTTTGGCAGACTGAAGTTGGCAATAAAAAAACCAATGCTCATGGCAGCCATGATATTGTCCAGCTTCAATGTAACAGGTCCAGCATCGATGGTAAAAAGTTCACAGACACCAGTACAAAGAAACAAAGTTCCAAGACTAAACCCCAGAACGCGGCCATCATCACTCATCATTCCCTTGATAATCTGATTAAGAATCGCACCAAAAATCAATCCCACTGCAATAGAACCAAAAATCTCATAGGCAATGGAACCAAGCTGCGCCATAACCGGAACAGATTTACCTTCAAGGAGCGGACTTGCAACTGCACCTGCAACAGTGAACAGAACAAGAGCAAAAGCATCATCCATGGCAACAATTCCAAGAACGGTAGTTGTCAGAGGTCCCTTGGTTCTATATTCCTTAAGAACGTCAGTAGTAGCAGCCGGAGCAGTTGCAGTACAGATTGCACCAAGCAGAAGACCAAGACTGATTGCCCACAGAAAGTTTCCGATAAAGAACCAGCTGACAATAGTTACCAGCACGGCAACAACAATAAACGGAACAATAGTTTCACCAAGAAGAATTCCTACAAACTGCCTGCCATATTTTTTGATGACATCAATTTTAAGTTCTGCCCCGACAAGAAAACCAATTAAAGTGAGGGCAACAGTGCTGACAGGATCCAGAGCCTTGATAAGGTCATCGCCAAGAACCTTAAAGCCGCTGGAACCAATGATGATACCAATAACAATGTAGCCGACAACCTGTGGAATCTTAAGTTTCTGAAAAAGCCGGCCCCCAAAGGAACCAAAAAAAATCAGAAGCCCGAGAAGAAAAACCACATGAAGCCCGTCCAGATTCTGCAGATGCATTAAATCCGGCAGCAGATTTCCAATGGGGTTCGAACTATCACTCATAATGCACAGCCTCTAAAATCATCCAGGGATTTATATCCCTTTCTGCGCATGAATGCTTCAAGCCCTTCAATAATCTGTTCCATGGCAAGAGGATTACCAAAAGTAGCAGTTCCAACTTCAACGGCAGAAGCACCGGCCATGATGAATTCAACAGCATCCTGCCAGCAGCTGATACCACCAAGACCTACAACAGGAATTCTTTCATTTTCAGGAAGTTTGTTCATTGCAAGACAAAGATCATAAACCATGCGCAATGCAATCGGTTTGACGGCAGGACCAGAGAATCCGGCACGAATGTTTTCAAAAACAGGGCGGCCAGTTTCAATGTTGATCGAAGTTGCCTGGAAAGTGTTTACAAGACTGATGGCATCGGCACCGGCTTCCTTAACAGCCATGGCAACACCAATCAGGTCAGGCGCATTTGGACTGAGTTTAACCATGAGAGGTTTTTTTGTAGCTTCACGGACAGCTTTTACAACCGTTGCAGCAGCACCACATTCCATTCCCCACGCCATACCGCCGGCCTTAACATTGGGACAGCTGATATTGAGTTCAATCATTGGAACAGCAGTTTTATCAAGAAGTTTTGCACCTTCAACATAAGTTTCAAGAGTAGAACCAGAGAGGTTTGCAACAGTAACGGCATCAAACTTAAGCATTGAAGGGAGTTCATTTTCAATAAAGTGGCGGATACCAGGATTTTCAAGACCGATGGAATTGATAAGTCCGGAAGGAGTTTCAACAATTCTCTGACCAGGATTTCCAGGACGGCCTTCAAGAGTAAGTCCCTTAGAACAGATACCGCCAAGACCGTCAACATTGAGGATGGCAGAATATTCACTTCCATAACCAAAAGTACCGCTGGCAGCAATTACAGGATTTTTAAAATTGACACCTGCAATCTTTACGCTGAGATCAGGAGATTTCTCCATTCCGCCTTGGTCTCCAGTCGAAATGACACTTTTGCCTCCATTATTGTCGCCACAAACATCAACATTATTGTCATCTCGAGCGCAGTCGAGAGATCTCTTTCTAGGCGAAGTGACAGGAGAATCAATGCGTGTAAAATCAAGGATTTCAGCATCAAAAACAGGACCGTCCTTGCAGCAGCGTTTGTTACCTTCAGAAGTTTTGATAGTACAGCCAAGACAGGCACCAAGACCACAGGCCATTTTATTTTCCAGAGAAAGCCAGCATTTAACACCAGCTTCTTTAGCCATTTTCTGGATGCAGGCAAGCATTGGAGTAGGACCACAGGCATAAACAACGTCATAAGACTTGAGCTTTTCAACATCAATGGCAGCTGTAATCATGCCTTTGATTCCGACAGAACCATCGTCTGTAGTAATAAAAGTATTTGCAGGATGAATGTAATCAAGACCATAGCAGCCTGATTTAAAAGCCGCATAAAAATCATAAGAACCGTTTTCGAGAGTAGCAGCAAAACCGGCAACAGGAGCAACACCAACACCACCGCCAAAAATTGCCACCTTAGCATCTTTAGCAGGAACAGGCCAGCAGTTACCAACAGGACCGATAAGTTCAATTTTGTCACCGTTTTCAAGATGAACAAGTTCTTCAGTACCAGGTCCTTTGCGGAGAATCAAAAACTCAACACAGATGTCATTTTCCTTGAGAACTCTGTAACCGTAAACACTGATCGGACGGCCAAGAAGAAGCCCTGATTTTACAGAACGAAGCATGTAAAACTGGCCAGGCAGAGGACGAGGCACATTTTCACCATTTTCAGACTGAACATTAACTTTGAGATACCAGACACTTCCTTTTGGAACAGCGCCCTGTACTTCAGAACAACCGGCAACTTTGCCCACAGTAAAAACAGGTAAAACTTCACCTGAACAAGATTTAATTTCTGACATAATGTAATATTTTACAATAAAAAGGGCAGAAATTTAAAGACAATAAACAAAAAGGCGTCCCCCTCACATCCGTTCGGGTCGGGCTCTTGCTGCAAGTCCTCGCTGCGCTGTGGTCTTTCCGCAACGATCCCTGACGCAGTCAGGGGCGTGTGCAGAATGCACACACGTTAAATAAACGAGTTTTGGCGTTTTTTGCACAGCAAAAATGCGAGCCTTTGCGAGCAAGACAAAATCTCGCAGCGTGCTTGCACGCAACGATCTCTGACGCAAAGTTTGCATTACAATGCAATCTTTCCTTGACTTTACCAAAACTTCGCATTACAATGCAATCTGTATGGCAGATATAGATGATGTTTCAAGACAATACGAACTTAATCTTCTCAAAAAATTCAAAGACAAAAAGCTCATAAAAGTCATAACAGGAATCCGTCGCTGTGGAAAGTCTACACTTCTGGAACAATTTAAAAATTTTCTTCTGGAAGAAGATGTGGACAAAAATCAGATTGTCCACATCAATTTTGAAGACTTTGAAAACCGTGCCCTTCTTGAACTGGAAAATTTTTTTGAATTCGTAAAATCAAGAATCATTCCCGGCAAAAAAATGTACCTCTTTTTTGATGAAATTCAGCAGGTGCAGGATTTTCAGAAGGTTGTGGACAGTTTCTACATAAAAGAAAACATCGACATTTACATAACAGGTTCAAATTCAAGGCTTTTATCTGGAGAACTTGCAACCCTTTTGAGCGGCCGTTACATAGAAATCAAGCTGCAGCCTTTCAGTTTTTCAGAATTCCTCAAAGCTACGGATGAAAAAAATCTTCAGGCCGCATACAGAAAATACATAGAAACAAGTTCGTTTCCCTACACTGTCAGGCTGAGCGACGAAGAATCGATCTACACATATCTTGAAGGAATTTACAATTCAATTCTGGTAAAGGACATAATTTCCAGAAAAAACATTTCCGATGTAAAAATTCTTCAGAGCGTTACGGAATTTGTTTTTGACAATATCGGACTTGAAGTTTCTCCAAAGAAAATCGCCGACACTTTGACTTCATCTGGAAGAAAAATGGATTCCCGCACCGTTGAAAGCTATCTTTCTGCCCTTTCAGAAAGTTTTATCGTCTACAAAGCAAACCGCTACAACATAAAGGGAAAAGAACACCTTAAACTTCTGGAAAAATACTATGTCTGTGACATTGGCCTGAGACGGGTTCTTCTTGGAAAAAAATCAATGGATGCAGGACACATTCTGGAAAACATCGTCTACCTGGAACTTTTAAGGCGTGGTTACAAAGTTTATGTAGGAAAAATCGACGATGTTGAAGTTGATTTTGTGGCCATGAATCAGGAGGGAAACCTTTATGTTCAGGTTTCAGCCACAGTCCGGGACGAAGCAACTCTGGAACGGGAATTAAAACCGTTGAAACTCATAAAAGACAATTATCCAAAACTGCTTCTGACACTGGATCAGGACCCTGAACAGGATTTTAACGGAATCTTAAAAAGGAATGCCCTGGACTGGCTGGTGGAAAAGTGAGTGTCTTGTAATTTTTAGAACTTAAACAGATTCTTTCATAGTCCTTGCAAAAGAAACCAAGAGCTTCTGTTCCTTATCGGGAAGCTCCGAAAAGATTTTCATCAAAAGGCGAACATTTTTGTCGGAATCAGGATTTGAAAAGCCGTTGTTGCCATCTTCTCCAGTAACAAGATACTCAACAGAAACCCCAAGAACCTTGGCCAGACGAACAGCAACTTCAGCAGAAGGCATGCAACTCTCAGAACCAACATAACTGTCAATGGCACGCTTTGTTATTCCAGCCCTGGCCGCAACTTCCTTATCCAAAAGACCACAAAATTCAATCTGTTCTCTGAGCCTATCCCGAAAAGTCATGACTTTAAAATAACATTTTTCTGATATTGGATTGGTTGTAATATCTGTATATTGTGATAGAATTATTTTTAGTAACAGTATTTAGTGATTTTCAAATCTGATTTCACTGTATTTGTTAACGAGGAGGTTCCTATGTCATTATTCAAACATTGTGCAAAATGTGGTCGCTCAATACGGCCAGAATCCCCAATTTCTTGCTCTAGAGAGTATCCTGGTGGATTATGTTATGCCTGTTATGAAAAACAAAATTCGGTCATTAATAAAATTGGAAAAGTAGTTGGTGAGAGTGCTGAAATTGCAGTTAAGTCTTTTGCATCAGAAGCAGGCAGGTTACTTGCGCATAAAATCATAAAAAAATAATTTATGAGGTTTATATGAATATATTCAGTTCAAAGCTCAAGGATTTAGAATCATTAGATGATAGACGAGAATTCGAAATCGACGAAAATCGCGATACTTTTTTGACAACAAAGGAATACAATACCCTCAAGGAAGATTTAATTAAAAACCATCCTGATGATATTTTAGATGAAATTGAAGGTAGAAATGAATTAGGTATCCACCGAAGTCAAGCGCTAGACGATCTTTATAAAAGCATCAACTGAGATAATAAATTTGATAGGAGAAATATCAATGACTAAACAAGAGCAGGAAATATTTAATATAGGAAATTGTGGTTATTGTGGCAAAAAGCTACATTTCGTAAAGGATCCAGATGGACTTAAATTTTCTGATGGACACCCAAATATGGTTCCTCAGCCTTATATTACATACGGAAATCGATTTTTTTGTAGTGAACAATGTAAGATACAATATAAAAAAGCACATGGGTGCTTTATAACAACAGCAGTCTGTAAAAACGATGGAAAACCTGATAATTGTAATGAACTCGAAACTTTACGCCACTTTAGGGATACATACATGAAAGAAAAACATCCAGAAGATGTTGAATTATATTATCAGATAGCCCCTGTAATTTGTAATCGCATAGATTCCTTTTCAGATCATTCAACAATCTACAATAAAATAAAAGAAAAATGGATTTTACCTTGCCTATCATTTATATCTAAGAATGAAGATGAAAAAGCCTATGATCACTACAAAGAAATGGTCAAAGTTCTAAAAAACAAATATATTGATAATTATGTTTTAGAAAAGCTAATTTATTGCTTAAATGAAAGCGCAATTGTACTGAAAAATAGCAAAACAGAATCAAATGACACAATAAAAGAACTTTTAAAAATTGCAGACTCCTTACGCAGTAATAACGAACCCGACCTTAAAAACTTAGATTTCTATACCGATCCGTATAAAAACTTATTATCGCTAATTTCCTAAAACTTAGATACCTAAGCTGATGTTCCTTAGCATCAATGATTTCCTATATTCGCCACAGGTAACTACTGTGGCGAAATTTTTCCAATTTAATTTTTTGGGCTTCATTCAAGTTAAAAAGATTCTCAAATCAATTTTTCTTAACTAATCGAAATTAAAAGGATTTAAATACTAAAGCGTTAATCCTCAAGGAGAAACAAAATGAAATACTGCCCAGTCTGCAAAAAAGAATACGAAGATACAGAAAACTATTGTAAAGAAGGTCACGGAAAACTCGAGCCAAAAGCTGAAAAAGCTGGAGTTGTCTGCTCGAAATGTGGAACAGAAAATCCGCCAGACTCAAAGTTCTGTAATGAATGTGGTTCTAAGCTTACAGCAATCACATACAAATGCACAAACTGCGGAAAAGAATATGAAAATGCCGTAAAGTTCTGCAACGACTGTGGTGGGAAAGTTTGGGTGGGTGATTCTGATTTGGTCGATGAGATTGATTTGGAACTGCTTGAAAATGACTTTGAAGCCTATGATTTTGAAACTTTGATAAAAGCAGAGAGCAAGAACCATAATCCATTGGTACAGTTTGCAATCGGACTATGTTATGCAAATGGAAAAGACGTTGAGCAAAATTATAAAAAAGCAGCCGAATGGTATCAAAAGTCTGCAGAACAAGGGTATGCAACTGCACAATGCAATCTGGGAGTTTGTTATGTGAATGGAGATGGCGTTAAACAGAACAATAGTAAAGCAGCCGAATGGTACCAAAAGTCAGCAGAACAAGGGTGTGCAACTGCACAATGCAATCTGGGAGTTTGTTATGCCAATGGAATCGGCGTTGAACAGGACAATAGTAAAGCCGTTTATTGGTATCAAAAGTCTGCAGAACAAGGAGACACTTCTGCACAATACAATCTGGGATTTTGTTATGCAAATGGAGATGGCGTTGAACAGAACAAAAGTGAAGCAGCCGAATGGTATCAAAAGTCTGCAGAACAAGGGTGTGCAACTGCACAATACGCTCTGGGCTTTTGTTATGCCAATGGAGTCGGCGTTGAACAGGACAATAGTAAAGCTTTTGAGTGGTATCAAGAAGCAGCAGAACAAGGGTATGCAACTGCACAATACGCTCTGGGCTTTTGTTATGCCAATGGAGTCGGTGTTGAACAGGACAATAGTAAAGCTTTTGAGTGGTATCAAGAAGCAGCAGAACAAGGAGACACTTCTGCACAATACAATCTGGGAGTTTGTTATGCAAATGGAGATGGCGTTGAACAGAACAAAAGTGAAGCAGCTTATTGGTGTCAAAAAGCAGCAGAGCAAGGGCATGCTGTTGCACAATTCACTCTGGGATTTTTTTATGCAAATGGAGATGGCGTTGAACAGAACAAAAGTGAAGCAGCCGAATGGTATCAAAAGTCTGCAGAACAAGGGTATGCAACTGGACAATACGCTCTGGGAGTTTGTTATGCCAATGGAGTCGGCGTTGAACAGGACAATAGTAAAGCTTTTGAGTGGTATCAAGAAGCAGCAGAACAAGGGCTAGTAGAAGCACAATTTGAATTGGGTTGTTGTTATAAATTTGGGAAAGGTACTGATAAGGATTGGCAGAGTGCTGTCAAATGGTTCAAAAAAGCTGCAGAACAAGGAAACGTAGAAGCTCAATATAGGTTAGGTATTTGTTATAAAGATGGAGAAGGTGTTGAACGGAACAGGGCCTATGGACTTCAATTGATGCGCAAAGCTAGGTATACGAATGATGAATAAGCAAAAAATGAAGTTCATAATGAAATAATATCCAAACCTTAGTATCAAATATAAAACACAGATAAATTAAAAAAAGTGGAGAACCTATATGACTATTAATACAATTTGTGAACTTCGCAACAAAATACAAACTCTTGTAGATTCACATTCAGACTATTTACAGGAAGCCTTTTTTAGTTGCGATGCTTCTCACGATGATTCTGAAAAAATCCTTCGTGAATACAATGAAAAAGTAAATCGTCACAGAACTCTTCATATTGGAATTGTTGGACGAGTAAAAGCTGGAAAATCTTCTTTATTGAATTCGTTATTTTTTGAAGGAAAAGATATTCTGCCAAAGGCAGCTACTCCAATGACAGCTGCGCTTACAAAGCTTTATTATTCACCGACATTAACAGTAAAAATCAATTTTTTTAACAAAACAGATATAGAAAATTTGGAAAAAGCCTCTTCTAGATATCATGAACTTTTCAAAATCAAGCTCGAAGAAACTACACAATCTTTAACGGAAACTTTCAAAAAACGAAAAGGCGAACCAACTTCTGCAGATCTGGAAGAAATAAAAGAAAAAGCTCGAAAAAAGACACAGGCAGATTTGGAATCTACGAATTTTTTGCTTTGTGGAGAAGCGGAACAATATGAGTTATACAAAAATACAGATTCTTCAGCAAAAAGCAAAATTGGCACCAATGATGAATTTAATATTTCAAATATTTCCGAATTGGAAGGAAAGCTTTCTGATTATGTCGGTGCAAACGGAAAATACACAGGAATTACAAGTAATGTAGAAATTGGTTTTCCAAATGAACATTTAAAAGAAATTACTGTTGTCGATACTCCTGGCTTTGACGATCCTGTTGCAAGCCGCGATGCTATGGCTCGTGATGCATTGAAAATATGTGATGCAATTTTTGTTCTTAGCCCAGCAGGCAGTTTCTGTAATGCAGAAGATAAAGTAAATATTGCAAAAATAGAAAAAGGTCAGGGCATCCAGGATATATACATTATAGCAAGCCAGATTGACAACCAGCTTTGTGCTCCTGAATATACTAAAAAAAACATTGATGAAAATCTTTCGAATATCGTTGGAAAAATCAACAATACACTAAAAAGTATGCTTGCTGGCATGCAGGAAGAAAAACTTGCATCTGCGGCATTGCTTAAAAAACTCACTGAAAGCACAGATACAAATCTTTTATTTACTTCTGGAATGTGTCAATCAATAGCAGAACAGTGGGAAAATGAAGATTCGTGGAGCAAGGAACTTAAATTCATTTTTGATAGAATGAAAACAAGCTACCCTGCTTATTTTGATTCATCAGATGATTCTGCAAAAGCCATCCTTGCCAAAATAGGTAACATCAATGCCATAAAAAGTAAAATTAATGAAACACGAAATCAAAAAGATGTTATTTTGCAAAAAAATGAAGAACAATATCTTAATGCAAAATATGAGAGCATGAAAGAAATTGTAAATACTCTTTCGGAAAGCATCAGTGTTCGAAAATCCGAGGTTGAAAAAGGCGACATTGGAACGCTCGAAGCAGAAAAGAAAAAAATGGATTCATGCTATGAAAATTTAAAGTCAGATTTTACAGATGCTTTTGAAAATGAAATCGAAAAATACACATCCCAAATTGTAGACGGATTGAACAGCCAGGTAAAAGAATGCTACCAGGAACGCCAGTCAGACATCAATCAGGCAAAAGATACCGATATTCGTACAAAAACATATACAGTAGAAGTTCCCTACACTTATAATGAAATTGTAGTTGAAGGAAGCGGATTATTGAATTTCTTTTCATTTGGGCTTTTCGGTAATCATATTGAAAAAAGACAGGGAATAAGAGAAGAAAGCAGAACGGATGATTATACAGTCTACACAATTAATGCTCATGCCGTTACTTCCGCAATAAAAGACTTTGCTGATTCCGTTGGTCTGAATCTTGAACAGAATGCTGAAGCCATGAAAACTAAATTTAAGAAAGCACTTAAAAATATTCTTCTTGAAACATGGTCAAAATACGATGTCATTGAATACTGTTCAAATTCTGCACGTACCATTCAGGCTAATCAAATTGTAAATTCTCTGCCAGATGTTTCTTTTTCTTTAAATTGGGAATTGCCTTCAAATTTAAGCCGACGAGGAAAGCTTGAAGATGATGATGCACGAGATTTTGAAAATGATGCAAAAGACGCAATGAACGACATAAGAAATTCATATCTTCGCGAAATTTCAGAATATTCAAAATCCATAAGCTCAAAACTGAATTCTTCAGCAATTGCAGAAGAAATTCTTAAAAAAATGAAAGATGACATTGCAAAGCTTTCTGAACAGATTTCAAACAAACAGGATGTAATCAGTAAGTTTGAAAAAATTCAGGAAGAAATTTCAAGTTTGAAGTCTGAAATTGAAAAATAACTGAAAACTGAGGTAGATATGATTGATAATACAAGTGCAGAAAACCAGCTTAAACTGGTAGCTGCAGTTTTGGGAGCCAAAACTCAAGACAATGAAACTACAACTCATCTTAAAAATTTTGAAAAGTATCTGAACGAAGACTATAGTATTTTTGCAGGTAAAGAAACGACTTTTAAAGATGATGCAGGTGCTTTGAAAAAGCTTCAAAATGTTCACGAACAGCTTTTAAGAGTTGTTCAATTTCCAATGCTCTTTACAAAAAATATTGTAGCCGTTGCCGGTGGCTTTTCCAGTGGAAAATCTTCATTTTTGAACACTTTTTTTAAAGACAGTGCAGTCAAACTTTCTGTCGATATGGATCCTACAACAGCAATTCCAACATTAATCGTCACAGGAAATGAAACCTGCGTTACAGCATACACTCCAGATGGCCGACAGGGAAATATTCCTGTAGAAATTTTCAGTAAAATCGACCATAAACTCATTAATGAACTTCATTTTAATCTTTTAAGCATAATGCCGTATGTAACTGTGTCCGTTCCTTTTGAAAATAAAGATGAACTTAATAATATATGTTTTATTGATACTCCAGGATATGATGCAGCTGGAAAAGATTCCAAAGAAGATAGAAACATATCACTAAAATCTCTTATGTCCGCTTCTGCCGTTATTTGGGCTATACCTGTAGATTCAGGAGAAATCAGACAGAACGATTTAAATTTTTTGGGCGACATTCTTGAAGAAGACGAAAATAAAAAAATCTTCATTCTCTGTACAAAATCTGATTCAAGACTACCGTCCGATGTCCAGAACATAATGCGAAAAATCAGAGAAACTCTGGACGATGAATATATTGATGTAGAAGGAATTTCTGCTGTAACCACCATATCTGGCATGATTGAAGAAACTGTTTTTGAAGACGAAGAAAGATCTGTCTTTGATTTCTTAAAACAAATGAATTGCATAAAAATTAGCACAATCAGCCGCTGTAAAGAATTGACCGATCAAGTTTCAAATGTTTTTGATGAATACAAAAAATCTATTAATGAAGACATTGAACGATGTAAGGAAAGAAAACAAAAAATAAATTCAAAAACCAATGAGTTACAAAGATTCATTAACGAAATTGACCAGAAAACTTCGTTTGATATAGATTTCGACATTGATTTTTCAGAGTTTCTGGAAGACAAAACTGCTGAAGACAAAGAAAATCTTGAAAAATGCAAATCAATTGAAAAATCCATGTGCGATTCAATCAGGGCAGTATTTCCAGATTTAAAGTGTCCAAGCTGCGGTAAAAAAATAGATAACGACAGTCTCGCTTGTACAAATTGTGGAACCTCAACTTTTGGATATAAAGGAAATGGAAACATACAATTCAGGTGAAATAGTTTTTATCGCTCCTGACAGAATGAAAGAAGTCGTTGTTCAGGCAGAAAAACTGTTTCATGTTCCAAAACAAACGGATAGTTTGCCACAATAAAAACAACTGCATAACTTTTTCAGTCTAAAACCTAAAAACTTCTTGTTGTACGGAAATTTTTCAGTATAAGATTGAAAGATATGAATGACGGAATTGATTTTTCGAGGTCAGTTTGGACATTCGCAAAAAGCCGTAGCATCTGTTCTTGAAAACATTGTGCATCTTGAGCTCTCTGCGAAAGGGATTGGAGTGGTGCCGGAGGCAATGTTTTTGCGGCGGTTGAGCTTAGTCGAAACCAGAGCAAAAACATCGGAGCGAACGCGGAGCCACGCAAAGCCCGGCTCTGTGCCTGTGGCACAGAGTTCGCCCGTAAGTTTCAGCGTTTTATTACAAACCAAGTTCTTTTTTAGCCTTCAGCAGATCTTCTTTTGATGCAACTGAAGCTCTTCCCGCTGCGTCTGCAATATCGTTGAGACAGAGATTTCCTGCTTCACGTGCGGCTTCGAGGGCTGGATCTTTTTTCCATGCACAAAGGATTCCTCGGCTTGAGTTTACTGTTCCGCCGGCCTTATCAAGCAATGTTGCGGCGATTCTTGCAGCTCCACCCTGAGCACCATAACCAGGAATCAAAAAGAATACTTCAGGATATGCATCACGGAGCATGCGTGCATCACTTTCTTCTGTACAGCCGACTACTGCTCCCACTGGAGAACATGTCTGGTCTGGATAAACAGCCTTGAATTCCTGTGCAATGCGCTTAAGTTCACCGCCTGTCTTATCAAGAACACGACCACCGCTGGCAAGTTCCTGCTGTTCAATATCAACCATTCCAGGATTAGAAGTTCTAAGAAGTACAAAGAAACCTTTTCCGCCTTCTTTTGGACCACAATATTCTGTAAATGGCTTGAGTGTATCAAATCCCATGTAAGGGTTGATTGTAATGATATCAGTTTCAAAATCTGAACCGGCACCAAAATGGGCTCGGGCATAGGCTTTGGCTGTATCTGCAATGTCACCGCGTTTGATGTCGCTGATGACAACAAGTCCAGCTTCTTTTACTGCCTTGATTGTTTCGATGTAAGCTTTAAGGCCTTCAATTCCCATTGCCTCATAATAAGCAATCTGAACTTTGCAGCAGCAGGCCGATTTGTCAGCTGCAATTCGCTTGATGATTTCTTTGTTGTAAGCAAGAATTGCCTGTGCAGGAGAATCAAAAACCTTGAGCACAGATTCTGGCAAATAAGAAGGATCAGTGTCCAACCCGACGCATAAAGGACCGTTTTTTTCACAAAGCTCTTTGAGCTGTTCCATGTAATGTTTCATATGGGAAATTGTAACACAAAACAAGAAAATTAGGAATGAGGAGTCAGGAATTAAGAATGGACCGTTCCCACCAGCCTTTCCACATTTACCATAAATTTTAGCCATATTTACCAAATTTTGTCCAGAATTTACTTGATTTTTATCACTTTCTTTTCTAAATTTAATCCAGGAGGTGTTCATGATTTCTGTTTCGGTTGGAGAAGCTAAAAACAGGCTGCCATTTTTTCTGCATCTTGTAGAAGAACAAAATGAATCAATTGAAATTACCCGTCATGGAAAGGCTGTTGCCTACATCAACAACCAGAAGACAAATGATTCCATGAGCAAAAAAAGCCGGTTTTTAAATGGCATTAAAAAGTTTAATTCCCAGGATTTTTCCAATGACGAAATCGACCAGATTTTTGCCCGCCAGAAAGATTCTGATTCTGAACAGTCTGTCCGTCATCCTGAAGACTTTATCTAACACTCAGAGGAAATTTTATGAACATCTACATGCTTGATACAAATATTTTCTCTGAACCTGTCAAACCAGATCCAAATCCGCTGGTTATCGAAAAAATTGCAGATAATATTGATAATTGCTGTATTTCTTCAGTTTCCTGGGCAGAAGCCTTAACCGGTGTCAAACAAATGCCTGAAGGCAACCGCAAAAACAGGCTCTTTACATATCTGCTGGATGAAGTTCAAAACCTGTATGACATTCTGCCTTTTGACAGCCATGCCGCCAGCATTTATTCCGATATTGACCAGCGGCTTAAAGCACTTGGAAAACCTGCCCAGAAATTCGATCTTATGATTGCTGCCACAACTATTGCCAATGGCATGATTCTGATTACCCGCAATACAAAAGATTTTGAATCAATCCAGTCCGTTTCCTCTCTACTGGTGGAAAACTGGTTTGAAGCAGATTAATCCACACCTTTCCACCCTTTCCTGTCTCTTACTTCTTATACACCCTCTTAACTTTCTGAGTCGTTGTCATTTCCAGAGGCTTTTCAAGAAGCGTGATTTTTTTGATTCTTGCATACGGCTGTTCTGTCTTGTTCACCTTGTCCACATGTTCCTTGACGATGGCCATGATCTTTTCGTTCTGCGCATTGCATTCCCTTGGTAATCCCAGTCTTGCATACACATCATCTGCCACGTAAATCAAAGCCTCAATTTCCTCGCTTTTTGATTCCGCATCCTCAACATATCCCTGGACAGTAATCTGCTGAATGTCAGTAACCAGCTGGAACGCATTTTCTATTTCTTCAGGATAGACATTTTTTCCGCCGTTTGTGACGATCATGTTTTTTGCACGACCACTGAGCATAAGATAGCCTTCCTTATCAAGCCAGCCCAGATCTCCTGTCCTGAAGAATCCATCTTCTGTAAAGACCTTTGCAGTCTCTTCCGGCATGTTGTAATAACCCTGGAAAACCATTGGGCCTTTTACTGCAACTTCACCAACACCATCAGGTCCCGCATCCAGAATTTTCATTTCCATGTGAGGAAAGAAATACTGACCTACGCTTTCAATCTTAAAATTATCAACAGGATTCAGCGCAATAATCGGCGAAGTTTCAGTCAGACCATACCCCTGTACAAAGTCGATTCCCATCTGGTTGTAGATCTTGAATACACTGTTGGCCAATGGTCCGCCACCACAGATTGCAATTCTGAGGGAATAAATATTAGCCTGCTGGAGGACAGACTTAAACAGTTTTTTACCGATATTAAGGCCAAAAACCTTTTTGCAGAAATATGAAATTCCCAGCATACAGTGAATCAGTTCGTTCACAAAAAATCCTTTTGATTTGATTCCTTTCATGATGCCGGCCAGAAGCTTGTTGAACAAAAGAGGAACACCAAGAAGCATTGTGATGTTACCTTCCTTAAGCTCCTTCATAAGCCGTGTAACAGCCATGCTTTTACCGTAAACAATTTCGGCCCCGCAGCTCAATGAACAGATCATTACAGCCTGCATTGTATACGCATGATGAATTGGGAGCAGCGCATAAAAAACATCTTTTTCCGAAAGTTCCATTCGTGTCTGGGCAATAAAAGAATCCGAAACAAGATTTTTATGTGTAAGCATTACGCCTTTCGGGTTTCCTGTTGTGCCTGAAGTAAACAGAATGACTGCCAGATCATTTTCACAAGGCATATCCAGCGCACCGCCGTCTGTAGAAACAAGATTGTAGACATAAATGTCCTGATGTTTTGGCGAAAGCGAATAGACTTTGTACTCTTCGTCCTTTGCCAGAAAATATGAAAGTTTTTCTTCATCAACAAAAAAGAATTTTGGCTTTGCAGTGTTCAGAAGGTTGTCCACTTCATTTTCGTGAAGACCCCAGTCAACAGGAGTTACAGTCGCCCCCGCATACATTGCCGCTAAAAAAACAACAGTCCACTCAGGGGAGTTTTTGCCGCTGACAGCAATTCTGTCACCTTTCCTGATGCCATTGCCATTGAACCAGGCTGCTAGTTTAAGGACGGCTCTTTCTGCCTGTGCGTATGTCTTTGTATTTTTTGAACCGCCTTCTCCTTCAAAATCCGTAAGACATGGACGGGATCCAAACCTTTTTGCGTTTATGGCAAACATTTCTGGAATAGTAGGCCATTCACCTTTAAAATCAATTCCGCGGTATTCTTCCAGATAATCCCAAGGTAACTTTTTTGAATCAGACATACTTTTTCTCCATTTTTTAGTTGGCTGCCACCCTTCGGGTCGCTGCGTCCATGGTTCCGCTGTCGCTCCATTGTTCTGCTCTGGTGGTTTCGAACTTCTCAACCACCGCCACAGAACAACGCCTGCGGCGCCATTCCCATCGCTGACACAATTCCATTATAAATTGAAATTCCCGATATGTAAAAATTTTATCTGCAGCAGATACACATAATGAATTTTCTCCTTAAATGTACGATAATATAAATATGAATTTGAACAAAACTCACATTTTTACGCTTATTGCTTTTGCTGTTTTTACGATTACGACTCCACGCCTTTGTGCCCAGTCTATGGATGCGCAGAAAAATATGGAACAGCGCACTACTTTTTCACAGTACGGCAAAAAATTCCTGGGCTGCCCTTACGTTTCCGGCGCCATAGGACCAAACCAGTTTGACTGTTCAGGACTTGTATATACTGTTGCCCGGGAATCAATCGGCTATCAGCTGCCCCGTCAGGTAAAAAATATGTATAAATTCTGCAAAATCATCACTGACGATCAGCGCCAGCAGGGTGACCTTGTTTTCTTTAAGACTACAGGCACAGGCGAAGTAAGCCATGTGGGAATTTATATGGGCCGCAACCAGTTCCTTCACTGTGCTTCTGACGGTCCAAACAACGGCGTAATTTTAAGTTCCCTCAACGAATCTTACTGGAAAGGAAAATATTATAAATCCGGCCGCTTTCTGCCAGACGGAGAACCAGAAAAAAAAGAAATTGAAAAAAAATCTGCTGAAACTACCGGTTCTGCCGTAAAATCCAATATGTCTGCAACACAAGCCTCATCCGGCAGCAGCAGCTCGTTCCTTTCCAGGATTTTCATCGACAGTTCTTTTGGTCTGGACTGGAACTTTTTTGACTCAGAAAACGTCCGCCTCAACTTTAAAGGCATCAACGCCCAGGTTCACGCCCGCTACCAGAACGGCAATTTTCAGCCTGGAGTCGGAACAAGCTTAAGATGGGACACCTCAACAGGAACCCTTCAGCTTCCTTTCATTGTTTCCTTAACTATGGGCGAGTATTTCCAGATTTTTGCAGGTCCCGTAATCTGTCTTGGAACTCCTGCCCTTCCTGGAAACAGCGGAACACAAATCCAGTCTTCATTTTTCCCTGGAATTATGGGTGTCTGCTGGAACACTCCAAGTTTTACTGTAAAAAAAGCAAAAGTCTGCTTTGCCCAGGACCTTCATTACACAGTCTTTAACAAAACAGACGGTTCAGCCTTGTCACCGATAGACAGCCTTGGTGCCGGTTTTGGTTTTTCAAGCAGTATTCGTGTAACTTTACCACTGAGCCAGTTGCTTTAATAATATGAAAAGATTTTTTACTTTGCTGGCCTGTGCTGCCGCTTTATTTTTGACATCCTGCAACTCAAAAGTCCTGATAACTGCTGCTGACAGTCATTCAGCCGTTGTTGCATTTAAAATCAATTTTTCAAAATCTTTCATCGATGTAGGAAAAAGCGTTACAGGCAAAGATGAACTTCCTGTAAACGGCAAAAACATAACTCAGATTATGATGGCTGCAGGCTTTGACAATATTATTTCCAATTCCACCAATTATTCCATCAGCGCCAGCGGCATTTACGACTGCACCACTTCCATTGCGCAAAAAACACAGATTCTCACTGTTACACCAGATTCAATGGAACTCAAACTTGGCCCTGAACAGTTCAAGAATATCTACAGCATGATGAACGAAGAAGAACAGAGTTATTTTGACCTTCTGATGATTCCAAGCCTGTGTGACGAAGAATCCACTGCAGAAGAATACGAAGTAACAGTTGCTTCCCTTTACGGTCCCACATTTGCCGGCGACCTTTCAAAAGGTGTAATTTCCTTTACCCTTAAAAGACAGGCTGCAGAAAAGCAATACTCTATCACCCTCGGCGAACTCTTTACCCTCAGAGAATCAAAAACCTGGAAGCTTGAATTCTAAAAGTGCGTCCAGAATCTGATCAGCCACATCCTCTTTTGTCATAATCGGCAGTTCTTTTACGGCCTCTTTTGTGATCAGAGTTACAATATTGGTATCAGTTCCAAATCCGGCGCCTTTAACCTTTAAATTGTTTGCCACAACCATATCAAGATTCTTTTTTGCCAGTTTTGCGCGGCTGTTTTCAACCATATTTTCAGTTTCCATACTAAAGCCGCAGAGAATCTGCCCTTCCCTTTTGTGTTCACTAACAAACTTTAAAATATCGTCAGTCCGCTCCAGAAGGATTTTTGCTTCTCCATCCATCTTCTTGATTTTTTCACTTGCAACAGCAGCAGGCCTGTAATCTGCAACAGCCGCAGCTTTGATTACAATGTCACAAACTTCATAATTAGCCTTTACAGCCTCAAACATATCTTTTGCACTGACAGCATCAATGCGCTTAACTCCCTGAGGACAAGACAGATTTACCGGTCCGCTTACAAGAATAACTTCTGCACCGCGGTTTGCAGCAGCCTTTGCCACAGCATAACCCATTTTCCCTGTAGAATGATTTGTAATGTAGCGCACAGGATCAATTAATTCCTGAGTCGGACCTGCAGTAACAAGAACTTTTTTGCCTGCCAGATCCTGTTTTCTGCAAAAATGGTTTTTAATGATTTCAAAAAGCTCTGCAGGTTCCGGCATTTTACCTTTACCGTCATCTCCACATGCCAGATGCCCCACAGCACTTTCTACAACATTCATTCCGTATTTACGGCACATCTCAAGATTATCCTGAGTAATCTGATTTTCAAGCATTGCAGTGTTCATTGCAGGAACAATGGTTTTAGGACATTCACACGCAAGAAAAGTAGTTGTCAGCATATTGTCAGCAATTCCGTGTGCAAGTTTGGCTATTGTGTTTGCAGTAGCCGGTGCAACCATAAAATAATCAGCCTGCTTTGCCAGGGACACATGTTCAACTTTAATGTCAAAATTTCTGTCAAAAGTATCAATAATACAGCGGTTTTTGCTGAGGGTTTCAAAAGTCAGTGGAGTAATAAACTGAGCAGCATTTGGAGTCATTATCACATGAACAGTAGCATTTGCCTTAACGAGCATGCTCACAAGATTCGGAATTTTATAGGCAGCAATTCCACCTGTAACACCGATTAAAATTGTTTTTCCTTTTAACATGATTTTAATTTAGCACAAAAATAAGGGAGTTTAAACGGGCGTGTGAACAGCCTCCGGCTGTTCACCGGGCTGCTGCGCCTTCCGCTGCCGCTTCATCGTCCTCGCTGCGCTGCGGTCGACAGGGGCTGCGCATCCCTCACGCAAAAATTACTATTAATATTAATTGTTTAGTATTACAATTAAAATGAAACAAATTTTCAAAAGGAGTTTATTTATGAAATTAACAAAAACAATCGGTGCACTTCTTGCTGCCGGTGCGTTGATTTTTGGCTCATTTGGATGTTCAAGTGAATCCACACCTGAAAACCCAAATCCAACAGTCAGCAAAAACAAGGACGGTACAGTAACCATTACTATCCAGGAAGGCAAAAATGGCCTTGCCGGCTGTAACGGCCAGCTCAAGGAAGGTGATACTCAGGCACAGTCTGCAAGCAACGGAAAATATTATGCAAACTTTCCTACTGCTGCAAGCGGAACAGTTTTAGACACAACTGCTGTTCCTGCTCAGATTTCTTATGTAGTTAACACTGACACTGCCGGCGATTATGAACTTAAGGTTCATTATGCATTCGGCGGAAACTGTGACTATCTTCGTGATGCTTACGTTTTTGTAAACGGCGTAAAAGTTGAACTTCCTACAGAAAACAAAACACTTAACTTTGGTTATACTGCAAAAAACTGGGCTACCTGGAAAGATGCAACTGCAACAATTCCACTGACAGAAGGAGACAATTCTATCGTTATTCAGGCTGCCATTGGAGAAGAACGCCAGGTTCCTTACAACTCAAGCTGGGCTAACTGGGATCAGGCTGCTGCACCAGGAGCAACTGTCCGTGGTGTTGTAGTTTCACTTCCAAACATTGATTACATGTCCCTTACTTCACCATCTAAAGATCCTGCTGTAAAACTTGCTGCAGGTTCTAAAGACAGTGCTTATTATGCACTCAGCGTTCTTTCTGAAAACAACACATACGGAACTGTTACTGCAAATTATGATTCCCTCAAGAGCGGAACAGAAATCACTATTACAGCAACTCCAGCATCAGGATACAAATTTGACTGCTGGCACGGTAAAATCGGTTCAAATGCATTTGCTTCAAATGAAGCATCTTACTCATTTGCACTTACAGGCGACACAAATCTCAAAGCCCGCTTTGTTCCAGAAGGTTATGTAAACGACGGTCTTACAGGTTATGCTTCTGTAGCAGATGACAGTGGTACAACTTACACAGTAACAGGTGGTACTGGTGGAAGCGAAATTACTATCGCAACTCTTGAAGACCTTACTGTAACTTACAAAGACATCATCAAAAACGATGAACCATACATCATTCACGTTGCTGCCCGCATCAGTGCAAAAGAATGGATTGGTACTTCTGCATACAATACTGAACTTGCAAAACTTGTTGCTGCAGGCCAGAGCGAAGCAGAAGCTAAATTCATCCTGGACAACCGCTCAATTACATTTGACTTTGGTGCAAACAAGACAATCATCGGTGAACCAGGCAAAGACTACGGTTTCCACAACATCAACCCTAAAATTTCTAAATCAAACGTAATCATCAAGTACATTCATTTTGGTGACGTAATCGGTGATGACTTCTTTGGCGGTTCTGGAAACGATGCCCTTTCCATCAAGGGTGGTGAACACATCTGGATCGACCACTGTGAATTCAGCTCAAGCCTTGAACCAAAAGACGTAAACGGAACAGCAATCAAATTCAAGGATCACAAATTCATCGTAGACCTTGAAGGTGAAAATTCTAGTGAAGAAGAAAAATGGAAGAAAGACTTCTACGACGGCCTCCTTGATATTTCTGAAACATCAAGATTCGTTTCTGTTTCTAACAGCTACTTCCACGACCACTGGAAAGCTTGTCTCTGCGGCGGTTCAAACGACAAGGCAGAAACTCAGCCTCAGGGATCTCAGGTTCGTATGACTTTCTACAGAAACTACTTCAAGAACATCCATGCCCGCCAGCCATTGTTCCGCTTTGGTAAGGCACACATCTTCTCAAGCTTCTACGACGGAGTTCCGGGAGAATCAAGTGGTATTGAAGTTCGTGCAGAAAGTCAGGTTTATGTAGACAACTGTTACTTCCAGAACATTGTTTCAAACAAAACAGTAGGGTGCTGGAACTCAAGCTCAGGTCTTGGAGCCGGAACATGGACTGTCAAAGACTGTACAGAAGCAAGCACCTGTGACTATGCAAAATTCACTCCACCTTATGACTGGACTTCTGTAAAACTTACAGCAACTGAATCAAAGGCTCAGCTTCCTTCAAGTGCCGGTATTCCAGCTGTAAATTAATTTCTGCAAACCTTTAAACTGTCATTTCGAGCAAAGTCGAGAAATCTACACCTTGTTGCGATGCAGTGAGACATAGACCTCTCCACTGCGGTCGAGGTGACAGATGCCATTTAGGACATGGACATTGCGGAGACCTCTAGGAAGTGTCCCCGAGAGATTGCCACTTCGTGGCCATTTCCTACCACGCAGAGGGGTAGCGGAAAAGAATGGGGTGGTTGTGAAAACTACCCCTTTTTTTTATATGGAGACAAAATGAACACAATTCACACAGACAAAGCACCAGCAGCCATCGGGCCATACAGCCAGGCACAGGAAGTTAATGGAATCATTTATACTTCAGGCCAGATTGCCATAGACCCTGCAACCGGAAATCTTACAGAAGGCGGAATCAAAGAACAGACTCACCAGGTTTGCAAAAATCTTAAGGCTGTTCTGGAAGAAGGTGGAAGCGGACTTTCAAAAGTAATCAAAACAACCTGCTTTATCACCAGCATGAGCGATTTTGCCGCATTCAACGAAGTTTACGGAACCTATTTTACAGGAAAACCTGCCCGAAGCTGTGTCGAAGTAAGAGCACTTCCAAAAGGCGCCCTCTGCGAAATTGAGGTTATTGCTGAAAAATAAAGAAAAAACTGCCGATTATGGATCAATGATAGACCGATATGGAAGAATGGGTTATTATTGGACTGTAGGTATTACAAAATAAAAAAAAGCAATTAAAGCGCCGGCCTTTAAGAGGAGACGCTTTTTTTGTGGTTTCGCAAAAAAAGGGAGAATATGAAAAAAATATTTGTAAGTGCTATGGCTCTGGCTGTTTTTCTTGCCGGCTGTACCACAGATGACTCATCATCACCATCTAAACCTGAAACAAAACCTGAACCGCCTGTTATTGTGCTGGAAGTTTCTGTTTCTGTAACTGCAGACCGCAATACAATCAAAGAATATGAAAAAGCAGTCATCACTGCTGTCGTTGAAGATTCCTCTGAAAAAATCACCTGGTCAGTCACAGATACCTCAGTTTTGACACTCAGCGCTTATGAAGGCTCTCAGGTTACGGCAACAGCCCTCAAAAAAGGATCTGCCGTAATTACTGCAACATGTCAGGATAAATCTGATTCTGTAACAATTGACGTTACTGAAAACGAAATCATCAGCAACATAAATGCCTACGCGGTATCCCTCATGACACCTCAGAGTGAAGATAAGTTCTACAAACCTGCCTGGTACACAAACTGCAGCTCTCCAGAAAACTTCAAGAACAAATGGAACTACATTGACGGCGTAATCCTCAATTCCTTTGTGCAGATGGGAGAAACTGCCTTTGTAAAAAAATACGTCGATTACTACCTTAACTCCAGCGGAAAATTCGTTCAGCCGGAAGGAGGTTCAACTTTTACCCTTGGTCAGGAACTGGACTCAATCTGTGAAAGCCGCATTCTTTTTGACCTGGCACAAACATACCCGGAAGACAGCCGCTACACTACTGCCATTGAAGCCACATACACAACACTGAGCAAAATGACAAAAACCTATGCTCCCGGAGATTCCAAAGGCAATCCTACTGGCGTAAACTTAAGCCATAAAAACTCAAATTACGCATATCAGGTCTGGCTTGACGGAACATACATGTACATGCCGTTTTTGTGCCGATATGCCCTCTACAAAAATGACCTGAGCCACTTTGACACAATTGCAGCCCAGTTTAAGTACATCCACGACCACATGACAGACAGCACAACAGGTCTTCTCTATCACGGACACGACACACAGGTAAATGTCCAGGGCCTTTCTCCGGTAAGCTGGGCAGATCCTGCTACAGGAAACAGCCGCTCTTTCTGGCTCCGTTCCATGGGCTGGTACACTGTTGCCCTTACAGATGTAATTGAATATTTCCCGGAAGGACACACAGGCCGCGCTCAGCTCAAGTCTTATCTTGAAGAAGCCCTTACAGCCCTTATGAATTTCCAGAATGAGGAAAAGCTTTTTTATCAGGTAATCGACGGCGGGGCTCAGACTTACAGCGTAGCCCAGAAGTATCTTACAACAACCGGAAACAAAGATGTTACAGTTACAGACGGTTATGCGCAGATTGCAAATTATTCAGAAACAAGCGGTTCAAGTCAGATTGCCTATGCATGTCTTAAAGCCAGCCGCCTGGGTTATGTGGATAAAAGCTTTGAAGCAAAAGGCCGTGAAATTTTTGAGGCTCTGTACAACTTAAAATACAATTCTGCCACAAATGAGCTTAAGGACATCTGTCAGCAGGCCGGTCTCAACGCCACAACTACAAAGGACGGAAGTCCAGAAAGCTACATGGCCGAAAAAGTTGTCATCAACGAGGCAAAAGGTGTTGGTCCGTTCCTGATGGCATTCCTGGAATATAAAAATCAGGGCGTTTCCCGCTAAAGCGGGCCGGGCTCTTGCTACAAGTCCTCAGCAAAGCTTGCGGTCTTTCCGCGACGATCCCTAACGCGTCAAGGCAGGCTGTCGCTCAAGGCCTTGACCCGCGGGGTACTGCTTCTTCAGTGATCCCTAACGCGTTAGGGTCGTGTCACAAAAAAAATCGCAGTGTGTTTCTTCATAAATTCTGCAATCAAACTTTTTCTTGATTTTTATCTGTTTTTTCGCTAATTTTTTATATGTAAAGGGTTATAGTTGGTTCTGTTTAGGTTCCCAATATTGTGATTTTTATTAATTGAATCTTTCTGATTCTCTTACCGGCTATACGATTTTTACCACACGTCTTCAGAGTTGGGACTGAAGGACTAAGGCACAGTAGTGTCTTTATTCCAGTTTCAGGAGACGTGTATGGCATTATCATATCGACCATCCCGTACTGCACTTCTAAATCCTTGTGCAGATCCTACTTTCAAAATTATTTTTACAAATGATTCTGATGAATCTCGTGGCGCACTTACCTGCTTTCTGTCTGACATTCTTGACAAGCAGGTTACTGATGTAGTTCTCCAGCCCAATGAGCTTTCTGGAGAAGCTCTGGATGACAAACAGTCCGAATTCGACATTAACTGCAAAATAGATGGCAAGGCAGTTAATATTGAGATGCAGGGCAGAAATGAAAACGCCTGTTACGGAAAGCGTGCTGAGTATCATGTTGCTCATCTTTTGAATCATTACACCCCCAAGGGAAAAGGCTGGCAGGATATTCCTCAGGTTTTCCAGATTTCAGTCCTCAATTTCATTTTTGATGAAGACGAAGAAAATTGTATCAACTGGTACAACATGAAAAATTCCAGTGGCCGGCAGATTGAAAACCTGTTGAATATTATCTTCATTGAACTACCAAAAATTAAACAGCTCCCGGATGATATTTCAAAATTGACGAAAACTCAGATGTGGGGTAAATTCTTCCTGTACGCACCTAATAAGGACAAACAGGACTTTGTAAAAGAGCTTTGCTCTCATAACAGGGGGATCAATATGGCAGTAACAGTACTTGAACA
>JAZLKD010000036.1:0-27275 GCA_045597415.1 Treponema sp. | reverse complement strand
TGTACTGACCGAACATGTAACCAACTTCACGTCCACCTACACCGATATCACCAGCTGGAACGTCTGTGTCAGCACCAATGTGTCTCTGGAGTTCTGTCATGAATGACTGACAGAAACGCATAACTTCAGCGTCAGACTTGCCTTTTGGATCAAAGTCAGAACCACCCTTACCACCGCCCATTGGGAGAGTTGTAAGAGAGTTTTTGAAACACTGTTCAAATCCCAAGAATTTGAGAATTGAAAGGTTTACAGATGGGTGGAAGCGGAGACCTCCCTTGTATGGACCGATTGCAGAGTTGAACTGAACGCGGTATCCACGGTTAACATGTGGTTTACCAGCATCATCTGTCCAAGGTACACGGAACATAATTACGCGTTCTGGTTCTACCATTCTTTCAAGAATAGCATTAGCTTCATATTCTGGGTGTTTTTCGATTACAGGTTCGAGAGATTCAAGAACTTCCTGTACAGCCTGAAGGAATTCTGGTTCATTGGCATTTTTAGCCTGAACAGATTCAAATACGCGTTTTACGTAAGCGTTTTTCATGTCGTTTCTCCTTTTGACATTTGTAATTTTTTGCTCCGTCGGTGCGATGCCAAAAGGCCCCGTCTTCGGGAACATAAAAAAAAGACGTCATAAACAAAACACCACCAGTTCACCTCAATTTAAAAAGGGCACACCTATAGCGCTTTATTTACGACGTCTTTGTCATATACATAATTTATACACCTTTGAGCAAAAAATGTCAAATTCAACAGACAAAAGTTCTATTTTTTTTAGAACTTTCTATTATTCACCCTCTGAAATAACATAAAACTCAAACCGGCACTGAGCATTTTATCCGTTAAAATTTATATCCACAATGGCAACCTGAATATCCATATTTTTCTGAAAGCCTTTCGACAGCCTGGGAAAAGTTAGAAGCGTAAACAAATTCCCTGCGTCAGGAACATGGAGCCCTTTAGTCCACCGCAGGCGCAGCCGAGGAGGATGAGCGATAAGCGAAGGCGGAATACTCCGACGGCGTCGGTTGAGCCTGTCGAAACCAGCCAGGACGCCCTCTGCAAAAAAATTCCGTTATTGTACAAGGAAATTCACAGAATTCTCATTGACCTTTGGCCATTAAAAATTATATATTAAAGAGGCCTTGAAAACACTATATATAGTGTCGTTTAGGGCAATTTTTTTCTAAAATAACACTATGACTTTTTCAATTTTGTCAAGTGAATTTCTATATAAATTTAAAAGTTTTTTATAAAAAGTGGGAGGATTTTATGAAAATTATCAAACGTAATGGTGAAGAGGCAATTTTTGACGTAAACAAGATTGCAACTGCTATTTCCAAGGCTAACAGTGAGGTTCCACTTGCTGACCAGCTGCCAATTTACAGAATCCAGGAAATTGCAGAAGACATTAAAAAGCAGTGCGAAGCTGAACACCATGAAATGAACGTAGAATCCATTCAGGACCTGGTTGAAAAAGCCATCATGAAGGCCCAGGCTTTTGATATTGCAAAACTTTACATTACATACCGCTACCAGCATGAACTCATGCGCAAGGCAAACTCAACTGACAGCCAGATTCTTTCCCTCCTTGAATGTCAGAACGAAGAAGTTAAACAGGAAAACTCAAACAAAAACTCAACTGTAGTTTCAGTTCAGCGCGACTACATGGCCGGCGAAGTTTCAAAAGATATTACAAAACGATTCCTCCTGGACGAAGATATTGTCAAGGCTCACAATGAAGGTATCATTCACTTTCACGATTCTGATTACTTTGCACAGCACATGCACAACTGTGACCTTGTAAACCTTGAAGACATGCTCCAGAACGGAACTGTAATTTCAGGCACAAAAATCGACAAGCCTCACTCTTTCTCTACAGCCTGCAACATCGCAACCCAGATTATTGCCCAGGTTGCTTCAAGTCAGTACGGCGGCCAGTCAATTTCCCTTGCACACCTTGCGCCATTTGTTGATATCAGCCGCAAAAAGATTCAGAAAGAAATGCGCGAGATTGAAAACCGCACAGGCGTAAAATACACAGAATCGCAGTTCAATGAAATCGTGGAAATGCGCCTCCATGACGAGATTACCCGCGGTGTTCAGACTATTCAATATCAGGTTGTTACACTTATGACAACAAACGGTCAGTCACCATTCGTAACAGTTTTCATGTATCTTAACGAAGCTAAAAACGATCAGGAAAAAGCTGACCTTGCACTTATTATTGAAGAAGTTCTCAAACAGCGCTACAAGGGAGTTAAAAACGAAAAAGGTTACTGGGTTACCCCTGCATTCCCAAAGCTTATTTACGTTCTTGAAGAAGATAACATCAACGAAAACGGTGAATACTTCTATTTAACTGAACTTGCTGCTAAATGTACAAGCCGCCGTCTCGTTCCTGATTATATTTCTGAAAAGAAAATGATGAGCTTAAAAGAAGGAAACTGCTATCCATGTATGGGTTGCCGCTCGTTCCTCACTGTTTATAAAAATCCTGAAACAGGCAAACCTAAATTCTACGGTCGCTTTAATCAGGGTGTTGTTACTATCAACCTTATTGACGTTGCCTGCTCTTCCGGCGGTGATATGGATTCGTTCTGGGAAGTTTTTGATGACCGTCTTGAACTTTGCTACCGTGCCCTGATGAAGAGACATGAACGCCTTCTTGGTACAAAATCTGACGTAGCTCCAATCCTCTGGCAGAATGGTGCCCTTGCACGACTTGAAAAAGGTGAGACAATCGACCGTCTTCTCTTTAACGGCTACTCTACTATTTCTCTTGGTTATGCAGGTCTTTGTGAATGTGTCCGCTTTATGACAGGAAAACCACACACAGATCCGGAAAGCACTCCTTTTGCACTCAAAGTCATGCAGAAAATGAACGATAAATGTGCAGAATGGAAGGCTAAAACTACAATTTCTTTCTCACTTTACGGAACTCCGCTGGAATCTACAACTTACAAATTTGCTAAATGTCTCAAAAAGCGTTTCGGCGAAATTGAAGGCGTAACTGATAAAAACTACATTACAAACTCTTACCACGTTCACGTTACTGAACCTGTAGATGCTTTTACAAAACTTACTTTTGAAAGCCAGTTCCAGGAACTTTCTCCAGGTGGGGCTGTAAGTTATGTTGAAGTTCCTAACATGGAAAACAATATTCCTGCTGTAATCAGTCTCCTTAAACATATTTATGAACACATCATGTATGCAGAATTGAATACAAAATCAGACTGCTGCCAGAAATGTGGTTACACTGGAGAAATTCAGATTCAGAAAGATGAGGACGGCAAACTTGTATGGGTTTGTCCAAACTGCGGAAACGACGACCAGGCAACAATGAACGTAGCCCGCCGTACATGCGGTTACATCGGAACTCAGTACTGGAATCAGGGACGAACACAGGAAATTAAAGAACGTGTTCTTCATCTGTAATCTTCTGTAAAAAATGTATTACGGTGCCATAAAAAAGTTTGACATTGCTGACGGACCTGGAGTTCGTGTTTCTCTCTTTGTTTCAGGATGCAGAAATTGCTGTAAAGGCTGTCAGAATATGGAAACCTGGAATTTCAATTTTGGCAAAGAATTTACAAAAGAAACTGAAGATGAAATAATTCAAGCTCTCAAACCACCACACATTACAGGGTTTACAGTTCTTGGGGGAGAACCTTTTGAAGAAGAAAACCAGAAAGTTCTGGCTCCTTTTCTTGAACGGGTGCGTAGTGAATTTCCAGATTTAAGCATCTGGTGCTATACAGGCTACATTTACGACAAGGATCTTCTTCCTCCCGCAGGCAGAAAACACACCGAATACACAGGAAGGATGCTGGCCTGCATCGACACTCTTGTAGACGGACCATTCATCCTTGAACAGAGGGATTTAATGCTTGAGTTCAGAGGATCGGCAAACCAGCGGATTCTCCATCTGAAAGAACTTTAATTTTTGAAACTGTTTTTTTGCAGTCCCGGTCGTTTTTTTTATTTCGTCTTCATTGTCAGAACACCATTCCAGTTAGGAGCAACTCCTTTCTGAGCATATTCTTCACAACGTTCAGCATAAACGATGCTTGATTCATCTGAAGGGACAAGTTCATTTGCTTTTCTGAAAAGTACGGCAGCTTCTTCAAAATTCTTTTCCAGATATAAATCCATAGCTTCTTCAAAAACATCTACGGCATCAAGCTCATTCTTTGGCATTTCTTTTCTGAAACCGAGAATATTGTACAGCTGAATCGGACGGTCAATTCCCACAACTTTAACACGGTCAAAACGTCTTGCAACAATTTTTCCGATTTTGTCACCAACATTTGCTTCATTCCAGGTATATTCAGAACAGAGAATCCAAGACTTATACAGTTTATTTACACCTTCAAGACGGCTGGCAATATTTACATCACTTCCCATGACTGTATAATTGAATTTTTTGTCAGTTCCCATGTTTCCAACAACCATTTCACCAGTATTAATACCAATGCGGGTTTTAAGTTCTTCAGTGATATATCCGTTTTTAATATTCACTTTATTGTAATGAGCTTCTGCTTTTTTCATGCTGATGGCAGAACAGCATGCACTCCAGGCTGAATTTTCAAGAGCAGAAGGAGCACCAAAGAAGCTTACAATGGAATCTCCGATATATTTATCAATAGTTCCCCCTTCCTTCAGAATGCAGTCGCTCATATCTCCAAGATAAGTTTTAAGAACATTTACAAGTTTAATTGGAGTAACTTTTTCTGAAAAACCTGAGAAGCTTTTAATATCACTGAACAAGGCCGTAAGATGACGCTGGTCACCACCAAGACTGAGGCGCTCAGGATGTTCCATAAGTTCATCTACAGATTTTGGGTTCAGGTATGTGGCAAAAGCATGTTTAAGGAATGATTTGTCTTTTTCACTCTTAACAAAATGCATTACTTCAATATTTACAAATGAAAGAAGTACCATCATTGCAGGAGCAAGGAGCGGAATGTATATTCCAAAGAACACCATTACAGAAGCAAGTCCACCGGCCGCTAAAATGAGCATTACGAAGCCTGCCATATTAATTGCAATTACCTTACTTTTCTGGGCAAAAAATGCAAGGAACATGGCAAGAACAATACCGATTACAATTCCAGCAACAGGAGTAACAGGTTTTACAAAATCCTTGTTCATGATTGTGTTATAAACATTGGCGTGAGTACCAACGTTCGGATAACGGCGCTGAAAAGGAGTTGTTCCAAGATCTGTTGTTGCAGAACCTGTGTTTCCAACAATACAGAAAGAGCCTGCATATTCAGTTTTAAGAAGATCAAAAAGTTCTGTGTATTCAAGTACTGCAAATGTCAAAGCTTCCTGAAGGGCACTGAGGGTGTCTGCATAATAGGAAAAAGTATCACTGTCAAGGCGTTTTTCTGCCTGAGCAAGCATTGTATGAATTCCATCAAAATGATCTGAATGAATAAATTCTTTCATTGCATCAAAAAATGCCTGACGTGTTTCAAAATAACCTGCATATTCATCATCTGCAAGTCCGCCTTCCACAGGAGTTCCGTCTTCATAATAACCTTCACAGCGTTCAAGCATTGCACTCTTATATTGAAGAATTTCATCATATTTATCACAAAGACCTGAAACTGTTTCTGTTACAGCATTATTCTGCCCGTGCAGTTTAAATCCATTTACAGTATTGAACAGTGTGAAAATATTTTCTGCAATGGAGTTTTCAAGCTGATCAAGATAATACAGATGATAGATTTTCTGATGACGGAAAGATTCGCCGAAACTGTTGTGCTTCCAGTTAATGAGCATTCGTCCATGGTCATCAAGAGGAATCCGGATATTCTGCCTTCCGGAATCTTCATCGATTTTAGCTCCCAGAATTACAAGTTCAGAACCTTCCCGCATGATACCGCGGGCATCAAGGCGTTTAAGCAATGGTGAAAAAACAAGCTGGGCTGCATAACCTTCGTCAAATTTGTTCAGCAGCTGAATACGGCGTCGTGTACCGTCAGAATCAATATCAACATTTGTGTATCCGGCACCTTTTGCATGGCTCATAAAAATATGCATTGCCGGAGAAAATGAATGTGTCAGATCTTCATATGCATCTTTGTATTCAATATTCTCACTTTTTGCATAATATTCATTTTCTTTTATAAGGTCACGGTCATTGTAACGGTTGTCGGCATAAATTTTATTCTTTATGTCAGTTACATTATTGTAAAGACATCGCTGTTTTGCATAAGCTTTTGTAGTTTCATCTTCTTCAGAAATATTAAGGGTATTGATTGTAAGCCAGGCATTTCCAAAGAACTGAATGCACCGGCCAAAATAATCGTCATTATCAACAACTTCATTCTTAAAAAAATCAGGAACAAGTTGACTTGCTTCCTCTGATGAAATTGTTCCTTCGCTGATACCTTTCGCAAGCTGCTCAAATTCTTCCTGATTGAAAGAAATCTGCGACCTGGAAAGGTACTCAATATCGAAAACGGCACTTGCAGCTCCAAATTCTTTCATACGAAGCAAAGCATTGCCCATAATATTTCTCGGCCACGGCCACGGTCCCATTTCCTTTAAGGAATCATCATCTGCTTCAACAAACAGAACTTCCTGACATGTTTCAGGGTTTTTATGAAGTCCCAGAAGTACGTCATAAATACGATACTCAAATTTTTCCAGTAAACCAAAAAGCGAAAGTGCTGCAACTCCAATACAGATAAGAGCTACGGCAATAATATCTTTAAAATCTCTATCTTTATTATTGCTAGTAGTGTTTTTCATAGTTACAAATTATAACATATGTTATAATATAATAATATAGAAACTATTATTTCTCCCAAGGAGCATAATACTTAATGAAAAGACTTATCTTGGCACTTTTTGCAGGGCTTCTATTTTCCGCAGCTTCATTTGCACAGGATGCTGGAAAAATAACAGAAATCCTCAATTCTGAAAAAGTTACTTACGGACAGGCAGCTTACCTTGTAGCAGTTTATACAGGAGCAGTTTCTGACAATGCTTCTGATGAAGCAGCCCTTAAAAAACTTTCGGAAACAGGTCTCATCAAAAACACAGATGCAAAAGACGCAATTACACTTTCAGAATATTCACAGCTTTGTGCAAAGGCTGTAAACCTCAAGGGTGGATTGTTTTATTCTCTTTCAGGTAATGCAAGATATGTTGTTAAAGAGCTGAAGGCTAAAGGAGTTCTTCCTATGGATGCAGATCCTGATTATTCTGTAGACGGACACGAAGCTCTTTCACTTCTTTCAAACTGCATTGAACTTACTTCAGGAGGAGCTGAATAAAATGAAAAAGATTATTGCTTTTGCGGCAGCTGCTATTATCGGCTTTTCTGCTTACGGCTGGGATTTTGGCGGTTCTCTTTACAACAATTCTTCTGCTAAGAACATCCAGGGAGAATCAGACCTTAAAGCTGAACAGCAGAACGAACTTTCCCTCTGGATTTCAGTTCCATTTGACAACGAAAGTTCTTCAAAAATCCTGGGATCCGTAAAATATCAGTTTGATAAAGACTGGGGAATTAACGAAAACAACACTACAAATTATGCCGACCTGGACACTTTATATTTTCAGCAGACTCATGATGACACTGTTCTCAGAGCCGGCCGCTACAGAATCAGCGATCTGACTGGAATTATCCTCAGCCAGAGCATTGATGGCGGCGGAGTTGATTATGACGGTGACATTTACAAACTTTTCGTAAATGCCGGCTATACAGGACTTCTCAACAGACACTTCAACTCAATCCTCGATGGAAACGGAATTGCATACATCGAAGACACAGACAAAATATATGAAGCTGCTGAAAAATACGGTCTCATCAATGCCCGTATAACACTTCCATTCGTTTTTATGGAACAGACTGTTGATGTTGAAAATACATTTGTAACACTTCTTGATGATACAGACTTCCTGAGGGACTACTTTACTGCATCCCTTTCAGGAGCTCTTGCCAGAAACATCTACTACAATCTGAGTTCCACAGTTGGATACTTCAAATACGGTTCTGATAAAAATTCTTCAGAAGACCGTGATTCAGAATTTTCAAATCTTACGCGATTAAACGTTACTTACTTTGGAAATTTCAAAAACTGTGCGTTATCATTAGATGGAGTTTATGCTTCTGGTGAACAGGGATCTCTTAAAGGGTTCAAGGGATTCTCAAGTCAGACTGCAGTAAACTGGAACAGATCTGGCAGTGAATACCATTCACTGGCAAAATTTGGTCTTACAGCATCAATGAAACCTGCAGATAACATGCTTGCCATGGCAGGGGCAAATGCAGTATTTGATGCAAAAGAAGATGTTGAATATGCAGGTTTTGAATACTCTGCATCATTTAACTGGCAGATTTTAAGTGATGTTTCTTTCGGTGCTGATGTAACTCAGTATTTTGACAGTGACAACACTGATTTTGACAAGACAAAAATTTCTCTTAAAGCTACTATTAGTTTCTAAGGTCAGGAGGTATATTTATGAAAAACTTTATTCTTAAAACACTGGCAGTTCTTTTCCTTACAGCAGCAGTTTCTTCTGCTTATGCTCTGGACGCTAAAGTTCTTTCAGCAAAAGGAAAAACTGAAGTTCTCAAAAACGATAAATGGGCACCTCTTAAGGAAGGTTCAACTCTTTCAAAAGGCGATGTAATTCAGACAGGTTTTAAATCAAGTCTGAAACTTATGATTGGCGCTTCAACTGTTGAAGTTGCCCCAATGACACGCATTACCATTGAACAGCTTGTTTCTAAAAAAACAAAAGATGAAACTTCTCTCTACCTTGATACAGGTTCAGTAAAATCAAACGTAAACAAAGTTGATAAGAGAAAGGTTGGATTTACAGTACGTTCCCCAGCTGCAACTGCGTCTGTTCGTGGAACTGTAGTTGGTGTTTCTACAGGTTACCGCAATTCAACAGTTAAAACTGAATCTGGAAAAGTTTACACTACTCCAACAACAACTAAAAAGCCTGTAGTTGCAACTGAAGAACAGGATGCAGCTCCAGAAACAGCAAGTGACTTTGGAAATGCACCTGCAGACAGCAAAGGCACAAAAAAAGGTCACTTTGTAAACGCAGGTCAGACATCATCTGTAAGTTCAACCGGTAAAGTTACACCACCACAGGCAAAAGCAAAGGAATCTGCTGTAGGCACAGGAGCAGCTCCTGCTGTAACTGTTGTAACAGCTCCTTCAACACCTGCTGCTCCGGTAACAGGAACTTTAAAAGTTAACATTGAAATTGCTGAATATTAAATCTTTATGCGATTAATGAAAGGGCTGCTACCGCAGTCCTTTTTTTGTCTGTACAATGTTTTCACAACTTTCAATAACTGCTAAAATATGTAATATGTTAAGAAAAATTTTATTAAGTGCAATTTGTGCGTCTGTACTTCTTACAGGCTGCGCTAAAAAAGATTATTCCTCAGCAGAATATGCCGGACAGTCGGCATTACGCATAAAAAAACTCAAGACAGAAGAAAAACAGTTCATCAAGGATAGGAACATCTGTATCGTCCTTGGATATGGTTATGAAACTGAAGAAAAAAGAGAAAGAATAAACGCAAAACTGGAGCAGAATTTTGGAATTGAAGGAGAGGACAAACCTGCCCTCATTTCTCTTTTTTACTATCCTGAAGATTTTAAAAAATATGGTCCTACCCGTGTAAGTCAGCTTGCAGAAAATGTAGAAGGCAAAAACCTTGCCGGAATCATTATTTACGGTGCACCGGAAGGAATGAACATGCCGCTGGCAAAATTACAGGATTTGCGGGAAGAACAGGGAATAACTTATCCTGTTTACAACTTTTTTCCACAGGATGATATTTTAGGTTCTGAATCAACAAGTGACTTTGTTGTAGACTATGCAGTTTCAGCTTCAGAAACAGAAATGAATGCTGAAACAATTACAGAAGAATCAACATCAGATATTCCAGATTTTGATTCTGATGCTCTTCTTGTAAATGCAGTTAATACAATTATTTCCACAAAAGGAACAATTCCTTCACCATCAGAACTTAAAACTTTTGTGTCTTCTGTTGTTGGACAAGGAAAAGAAATTAAAAACTTTCACGATGCAGAAACAGGGCTAAAATCAATCAACCATTTTATCTTTGAATAGCCTATGAATCTGAATCCGTCCTTACTTTCAGACAAGACAAAAGTAAAAATTCTCGTTGTATCTGATTCTCACGGAAGCAGAAACACCCTTGAAAGAATCATTAAAAAATTCGGCAGTCTTTGTGACATTCTCTGCTTTTGTGGCGATGGAATTCAGGATTTGTTCGATATTATTGAAGAATCACAGTATGACAATTCTATAAAAGAGTGTCTGCCTGAAAATATCTGCTTTGTCCGTGGAAACGGTGACCAGCCTTCATACAATCTGGCAACAGCAGCTGAAAAACCGAAACTGATTTCAATTCCAATGAATCACGATCTTACAGTCTGTGACACAAATATTATGATAAGTCACGGGCATGAATATGATGTTTACTACGGCATGGATTATCTTTATGACGCTTCCATCGTTCATAATGCAAAACTTGTGCTTTTTGGACACACTCATCTTTCGAATGTTCAGACAAAATACGGTATTACACTTTTAAACCCAGGAAGTTGTGCACGACCCAGAGGCGGAACTCCTCATACTTTTGCAATCGTGACACTTGAAAAGGAAACAAAATCAATAACCTGGAATTACTATAAAATGGACCTGGATGAAAACAGACATTTAAATTTCAGTCTTTACACTCCACACGAAGGCGAACTTAATCTTTTGTGGTAGGTTACATACATCCGGCAAAAATTGATATGAAAGTCTGATAATTCAAACTCATTTTAAAACCTGTTTTTTCATGTCCCGGATAAACAAGAGTCTCTTCTGTTGTAAGATCAATAAGACTTTTGAGGCTTCTTACGATTTCTGCCTCACTTCCGCCGGAAAGATCTGTTCTTCCCCAGCTGCCATAAAACATAGTATCACCGCTGATAAGGATATCTGATGTTTTGTTGTAAAAACAGGTTCCACCTGGAGTGTGACCTGGAGTATGATAAACAGACCACTGACCTAAAGTTTCAATAACATTTTCAGGAAGATTAAAATCAAAACACTGAGTTAAAGTTTTTTTATCCTGCAAAAATCCGTCGGCCTCAGGCAAATCTGAAACAGAAGGAATAAACGCTTCAAAACCCATCATTGACAAATCCCGGGACTGGATCAAAGCACCTTTTGCACCAATATGATCACTGTCAGCCTTATGAATCAGAACCGGCAGATCAGGAAAAGTTTTTTTAAGGATTTTTATACCTGCAATATGATCAAAATGTCCGTGGGTCAGTAAAACGGCTGCAGGCTGCAGGTTATTTACTGAAAGGTAATCCAGGATGAGGTTTTCATCCTGGCAGAATTCACAGCAGGCCGGATCGACAATAAAACAGTAATTGTCACAGAGAGGAACAATCAAAGTATTTACGCCGAAAGGACCTGTGTGCAATAATTTCATTTTTAATAAAAACTACTGGATATCAGCTGTCGAGCTTGAACGTGGCTGACGTGCTGCAAGAATTTCTTCATCTGACATTTCTGCCATCTGTTTTGCATAAGCAGCCTGCTGAGCCATTGTATCTGCTGTTGTTGAAGTAAAACTGTCAACGTGTGGAGCAGTTGTATTTTTTACATCTGAAGGAATTGATTCTGTGAAAACTTCTTCTGAAGCTGCAGATTCTGTTGTTTCTGCCGCATCTCTATTCTTTTCACGTGAATAATTAACGCTGAGTTTGCGTCCGCGATATTCATATTCATTAAGAGCTGCGATTACTTTGTCGCCGTCTTCTTTGAAGAGCTGAACAAAAGAATAGCTTGCGAGAATGCGGATTTCACCGATTCTTTCACGTTCAATTCCAGCAACATTTGTAATCATGCCAACAATGTCGCGTGGGTAAACTTTTCGGTTTTTACCGATGTTTACGAAGATTGTTGTTGCCATATCTTCAGGAATTTCAATACGTGGTGCACGTTCTTTTGGTTCTGCAGTTTCGTTTGATTTATTTTCTGAAGATTCATAGCGTGAACTGCGGTTTTCGCGGTTAGCACGGAAATCTTCGCGTGGTTTGCGGTTTGGATTAAAATGAGCAATAGCGCCCGAAGCTGCTTTAAGGAGGAAAGCTGCTACCCATGAACGGCGGAAGAAACCTACGTTCTCTTTAAACACTTTTCTAAGTTCTTCGTAATATTCTGGATTAGCTTCTACTTTAGAAACTGCATCCTTAAGATAAGCTGCTACCTTGTCCATATCAAGGTCAAAATCACGTCTGAAAGCCATAATAAGCTCCTTTTTAAAATAATAATTAATGTTTAGTTAAATCTGCCGCGTAAACGTTGCCTATTTTCTGAAAACCTATCTTATCAAATAACGGTTCAATCATTTGCGGTATAAAATTTGTAGCAATTAAAAGCCACTCATAGCCTTGCTGGCAAAGACTGGAAATACATTTATTCATTAAAGTTTTTGCAATTCCAAGTCCACGATAATTTTCATCTACTAATAGCCCTCTCAATTCAGCTGTTTTAGCAGAAGGAGACTGGCACTGAGAATATAAAACACAACCGGAAAACTCATTTGACAAAGTGTAACATACAAAACCGTCAACACCATCACTATCATTAAATGAAAACTGGTCATTCCACATAGAACAAGCCTTTATAGCGAACTGTTCCGGAAGTTCTTCTCTAATCTTGATTGCCTCTTCACCTGCAGTTTTTGCAATATGATCATAGTCCCTTTTGTGATCATACCCGTTGAAAATAAAATCTTCCAGAACCAAATCCTCATATTCTTCAACATTTAAAATTTCAGAATTCAGTTTTTCAAGACCCCATTCTTCCCGGAGCGAATTGTACCATTCCTGAACAACTTTTTTCATAGCGTTTTCTTTAAACTTATAAAAGCTATGTTCGATTACAGGATAGTACTTAAGTTTGTTTTTAAAATTCCTGAACACCCCCCTTCCCTCAGATAAAACCGCTTTCAACTCATCATGAACTTTTCTGTTATGAAGGTTGAAAGTAAAATCTTCGAGAACTTTATAACCATTTTCACCACCCCAGAAAGGCAGCATGTAAATATTTTCTTCATCGGCCTCTTCTCCGTCTACAATGGAAAGGTCTTTTGCATTCAAAGCTGAAAGCTGCTTTTGATTTTCCATTGCAAACAGAATTTTATCTGCCAGAGAATCGGTCAATTCAAAAATCATTTATTTAAGTTCTTCTCTCTTAGAAATAACTTTTGAAACAAGTCCGTAATCTTTTGCTTCTTCTGCAGTAAGCCAGTGGTCACGGTCACAGTCCTTTTCAACCTGTTCCGGAGTTTTTCCTGTTTCATCTGCAATAAGCTTAACAAGTTTAGCCTTTGATTTTGCAATTTCTTCAGCCTGAATTGTAAGGTCTGTAGCTACTCCACGAGCAACACCGCCAATCAATGGCTGGTGAATGAGATAATGTGAATTTGGAAGTGCAAAACGGCGTTCTTTTGGAACAGACAAAAGAATAATTGAACCCATACTTGCAATAAGTCCTGTACCGATTGTATAAACAGGAGCATTAATGAAGCGAATAACATCATAAATACCGAATCCGGAGTCAATTGAGCCTCCAGGTGAATCGATATAAATATAAATCGGGTCTGAATTGTCAGCTTCAAGAAGAAGGAGCTGCTTGATTACTTTTGCAGTGTTTTCTTCGTTAATTTCGCCGCTTAAAATAATCTGGCGTGTCTTGAGAAATTTTTCTGAAAGAGATGTGTTTTCTTCTTCTTCTTTTTCGTCTTTTTTAGCATTAAAAATTGTGTTCATATACACTCCATTATATAAAATTATTTGTATTTAATATAGTAAAAATCTACATTCCCGACAAATAAAATTACCATAATGGCTGTAAAAAAAAATGTTACACAGCCACCTTGAAACTTATTGCAAAAAAGATTATAGTTCTTTAAATCTTATCAATTTTATTAAATCAATTTATATTTTAAGTGAGGGACAACATGGGCATTCGTGGAGAGCTTTTTACAAATCAGGTTCAGTTGGATAATCGCTCGTACTTTTTCAATGTTAAGGAAAATCGTGCCGGTGATGTTTTTCTTCAGATTGTAGAAAGCAAGAAAGGAGATGGTTCAGATTTTGACCGCCACCAGGTTTGTATTTTTGCAGAAGACATGCAGAAGGTTTTTGGAGGTCTTGACGAAGCCATTAAATTCATCGAAAAAGAACGCAAGACAAGAGCAAAGATGCGTGCAGAAAAGAAAGCTGCAAAGGAAGCAAAATTCGGACACGGCGCAAACGAAAAGCTTGTTTACAAAAAGAAGGGTGAACGTCCTGCCGATGCAGTTAAAAAAACAGGCAAAGTAATTCACATTAAATCAAAGAAAACAGAAGACGAAGAATAAACCACAAAGGCTGACCGGATTTTTTTTACGGCCAGCCTTTTTTTTATTTCTTTTTTCGTTCGTCAATATTAAAACAAAGACGCTGAATGGGACTAGCTCCGATTTTTCTGCATATTGCCTTATGTGCAGGTGTCGGATAACCTTTGTGGCCTGCATACCCATACTCCGGATACAGTTTGTCATATTCAACCATAATTCTGTCCCGCTCTTCCTTGGCAATTATTGAAGCTGCCATAACCTGCGGATACTTTCCATCGGCCTTTGGTTCAGCACGAACAGCACAACTGATATCCGGGCATTTATTTCCATCAACGACAGCATTAATCTGTGCGTCAAGGTCATCCATAAGTTCAATCCCCTGCTCTTTTGCCCATTGAGGCAGCTTTTTCAACATATCATCATAGGCCATCTTCATGGCAAGGAGAGTCGCCTGGAGAATGTTTATTTTATCAATAACATCATGTTCAACCCTGGCAAAACCCCAGCAGCATCTTTCCTTTATGACAGGTTCTGCAAGAGCTCTTTTTTTGGGAGAAAGTTTTTTTGAATCATCTAAAAGTTCCAGAGGAAAATTTGGAGGAACAATTACACAGCTTGCCGTTACAGGTCCTGCAAGAGGTCCCCTTCCGGCTTCATCAATTCCGCATTCCAGAGTCACAAATGCCATCTAAAAACCTTTTACAGAATTGTTTTTATTTTCATTAAACACAACTTCTTCATCAGACCATACAGGAACAAGATTTTTAACTTTTCTTACAAAAGTTCCCTTAAAAGTATTTCCTGCACAGCGGACACTGGTTTTAGAAAGTTCAGCAATACGGCCGATGTGACCGTTAACACTGCAGCTTGTATTATGAAGGTCAAAAGAACCGCCTGAAATACTGAAATCTACACAGGTTGGCGCAACAGCAGATACACGACAGTTTTTAAGGCTGATGGCGGAATCAAGCCCGTTAATGCCGCAGGAATAAACCAGTCCCTGAACTGTAATTCCGCAATCACTGAACATTACAGAAGAATTCCGGCAGTTAAAAACAATTCCGCTGTCTGAAAACACGCCGACAATTTCACAATTCAACACATTGACTGTAGAATTTTCAAGAAGGAACATATTACGCGATTCACCTTCAGCCGGAGCATGAGCATAGGCTTTTTCAAAAATTATATTATCCAGTTCTGCACCGGCATTTTTAAACACGAGAACGGCGTTTTCAGGAAAAACAAACCGTGTTTCACCAACAGGAGTAAATGAAACATTTGACGAAATCACTGTTTCGCCTTCAGGCAGTGTAAAAGTTCCTTTTATGAAAAAATGAACGAACCTGTTGTTGTTGATGACTGGCAAGGCCTGAGCAAGTGATGTAAAAGGATTATTGCGTGAACCATTGCAGAGAGAATCTTTTGCATCAGCATCAACATAATAATTATATTCATCAATTATGATTGAATACTCTGTAACTTCACTTACGTTTTTTGCCTCATCAGTAACATAAGCCTTAACTTTGTAATAAACGGCACCATTTTTGCCGGCCATAAGGCGAACGGCTTTATCATACTTTCTGAAATTCCTGGCTTCAACCTGAGGATACGAAACAGTGTCTTTTGTCATGTCTTCCGAAGGCACAAAATAGGGTGCACTTACAGCATAATAAATGTCACCTTCCGACTGAGATTTAATTGAAAGATTTACTGCAGAGCGTGTAAAAGATCCTTTCTGCTCAGTTTCAATGACAGGAGCCTTTGGAGGCTGACGGTCAACTGCAACAGGCACAGAAAGACTTCCCTGAAGGCAGCCGCGGTAATAAACATCAAAAACAGCCTCACCACTGATTTCGTCACCGGCAAAAACATCAAGAACACAGGACTTAAAGCAGCCGTTATCCGCTTTGTATTCCCCGGAAGTCCCGCATTTCTGCAGCTTCATTCCATAATCTGCATCTCCTTCCAGAAATACTTTCACCGCCCCGAATTTCTTGCTGACAGGAGCCTTATTTAAAACAGGTTTTGGCGGAAGAATGTAAACATAAACAGGATTTCCATGCTCATAGGCCACATCCTGCCACTTGATTTTGTGGGGAACAGTTCTGTCAAGAATAACGTTATCTTTACCGGCAGACCAGTCACTGTCATCAATACAGTAAATAAGTTTTTCTCCTGTAAAATTAAACGTGTTCCAGTCTGTGATTTTAAAAGGAACTCCGGCATAATCAGTCATATCACCTTTTACGCCAGGGACAATTTTTATGATAAAACGCCACCTGTTAGTTCCGTCCGTAACATTACAAGGCAGATAACGTCCCAGAGCATTATTTTCATCAAGTTGAAGGACAGTTCCAGGCAGCAGGACAGAATCTTCAGGACCGATGGAATATTTAAAATCCTGTGGAATTGTCAGTGGAAAATCTTTTGACCAGTTATAAAAACCGCCTGAAACAACACTTGCAACAAAATATTCTTTTTCGCCGATTGTGGCACTGGAAACAAGAGCCGATGTTGTATCTTCAACAGTAAAATTTACAGAATATTCTTCACGCACATCATCTTTGAGGCAGACAACATTAACGCAGATATTTCCGCCTGCATCAATCAATACAGGTCCGTCATAGGCAAAACCGCTGGTTAATGGATCGCTGCCGGTAAAAGAATAAAAACACTCAGCCCCGTCAGCCACATCAATTACAAGGGACTGTCTGTTGTTAAAAGTTCCTTCTACAGGTGAAATTACGCGTTGTGCAAAAAGTGAAGCCGCTGCCAGAACAACAGCCGCAAAAGATACAATTTTTTTAATCATAGTTTAATTTTAATGTAGGGGACATTTTTTTACAACTTTTTAAATCAGGAGGGAGAGGTCTCTCCCTGCGCTCCAAAGTCCTCGCAAAGCTGCGGTCTTTTACGCTACCCTCTCTAAATTCTTCTTTGTCTTTATAATGAATCTTACGGCAACAATTCCGCCGGTTATTCCCACAAGACTGTTGGAAATCAGCATGGCAAGTCCGATTGTTTCAAGTCCTGAAAAAGTCATACCAAGAAAATGAAGGTCCACGGCACCAAATTCAGTCAGATGAGTCAAAAGAAGGAGACTTGGAATTCTGTAGCCAAAAAGGCGGATGATATTCAAAACCATGGTAACCTTTGTTTTTCCAAATCCGTAGAGAAGTCCCATGACGCTGGCATTTATGGCAATTAAAAAATTATCGTACCGTTCAAGGTCAAAAATCTGCCTGATTTCAGCAGCAAAACTTTCATCACCTTCTTTTACAAAACCGCCGATGATTCCATCTTTAAAAATACAGGTAATCAAAAAAACTACGGCAACGTAACTTACGGAAATTATCAGTGAAAACCTGAAAAAACTTATGGCCCGTTTGATATTTTTGTTGCCGATATTGCTGCTGACAAGACTGGATTCAGCTTCCTGGACACCAGTAACAGGATTTGTGGCAAAAGCACATATACGGTCACTGACACCGAGAGCTCCAACAGGATTTGCAGCATTGTGATAATCTCCGCACAGACCGTTAACAATGGCCTTACCAACGGCAAAAATAAATTTTTCAAGAAAAACCGGAACGGAAAGACCGGATAAATCCCTGGCAAAAGTTTTTGTAAAAGTACAGTCTTTAAGGCTTACCCTGAAAGGATTAGAAGGCGAAAACAAATTGCACAGGGCGATTATGTTCAGGGCAAAATGCGCAGTCAATGTAGCACATGGAAGAAGGTAGATGCCGTAAGAAACATCCAGGGTATCAGATTTAATGAGGGTAATTGTAACGGCATTAAGGGCAGTCTTTACAAAAATTACAAGCAGGTTTCCCCACATAATGACTTTTGTATTACCACGGGATTTCTGAATGGCAAAATAAATGGTATTTATAAACTGAAAAACAATGGAAGCAACTACAATGCGGGCATACCAGATTGTAGCAGGATCTTCCAGAAGGTTTTTCTGCATGTTAAAGAGCCTGAGCCACGGCTTCATAAAAAGCCCGCCAAGCACTAAAAGCACGCCCCCGATTCCCACAGAAATTACAAAAATGGAGGAAATAAGGGATTTAACCTTTTTCATATCCCCGGAACCAAAGCTCCGCCCGATGAGAACACCGCCACCAATGGCAAGCCCGGTTCCAATGGCCTGAAGCATTTTTTCAATCTGCATTACAAAACTTACAGAAGAAACAACACTGGCACCAATCTGGCCGGCAATAAGAGTATCAATATACTGAAAAACCTGCCCGATGGAATTATAAAAAATAAGAGGAAGCGCAATTGTAAAAAGGATGCTCATAGGCTCAGCATTGAGCATCTTGTCCCTGCGGTCAATTTCAGCCTGAGACAGGTTTATGTTTTTTTCTGCCATAGATGATTTTTAACGATACTGATTTCTTATTGTATAATTTTATAAAACTTTCTACAAATAATTTACACAGTATATCTTCTTTTATCAGCAACTACGCTGAAACTTTTTCCTGATTAGATGGTTATGACTCTGTCGCTTAACGGAGCGGATTCCTGGGGATTATGGGTTACGTTGATCATGGTTTTGTGATTCAGCTGCTGGAGATTTTTTATTGCTTCCCAGACAATTCCTTTTGAGTTTTGATCCAGATTTGCAGTAGCTTCGTCCATGAGGATTACAGGTGAATTAAATGAAAAAGCCCTTGCAATGGAAACAAGCTGCTTCTGCCCGCCTGACAGCTGATCAACAGGAGAAGCAATAAAATCCTGCATATTTACACTGGAGAGAAAATCATAAGCCCGTTCATAGGCCTGTTTTTTGTCCAGAAAAGTCATTAATGGAACTGCAACATTATCTATTGCATTTGTGTACGGCAGAAACCTGGATTCCTGAAAAACATAAGCTGCATCTGGACATTTTACCGTTCCTGAATAATTTTTGATTAAGCCTGCAAGAATATTCAGCAAGGTTGTTTTTCCTCTACCGGTGGGAGCCGTTATGGTTGTAATTTTGCCTGAAGGAGCTTCCATCGAGAAATCTTTGAAAATAAATTTATTGTCCTGCCAGCAAAATGAAAGGTTTTTAATTGAAATTCCCGCGTCAGGTGCTGGAGCAGTGGCTCTGCCAGTCTGGAACGCAGTGGAAGACCGAGGGTTACTGAGCTGCGGAAGAACCGGCCCGACTGCAAGTCGGGAGACGCCATCATACACAAAAATAAAAATTTTAGAAGAAGCCACACTGACGGCAACAAGAGTAAAAGCAAGGGCAAGGACACTGGAACTTTCAAAAATCTGGCGGCTGTCCTGCATCATTGAACCAATGGCAAACTTTGGCACTGCAAGGATTTCACCGGCGGCAACTACCTTAAAGCTTAAGGAAAAAATTGTTCCAGCACCTGTAAAAACATAGGGTCTTGCGTGATTAAAATAAATGTAGCGGAAAGTCATCCATCTGGAAAAATTGTAAACCTGCCCCATTTCAAGAAGTTTCGGATCTGTTGCCATTACTGAGCGGCCGATTGTATCCGTAATTACAGGCACGCTCATCAAAACTCCGCTGACCACCGGAAGAGCTGAAGAATCAAACCAGAAAAGCATCACCATAATCATGGCAACAACCGGCGTTGAACGGATGATTGCAAATGGAAGGCTTAAAAATGCACGCAGGGTGTCCGAAACCCCGGTTGCAAATCCAAGAACAATGCCCAGAACAAAGCTTATGGAAAAAGAAAGAAGGACACGGCCAAAAGAACACAGGACAGAAATCCAGAACTTTTGTGTCATGGACAGCTGGTACAACCGGACTGCAATCTGCCTGATGGCCGGAAAAAGAAGTTCATTGTCCACATGAAAGGCAATGGATTCCCACAGGGCTGCAACGAGTATTACTGAAGCAATTACAGCAATTTTATTTCTGGTAGAAGCTGTCATCAGGGAGGCGGTCTCCGATTGATTCTGGTCTGATGGCGGCAAAAAGTGTCAGAAGTTTCTCAATGTCTTTTTTGCCGTCTTTTGCTGAAATATAGACATAATTTGCGCCGGGAATTGATTTTGCGGCAATGGCTTCGTTGAGGCCAAGAGTATGTTTTTGAACAAGTTTTCCGGCTTTCTGTGGATTTGATTTTGTCCACTCCACTGCCTTTGCATATTCTGCCAGCCAGGCATCAATTATCTGTCTTTTTGCCATAAGATTTTTTTTATTTGCCACAATAAGTGTCATTGGCAGGTCTGCAGGCAGCTGGCAGGCTTTTTTTACTTTTGTGGATTTTGTCAGGGCAACTGTAGAAAAGGGTTCAGGAACGAGAATGTATTCGGCTTTGCCTGTGATGATTGCCCCTGCAAGTTCAGCATTAGGAATTGAAAAATCAAGGTTTACGCTCAAAGGCGAATCTCCTGCAGAAAGTCCTGCTTTTTCAAGCTGATCAATAAAAAGATATTCAGGAGTTGCTCCACGGCCGGCACAATAAACGGTTTTGCCTTTGAGGGATGAAAAATCAACATAATCGGTGCGGGTTGTCAAAAGGCTGATGTTTGTGTTGCCGGTGACTGCCAGGGCGGCGATTGCACCTTTTGTCATGTTGTAGACTTTTGCTGCGGCGTTTGGAGGAAGAACTGCCAGGTCAACTTCCCCCTTAAGAAGTTTTGGAAGTTCCATGTCTGCGCCGCTGAAAATCTGAAAATTAAGGGTGGCCTCTGTAAATGAATCTTTGTTTTCGATCAAATATGCGGCAGGAATTGAAGATGGTCCGTTCAAAAGAGCTACATTCAGTTCAGGTTTTGATTCTGACTCGTCTGCAAAAAAAACAGAAGCAGAGAAAAGAATTGTAATTACAGATAATATTTTTTTCATTTTGTCAGTTTCTCCAGAAGTGCCTTACACCCTCTCAATACATCGTTCCACGTTGCATCAAAATCACCTGTGTACCACGGATCTGCAACATCCCCGGTTTCCCCTGTAAATTCCAGCAGCTTGTGAACTTTATTGTCACCGTCGCCGCTGAATTTGTAATTAAGGTCGCGGAAGTTTGCACTGTCCATGCAGATGATAAAATCAAATTTATTATAATCCCCGTCTGCAACCAGTCGTGCGCGGTGATCTGTAAAAGGAACACCCATCTGTGTTAGTTTTGCACGTGTTCCTCTGTGCATGCCGTTACCGATTTCGTCCCTGTGGCAGGCTGCACTGTCAATGTAAAATTCTTTTTCACGGCCGGCTTTTTGAACCAGATCTTTCATTACCATTTCTGCCATTGGTGAGCGGCAGATGTTTCCGTGACATACAAAAAGTAGATTATGCATGGTATTATTATAGTAGAAAGTTAAAATAAAGTGTTAAAATTATGTATGTCCGTAAACTAAGAAAATTAAGATATGGGAGAAAAATATGAAAATTTTGATTCGTCCGCATGATATTGGTAAAGGCTCTGCTGACTGGCTTGGAGCAACTGCACATGAATGGGGATTTGACGGTGTTCAGCTGGCAATCGCAAAAGCTGTCGAAGGACAGAATGGAAATCCCGGAACTTTGACTGCGGAAGTCGTAAAGGAAATCCGGGACGGTTTTAACAGCCACAATGTTGAAATTCCTCTTCTTGGCGCTTATTTTAATCCGGTGCACTCAAACAAAGATAAGGTTAAGGCCGGTGCCGAAAAATATGCAGACCATCTCCGCCATGCTGCTGAATTTGGTGCAAAATTTGTTGCTTCTGAAACAGGTTCTTACAATGATGACAAATGGACTTACAATCCTTTGAATCAGACTGAAGAAGCTTTTCAGGAAGTTAAAAAGATTTTTGCGCCTATGCCTGCAATCGCAAAGGAATCTGGTGTTTACATGGCTCTCGAAGGTGCGTGGGGACATTGTATGTACAAACCTGAAATGCTCAAACGCCTTGCAGATGAAATTGATCCGGGCCTTGAGAACTTCAGATTTATCGTTGACATTTACAATTACCTTTACATCGGAAACCATGAACAGAGGGAAGAAATTTTTGACAAATGTCTTGAACTGTTCAAAGGGAAAATTCTTGGTTTCCACATGAAAGATTATGTTGTAAACGAAGAAACAAAGGAACTGGAAATTGCGCCTTTAGGAAAAGGTATTATGGGCTGGGACAAATTCCTTCCAAAAATTGTAAAGGAATGTCCTGATGCAATGCTCATTTTTGAAGGTGTAAAAGACGTTCCAAATTCACTTAAGTATGTAAAATCTTTTTTGAAATAAGGTTTTAACTACTCTTTTTCGTATTTGACAGCCTGATTTTTGCCGGCTTTTTTGGCTTTGTACAGAGAAATGTCTGCACATCTCAAAAGATCAATGAGATTGTCGGCATGAGCTGTATAGTTGGAACAGCCGGCACTGACTGTCACTTTGTAATTTTTGTAGATTTCAGTTTCGTACAGCCGTTCCTGAATGCGTGAATAAAGGGCGATTGCTTTGTCTGCATCTGTTTCCGGCATGATAATGAGGAATTCTTCACCGCCATAACGGCACAAAACATCTTCTTCACGGATAGTTGATTTTAAAACACTGGCCATAGTCTGCAATACAATGTCACCTGTTACATGACCGTATGTGTCATTGATTTTCTTAAAATCATCAACATCCAGCAGCATAACAGAAAAACACTTATTGTAGCGGTTACATCTGTTGATTTCCTTGCGGAGGTAAAGATCCATGTAACGGCGGTTAAATGTATTTGTAAGGCCATCCATCATAGCCAGTTCTTCAGTCTGACGGAGAACTTTTATTTCAACAAGAACAGGTGAACTGAAAACACGTTCTTCATCTGTAAAATAATCTACCACCCCGGCATAAATTGAGATTTTCCGGTTCAGTTTTGATTCTGATTTTTCCAGTCTGGAAATAATGTTTTTCCAGTGATTTTCAGCTTCTTCTTCTGAAAACGAATAATCAATAAAATAAGAAAGTGAATCTGCAAATGAAAATTTGTCTGCAGAAATTTGAATAGCCGAGCGTCCGGTTATTACATCAATAACCGTCTGTGCAAAAGAATTGTTCATGTTCCCACCAAAAACTTTTTATAATATTTATTATTGTTATGTCCGCAAAAAGAGTCGCAGCGTTGATTAAAATTATTGCGTTTTCTGCTGCAGTTTTTTATACCTGGAGGTTTCGAGAGCCTCAACCACCGCAAGTCATTAATAACAGGCAACAGTTTTTGCGAAAATAACCTGATTAATATAGTCTACCATTTTTTGCCGGAAAATTATATAAAGACAGGCCGTTTTTTAATGAAATATTGAAGAAGAAAATGCAGATTTGATATTTTAAAGATATTACCTTTTTTGAGTCTGCAGACCTGGGGGGAGACCAGCCTTAATCCATGCAGGTTCTTCCGCCCCACTCTTTACTGTGCTCATTTTCATGGCGGAGAACTTCGTCAAAATCTGCTACAGGTGAACAATTCTGCTCAACATAGCGGGCAGTTGTGTTCAGGCGGCGGATACAGTCTGACTTATCTTTGTATCCAAGTTTAGATTTTTCGATGGACTCGCCCAGTATGCGGATAGATTCATCGTAAATTTTTGTTGTAACAGGGAAAGGATGGCCGTCTTTGCCGCCATGGGCAAAACTGAATCTGGCAGGATCCTTAAAACGGCTTGGAGTTCCATAAATGACTTCACTGACAAGAGTCAGCGACTGCAATGTTCTTGGACCAAGGCCTGGTGTCAAAAGAAGGGATTCAAAATTTTTATTGTCACTGGCATAGGCTGTTGCCATTACTGCTCCAAGGCGCTTTAGATCCACATCTTCCGGCCGGATTTCGTGTCTGGCTGGCATAACGATATTCCGCTCCGACACATTATTAACGGCAACAATTTCATTACCTGACACAGCCAGGAGCTGACCTGTTTTTGCCAGATCCTGTCCTGAAATTTTTGCAATTTCTTTAATCATCATGTCAGGATTTTCATGGGTAATGCTTAATATCGAGTTTCTGGTTTTTCCGGCCTGCGCTGAAGTTAAATTTAATATCAAACCCTGATTTTCGCCGGTAATACCTGTATGAGGATCTTCTACAAAAGATTTTACATCCGCACTGCTCCAGTGGTACCGTCTTGCAGTTTTTGTGACAGGATTCATCCCCTGCTGAACAACCGCCCAGTCACCTTCATTACTGAGAATAAAATTATGCATATAAAGCTGAAATCCATCCTGAACGGCAGTGGAATCAATTTTTGCAGTCAGTTTTGAAGATTTTACAAGTTCATCTCCGTTCATCCCTGTTGCATCAGCCAGAAACAGAAGTTCATCAGGAGTTTTTCTGGAATATTTTCCCCGGCCCCCACAGATACAAAGACCAAATTCCCTTGCCCTTCTGTTAATTCCACGCTTAAGTGCATACATAACGCTAGTTGTAATTCCGGAAGAATGCCAGTCCATGCCAAGAACAGCACCCAGGGACTGAAACCACAGAGGATCAGATAAACGGCGCAATACTTCTTTTTTGCCGTAATTAATGAGAAGGGCTTCAACAATTTCAGTACCCAGAAGCATCATCCGGTCTGCAAGCCATTTGGGAACAGTACCGTGATGAAGTGGTAAATCAGCATGACCAGTTCGATTCAGCATTTTATATCAGATATTTTGGAGAGACAGAGGTCAGGTTTTAAGGGTTTCGATCTTCTTTACAAAAAAGTCCAGGTTGCTTCCAACAAAAATTGCGCTGTAGCAGACAACAATTACAGAAAAAACAACATAGAAAGTTATAAGAAGACCTTCCGACTGAACTGAATTGGCGAACAAACCAAAGCAGCAGAGGAAAAGAATCATAAGCAGTCCGCCAAGAATCCATCTGAACATTGAAACCGGATTTTTCTGCAGGTTTTTGTCACACCAGCTTGGATCTGCAGATTTCATGATCTGATTCAATGCGGCATCATTTAACGGTGCCGGTACCTTCAGAGGTGCTGCAGCAAGTTTTTCTGCCATTGTCAGATAATGAACCTGTCTGCGGCAGTCTTTACAGAACAAAAGATGCATAGTTACACCGAAAGGGATTCTGTCGTTCTTGTCCATTTCGAGAAACTTATCCATTGTTTTTTCACATTTACTGTTACTCATACAAACCTCTCAATTTTTCCTTTAAGATTTTTTTTGCCCTAAAAATGTGGGATTTTACAGTATTCAACGGGAAACCTGTAACAACCATAATTTCTTCCAGAGACATATCATAGAAAAAATAAAGTTCAATACAGATTGCATTATTTTCCGGCAGTTCTGCAACAGCTTCCCTGACAGCTTCAGCCGTAAGTTTACGGATCTGATATTCTTCTGGTGTATAATCACCATATTCAATGTCATTTTCGTCTGCAATAGGGAGATACTCTTTACGGCGGTTAGTAGAATTAATGGCGATGTTGTAAGCAATTCTGAAAATCCAGGTGGAAAAAGCAGATTCGCCTTTAAAAGTGTTTAATTTAAAGTAAACCTTAATAAACACTTCCTGCACAAAATCGTCCGCATCAGCTTCATTTTTAAAAAAACTTAATCCAAGCCGCTGAATCCTTATTTTGTAATAATTAGTCAGTTTTGCAAATGCCTTATGATCGCCGGCAAGAGTTGACTTGATAAGAGAAGAATCACGATGATTGATAATAACCTGTTCGATGGTACGAACGGGATTCATTGCCATTATTTATCCGAATTCCAGAAAGAGGGATTCAGTTTGTAGAAAACGAGAAGACAAATTCCAGTTACAAGAGGAATAAGTCCCCCTAACATGGCAGGATTATTGATTCCATGGGTAAAACCAAAAAAAAGTGACAGCATCATTCCGATGCCAGTAAGCAGGATTCCAATTAAAAGTGAAAAAGATTTAAAATCGAAATTACTTTTTTCGTAAGTACCCATTTTGATGCGCTGCTTGTTTTCGTGATGGTGCCACAAAATATAAAAAAATACGACGATTCCGCCGATCACAATTCCAACAATTGGAATTATGCTCAAAATTACCTGTGCTGCAGGACTTGCAGAATTAACAGCCTGTGAAATTGCATCCATTATCATGCCTCCTCTAACACTTTACCATTAAAAAAGTGCTATTTTACAAATTCATAATCCTTAAAATATATGCCTTTAATTTTTCCAAGAACAAGTTTTTCATTTACAAGAGCCAGGAGATCGCTTTTTACGCCTGCTTCACCGCGATTTTTTAACTGCTGCTCCGTGCGGCCTGAAACATATTCATAAAAAACAGCCTTTATTCCGTTTAATTTTTTGTCCAGTTCTTCATAGAACACCTTATCTTCCCCATCGTATTCGAGCCAGGGCAAAATTACAACTACAGCATGTTTGTCATGAGAATCGGTGCGGGTTGGGGCTCTGATTTGTCCGATTAAATCAAAAACCCTCGACTGAGGATTGTCTTTTAAAACTGCCTGTGGTGTAGGATCTGCTTTTCTCAGATTTCCGCCAAAACTTGCTTTTCCCGTGGCAAAACCAGCAATGGTAATGATTACAAAAACTGCAAAAATTACTCCGGCCACAATTGCAAAAAGCTGTTCCCATGAAAGTTCGTCAAATTTTTCTTTCAGTTCATCAAAAGTCATTGAACCATTGTGGCAGAATTATATGACAATTTCAAGATTTTAAGGGCGGCTGCCAGAGGCACCGGGCTCTTGCTGCAAGTCCTCGCCCTGCTGCGGTCTTTCCGCAACGATCCCTGCCGCGTCAAGATGTCATGATATATACATCAGGAAAATGTGGTACTCTGATTCGACGGAATCAGAGAGTCGGCGGAAGGTTCTAGCGTGCCGTGAAGAAGTCATTATCTAAAAAGTAACCACTTACTTCGACGTCAAGATAAATCAAAACCGACCGTCGTATGACATTAATGCAGCAGAG
>JAZLKD010000035.1:0-15515 GCA_045597415.1 Treponema sp. | reverse complement strand
GAAACAAGAGCAAGGGCTATCAAAATTGCCGTAAAGGGATTTATAAAAGCTTCTGCAATGCGGCGCCCAAGACTTTTCTTTTTGCCTTTTGTAATCGCATTTTTACCAAAATGACTGCGCTGTTCCCGGACTTCATTTTCGCTTAATCCTGTAAGTCTTGAACCCAGAGTTGTAAGGATTTCTGGTACGGTAGAAGTTGCGGCATCTGTGAGACGGTTTTTAACTGTTTCAAGCAAAGCTGCATTCTGAACTTTTTTTTCACAAAAATTCTTTTTCATTTTTACCTCCATTTTTCAGACGATATTTGAGCTTGTAGTGGTTTCGAGAGCCTCAACCACCGTGAATTCCGTGCTCAACCACCGTGCAGATTGTGTTTAACCACCGTACAGTCTGTGTTCAAACACCGTGCATTCTGTGCTCAAACAAAGCGGTTTGAATGCTCAAACACCGTCAATTTTTATGGAGGTAGTTTAGATTTTTAATTGTATAAAAAGTATGGCGAAATTATTGTTTTTTTCTTGCGAATGCACATTTTTTCACAACTGCTATATATTTCTGCGTAAACAGAGACTATATTAGTAGTATGCACAATTAGTGAGGTGGTATTACTATGAGTGACTTTGATGAATGGATGTTTTTTATGATGCTGCGGGATATTAAAATTCCCAGGTCGTTAGGCTGTGGCATCATCATTGGCGCAATACTGTTTCTTATTCTCTGCTGGGTACTCGCAAAGTTGACAGGACATTGATTTAATTTTCCTGCCACGATTTTAACGACCTGTAATTTTCACGGGTATCTGAAAAATCAATTTTTGCTCTGTGCCTGTCCGTCAAATTCTGCACTTATCTGTGCATCCATGTAAGCTTCGTATTCTTTTTGGGCCAGTTTCGGGGCAACGGTATCAATTTTGCCTTGCTCAATAAGCTCTTTTATTCTTTGTTTTGTCCACTTTCTTTCTTTTGTCATTTCGATAAGCGTAATAACAAATCCTGGAACAAGCGAAATACAGAACAATGGCAAACCGTAGGTAAACAAATCCAGAAGAATTCCGATTCTGAATGCAAAAACGGCCATTAATACGAAATGATAAAGAAACAATTCACCAATTCCTAAAAATAGAGGTATCGCAAGAATTGTTGTATGCATAGTTATACCATCAAAATAATCATCATAATCAAGTTTCTGATTTTTACACAAGCTCAGCAGATTTCGTATACAATTATATCCACCCCAGCCGCATCCGATGAGAACTGCTGCAAACATTCCGTCATAATAAATAATGGCAAATATGCTGCCGAACAACTTTTCTGTATCAAATTCCGTAAAAGAAGCAATTACCATATCAAATGCTGTAAGAGATATAAGCTTACTCATAAAAGGCATAAATAAACTTATTAATGTGAGACAAATTGCCGCAAGCTCAATAATATTAATTAGGAAAAACTTTGTTTTGTATTTCATAAAATTCTCCTTATACAATCTAGAATTTTATATCCCAAAGTTATAATTGTCAAATTTCCCAATTCCCAATTCCTCATTCCTAATTCCCAATCTCCTTGACTTTAAAAATAGTTTGATATAAAACTAAATCATGTTTACTGGTATTGTCGAAGAAACTGGAAAAATCATATCCATAAACCAGAACGGCTCAAGCCTGGTTCTTTGCATCGGATGTTCTTTTGCAAAGGAGTTGAACCTTGGAGAAAGCGTTGCCGTCAACGGAACATGTCTCACTGTTACCAGAATGGACGATGTGAGTTTTTGTGCCGATGTCACTCCTGAAAGTTTCAGACGGACTTCTCTAGGATCTCTTTGTACCGATTCTGTAGTAAACCTGGAACGGGCCATGAAAGCTGACGGCCGTTTTGGAGGACACATCGTTTCCGGCCATGTTGACGGTACAGGAACTTTTCTAAATGCTGCAAAGGAAGGAAATGCCGTAAACATCAGTTTTGCCGTTGACAACTCTCTTGGCCGCTACATCATCGAAAAAGGTTCCGTGTGCATCGACGGGATAAGCCTTACTGTTGCCAGTGTGGTTCGGGAAAATGAAAATACAATCTTCACTGTAGCTGTAATTCCCCACACCATGGAAGTAACTACCCTCCACACAAAATCTTCCGGCAGCAGGGTAAACATTGAATGTGACATTGTGGGCAAATATATAGAACATTTTGTTACAGGAAATAAAAACAACGAACCCCTGAGCGCAATAATGACAGATTTTACGAGTTTTCATTGAAAATAGGAAACAGTGATAAACACGGATGGACATGGATAAAATAAAAAGATTATCAAACAATCCACGCTGATCCACGTTTATCATTTTTTTCGCGGAGCTTAATTATAAAATTTAACAAGGACGAGTTATGAACGAAATACATTTTGACACTATTGAAGAAGCGCTGGCTGATTTGCGCTCCGGTAAGCTTATTATGGTTACGGATGATGAAGACCGGGAAAACGAAGGTGACTTTATCTGTGCTGCGGAATTTGCAACTCCTGAAAACGTCAATTTTATGGCAACCTGGGGACGGGGCCTTATCTGCATGCCTGTTGATATCGACACAGCCCACAGACTGAATTTTCCACCTATGGTTGGCGAAAACACTGACAACCACGAAACTGCTTTTACAGTCAGCGTTGACCATGTTTCCACATCTACAGGCATTTCTGCTTACGACCGCTCTGCCACAGCCCTTGCCCTTGTAGACGACAATACAAAACCTCAGGATTTCCGCCGCCCTGGACACATGTTCCCCCTCATTGCAAAAAAAGGCGGAGTTTTTGTCCGCAACGGCCACACTGAAGCCACTGTTGATTTCTGTAAACTGGCAGGTCTTAAAGGTCCGGGCCTTTGCTGCGAAATCATGAGCGATGACGGTCACATGGCACGTCTTCCAGAACTTTATAAAATGGCAAAAAAATGGGGCTTCAAGCTGGTTTCCATTGAACAGCTCATCCGCTACAGAAAAGCCCACGAAAAAATCGTCGAACGAACAGCCCAGGCTAAACTTCCGACAAAATACGGCGAATTTACAATTTACGGTTACAAAGATCTTGCAACAGGAGCTGAACATTCTGCCCTCGTTTTTGGCGACATCACAAAAGATGACGTTCTCTGCCGCGTTCACTCCGAATGTCTTACGGGAGATGCTTTCGGTTCATTGAAGTGCGATTGCGGTGAACAGTTTGATGCTGCCATGAAAAAAATTGCCGAAAACAAAAGCGGTGTTCTTGTTTATCTTCGCCAGGAAGGCCGGGGAATCGGACTTTTGAACAAAATCAAGGCTTATTCTCTCCAGGACAAGGGAATGGACACAGTTGAAGCAAATCTTGCGCTTGGTCTGCCTGAAGATGCGCGGGATTACAACTGCGGAATCCAGATTCTGAAAGATCTAGGCATTTCAAAAATCCGCCTGATGACAAACAATCCCGACAAAGTGTCCAAAATCCACTGCGGGGAAGCCGGCCTTAAAATTACAGAACGGGTTGCCCTCCAGGTTCCGGTTCGTAAGGAAGATGAACTTTATCTTAAAACAAAAAAATTAAAGATGGGGCATTTTCTTTAATATGAGGGGCGCCTGCCCCTGCGGCCGCACTTTCAGGAAACTTCGTTTCCTCCGTTGCGTCCTACCCCCTCGCCTGGGGGCCCTGCCCCCAAGCCCCCATATAAATTTCATTTCTGTCACCTCGACCTGATGGAGAGGTCCAGATAACATACAACAGTCAAAAGTCAAATCGGAAATTAATATTTCCTCATTGACTTTTTATAGGAGATATAAGAAAAAAATTTTCAGAAATGCTGAAACTTTTTTTCTTTGCAAAGTTTGCGTTGCAAACTTTCTTATTTATCGTGCTTCTTCACTTTGTTGCAGAAGCACAGTCAAAAGTCAAATCGGAAATTGATATTTCCTCATTGACTTTTTATAGGAGAAAAAATATGAATATTATTGAAGGAAAACTTACAGACACTTCCGGCATGAAAATCGGAATCGTTGCAGGACGTTTTAACGAATTTATCGTTTCAAAACTCATTGAAGGTGCCAGAGACGCCCTTCTCCGCCACGATGTAAAAGACGAAAACATCGACCTTTGCTGGGTTCCAGGAAGCTTTGAAATTCCTGTTGCAGCAAAACACATGGCAGAAAGCCGCAAATATGATGCAATCATTGCCCTCGGAGCAGTAATCCGTGGTTCAACTACTCACTATGACTACGTCTGCGCTGAAGTTTCAAAAGGCTGCGCCCAGGTTTCAATGAACACAGGACTTCCAGTAATGTTCGGCATCCTCACAACTGATACAATCCAGCAGGCAATCGAACGCGCCGGCACAAAAGCCGGAAACAAAGGCTATGACTGTGCCATGGGCGCCATCGAAATGATCAACTGCCTCAAACAGATTTAACCAAACTAATACAAACTGACTCTGTAATTATGCTTTTTTCTGTGTTATAATTTTTTATGGTTATGTCCATAAAATGCTGCTTGTTACCGATGACTTGCAGAATAAGCAGCACTTTTATGCCGGCTAAACCTTTTATGAAAGTTTAATTACGGAGTTAAAAAGTGAAAAAAATTCTTACAGCTTCTTCAAACCCGGATGTCATCAAGACAGTTCAGAATGCCTGCAAAAAATATTCGGCTTATTTTGAAAGTGAGATTTTTTCTGATTCCAGCCAGGTAATCGATTTTATTAATTATGAAATGCCTGAAATCAAAGTTCTCGACTTTACTTCTGCTGACATTGAAGCTGATAAAATTCTTTCTATTATCAATGACGATCCGTGGCTTCATTATGGCGGAATAATCTGCGTTTGCGGTGATTCAAATCAGGTTCTTGAGATTGAAGAACGCAAAAATGCAAATATTCTTGCTGCCCAGACTCTCCGTGAATTTAAAATCCATTTCAGCCGCATCCTCCGTATTTTGTGGCAGAATCAGCAGTTCCTCTTTAACCGTGGTATGCAGGATGTTATCGGCGGTCAGGAATCCGGTTCTTTCATCTGTGGAAACGACCCTATGGATATCCGCTTTTATACAAACTTCCTTGTAGGCTACCTTTACAACACAAACCGTATCAGCGAAGAAGAACGCTTTAATCTCCAGATGTCCCTCATGGAACTTTTGACAAATGCTCTTGAACACGGCAACCTGGAAATCAGCTTTGAAGAAAAATCTGCATGGATGATGCGCGGTGGAGACATTATTGAACTTATTGAACAACGTTCCCGTCAGGAAAAATATGCTGAAAGACGCATCAAAATTTCTTACATCATCGGCCGCGTTAAAAGCCGTTTTACTATTCACGACGATGGCAATGGTTTTGACTGGAGAAAATTCACTTCTCAGAACGATTCAGCCGCACCTGTTACTGCAGCCCTTCATGGCCGTGGAATCAACATGTCCAGCGGAATGGTAAAAAACCTTAATTACAACGATAAAGGCAACGAAGTTAGTTTTGAAATCATAAATCTTCAGAACACAACTAATACTGTTCCTGGCATTATGAAGCCTTTTGAAACAATTTCGTACAGCGATAAGCAGATTGTCTGCCGTGAGAACGAAATGTCCAACGACCTGTTCTTTATGGTTAGCGGACGCTTTGCCGTTTATTCGGGCCGCAAACTGGTAAGTGTTCTGACTCCAAATGACATGTTCATCGGCGAAATGGCATTCCTTTTAAATGACCGCCGCTCGGCTACAGTTCTTGCAGTTGGTGAATGTAAACTCATCAAAATTCCAAAGGGTGCATTCCTCAATCTTATCCGCCACAATCCTCACTACGGCATTTTCCTTTCAAAAATGCTTGCACAGAGATTGTTCAAGCAGACACAAAAGACTATTTCCCTTCAGCAGAAATACAGCTAAACTTCTCCTATGTCTTTAAACTGCAACGAAATTGATGTAATTCTCTCTGAACTGGAACTTGAAAGCTGCTTTATTCAGGAAATTGTGCAGCCCAATTTTGACTCCATGGCCTTTTATACTTACAAACCGGGAGTTCCAAAAACAGTTTTTGTATCCCTTGCAGCAGGAAGCACACGCATTCACGAAACACGGCGCAAAATTACAAAAAATGACAAGCCGCTGCGTTTTAATGAAATGCTCCGTTCCAAGTTAAAAGGCACCCGTATTGTCAGCTGCAGTCAGACTGGCAAAGAACGTATCATCAGAATTGAACTGTTCAAAGAAGGTGCACTTTATGTAATGCCTCAGGCACAGGAAAAAATTGCAAAAAAAGGTAAAAACCAGCAGAAAACCGGCGACGAATACTATAACCTTTACATCCGTTTATGGTCCAATGCCGCAAACATTTTTTTGTGCGATAGTGACAATATTATTCTTGACAGTTTTTACAGACGCCCCGCAAAAGGGGAGATGAAAGGTGAAGTTTTAAAGATTGAAAGCAGCGGAAAAGAACCTGTTTCTGACGAAGAACTGCTTGCAAGGTTTCCGGTACGCACTTTCGATGAACTGGTCAATCCAAATCCAGACAACCCTCTTTCTTTTAACCAGAAAGTTGAACTCTTTTATTCCGAAAATGCCAGCAGAACTTCTCTCGAAGCTTTGCTTGAACAGGCTGAAAAATGGTACAACCAGCACAAAAGCCGCCAGAGTACCGCCCTTGAACGTCTTGAAGAAAAGCGCAGGGAATTTTTAAATGCTTCACGTTACAAGCACCAGGGAGATTTAATTCTGGCTTTTGGAATGGATTCTCTGGACGGAAATTTTCTTGAAGTTGAAGATTATGATTCTGGAAAAACCATCCGCATCAAAGTTGATCCAAAAAAATCTGCCCACGAAAATGCCGCTGATTATTATGAACTTTATAAAAAGCAGACAAACGGGCTTGAAAACCTGGAATACGACATTGAGCAGGCAAAGCTATCCCTTACAAACATGGAGAAGGAATACGAGCGCCTCATTGCAGAAAAAAATCCCATCAGGCTGGAGCAGATCCTGCGCAAAACTCAGAAGCCGAAGCAGCAGGAAAAGAAAACTCACCCGGGACTTGATTATGAAATTGACGGCTGGTACATCCTCGTTGGCCGTGATGCAACAGAAAATGATGAACTTTTGCGCCACCATGTAAAGGGGCAGGATATGTGGTTCCATGCAAGGGATTATCACGGCGGCTATGTTTTTGTTAAAAACCGCCCTGGTAAAACAATTCCTCTTGAAATAATGCTTCTTGCAGGAAATCTTGCAGTTTATTACTCAAAAGCCCGCAAAAACGGCAGCGCAGACCTTTATTATACCCAGGTAAAGCATCTCCGCCGCGCAAAAAACGGTCCAAAAGGGCTTGTTCTTCCAACCAATGAAAAAAACCTCCATATTAAACTGGACGAAAAACTGTTGAGGCGTCTTGGTGAACAGGAATCATAATATAGGTTATTCCTATAACTCACCATAAAAATATAATTATCGACTATAATCCCCCAATCTGCTAAACTCTGAATTATGAAAATCTCAGAAGCCCTCAAATCAAAAAAAGTAACATTCTCTTTCGAAATTTTTCCTCCAAAAAAACAGGAAGGTTTTGACTCTGTAAAAAATACAGCCATCGACCTGGCAACCCTCAACCCGGATTTTATTTCAGTAACTTATGGAGCCGGCGGTTCAACTCAGTCAAATACATCAGAAATTGCATCAATCATCGAAAAAGCAGGAACTCCGGCACTTGCTCACCTTACATGTGTGCGTTCAACAAAAGAACAGCTCCAGTCTGCCATTGCCGAATTTAAATCAAAAGGAATTCAGAACATTCTAGCTCTCCGCGGAGATTTTCCAAAAGATGCAGCTCCAGGAGAAAATATTTTTCCAAGCGGATACACTCATGCCAGTGATCTGATTCCTCTTTTAAAAGAAAACGGTTTTTGTGTTGGAGGAGCCTGTTATCCTGAATGCCACCCGGAAAGTTCAAACAGAGAAAACGACATCGACAATCTCAAGCACAAAGTTGACGCAGGAGTAGATTTTCTGACAACACAGCTTTTTTTTGACAACGATATGCTTTACTCTTATCTTTACCGTTTGCAGGGAGCCGGTATTCACGTTCCTGTTCTTGCCGGAATCATGCCGATTACAAATGCAAATCAGGTAAGCCGTATGGTTGATCTTTCCAATGCTTACATTCCACGAAAACTTCTTGCAATCTGTGACCGTTTCCGCAATGATCCGGAAGCAATGAAACAGGCAGGAATCGCTTACGCCACAGACCAGATCATCGACCTGATTTCCAATGGTGTCCGCGGTATCCACATTTACACAATGAACAAACCTGAAATTGCCCGCTCAATTATCAGCAACGTAAATTCAATCATAAAAGCAATCAACAAATAAGGATAATATGGCTAACTTTAAATCATTTCTGGAATCACAGACAGCATCAGGACTTCCACTGTTTTTTGACGGTGGTATGGGTACGATGATACAAAAAACCGGATGCACAGATTACGATATTCCAGAAGACCTTAACATTACACATCCTCAAATTATCAAAGATATTTACAGTCAGTATATTGCTGCAGGTGCCAACGTAATTACAACTAACACCTTTGGAGCCCTTCCCCTCAAACTCCATTCCGCAAAATATTCCTGCAAGGAATACATCGAATCAGGTATTAAACTTGCAAAAGAATGTATTGAACAGGCAGAAAAAGCAGGAAACACCCGTCCTCATTTTATCGGCTGGGATACAAGCCAGATCGGGCAGCTTCTTGAACCAATGGGAACTTTGACTTTTGATCAGGCTTATGACTGTTACAAAGAAGCAGCAGTTTATGCAGAACACTCCGGTGCAGATCTTGCCATCGTTGAAACAATGGCCGACCTTCATGAAGTCAAGGCTGCAGTTCTCGCCATCCGGGAAAACACATCTCTTCCTGTTGTTGCCAGCGTTACCTTTCAGCCAAACCTGCGCACCCTTACAGGAAGCGACATAAAAACCTGTGTAGTTTATCTTGAATCTATGGGCGTTGATGCAATAGGTTTTAACTGTGGCGGCTCCCTCAAAGATGATGATGCAATAGTCAGGGAAATCATGCGTTATGCCCACAAACCTGTTCTTGCACAGCCAAATGCAGGTCTTCCTCAGGTTATCAAAGGCAAAGCTGTTTTTATGGTTGGCGGTGAAGAATTTGCTCAGCACCACATTGAATACAGAAAACTTGGAGTTTCTATCCTTGGAGGCTGTTGTGGTACAACTCCTGAACACATTGCTGCCATGGTTCAGGCTATAGAAAAACTTCCTCCTCAAAAACGCCAGCCTTGCGAATTTGAAAACAGCTGCTTTATCAGTTCATACAACTCAACAGTTGAAATCGGCGGAAAAGCAGGTCCGATGATTATCGGCGAAAGAATCAATCCAACAGGCAAAAAAAAGGTCAAGGAAGCTCTTCTTGCACATAACATGCAGTTTGTACTTGGCGAAGGCGAAAGCCAGATTAATGCAGGAGCACAGATTCTCGATGTAAACGTTGGTCTTCCTGGCATTGATGAAGCCCAGACAATGGTTGATGCAGTAAAGACAATTCAGGATGTCTTCAACACACCTCTCCAGATTGACTCCAGTGAAGCACCTGTCATTGAAAAAGCACTGCGCTATTATAATGGTAAAGCCCTTATAAATTCTGTAAACGGGCGCCAGGATGTAATGGATAAAATTCTTCCACTCGTGCAGAAATACGGTGGAGCTGTTGTCTGTCTCTGTATTGACGAAAATGGAATTGCTCCAACTGCAGAAGGCCGTGTTGCCGTTGCAGAAAAAATCATCAATGAAGCTGCAAAATATGGCATTCCTGTAAGGGATATTGTAATCGACACCCTGACTCTTACTGTTTCAAGTCAGCAAAAGGAAGCTCTGGAAACGGTAAAAGCCATCCAGATTCTTAAATCAAAATACGGCGACCAGGGAATTCAGTTCGTTCTTGGGGTTTCAAACATCAGTTTTGGACTTCCACGCCGCGATATCGTAAACTCAAGATTTTTTGCCATGGCACTGTATGCAGGTTTAAGCGCCTGTATCATCAATCCCCTTATGGAATCAATGATGGAATCCTATTACGGATACCGGGCTCTTGCCGGCTATGATGAAAACTGTCTGGCATACATTGAAAAATACAACGACACTCCGGCTCCAGTTTACGGTTTAAGTGCAGAACAGGCAGCCGCTGCAAAAGGAATTGATGCTGCTCCAAAAACGACAGCTTCAACTCCAAAAATTGCAGAAGTCAAACTGGCAGATGATATTACCGAAGACGAAAAAACTCTTATCGACATCATCAACAAGGGATTTAAGGATTCTTCAGGAGAAGTTACTCAGAAACTGCTGGAATCCGGCAAAGAACCTGTCCAAATTATTGACCGTTGTATCGTTCCAGCCCTGGACATGGTCGGAAAAGATTTTGAAACAGGCAGAAAATTCCTTCCGCAGCTTCTTCTTGCGGCAGACACAGTAAGCAACTCATTTGCCGTTATCAAGGCTCATCTTGAAGCCTCTGGAACAAAACAGGAATCAAAAGGCAAAATTGTAATCTGTACTGTTTTCGGTGACATTCACGACATCGGCAAAAATATCGTAAAAGCCATGCTGGAAAATTACGGATACACCGTAATCGATCTTGGGAAAAATGTCCCTTATGAGACAGTCGTAAACACAGTTCTCGAAAATGACATTCAGCTTGTAGGTTTGAGTGCCCTTATGACCACAACTGTTGCAAATATGGAAACTACTATAAAACTTTTGCGCGAAACACTGGAAAAACACAATAAGCGGTGTAAAATTATGGTAGGTGGTGCTGTTCTTACTGAAGATTATGCCAGTCAGATTGGTGCCGACTACTACTCAAAAGACGCTATGGTCAGCGTCGCAATCGCAAAGGAAGTTTTTGGTAAATGAGCTTAACAAAAAGAGAAAAAAGAATCGCCTCAGTTGACGGACGGGAAATAAAATCATTCAGCAGCAGAAAAGCCGGATTTATGACATTCATTAATCCAGGCATGTGGTTCAGCCGCCTTCATCTTAGTGTTGCAATATCCAGATACAATTCATCTCTAAAAGATTCTTATGATAAAGTTGCTCATAACTTTGACGAGCTGATTCCGGCTAAAACTCCTGAAACAAAGATAAAAAAACTCATCAAAAAATTCTGGAAAAGACCATTTTCACTTCTTTCAAAAAGAACGGGATTTTTTAATGCATGTTCTCTTCTTGAAAAATGGTATGTTCTTTTAAGTGACCAGCTTTCAGAAGCAGAAAAACTTTCTGAATTCAAACTTGCACCAGTTACAACTCTTGCACTTTTTTATGCATTTGCCCGCGATGTGTTCAAAAAAGATGAATTTACAGATAAAGAAAAATTCCTGTGGACTACAGAAATCTACAACACAGCCATCGCCATTGCCGAAGAAGGTCTTTTTGCAAAAGAATACGGAATCAACACAATTCCTGCAGCACTCTACATGGCAAGCCGTCTGTGGCCGGATATGTTTACAGCGACAGATGCAACAAACTTCATCAATGACATTCTTTTAAGCTGCAAGGAAATTTCAGCAAAAGATGCAGCCGCCATCAGAGATCACATTTCCTTTACCTACGAATGTTTTTTGCTGGAAGGCTGTATCTCCAAAGACTGGCGTGATCCGATTAAAAAATGGCTGGAAAGCTGCAAAAAATAAATCAATCCGGAATGAATCGTGCCCTGTTTCTGTCAGTTTCAAAAACATCTACGGCACAGATTTTTGTTCCGTTTTGGCCGGTCAGATCAATGTCTTTTGCCCTGAGTGACTCAATCATGTTTCTGTAAATGTACATTGCAATACGCTCAGCACTTGGATTCTGATCAAACTCAGGAATTTCATTAAGGCTTGTGTGGTCGATTTTGCCTATAACTTCTTTTAAAGCTGCCTTCAGAAAAGTAAAATCAATCAGCATTCCACCTTCGTCAAGCTCACTGCCACGAACATGCACATAAACCTTGTAATTATGCCCGTGAAGGTTTTCACACTTTCCATGATAATCCCGCAAAAAATGAGCGGCCGCAAATTCAGATTCAACACGTACTTCAAACATAATTACATTATACATAAAACAATGTTCCAGAAAAAGTGTTGCCTGTTATTAATGACTTGCGGAATAACAAAATTGAACAATACACCTTCAAATAACAGTCAAGAATTCACCATTTTCTGCCGATATTAGAAGTTGAGGACTAATCGCTTATGGAAAATTTCACATCATCTCTGCTTGCAGCGCTGGAAGAAAAATCAGCCTGGTACGATTCAACCGGTTTACCGGCCATTCTTGACAATTACAGGCTTCTCCACACTTGTATTACAAACCTGCTGGAAGCCCTGTCAAAAAAATCCCTTCTTACTCCAGATCCTTACAAGGCAGAAAAAAAGATTAGTGACATCAAAGCTCCAGAAAGCACTCCTTTTACAGACCAGGAACGTTCAATGATTCTCGGTATGCGTACCTCAGACTACGACAACACCATGGACTTTCTCTGTAACTATTACAAATTTTCAGTAGCAAACCTCACAATCGTCAATATCCGAAAGCTTGTAGAACTCAACAACTGGATTCAGTGGACATCTTTTTCTCCAAACAATCCAAAACTCATTACCCGCTCTCTTGCAACCCTCGTCTTTAACATGCGGCAGAACAGCGATGCAATTACACAAAGCATGCTCAACGACAGCTGTGCAAAAGCAAACAAAGCCATGCAGGAAATCAACAAAGCCCTCAAGGAATTTACAGATTTTCAGAAGGAAATGTACAAAGGTTCCATACGAAAAAACGTCTTTACACATCCGGGCTTTAACGCATCAAAAGCAGCAGAATCTCCTGAAGAAGAAATCTCTTACATCAAAAAATGTTTTTCTGCCGCAATGGGAAAAATTCCTTTCTACAATGACCTCATAGAAGAAATCATCAAAGAAGACCACGATGCCGACAAAGATAAAATCCAGAAAGCACTTCTCCAGAAACTTGGAATTCAAAAAGAAGCCGAGCAGAAAAAAGAAGTTAAAGTCGACACAAAAGACATGATTCTCGCCGCTGCCAGAGCCTTGGGTGCACTTCCGCCACAGCTTACAGGCACAATGAACAAAATCCGCGACAATCATGAAATCCTTGAAAGTGAACATAACTCCTTCATGGACAAAGTTAAGGAAGTTTTCCGCAAGGCATTCAACATTCCCCCAAAACCTACAATTTATTCCATTGTAGTTGTTGAACAGACAACAGAAACACGCCGCAACGAAAAACTCAACTACCAGACTTTCATGGCCGAAATGGATGCCCGACTCCGCCGTTACATGTCAATTTCAGGCAAAGGAAATCCAGGCTACGAAAAACTCGCCTCCATGGAAGAAGATAAAATCCTGGACTTTATTAACAAACAGTTCATCGAATGCAGCAAAATGATGCAGGTTCTCACAGCTCTGGACAACTTCTTTAAAGCTGCCGCAGCTCCTCAGAACAGATCAAAAATCAAAGGTCTCAAAATGGAAATCACTTCCATCAAAAACGTTATCGTAAAAGTAAACCAGCATCGTGCCGAGTATTCAGCCTACATCGAAGAAGCTGAACAGATGAAAAAATTAGGAATCAATATATGAAAAAATTCGCAAGTCTTATTGCCCTTCTTTTCTGTGCCTTTACACTCTTTGCACAGGAATCAGAAGAAAGTGAAGTTTCAGTTGTAAAAGATGCACCTGATCCAGTTCTGCAGCACCAGCTTGTAATGCTCATGAGCGGACAGCAGATGAACCTTGATCCGGCAACTTCCTGCTACAATTCCGAAGCTCAGATTTTAAACGGACTTTACGAAGGACTTTTTACTTACAATTCAAGAACTCTCGAACCACTCCCGGCAATCGCTGAAAGTTATAAAATCAGCAAAAACAAAAAAAGATGGACATTTACCATCCGTAAGGATTTAAAATTTTCTGACGGTACACCAGTTACGGCTTCTTCTGTACGGGATTCCTGGCTTATACTCTTAAGCACACCGGAAGCTTCATACGCATCCCTTCTGGACTGTATCGAAGGTGCCCAGGAATTCAGAAACGGCAAAATTTCTGCCGACCAGGTAGGAATCGAGGCAAAAGACGACACAACCCTCATTGTAAACTTAAAATCACCAACAGCATATTTTTCCCGCCTTCTCTGCCACCATGCATTTTCAGTATTTAAAGAAGATAGAAACATCTATACAGGTCCTTACACAATTTCTAGCAGAAGCGACAAAGAAATTCTTCTTGTTAAAAACGCAAACTACTACGACACAAAAAACGTGCACATTCCTTCTATAAAAATCATTCTTTCCAGCGACTACAAGGAAAATACCTGGCTTTTTAACACAGGCCGTGCAGACTGGATTGTAAGTTTCCTGGACACGGATAAACTTCTCAACAAAAATTCCCTGCGCCTCTCTGCAATTTTCGGAACAAGTTACCTTTTCTTCAGCTGTAACAACGCCCCCTGGGACAATGCAGATTTCAGGAATGCCCTGCTGACAGCAATACCATGGAAAGAACTGCGCACATCGCTGATTCAGGCAACAACACTTGTTTATCCGCTGTCCGGCTACAAATCTCCTGAAGGACTTACAGAGACAAGTGAAGAAGATGCCCTGGAAATGATGGAAGATGCCCGAAAAAAGGCCGGAATTCCTCTGGATCAGAAACTTACGATTACCTTTGCAGTTTCACATGACTCAGAAACAGAACAGAAGCAGGCAGAAATCTTAAAAAAAGCCTGGGCACCCCTTGGAGTCGAACTTCAGCTGGAAACAGTTCCTGACCATCTCTATCTTTCAAATATGAACAGCTCAAAGTCTGACATTTTCACATATTCCTGGATAGGTGATTATGCAGATCCAAGTGCCTTTCTGGAATTGTTCCGCGAGGGTTCAACACTTAATCAGACAAAGTGGCACAACAAGGAATTTACGGAAACGTTCACACTTTCCGACGAAACAACAGATCCACAGGAGCGGTACAAGCTTCTTTCCAAAGCCGAAAGCATTCTTCTCAACGACGGCATGATTATCCCGCTGAGTCATTCACTGAGTTTTCATGCCCTTGACCTGAACCTTATTGGCGGCTGGTACACAAATGCCCTGGACATACATCCGTTCAAAGACATGTTCTTTAAAGAATCAAAAGTATCGCAGATTCCAAACATCGCTTTTATTCAGTAATAAAACTCAAAAGTTGAGCCTGGTCCAGACAATTTTCTCTAAAAGGGCGTTCCGGCTGGCGCCGTCGGGCTTTTGCTCCAAGTCCTCAGCAAGCTTCCGGTCTTTCCGCGACAATCCCTAACGCGTCAAGGCACGCTAAAGCTTAAAGCCTTGACCCGCGGGGTACCACTTCCGTGGTGATCCCTAACGCGTCAAGATGTCATGATATATACATCAGGAAAATGTGGTACTCTGATTCGACGGAATCAGAGAGTCGGCGGAAGGTTCTAGCGTGCCGTGAAGAAGTCATTATCTAAA
>JAZLKD010000034.1:0-5748 GCA_045597415.1 Treponema sp. | reverse complement strand
TTCTGCAGGCAATTCCAGTGGTTCAAGCAGAGTTTTTGCAATGGCAGGTCCTTCAGCTTCCTGGTGCTGAGGCTGACTGTTTCCATATTTTTCCTTGCTGACCTTTACGCCGATATCGTGAAGATAAGCTGCAAGTTCAGTTATCAGGAGAGTGTGTTCATCAGCATTTTCCATTTTAGCAATTAAAACGCTGTATTCGTGAACAGCCATGAGATGATGAATATTTGGACCGTCAGGATCATAGTCGAAAATTGATTTTAGAAGATTGTTGAAGTTCATTGTGTTTCCCCTACTCTTCATCAGGTTTCTGACCGTTATGGGCGAGCCATTTACATTCTGTGATTTCCATATTAGTGAATGTTGCCTTGAAAGAAGAATCTTCAGGACTGCAGGCATAAATACCGAACTGGATTTCATCAGTTGCCTTAAACATATGACAGATTCTCATCTGCTTGAACTTGATTCCATCTTCCGAACATTCGATGCAGTAATCATCATCACGACGGCTGAAACGATACCACATTGATTTGATGTTTGCAGGAATTTCTGTTGTTGCCCAGTCTGAATATCCGTTGTTTGTTGCAACAGATCCGAGGTGCTGGAACTGGTCATTTTCAAATTCAATGGAACCTTTGAGCCAGTTTTCACTGTCTAGATACATGACAACGCCGCACTGATCAAAACGTTGCTTACTTTCAAACTCAGTCTTCACGATGAATGAAAAATATTTATCCGAAGTTTTCATCTGAAGAACCGGTGCATTATCGTTCCTGAAGTGGTAATAAGTTCTCTGCCACAGGTCAGTGTGAGGTGCAGTAATGATTTCAATTTTATCGTCTGTGATTTTGTAATCTGCTGGTTCACGAATCCAGTTCCATTTTGTTGATTCAATTTTCATAAGCAAAAATCCTTTATTTCAAACTCAAAACAATATCAGTCTTTCCCTTCCCTGCCTGGAGGAAAGTTTTAATTTCTTTTACATCAGTGATATCGAGTTTTCCAAGTATTGTATAACTCCAGCCGTTATTGTCATAGAAGAAGCTGATAGAGTTTCCCTGATACAGAACGATATCACCTGGAACTGTATTAATCTGAGAATTGTTTGTTGGAAGACGGGAGCCGAAAGTTCCGACTTTTTCAAATCCGCCATAGTCATCGGTTTGGACAGTTACATCGCCTTTTGAAAGCAGTTCAAGGAGAGCTTTTGTTGCAACATTTTCAACCAGAGTTGCAGTTTTTGTTATGCCGTTTACAGTTACATTTATTGTTGTTCCCATTGTTCTATCCCCTGTAGTTTTTGAAGATTGTGCACATGCTGAAAAAGTTAGAAAACATAATGCCAGGATTGTAAGGAGCGATTTTTTCATATAATTTCCTTAGCCAGCTCAGCCGCCAGTACCGCATTTTCAATAATCATGTTTTTCTGAGCATCCATGCTTTCGGTTCCCATATGCTCTTTTACATATTTCATCAGATATCCCGTTATGGCTTTTCCACGAACATTATCCTTTTTACTGCACGTAATTGCTTCATCAATTACCTTATTCATCTGAACAGCATCCACAGCATATTCTTCAGAAATAGGATTCATAAGAATCATTCCAGTTCTAATTTTCAGTCCATTTTTGATTTGATAAGCTTTTGCAACTTCGCTGACCGAATCCATTTTGCAGGGAAGTTTGATTCCGCTTTCAATGGCCATGTAGGCAGGCATTTCATCAGTTTTGTATCCCATAACAGGTACAGATTTTGTTTCAAGATATTCCATTGTAAGATTCAAATCCAGAATTGATTTTGCACCGGAACACACAACAATCACATTTCGTTCGGCGATTTCTTCCAGATCAGATGAAATGTCCATTGTGATTTCTGCACCTCTATGAACACCACCCATTCCACCGCCAGAAACAACCGGAATATTTACTAAATCTGCAACAACCATTGTGGCTGCCAAAGTCATTACACCATATTCACCTTTTGCAAGAATCAGAGGAATTTCCCGTCTTGAAGCTTTAGCCATGGTTCCACGGCGCTTACCATAATCATCAAGTTCTTCATCACTCATTCCCACTTTGATTTTGCCATTCATTATGGAAATGTAAGCAGGAACAGCACCAGCCTTACGAACCTCTTCACACACCCTTTTTGCAGTTTCAACATTTTCCGGATACGGAATTCCCACAAAAGTTCCACCGGTTTCAATTGCGATGATCGGGCTGTTGTTCTTTAATGCGGTGAATACTTCTTTTGAATATTCAATGTATTGGTTCATTCTTTAATCCCTGAAAAATGATAAATAATTATAAATTTCCACCTAACTCTTTGAGTTCTTTTACAAGTTCAGCATTGTTTCTAATTTCATCTTTTCCGTTCGCATAGAATGGCTTATAGAAAAGCATGTTCCAGTTGAGATATGAAGCCATACATTCAAACTGTTTCTTGATGAGTTCATACTGAGTTGCATCAACTGGAGAACCACCTGGAACAAGAACACCAATCTTCTTTCCTTTAATCTGTGCTCCACGACAATAACATTTATCGATAACAAGTTTTGTCTGGGCTGTCATTCCGCACCAGTAAACAGGAGTTGCAAATACAATCATGTCTGCTGCAACTAGTTTATCAATAGTTGGATTTGTATCGTCCTTATCTACACACCCCTTATGACATTCACAGGCTCCGCATCCTTTACAAAATCCGATATTAAGTTTATCAGCCTGAATAATTTCAATTTCATTCTTTGTTTTAGCACCATCTGAGAAAGCTTCAATTGCGGCCAGTGTGTTTCCTTTTCTGGCACTGCCGTTTACGATTACGATTTTCATGGTATTCACTCCTATTATTTAAAGTATATTTTACTCACTATACTTCTTAAAATTCTCCGCCTGTTCAAATACTTCGTTATAAACTTCGTTTCGTGGAACAGGTGGATATCCATTTTCATCCAACAGAATCATTAAATCGGCTTCCATTTCGGCTTTTACGTCTATTCGCTGATCCCAGTCTGTGTAGCGGGTTTTATCATCAACAAGAGCTTTTACTTTCTTTGCCAGTTCTTTCATCTGATCATCAGGATACTGATTTTCAAAATGGAACTTCTGGGCACAGCTTACAAGAATATCGTAGAAGGCTTTTTCTTCAAAAGAAATACCAAGTTCCTTAAACTTGTCCTTATCCTTCTGGATATCATTCAGCAATTCATTCAACTGTTTTGTAACTTCATCCAGAACCTGAGCTGTAAAATCATCAAGATGGCGGTTGTTGTATGCCTCAACCAGTTTTTTCATCCGCTCGCTGAATTCCATTGCCTTGATTTTATTTGTCTTTTTGTAGTCTGCAATTACCTGTTGCAAAAGCTGCTGTAAGATTTTGATTTTTGTATTTGGCAGTTTTATGCCATTAATTTTCTGCAGATATTCAGGACTAAAAATATCAAAGTTTACTTTCTTTCCAACCTGGAACAATTCTTCCACACCGTCAGCTTTTATTGCTTCGTTTATCATCTGGGCAACATGACGGTTCATTGTAGTAATATCTGGAGCATCCCCTTTTGTAAGCTTAAACAGAATTGAACGGACAGCCACATAAAATCCGATAGTATCTTTTTCAGCTTTAGAAATTCTTTCGCTGGAAGAACACAGATTAAATGCTTTCTTCAATCTTCGAACTGCTTCCATAAAACGCTTTTCCAGATCTTCTGTATTCTGAACAAATTCCACAGCCTCATTCAGGCACTGCAACTGCATTAAAGGTGTGCCTGTAAAATAATTTTTAGAATCAAAAGTATTGAACATAGCATTCAGAACATCAATCTGGTCTTTTACAATATCAACAGCCTTGTCTGTATCTTCAAATTCTTCGTTGTCGTCGCCAGTATATTTTTTCAAAGCGACGTTCATTGCCCGTTTAATACCGATGTAGTCTACAACAAGACCTTTTTCTTTACCCTTGTAAGTTCTGTTTACACGGCTGATAGTCTGAATCAATGTATGTTTCTGCAATGGTTTATAAATGTAGATTGTATCAAGACAAGGAACATCAAAACCCGTAATCCACATATCAACAACGATTGCGATTTTGAAGTTTGATTTTTTATTTTTGAACTGACGGTCCAGTTCCTTTCTGTAGTCATGATTTCCAAGCAGTTCAAAGAGATCCTTAATATCCTTTGCCTTGTTTTCCGTCATAACCATTTTAATTTTTTCTATAGGTTTAAGTTCTTTTTTATCCTGTTCAGTCAGAATTGCCCCATCAGAACAGGCTTTCTTTTCATTCCATTCAGGGCGAAGTTCAACAATTTTCTTCCACAAAGAATAAGCAATTTCCCGGTTTGAACACACAAACATTGCTTTACCTTCAACAGTTGCACCTTCCTGTACACGAGTTTCGTAATGGTCTATAAAATCTTTTGCAACTTCTGCCACAACATCAGGGTCACCAATAATAGCATCAAGATTTGCTACAGCCTTTTTACTTGACGCAATCTGATTTTCGTTTGCTCCCTGTTCTTCGCACTGGTCGTAATATTCTTCAATCTCGCGAACTTTTTTCTGGTCCAGAATAACCTTTGCAGCACGTCCTTCGTAAACAAGATTTACAGTGATTCCATCTGCAACAGATTCTTTCATTGTGTAAGTATCAACAATGTTACCAAAAACAGGCGCCATTTCGTCGATTGGAGTTCCTGTAAAACCAACATAAGTTGCATTAGGAAGCGAATCGTGAAGATATTTTGCAAAACCATATTTGTGTTCAACGCCGTTATCGGTAATCACAGTTTTTTCATCCAGATTATTCTGAGAACGATGAGCTTCATCACTAATACAGATAATATTTGAACGGTCACTTAAAAGCTTAATGTCTTCGCAGAACTTCTGAATCGTAGTAAGAAAAACACCACCGCTCTTACGCCCCCGCAGACGAGTTCCCAAATCAGAACGGTTTTCAATGCTTTCCACATTTTCGTCACCAATAAAATTCTTACTTTCAAGAAACAGTTTACCAAGCTGGTCATCAAGGTCAGTACGGTCAGTAATCACAACAATAGTAGGACTGTTCAGTTCCTTGGAACGCATCAAAAGGCGGCTCAAGAAAACCATAGTGTAACTTTTACCACAACCAGTAGCACCAAAATAAATACCACCTTTACCATCCCCAGCAGGACGGATTGCAGATTTAATGCTTCCAAAAAGTTTAGTAGCCGCAAAGAACTGAGGATAACGGCAAACAATTTTAGTTTCTTTATCGCCAGAATCAGGAAAGTAAACAAAATCCTTAATAACACTTACAAGCCTGTCTTTACGGAACAGACCATGCACCATAGTCATAAGGGCAGAAATACCATCAGCTTCTTTATCAGAACTTTCAACCTTACGCCAGGCATAAAAGAATTCATAAGGACTGAACAAAGAACCAATCTTGCTGTTCACCCCGTCACTAATTACAACAAAAGCATTGTATTTAAAAAGTTCAGGAATATCCCTGCGGTAGCGTACAGTAAGCTGTTTGTAAGCATCTTCAATAGTAGTGTTTTCTTTAATGGCAGATTTAAATTCCAGAACAACCACAGGAAGCCCGTTCACATAAACAATGCCATCTGGAATTCTAAGCTGCTCCCGTCCCTGAATCTCAACCTGATTCACAATTTCAAAAAAGTTATTTTCCGGATTTTCAAAATCAATCAGCTGAATAAAAAGATCTTTACGAGCCTTGTCTTCCCGCCTGAAAGTAAAACCATTGCAAATTAAA
>JAZLKD010000033.1:0-15251 GCA_045597415.1 Treponema sp. | reverse complement strand
TTGTATAACTTTATTATTATATATTTATAAATTTAGTAATAGTAATAATAAGGGCTGTGAATTTGTTGATAACTATTGTATTTCTTTATATTACAATAATTTAGATTATGGAAAAGTATGTGACTTAAATTCACAGTTTTTCCACAAATTCACAGAGGTAAAAGTTTTACACAACTTTTACACAATAATTTATCATATTATCAACAATATTGAAAATAATTTATTTTCTATAGTCTTTAATATCCCTTATTAACTGCTGGATAGTTGAATTTAATGATGAATCAATTTTTATCTGATTATCAATTTTTTCATATCCATGCATGATTGTTGTATGATCTCTTCCGCCAAATTCATTACCGAGTTCCGGGAATGAATAGTCAGTAAGATTTCTTGCAATGTAAATTGCAATATGTCTTGGACCTGCAATATTTTTTGTATGTTTTTTTCCTTTTATGTCTGATAAAGAAATGTTGTAGTGTTCTGCAACAACTTTCTGAACTGTTTCAACAGTAATTGTTCCTGACAAAGGAGTGTTGATAATATCCCTTAAAAGGTTTTGAGCCATTTCTACAGTAACATTTTTATTACAGAGTTCACTGTAACTTAAAAGCTTTGTAAGGGAAGCTTCAAGATCACGAACATTTGTCTGACAGTTTTTTGCAACAAATTCAATTACATCCTGGGAAATGTTTTTATTAAGAATTTCCAGTTTTTTATTGATGATTGCAATTTTTGTTTCAAAATCAGGAGGTTGAAGGTTTGCATTTAAACCTCTCTGAAATCTTGATTGAAGTCGTTCTGCAAAACCTTTAAGTTCACTAACCGGACGGTCACATGTAAATACAATCTGACCTTTTTTATTCCAGATTGCTTCAAAAGTATGAAATAACTCTTCCTGAGTCTGTTTTTTATCTTGAAGAAAGTGAATATCATCAATCATGAGAACATCAACGTTTCTATACTTTTTTTTAAAAGCTTCGGTAGTTTTTGTATAAATTGAATTTGTAAATTCGTTTGTAAAATTTTCAGCACTGATAAATGCTATTTTTGATTTAGGATTTTCATTGTAAATGTAATTTCCAATTGACTGCATAAGATGAGTTTTTCCAAGACCAACTCCACCATAAATTAAAATAGGATTATATGCATTTCCAGGATTCTTTGAAGCAGCCATTGCAGCATTGTAAGCATAAATACTGTTTTCACCTGGAATGAAAGTATCGAATGTATAATCATCCCTTAAATCTGGATGTTTGATAAATTCTTTTTTCTGGATTTTTTCAAAAGATTCATTTTTTGTTTCATTTGAAATAATTTCATCTTGAGAATGAATTGAAACAGCAGGTTCTGTTGAAATTTGAGGTGATGGTGAGTCAGAAACTGTTTTTTGTCGGACAATATATTTTATGGAAATGTTTATTCCAGTCAGTTCTTCAATTTTTGACTGCATTTTCTTAAAATTGCCACGACTTTCCATTGATTTTCCAAGAAAAGTTGAAGGAACAGATACTGTAATTTCGTTATTCGAATCTTCTACATATTCAAAATTGAACCATAGGATAAATTCAGTTTCCTGTCCGATTGATCTGTATTCATTATGTATCTGGTTTTTAGCTTCTTCAAAAATTTCTTTGTAATTTTGTTCTGACATAGACGTATTATAGTATAACTTTACCTTTTCGCGCAATTCAACTATAATTCACAACGCTATAAAAGTCTTTTCACGTCTTTTTTACATAATCATAAAAATCTATATTACAAGGAATTACAAAAATGGCAACATCTTATGATGCTGGTAATATTCAGGTTCTTAAAGGACTTGAAGCCGTTCGAAAACGACCAGGTATGTACATTGGTTCAACAGGACCAAACGGACTTCATCATCTTGTTTATGAAGTCGTTGATAACTGTATTGATGAAGCAATGGCAGGATTTTGTCATAATATTACTGTTGCTCTTGAACTTGATGATATTTGTCGTGTAGAAGACGATGGACGTGGTATTCCGACTGATATTCATCCTACTGAAGGAATAAGCGCTCTTGAACTTGTTCTTACTCGTCTTCATGCCGGTGGTAAATTTGATAAATCAAACTATAAAGTTTCCGGTGGCTTGCATGGTGTAGGTGTTTCTTGTGTAAACGCTCTCTCGGACTGGCTTGAAGCAACAGTTTATAGAAACGGTAAAATTTTTACTGAAAAATTTGAAAGAGGTGTTCCATCTAAAGATGGTGTTAAGGAAATAGGAACTACTGACCGAACTGGAACTACTATCCGCTGGAAGAGTGATGCAACAATTTTTCAGGAAACAATAACTTATAATTTTGAAGTTCTTCTTGATCGTCTCAGGGAACTTGCATTCCTTAATCCTGGAATTCAGATTACTTTCCGTGATGAACGTCTTGAAACTCCAAAAGAACTTGTACTTAAATTTGAAGGCGGCATTAACGAATATACAAAATATCTGAATGAAGGAAAAAAAGTTATTCCTGCAGAACCTATTTTTATAAATGGTGAAGATCAGGATATTATTGTTGATCTTTCAATGCAGTTTAACGACAGTTTTGATGAAAAAGTTCATTCGTATGTAAACGATATTAATACCCGTGAAGGTGGTACACACCTTGAAGGTTACAAGAATGCCCTTACTTTTGTAATGAATAAATTTCTTGAATCCAATGAAAAACTTTATAAAAAGCTTAATCCAAAATGGAATCCAAAAGCTGATAAAAAAGATGCAAAGGCTAAAGATCTTAAACTGGAAAAACTTACAGGTGAAGATATTCGCACTGGCCTTACAGCAATTCTTAGTGTAAAGGTTCCTGAACCACAGTTTGAAGGTCAGACAAAGACTAAACTTGGTAATACAATTGTAAAAACTATTGTAGAATCTCTTGTAAAAGAAAAACTTACAATCTGGTGTGAATTGAATCCTCAGGATTGTAATTTAATTCTTGAAAAAGGTGTAAACGAAGCCATTGGTCGTATTAAGGCCAGAAAAGCAATTGAAACTAACCGAAAATCCGGAATGGACAGTTTTGGTCTTCCTGGAAAACTTGCTGACTGTTCTTCTAAAAAACCTGAAGAATGTGAAGTTTACATCGTCGAAGGAGATTCTGCCGGTGGTTCTGCCAAACAGGGTAGAAATCCAAAAACTCAGGCTATTCTTCCTCTCTGGGGTAAGATGCTTAACGTTGAAAAAGTTGAACCTAACAAGGTTATGAATAATGAAAAGCTTATGCCTGTAATAGCAAGTCTTGGAACAGGCATTGGTAAAAACTTTAATATTGAAAAGCTCAGATATCATAAAATCATTATTATGGCCGATGCCGATGTCGATGGTGCTCATATTTCTACACTTTTAATGACATTCTTCTTCAGATATATGCCTCAGCTTATTGAACAGGGACATGTATATATTGCCATGCCACCTCTTTATCGCGTTGAATACAAAAAAGCTAAATTCCGTAAATTTGTATTCAGTGATGATGAAAGAGACCGTGCTCTTGAAGAACTTGGTGAAAACCGTGATAAAGCAGAAGTTCAGCGTTACAAAGGTCTTGGTGAAATGGAGTGGGAAGAACTCCGTGATACAACAATGGCACCTGAAAATCGCAAGATGAAACAGGTAAGAATTACTGATGCTGTAGAAGCAGACCGTGTTTTTTCAATTCTTATGGGTGATGATGTTGATCCTCGTCGTAAGTTCATTGAAGAAAATGCTGTATACGCAACACTGGATGTATAATTATGATTGAAAATATTAAATACGAAGAAAAACAGACACCAGAAGGTGGATATGTTCTTTCAGCGCCAATTGAACATGAAATGCAGAGATCATTTATTGACTACTCAATGTCAGTAATTGTTGAACGTGCTTTGCCTGATGTTCGTGACGGTCTTAAACCTGTTCACCGCCGTATTCTTTATGCTATGGCTGAAGAAGGGCTTGTTGCCAGTGGTAAAACAAAAAAATGTGCTACTGTAGTCGGTGACGTACTCGGTCGTTATCATCCACATGGTGATGCTTCTGTTTATGATGCAATGGTTCGTCTTGGACAGGCTTTTTCTTTGAGATATATGCCTGTTACAAAACAGGGAAACTTTGGTGGTATTGATGGTTCACCTGCAGCCGCTTACCGATATACTGAAGCTAAGATGTCTAAAATTGCCGAAGTAATGGTTGAAGACATCAAAAAAGAAACTGTAGATTTTATTCCAAACTTTGATGATACACGCAAAGAACCAACTGTTCTTCCTGCAGCTTTCCCGTTCCTTCTTTGTAACGGATCTACTGGTATTGCCGTTGGTATGGCTACAAATATGCCGCCTCACAACCTGCGTGAAATCGGTGCTGCAATCGGCGCATTTATCGACAATCCTGAACTTTCTGTTGAAGAATTAATGACCTATGTTAAGGGACCTGATTTTCCAACTGGCGGTACAATTTTCGGCCGTAAAGGAATTTCTGATGCTTACAAAACAGGTCGCGGTAAACTTCTTTTAAGAGCAAAGTTTGAAATTGAAACAGATACAAAAGGTAAAGAATCAATAATTTTCACTGAAATTCCATATCAGACAAGAACAACTGATCTTGTAACAAAAATCGGTGAACTTGCCCGTGATAAGGTTATTGAAGGTATTGAACGAGTTAATGATGGTTCTCACGGGGATTCCGTTAGAATTGAAGTTGACCTTAAAAGAGGGGCTATTGCAAAAGTAGTTTTGAATCAGCTTTTTGCCAAGACAGCACTTCAGTCCTCTTTTGGTATTATCAACCTTGCACTTGTAAAAGGCCGTCCACAGATTCTTAATCTTAAGCAGCTTATTCAGTGTTTTGTTGAACATCGTGATGAAGTAATCACACGCCGTACACAGTTTGAACTTGCAGGTGCAAAAAAACGTGAACACATTCTTGAAGCTAAAATTACTGCAGTTGATTGTGTTGATGAAGTAATTCAGATTATCCGTTCCAGCAAAGATGAACCACAGGCTAAAACCAGACTTGAACAGAGATTTGGTTTTGATGAAGAACAGAGCCAGGCAATTGTAGACCTGCGTCTCGGTGTTCTCACTTCTTTGCGTATTGATGAACTTAAAGCAGAATTAGGTGAAGTTCGTGCATTGATTGCACACCTTGAAGATCTTCTTGCTCATCATGAAAAGATTCTTGCCTTGATTAAGGAAGAAACAACTGAACTTGTTAATAAGTTTGGTGATGACAGAAAGACAGAAATTGTAGCTGGGGAAGCTGAAACAATTAATGTTGAAGATCTGATTAAAGAAGAAGAAGTTGTAGTAATGATTTCTAAGCTGGGATACATCAAGCGTGTTCCTCTTACACAGTATAAAGCACAGAGTCGTGGTGGAAAGGGAATGGTTAGTGCCAACCTTATCGAAGACGATTATATTAACCAGATATTTATTACTACTACACATACGTATATTACTTTTATTACAAGTGAAGGAAAAGCTTACTGGATGAAAGTTCATGAAATTCCGGAAGCTGCCCGCACAGGACGTGGTTCAAGCATAAAGGCTTTGTTTACTTTATCTGCAGATGAAGAAATTACTTCTATTGTTACAATGAAGGAATTCAATGAAGATTCATTTATCTTTATGGCAACATGTAATGGTGTTGTTAAATAGGTTCAGACTTCTGAATTTGCAAATGCCAAGACAAGAGGTATTAAGGCTATTGCCCTTAAAGATGGTGATAAACTTGTTGCTTCAATTCTTACTTCAGGTAATGATGAAGTCCTTCTTGTTACACGTCGTGGTCAGGCTTTACGTATTTCAGAAACCACTGTAAGACAGATGGGAAGGGCAAGTTCCGGTGTTACTGGAATCAGACTTGCCAGCGGTGATGAACTTGCATCTGCTATTTGTGTTAAAGAAAATCATGATGCTCTTGTAATTACAGAAAAGGGTGTCGGAAAGAGAGTTGACTTTGCAGAATTCGGAAGCCATGGTCGTGGAACTGGCGGGCAGAAGATTTTTGGAAATGTTGATGGAAAAGGCGAAATTGTCGGAGCAATTTCTGTTGCTGAAAATGATGAAGTTGTATGTATGTCCGGTCAGGGTAAATCACTTCGAGTTAAAGCAAAATTAATTTCAAAACAGGGCAGGGGAAGTTCTGGAACAAGAATTATTGATATTGCAAGTCCAGATTATCTTGTAGGTTTTGACAGAATCGCCAAGGATGATAGTGAAGAATAAAAAGTGCATTCAATCGGAGGGGATTTGCATGCCATGAACTTTTATTCTAAATAAAAACCATCAGGTAGCCGGAGAAGATTTCTTCTCCGGTTTTTTTATGATCTTAGAAAATATTGAACAATATTTTTTATAAACACAACCTTTTTAATAAATAGATATTTCCTGTATATTATTGTTTCACGTGAAACAAATGACTGTGTTTTTGTTAAATATGGAGTTCTGGTGAAACATTTATGTCATAGTGTATTGTTGTGGAATCAATTTAATTTTGCACATTTTGCTGACTTGACAATGTAGAATTATTTTATTGTCCAATTTTTGATTCCGTACAATATAAGCAATAAACAGAATTTTTTACGGACATAGGCCTTTTATAAAAACATTACGGCTGTGATTTCGATTAGATTAAGCAGTGAAGCATCACCATTTATTTTAATAGTCAAAAAATTATTCTTTTAGAAAGAAAATAAAACTTATAAAAATTATGTCAGATATATGATGTTTTGAAATTTTATGTTTCACGTGAAACAAGTTTAAGTTTTGTTTTTTACGGACATAGTCATTTAATTAAATACATCACTTAAATATAAATTTTCTTTGGATTTTTATGGCAGCTTTAGTAAAGAATTCTACACACACTTCTCATGTTAGAAATTAAAAAATAGGCTATTTTAATTTTTATGACAATAAACAATTTGAATTTTTGAAATGATGATATGTAATTCATTTGATTAAAATGACAAAACACACTTTAATCGTCTGAATTTTTTGAAGATTCTGCCAGCCCAGATAGGAGCACCTTTAGTCCGTAAGTTTTCTTACGGATGGAGCGTTAGCGGAAGTGCGGATAGCTGGAGATTAAAAAATGTTTCATGTGAAACAAAATTATGTGAAAGATGACAGAAAAAGATGCTGTAATTTATTTCTTTAACTGGAGCCTGAAAACTTTTGATCCTCTTTCCGGAGACCATTTTGCTTTGCGCTCCTCAGGAAGAGTTTCAACTTCATCAGGCTTAAAGCCCTGCTTTTCAAACCAGTCTGCAGTTTGAGTTGTCAAAATGAATACACTTTCTACATTAATTGTGATTGCTTTTTCAATGAGGTATGAAATCATTTTTGGACCAATGCCGATATTTGCACAGGACTGATCCACAGCGACACCTGCAATTTCAGCCTGTTCACGGCCATAAAGGTGGAGGGCTGCACAGGCTCGGATTGCACCATCAAGTTCATAAACTGCATAATCGTTATAAGTGTTAAGCATTTCTTCTTCTGTGCGGGGAAGGAGAATTTTCTGCTGAACGAATGGTCGCATCAAAGTAATGACACCGTTTACATCTTCACGGCGCATTGGTCTAATTTTTCCATAGCCTGAAGAATAAATCATTGTTCCTGCACCAAGATCGCTGAAAATTTCGCAGGGAAGAGAACCATCAATATTTCCATTCAGGATGTGTGAACGCACGACGCCGCTGGAACAGGCTTCTTTAGAAAGCTTTAACAGTTCAAGTATTTTGCTGTGAGAATTTTTGTTCATCTCTATGAATGATTCCAGGTCTTCAATATTTATTGCCGGAATTGTACCATCGTTGCTTAGCCCGATATTTTCCGGTACTTTGAAGCTTTCTTTTGTAATGTCTCCGTCTGGAACAAGAAAGAAAAGTTTATCGGCTGCAAGGTGAATTGCAACTTGTGTTGCAAGTTGTGAAGAAGAAATGTTGTATGGTTTGCCGTTGAGACTCCAGCCGATGCAAGGGAATATTGGAATGAATCCGTCTTCGAGAATTGCGCGTATTGTGGAAACATCAAGTCTGTCAATTTCGCCTGCTGTCGTGTAGTCAGTTCCATTAAGTACACCTTTACCACGGGCACGAACCCAGTTGCCGATTACTGCAGTAATGTTCTGTCCTGCAAGACTTGTCATGATTGTGTTGGCAGAATCAAAGGCAGCATTTTTAATCAACGGCATTGCGTCTTCCGGGGTGATTCGGACACCATTAAAAAGGGTCCATTTGATGTTATTTTGAGAAAGAATTTTATCTATACGTTTGTGTGCACCTGGTACTATAATTACATTTAGTCCTGCCTGATGAATAAGTGAGATGTCGTGGATGTGACTTGGGAATAAATTTGATTCAATTATTTCGTCATCGATGTAAATGACGATGCAGGCATTCTTAAATTTTTTGAGGTAACGGATAACGTCACGGATTCTTTCTGCTTTTTCTAAGATAGATGATTCTTTCATATTTTGAATTTCGGAAGAATTTGAAAATAATTAAGTAGTCTTTTTCATATTCAGTTTTGAGAAAATACAGCCGCAGTAGTCCTGGCGCCACAGACCATATTCATCTGAAAGCTGAGTACTGCGTAAAAATCCTGCTTTCTTTTTGAAATCTGAAAAAAGGTATTTTGTAATACTTGAATTATTTTTGTTTTCTTCCAGCTTACGACCGATAGTATTGATCATCTGGCAGTCTTTATGTGGACTTATGGTTAATGTTGTAGTGAACCAGTCAAAATTATTCTGTACTGCATAATTCCAGGAATGTTCCATCCGGAACTGGTAACAGCGTCTGCATCGTTCACCTTTTTCAGGTTCGGTCTGTAAATAAGTTTCAGATCGAACGTTAGTTGCAGAATAGTAGTCCTCAGGATCATAACTATCGACCATTAGTTTTACTTTGTTTTTAACTGCTTCGGGAAATTGGGTCAGAAATTTTTTTAGTTCATCAAGGCGGCGGTTATATTCTGCCTGAGGATGAATGTTTGGATTGTAATAATAAATGGTTATGTCAAAAATTGAAGCAAGATATTCAATTACATATGATGAACAGGGTCCGCAGCAGGCATGCAAAAGAAGTGATGGTTTTGTGCCTTGGGAATTTTGTTCTTTTCCCAGGGAGTTGAGGATTTTATCAAGTTCTTTCTGGTAGTCAAGTTTTGTCATAAGTTTTGAAGAAATAATAATGTGAAGATGAAAAATTTGAAAGAGAAAAAAATGGGCCAGCAAAATAACATTTTACTGACCCGACTAAATACAAAGTGATTTAGAAAGAAAACTTATTAGTGTTCGGTACAGGATTCAATCTTTTTCTTTGTATTTGTCTTATAAATAAAATTTAGCATATTTCTGGTTGAAACAGGTCATTAAGTTGATTACAACTTTTTTGCTTTGTAATAATTTTTGATACAAAAAAAAGGTGGCTGATAATTTCAGCCACCCTGCTGTAAAGTTAATTATTATTCAACGTCACAGTTATCTGATTTTTCTGTTGTAATTGCCTTTCCGTCTGCAAGTGCTTTTTTTCCTGCAATCATGAATGTTTTGTCTTTAATTCTGTAAGTTACTTTGCAGAACTTGTCAATGTCGATTTTAGCTGGTTTTTCACCTGCTGCTGGAACACCTTCAAGTGTAATTACAGTACCCGGTTTTGCCCATGGAGCTGTAAGAAGTTCAACTTTTTCTTTGCCGTCTTCTTCATAGTCAGCAGCAAGAAGCATACCGTGTGATTCAACACCTTTCATCTTGCGTGGTGCAAGGTTTGCGGCAATGATTACATGTTTACCAAGAAGTTCTTCTTCCTTGAGATATGGACGAAGACCTGACTGGATGATTCTTGGAGTTCCTGAACCGTCATCCATTGTTTCAATGTAAAGTTTGTCACCTTCCGGATTGCATTCTATTTTTTCGATTTTTGCTACGAGAAGCTGAATATGGCTTTCGAAGTAAGCTGCAGGATCTGTTTCAGCTGGAGAAACATTTCCTTTTGGAGCTTCTTTTTTTGCTGCCGGAGCTGGTGTGGTTTTTGATGCAGGCATAAGGGCTTCAACATTGATTTCTCCGGCAACACATGGAACAGTAATATCCCAGTTTTCAAGTACCTGTGGATGGATTTCACCAAAGATACCTTCTTCCTTGCCATTGATGATAATTGCAGCCTGACGTCCAGGAATAAATCGCGGATCGTTAGATTCTTTAACTTCATATTTGTGATCAAGGTAATAAAGAACTGTAGAAACTTCTGAAGCAAGGTCGTTGAAGTTGGCGTTGTTTGAAGCAGTCATGAAACCGAGGGACTGGATAGTTTTTGTTCCTGTGTTTTCTGCTGGTTCGAGGAAAGCAACTTTACCGATTTCAAAAATTTTGTGTGGGAATACAGCATTACCGGCTGCAGCTTCTGCACGAAGAAGTGAAGAAATAATTGAAGGACGAACGAACTGATAGTTTTCGCTCATAGGGTTGAGGATTTCAATTACTTTGTCAGCAGAAATGTTCATACGGTCAATGTAATCACGTTTAGAACCCAGGTAGTTGAATATCATTTCCTGATAGCCAAGACCTACCATGATTTCTTTAGCTTTGCGGCTGAAGAGTGTAACTGGTGAAAGCTGTCCGACTGTAAAATCGTTTGGTCTGACTGGTTTAAAGAAGTCCAGACCCATACCGATCATAACATCTTCGATAACGTCTACTTCATGGAGGAAGTCATTGCGGTAAGGAGCCGGGCTCAAAGTGAATTCTACATCTGTCTTGTTTGCTTTGAGATATTTAGAAGTTGCTTCTGTTGCAGGAATATCTTTTGCTGTAACGTCATTGTCCATTCTTGAAAGGGCATCAAGAACCTGAGCTTTTGTAAGGTCACATCCAAGTTTTTTGTTGATTGCAGAGAGTGAAGCTTTTGTTGTTTTCTGGAAGTAGTAAGGAACAGTAATTTCTTTACCAAGTCCAGTTTCGTATGGGTGAACAACTTTTGCAGGAAGAATTTCATAACCGGCATCAGCAAAATCACATGCAACGATGTTAGCTGCAAGAATAAGGTTTTCGATGTTATCACCTGTAAGTTCTACCATAAGGTCTTTGTCACCAACCTGAACTGCACCGAGAGTTGCAGAATTGATTACAGGAGCCATGGAAAGAACTTCATTGTTGTCATCTGTAAGGAGAGGGAATTTTTTAAGGTCTTTAATAATCCAGCCAAAATCTTTTCCCTTAGGGTGGTCTGTAAGAATCTGACGGCAAGTCATTGGTGTTTCGCAGGCGAGAGGAATAAATGATGTTTTGTCTGGATCTACTGCATTGTAGTGACAAGGCCATTTAATTTCTGCCATACGGTAAACACCCATGGAAATTGTTTTTCTTTTGCGTCCAAAGTTCCAGCAGAGTTTTTCCTGAGTCTGGATAATGTCTTTGAGCATCGGATTATCAATGGCTTTACCAGAAATAACAAAGCTGACCATAAAAGGACGGATGTCTTTCATTGCAGGATCAACGTGAATGATTCTGTTTGCACAGTCTTTTACATTACCTGATTTAGACATAAATGATGAATAGTCAGAGCGTTTGGCACCTTCGTGAAGGCGAAGCTGTCTTGTAACGCCACCAGTAGACCAGAGGTCAGGACGGTTTGTATCGTTTAATTCAATTTTAATAACTCTTTCATCTTCTGACTGCGACATGTCTGGTTTTTCATCAAGTTCAGCTTTACCACAAGTGAGCTTTTTTTCCAGAGTGTCATAGTCGTATTTTTTTCCAAGAAGGTTGAAAAATAACTTTTCGTTTACTTCAATTTTTGGCATGACTTTCCTCTATAAAATTAATAGATATATTTGGATAAAAATTATAGCGAATTAAAATTGTAAAGTAAACAAACACAATTTATGGTGCGGAAAGTATTGCTTTAGTGATGATGGTGTGTCTGACTGTAATCTGCATCATAACGGAAGTTTCTGAAAACACCTCTTGTTTCGCAGTCTTCGATGTATTGAAGGCGGGATTTCCAGGATTCAGGAAGGAGAAGTTTAAAGGCCGGCAGATTAAAATAAGCGGCAATCCGTTCGAGGAGTTCAACATACGGAAATTTATGTCCGTTTTCAATTTGTGAAAGTAAATTTCTTTGAATTCCCAGTATTTCGGCAAGTGTTTCCTGTTTAAGTCTGGCATTTATTCTTAAAGTGCGTATATTTTTTCCTGTCAGTTTGCTTAATTCTATTTGAGCCATTAGAAAATTTTAAATCTGTATTTTGAATTTTTAAGTGACTAAATTTGAAACAATAAAAGCATTTTGTTGCCGTTCTGAATACAAAGGTTTTGAAATGTATTGTTTACCAACTTTTAAAAAAAAGATATTCTAACAATATGATTCAATTAACTTCAAAACAGAGAAAATATCTTGAAAAAAAAGCTCAGCCATTAAACCCGCTGGTGCAGGTTGGAAATTCTGGTCTTAAGGCTGAAACAACTATTCTTACTGAAGAACAGATAAAACATATTGATAAAGTAATCGGCGATCATGAACTGATTAAAGTAAAATATAATGTTATCAAAGGTCTTACGGACAGTAATGACCGTCAGGATTTGAAAAATATTAAGGCAGATATTGATAAGGAAATTGAAGAAAAAACCAGTTCAACACATGTCCGTACAATTGGAAATGTTGCAATTTTTTATCGACCTGCAGGAAAAGCCGAAGACAGAAAATTTGAAAAAGACCTTTCAAAATTGAAATAAATCAATCAAGTTTTGATTCAACAAGAACCCCGTTTTTATACACAAGTTTCAGTGTAAAAAACGGGGCTTTTTCTTTTAAAAGCCTGAGGAAGATTTTGTCGCCTTCCCAGAGATTAAGGTTTTCAATTTTATCAAAAGGGACCCATTCCAGTTTTCCTTCATCACATTCAATTAATTCTCCGCTGAAGTCACTGCTTGTGTAAAGGCACATATATTCTGCAGGATCGTCATCACTGCAAAAAGTTACGATTCCCCGGAATTCAAAGGTGTTGAGGGTTAAACCTGTTTCTTCTTTAATTTCACGCAAAAGACAGTCACGGGGACTTTCCTGATGTTCAAAGTGGCCGCCGACTCCAATCCATTTATCTTTGTTGATGTCATTTTTTTTGGAAATGCGGTGGAGCATTAAATAAGAACTGTCTTTTTCAATATAGCAGAGTGTTGTGAGTTGTGATTTCATACGATGATTATAGAGTGTGGTTTTGACAGGCTCAACCACCACAAAACTGAAAACCGTAAATCATTAAGTTCAACTGCCGGTAAAAAATCCGGTTATACTTAAGTGGTAAAAATGAATGTTCTCTTGAAAAAAATGAGAAATTAAAGTAATATACAACTTTAGTATGACTAACAACGACGTTAAAATGTGTTCATTTCTCATTACTAAAACTTGTGGTCATATTGTTTATTTTTGGAATTATTAAGCTGATTTCTTTTTTAGAAGTCAGCTTTTTTTTTGCGCAGTCCGGGGTTTTTAGAAAACTTTTGGGGGCGTTGCGGGGAACTCCCCGCAGAGAGGGTAGCCCGCAATGAAATGCGGGCGCAGGGAGAGATTTCTCCCTCATAAAACTGGTTTTTATTAGGAGATATAAATGAAAAGAGAAGACATCAACAAAGTAATGATCATCGGATCAGGTCCTATCGTTATTGGTCAGGCCTGTGAATTTGACTATTCAGGAACTCAGGCTTGTAAGGCTTTGCGTGAACAGGGATACAAAATTGTTCTTGTAAACTCAAATCCGGCAACTATCATGACAGACCCTGTTATGGCAGATGCTACTTATATTGAACCGCTTAATCTGGAACGCCTTACACAGATTATGGATAAGGAACGTCCGGATGCTCTTCTTCCAAACCTTGGCGGTCAGACTGGCCTTAACATGGCTATGGAACTTAACAAGGCTGGTGTACTTGAAAAATTCGGTGTAAAAGTTATCGGTGTAAACCTTGATGCCATTGAACGCGGTGAAGACCGTGAAATCTTTAAGGCTACAATGCAGAAGCTTGGAATCGACACTCCTCAGTCTGATATCTGTCACACTGTTGAAGAAGCTGAAAAAATTGCTGAAAGAATCGGATTCCCATTGGTTGTTCGTCCTGCATACACAATGGGTGGCCAGGGCGGCGGTTTCTGTTACAACAACGAAGAACTTCGCACAATCGTTAGCAACGGTCTGGACCTTTCCATGACACACCAGTGTCTTATTGAAGAATCAATCTTAGGCTGGGAAGAGCTTGAAGTTGAAGTTGTCCGCGATGCCAAGAACCAGATGGTTGCAATCTGTTTTATTGAAAACATTGATGCTGTTGGTGTTCACACTGGTGACTCTTTCTGTTCAGCTCCATTTATGACTATCGACAAGTCTCTTGAAGAACGACTTAAGAAAGACGCTTTCAAGATTGTTGAATCGATTGGCGTTATCGGTGGTACTAACGTTCAGTTTGCACACAACCCAAAAACTGGCCGCGTTGTAATCATTGAAATCAACCCACGTACTTCGCGATCTTCTGCCCTTGCTTCTAAGGCTACAGGTTTCCCAATCGCTTTGATTTCTGCAAAACTTGCATCTGGTCTTACACTGGATGAAATTCCTTACTGGCGTGACGGAACTCTTGATAAATATACTCCGGGCGGTGCTCCAGACGGTGACTATGTTGTTCTTAAGTTTGCACGCTGGGCTTTTGAAAAGTTCCGCGGTGTAGAAGACAGCCTTGGTACGCAGATGAAGGCCGTTGGAGAAGTAATGGCCATCGGCAAGACCTTTAAGGAAACGTTCCAGAAGGCAATCCGCGGTCTTGAAAACGGTCGTGCAGGCCTTGGTTTTGCAAAGGACTTCAATAAGAAATCTGCAGATGAACTTTGCGACATGCTTAAAGTTGCAAGCTCGGAAAGGTGGTTCATCCTTTATGAAGCAATCCGCAAGGGTGTTTCCTTGGACAGGCTTAATGAAATTACTTTCGTTAAGAAGGAATGGCTCCAGGAAATGAAGGAGCTTGTTGAGACGGAAGAAAAGATGCTCCAGACTCCGGGACAGCTTCCTGCAGACGACCTGCTTATCCAGGCAAAGAAGGAAGGATTCAGCGACAAGTACATTGCAAAGATCCTTGGCATCCGCGAGAAGGATGTGCGCAAGAAGAGAACTGAACTTGGCGTAAAGGAAGGATGGCTTGCTGTTCCTGTTTCTGGCGTGGAAAATGCAAACTACTACTATTCTACATACAACGATGTGGACAAGGCACCT
>JAZLKD010000032.1:0-32352 GCA_045597415.1 Treponema sp. | reverse complement strand
ATGACTTCTTCACGGCACGCTAGAACCTTCCGCCGACTCTCTGATTCCGTCGAATCAGAGTACCATATTTTCCTGATGTATATATCATGACATCTTGACGCGTTAGGGAACACTGCGGAAGCAGTACCCCGCGTGTCAAGGCTTTAAGCTTTAGCGTGCCTTGACGCGTTAGGGATTGTCGCGGAAAGACCGGAACACAGTGAGGACTTGGAGCAAAAGCCCGACGGCCGCAGGCCGGGACGCCCTTATTCGCACAAAAAACAAAAAAAACTGTATAATTTTACCGATGACACAGCTTGAAAAATACTACAACAAATTTAAAGAAGACCACCGGCTGACAACACGCCACGGACAGGTTGAATTTGAAGTTTCCATGAAATATATAATGGAATGTGCCCGCTCTGTTTTGAATGGCCGCGGAAAAAAAGCGGACGATTCTGGTTCAGTTAAAATTGCGGATATCGGGGCTGGAACCGGGAGATATTCTGTAGCACTGGCGCAAAAAGGTTTTGATGTTACTGCGGTGGAACTTGTAAAACACAACCTTGAGATTCTTGAAGCTAAACATGAACGGGTAAAATGCTGGCCGGGAGATGCAAGGAATCTGTCTTTTCTGCCGGATGAAACTTTTGACATAACACTTTTGTTCGGGCCGATGTATCATCTTCACGGAATTGATGAACGCTCTAAGGCATTGAAAGAAGCTGCAAGAATTACTAAAAAAGACGGTTTTATTCTCGTTGCCTACGTTATGAATGAATATGCTGTCATCAGTTACTGTTTTAAGCAGGGAAAAATCAAGGAATGCCTTAATACACTGACTGAGGATTTTCATACAATTACAGAAGAAGGCAAGGATCTTTACAGTTACACACGTATTGAAGACATGGATGAACTCAATAGAATCTGCGGGCTCAAACGGGTCAAGGTTTTTGCGCCTGACGGGGCTGCAGATTTTATGCGCCGGGAACTTAATGCGCTGGACGAGGAAAGTTTTGAACTTTTCATAAAATATCAGATGGCAGTCTGTGAACGAAGTGACCTGATTGGAGCCAGTTCCCACACGGTAGACGTTCTGAAAAAAGTATGAGGTAAGTAACGGCTACTGATTGTAGATTTGCCGGATTTGCTTTGTGTAAGTGCCGTCCGGAGCATAGATTGTCAGGGTTGAATCTTTTCTTTTGACAAGGGGAGATCTGGCGGCAATCACTACTATCATTGATGGCGGCGCTTCTTTTTTAGGGTAAATTTGAACTATTTCTTCTATATTAAGGTTATATTCCGGACAAAGTTTTTCTATTTCTGACTGGCGTTCCGGTCTGTGAATCATGACAAGCCGGCCGTTTTGTTTTAAAAGATACGAAGCAGATCCGATGACGTCTTTTAAAGTACAGGCAAGTTCCTGGCGGGCAATCATTTTTATTTTGTTGGGAGACTGACGGCCTTTTGAAGGCACCATGTAAGGCGGATTCACTGTAACCATATCTGCAATTTCCGCTCTTCCCCACTCTTTTGTGTTGCATAAATCTTTATTGAGAACCTGGATTTTGTTCTGAAGGCTGTTCAATTTTACGGAACGCTCTGCAAGATCTGCAATCTGCGGCTGAAGTTCCACGGCAATGAAGCGGGAATTTTGTGCCGCTTTTGAAGACATAATAATGGGAACGATGGCGTTGCCTGTGCAAAGATCAACGATGGTGAAAGGAGTCCTTTCGACTGCGCTCGAGGCGACAGATACTGTGACTGAGGCGGCAGTATCTGTGGTTGAGACGGCAGATACTGTGGCTGAGGCGGCAGTATCTGTGGTTGTGGTGGCAGGCTGTGATGGGGTGGTTTCGACAGGCACAACCCCCGCGTTATCCAGCTCAAACGACTTGCTGCCTGGGGCAGACGACTTGCTGCCTGGGGCAGACGACGTGTACTTTGTTGCGAAATGGGCCAGAAGAACGGCATCAATTCCATAACAAAAGTACTCTTTATTCTGAATGATGCTCAGGCCCGGAATATGAAGGGCATCAACTCTTTCTTTACTGTTTTGATCCATAATAAAGTTCGATTCCTTTTACGATTGCTATGGCCCTTCGGTTAAGGCGTTCAAGGTCCGGAATTGTGTTCTGGTTGCCTAATTCAATATCCACTGTTGGAATTGTACTGTAACTTGTCTGAGTAAGGTCAACGGTCAGAGCACCATCTTTAAAAATCCTAAGATTTTCCCCTCTCGCACCCTTTATGAGACATTCGCCCAGCATCTGTGATTTTGCGCTGTGATCTTTTACATTTTTCAGTTTTTTAAGTTCTTTCGGGATGGAACACCAGAAAACACCTTTGTCCTTTTTTGTACTATCCTGATCAAAGTGAATGGAAATATGAATATCCGCATTGTTATTTGCAATTACGGTGCGTGCAATATTGTCCAGCTGAACATCTTCACTGTCGCGGAGCATTAAAACATCAAAACCTTTTTTAAGCAGAAGTTCTTTTGTAATGCGGGCAACTGTAAGGTTTGCATCAGCTTCTTTTGTGCCGTTATTGAAAACCATACCTGTGCTGACTGCTATGGATTCCACTGCTCCTTTTGCATTTGTTCCGTCTGTGACTTTTGGAGACTTATCCGGATGACTGTAAGTTTTTACCGACGAACCGCCAGAAGTTCCATGACCGGCATTTATGGCAACTGTAATGTTTTTGCGGTGATCCGGAGCTTTGTAAAGGATTGCAGAACCCGCATTAATTCTGGAAAACTCCGCAAACTGATACTTTTGCTGTAATTTAATGGAATAATCATATAAAGTTTCATCATCAGTTAAAAGTTTTGCATTTGTAAGGCATTCAAGCCAGGTCTTGCCGGATTTGCGTGAAACATCCAGCGTGTTGACATTTACTGAACATGCATCTTCTTTTGTGTCATATACTGCATCCGGATGATAGGAACCGAGAGCACTGATGGCATAATATTTGCCCTTTTCCCTGCCTAAATACAAAAATACATGTCCGGGAAATCCAAGAATTGTGCCAGGTTCTAAAGTGTCGAGGATTTTTTGTTTTTGTTCTGAAGCTGCAGAATTCAGGTCAAATGATTTTCCGGGCATTGCCATCTGTGTGCGGCTGTTGCGGGGAAAATTAAATCCGAAACAGCGGTGGATATCCTTTAAATATTCGGAGCAGTCCCGGTTGTTTTCCATTCCTCCCCAGCCGTAACGGTTGCCGAGAGACTGAAATGCAAGTTTTACCACGTTTTCGTAAGTATAAGGAAGAAGACCTTTTGTACAGACTGAATATGGAATTGTTCCGTAGCTTATGCCTAAAGTTCCGTCAGTTTTTCTGAAAGGAATTTCTGCAAGATAGGAAGCGTAAGGTCTGCGTGGTGCAAATTTTTTATAGATTTCATCAGTCCAGGCTGCAATATGAAGGTTTGTTCCCATGAAAAGCTGGGGAGAATTACGGTGAACGCCGTTAATCGTTGAAAAATAATTGTCCCCTAAATCTACCCTGTCGCAGGTGATTGTAAGGATTGAATTCTGATACTGTAAAGGCCAGTCAAAATAACGGTTGAACTGTTCTTTTGTACAAAAAGCAATGTCTGCCGCTTTTATCCAGCCGGTACAATATGAAGTTTTTACGTAATTCCACTTTTTATCTGCACTTGTCCACAAAACAAGCACCGGCTCATTCATTAAAATGCCTGAATTCTGAGCAAAATCATCGTACCAGAAGTCTTTGTCATCGCTGTAAAAATTATCTTCTGGAATCAGTCTGAGATTGCTGCGGCGGATAGTAACTGCCCGGCGGATTTTGAATTCCTTTTTATTCGGTTTCATGGGAATCCATTTCTGGTTTATCCACTCACGGTAGGGAACAAGGGGTTCAAGATTCATTTTTTGCCAGAACACTTTAAAATCTCTGTCAGTCAGTTTATGAATCTGAGTTCCTTTTTTTGTCTGTATTTTTTTGTACCATGGAGCTCCAGGATTGTAACTGACCATTGTTTTGCGGATTTCTTCGGCAGTCATGACAAGATTATTTTTACGCAAATCATCGATTATATAAAATGTATCGCTGGCTGGAATCTGCGTCAGGGAAGAAACATTATTCCAGCGGGCAATATGATCAAGGGAAGCAATTACCTTAGATGGATTTTTTGTTTTTGAAAGCCAGTACTCTGCAGTGAGCATGGGCTCTGTAACATCGGGAGCCAGAAGAAGAGAATCTGCATAACTGATTTTTGCGTTTTCAGCCTGATTTGCCGTCTGAACTGGAGAAGAATCTGAATTTCCCTGCTCTACCGAAATAAGGTCAGATGTTGTTTCACAGGAAGTAATTAAAAGAGAAAGGGCGAAAATGTGAAAACTTTTTTTAATCATACCGTAATTGTACCACAGATTAGGGATTGTAGCACCTTTAGTCCCGGAGGGATGGAGCGCTTTTGCGCGGAAGTGCGGAAAGCCCGACGGCTGGAAGCCGGAATCTCCATTTGCTAAACCTGATTATTTTTAATAAAATTATGATTATGAACACAATTTACACACTAACTGCAACATGTCCCGACAAAAGCGGGCTGATTTCTTCTATAACAAACTGCATTGCTTCCAACAATGGCAACATTCTGAACCTGGCTCAGCACACTTCTACTGACCTTGGAATGTTTTTCTGCCGCATCCAGTTTGAAGCTCCAAATACTGTTGAAAACGGGTCGATTTTTAGCCCTGCCAAATTTACTGCCGACTTCAGCGAAATTGCCGGAAACTACGATATTACGTGGAATCTTTACGATAAAGCCGTTAAGCAGCGGATGGCTGTTCTTGTGAGCAAAACAAGTCACTGTCTTTACGAACTTCTGCTGAAACATGCCGACGGACAGCTGGACTGCGAAATTCCTGTTATTATCAGCAATCATCCGGATTTGTGCGGCGTTGCAACTGAATTTCATATTCCGTATTTTCAGATTGATACGCAGAAGGGAAAAGAAGCATGCGAAGCTGATATTCAGGCACTTCTTGAACAGTACAAGATTGATGTTGTGTGCATGGCACGATACATGCAGATTCTTACACCGGAATTTACACGCCGCTGGGAAAATAAAGTCATCAACATTCATCACGGATTTTTGCCGGCATTTAAGGGTGCCCGGCCATATGAACAGGCATGGAAAAAAGGCGTTAAGCTGATTGGTGCTACTGCTCATTTTGCAAACGAAGACCTGGATCAGGGACCAATTATTTTTCAGGATGTTGTGCGCGTAAAGGATACAAACTCCATTCACGAATTTGTGGAAATCGGCAAAGATGTGGAACGTCGCGTTCTCGTTGAAGGTTTGAAAAGATATTTTAACCATAACGTTTTTATTCACGACGGAAGAACTTTCATTATTGAGTAAAGGAAAATATGTCACCGGCTTCTAACTGGATTTTAATGGAATATTTTGAACTTAAGGAATTCTATGAAATTTTAGGTTCTGTAGTTCAGGAAATGATTGAGACACGATTAAAAAATGCGGATATTGAAATTTCTTCTATTTCACATCGCGTCAAAACTGAAGACAGTCTCAGGCGAAAACTCGTTCTCAAGGACGGCAAATACGATTCTCTTTCTGACATTACTGATATTCTTGGGGTCAGGATCATCACAATGTATTCAGATGAAGTGGACAGGGTTGCTGAACTTCTGGAATCGGTTTTTGACATTGACTGGGAAAACTCTGTAGATAAACGAAAAACTCTTGGTGTAAGGGAATTCGGCTATCAGTCTCTCCATTACATCTGTTCATTGCCGGATAATAAGAATTTCCCTGAAAAGATGATGGGGAAAAGGTTTGAAATCCAGATAAGAACTGAACTGCAGCACATCTGGTCAGAAATCAACCACGATATCGGTTATAAAAGCGCATTTACCCTGCCAACTTCCTGCATGAGAAGCTTTTCAAAACTGGCAAGCCTTATTGAAATTGCCGACGAAATAGCCTGCAATCTGCGTAACGAAATTACTGAATATGTTGAAACTGTCCGCAAAAAGATCGCACTGAACATGGCTGATGATGTTGAAATTAATGATGTGTCGATTCAGGAATATGTAAACACAAACAATCATATGAATTCGTTTTTTGCAGAGCTTAAGGAAAAATGTGATCTTGAAATCAGCCAGATAAGTTTTGATACAAATAACTTTATCAAGCAGCTGAACTGGTTTGGTTTTAAAACTCTTGGCGATATACAGCAGCTTTTTGCAAGATGTCACAAAATTGCCATGGACTATGCAGTTCACGTTTTTAGTCCGCTTGATATTAATATCATTACTTCAAGTGTTGGTCTGCGGTTTTTATTCAACGCGGAATTAATCCTCAAAAACTACAGCCGCGAAAAAATAATTGATTTTTATTCTATTTCTATCAGAGATTCACAAAGGGCCGCAAAACGAGCCGATGATCTGCTGGAATTTAAGAAGAACCTGGGGTAAGGGGACTATAATTATAAAAAAAGTGCGGAGATTGAGCATGTCAAAATCTCCGCACTTTTTTTGTTTAAGGTGGTTTCGAGAGCCTCAACCACCACGGGTTCAGGGCTCAGCCGTTTTGCGGGTGTCTATTTTCAATATACACCCGCAATCCATTGGCTCGCTGAATGCCGCCTATTCTTCTACATCGTAGCAGTTGATATGCAAATCTTTAAGTTGCTGTGCATCTACAACGCTAGGACATTCGTCCATTGGAGAAGCTGCCATATTGTTCTTTGGGAAGGCGATTACTTCGTGGATTGATTCTTCGTGGCGCATTAACATGATCAGGCGGTCAAGTCCTGGTGCGATTCCTCCGTGTGGAGGTGCACCGAATTTGAATGCTTCTACCAGGAAGCCGAAAGCCTTCTGTGCACGTTCATTTGAGTAACCAACAATCTTGAAGATTCTCTGCTGGAGTTCAGGGTCGTTGATACGCATAGAACCTGAAGCAAGTTCGTAGCCGTTGAGAACAAGGTCGTAAAGGTCGCCTTTTACAGCGCCCGGGTCTGATTCAAGAATATCCCAGTACTGTTTCTGTGGAAGAGTGAACATGTGGTGTTCTGTTTCCCAGCCGTTTGTTTCTTCGTTAAACGCAAAGTATGGGAAGTCGATGATCCATGCAAAGTGGAATTCATCGTTTGGATTGTAAAGGTTAAGGTCTTTACCAAGCTGCTTGCGGACAGCACCAAGAGCTGTACAGGCAAGCTGCCAGTTTTCATCACTTACGAACAGCAAAAGGTCATTCTTTTCTGCACCGAGCTTAGAACAGATTTCAGCTTCTTTTCCGGCATAGAACTTAGAAATTCCGCCTTCAAATGCCAGTCCATTAGATCCTTCGGCTCCGCTTCCGCTCTGCTCAGGATGACTTTCAGTCACTTTCATCCATGCAAGACCTTTTGCGTGGTTGATCTTTGCAACGGCTTCAAGAGCTTCTACCTGTTTGCGGCTGTATTTGTCAGCAACATTTTTAACAACGAGAGCCTTAAGGCCGGAACGCTTGTGGCGCTGAATGTCGCGGCCAGAGTTTGCTGCCCCAGCCTTGAATGCATTAAAGTCAGCAAGATCTGCCATAAATGCAGCATCCTGCATCTTCATGTCAAAACGAAGATCAGGCTTGTCGCTTCCGTAAAAGTCAAAAGCGTCTTCCCAAGTAATACGGTCAAATTTTGCAGGAAGGTCATAGTTCATAGTCTTTTTAAAGATATAACCCATAAGGCCTTCTGTTGTAGAAAGAACTTCTTCGCGGTTTGTAAAAGAAAGTTCCATATCAATCTGAGTAAATTCAGGCTGACGGTCACCGCGGGCATCTTCGTCACGGTAACAGCGTGCAATCTGGAAGTACTTGTCAAAACCAGAAACCATCAGAAGCTGTTTGTAAAGCTGTGGTGACTGTGGAAGTGAATAGAATTTTCCAGGATGAACACGGCTTGGAACCAGGTAGTCACGGGCACCTTCCGGAGTAGACTTGATGAAAGTTGGAGTTTCAATTTCAAGGAATCCTTTCTGAGTCAAATATTCGCGGGTTGCAAAAGTTACCTGAGAGCGAAGGATGATGTTTTTCTGCATTGGATCGCGGCGAAGGTCCAGATAGCGGTATTTAAGACGGAGGTCTTCGTTTGCAATTACAAGAGAACCGTCCTTCTGGCGAACTTCTTCAATAGAGAATGGCAGATCCTGAGAAGTTGTAAAGATTTCAATATCAGAAGCCTCAACTTCAATTTCACCTGTTGCCATATCTTTGTTGATGTCTTTTTCTGCACGGGCAGCAACAACACCTTCAACAGCAATACAGTATTCAGATTTTAATGATGAAGCAAGCTTTTTAACTTCTTCAGAAGCATTGTCTCCAACCATTACCTGAGTAATGCCGTAGCGGTCACGGAGACGGATAAATACGAGACCACCAAGGTCACGGGTGCGGCTAACCCAGCCGTTCAATACAACTTTCTTGCCAACGTCAGCTTTTGTAAGTTCACCGCAAGTTACAGTTCTTTTATTATTTTCCATTTTAAATTGTCCTTCAGCGGAAGTTCCGCATAATCTAACATTTGTATTTTATCGAGAAACAGATGTTTTTACAATTAAGGATCAGTCTGACAGCATGTATGGAAAATAATTATTCCGGGATTTTAAGGGCGCAGCCCTTAGGCGAGAGGGGAAGCGGAAGACACCTGTGGCTGAAGCGGGGGGAGAGTCTTCTCCCCTTCTCTTTAATAATTAATCTCGAACCCGGCACCAAGTTGTTCTTTAACCTGTGCTTTAGATAAATTAACGTAAGGATAAACCGGGGCAACATCAAAAATGGAGTCAGCTCCAACAAAAGAACCGCCGTTGGCAGATGGACTGGCCCCACCTTCAAACCAGTTGCCGTCATCCCACACAAGAGAGCCTGCGCGGGCATTGATTGAAGACTGACTGGAATAATCCCAGCCACTTGATGTATAGAGACAGTTCATTATGTGGATTCGTGTATTGCGTACCATTGGAAGCCGCTGGCCGCAGCTGTCAAAATTGTTGTATGCAAGGGTAATGAAGCGCTTGTTTACATCACCTTTTGAATCACTTGTACCGATGAGCATTGTCTTGTCGTGCCGGCGCAGAATACAGTGTGTAACAGAAATTTTTGTAGATGGCTCCTTCATATCAAGAAGACCGTCATAAACCTGAAGCTTTTCTCCATTGGCAGCAGTTCCGCAGTAGAGTGTATCTTCGATTGTAAGGTGGTCAAACCAGATGTTGCTTCCGTTATCAAGACCGATGGCATCAACCTGTGCGTTCCAGCCGTCATTTGCCTCGTGATTCGGGAAAGGGTCTACTCCATCCTGGATTGTAAGGTTACGGATTACGATGTTCTGCACTCCGCCGGCAATCTTGATGTAACCGCCGCGGATAACAGCTCCTTTTTCACCGATAATGGCAACATTTGAAGCAGGTTTGATCTGAATTGAGTTTGTATAGCTATTGCGGATTCCACCGTTATTGTAATCTACACCGCCGGCACACTTTGTTTCATTTTTTATCCAGTCTGCATAGCTTGAATAACTTGAATTGTTCTTAACGTAATTATTCAAAGCGTCAGTAGCGTTTGCCCCGTCCATTTTCTTTCCGGCTGCAGGAAGCATGCCTTTTGACATGTCGATGGTTCCCTTTACGATGACAAGATTGCCGCTTGTTTTTGCAGCTTCCTTTAATTCTTCAGGAGTTGTAACAACAACCTTGTTTGTCATCTTACTCATATCCACACCGCCATAAGCAAAACCGACTGGAAAGTCTCTGGCACTTAATACATTTCCCGATGCTTTTATACCAATAGTACCATAAAATTCCGAACCATTTGCCGAAGCCTTAATTCCTGCAAGACCTGAAGTATTTTTAGTCTGAAACGAAACAGGAGTTCCGCTTACAGCCTTTACTGCATCCAGAGTAATAAGGTTATCACCGGTATAGATCTCAAAAGTTATTTCAACTGATCTGTTTGCTTTATCTTTCTGATAGTAAGTTGCAGTAAATTCACCAGTTGAGTTTAAATCCACATATTTATTCAACCCCTCAAACCTGATTCCAGTAAAAGGAGTATCTTCATCAAGCTGGCACCCTGCAAAGATTCCAAGTCCCAAAGCTAAAATTGCAGAAACTGCAGCAAATCCAAAGAACTTTTTCATTTTTTTCCTCTCAGTTTTTAAGCCATGCCGCCACACTTTTCAAAATAATTCCGGCAGTTTTTTCAAATTCAGTATAAATCCACTTTATTTATGTTACAATTGTATCGTAAAATTATGATACAAAGGAGGTAAATTTTGTATCATATTCCCCAGGACAAAAGAGCCAGGACTTCCGCATTAAAAATATATAAAAGTCTCCGCCGGCTTCTCTTTGTCAAACCTCTCAACGAAATTTCTGTAACTGACATAAAAAATGAATGCGGAGTTTCACGGGCAACTTTTTACCGCCTTTTTGACAATCTTTCCGACGTTCTTGAAATGCAGCTTGAAATTTTTATGGAAGAATACAAACAGGAAATCCCCCGTCACAAAGACCGTCTGCTTTATTTTTTTGAGTTTTTTGACCACCACACCTATCTCATTGCAACTCTCGCAACCCAGAACGATTCAGTCATACGCGCTGTAATGAACCGTGTTTTTCACAATGCCACAGAATCTGGTGCTTTTTCGTCCCCTGATACTGATTATGGCCTCAATCTCCGCATTTCCATGATGACAAGCCTTTTGTGCCGCTGGGTTCTCCGGCAGAAAAAAGAAAGCCCGCTCCAGATGGCAGAAATTACGCGAAAACTTCTGTCACAGGGCGAGCTTTTATTGACTCAAATCTGATTTTTATGGGCGCCCCTTAAAAGATGTTTTGCAGTGGCAAACCATCTTTTAAGGCCGCTACGTTCGCCCTTCCGCGCAAAGCGCTCCATTGTTTTGCTCTGATGGTTTCGATAAACTCAACCACCGCCGCAAAACAACTAAAGGGGCTGCCATCGCTGGCGCAGTTTACAGTCCGCTGTATTCAGATTCCGGAACTGTCCATACTCCGGCTCCGGAATTTTTTGGTATGTATGTATTCAGCGAAGAAGCGGAATCCAGTGTGTAAGTGTATGTTGGAGTGAATGGTTTTGCTGATACTAAAGCAGAACCAGATGTGTTGCATCCGGAAGAAGATTTATCAACATCTCCAGACTTGTAAACTGAACCATAATTGTCTTTATAGCTGTACTGAACTCCAGTTCCAAAATAGTTGTTTTCAGAAACTGCAAGAAGTCCTTTACGGTTACCTACACAGTAAGAATTGCTGTAAGTTTTGCTGCTGTTTGAATCGTAATAGTTATTAAAGTTATGAAGCTTTGTATTACGAACCATTGGCAGACGCTGACCACAGTTCAGGTAATAGTTGTGGTGCAAAGTAATAGTTCTTGTTTCATTTGAACCATCGCTATCTGAAGAACCAATCAGCATAGTCTTATCATGGTTTTCAAATCTTGTGTAAGAAACTGTCAGATTATAAGTGTCATTTTTCATGTCACAAAGACCATCATAAGTCTGGAATTTTTCGCCGTTGGCAGCTTTTCCAACCCCAAGAGTATCTTTAAGAGTACAGTGGTCAACCCAGATATTGTAAGAACTTCCCTGAATTACGATACAGTCGTGCTGTGCATTAAATCCGTCAGAGCTGCTTCCGCTGATTTCGTGATGAGGGAACGGATCATAAGCGTCACGGATTGTAACATTACGGAATGCAACGTTATTTACACTGCTGATACTGAAACATCCGCCATAGATTTCTGCATCGGCAATACCAATTACCAATGTATTTGAAGCAGGATTTACCCTGATTTCGTTTCCGTACTGTGTATTAAGATACCAGAGCTGATTCATCAAAGTTGTTTTTGTATCCCCTTCAACTTTACATGCACTCCAGCTTATTTTTTTAGGATTGTCTCCGTGGTCTTCAAGCTTTGTATCACAGGAACCAGTATAAGCATCAATGAATGCCTTGTATGTTGTATATTCACCGCCAGACTTAGACTTTACAAAATTGTCCAGGGCTGTTGTTGAACCGCCGGCAGTAGAAGGCATCATTCCGTCAGACATATCAATCTTTCCAGAAACATAGATGATATATCCGCCGGCAGTAAGATACTTCTTCAAGTCAGCTTTTGTGCTTACTTTTACAGTCTTAGTCATTTTGCTCAAATCGATGTTTGCATAACCAACAGGAGTATCAGTTTTAAGAAGATATTTTGTAGTTACAGAAGAAGTTACAGTTACAGCACAAGAAGCTGTTTTCCCGTTTGAAGTTGAAGCGGTAATTGTTGCACTACCAGCGCCTTTTGCAGTTACAACACCATTTGCAACAGTTGCAACAGAAGTATTGTCAGAAATCCATGTTACAGTTCCGTAGCCGCTTGTAATGTTTGAAGGACTGATTGTTGCAGTAAGAGTTACAGATGGAGCAAGAGCAGAATCTGTAATTGCAAGGGATGCAGTTGTCTTATCAAGAGAAATTGAAGATGGACGAACGATTGCACCGCCTGCATTTTCATCAATTACCTTGATTGCAGTAATATCGATTCCACCGCCATTGTTTCCGTTTCTTGAGAAGAAGATTCTTACATCAGAAGTCTTTGAAACTTCAACAGTGATGGTTCTTGATTCACCACCACTCTTAATTTTTACTCCTGTTTCAACTGCAACAACTTTTCCTGTAGTTTCGTTTACAAGATAAACAATACCACTATCATCGGTAGCTTTATCCGATCCGTTTGGAGTTACAGTAACTTCAACTTTTACAGTTTCTGATGTAAGTGTCAGTTTGCTTAAATCAATACCAACATAATAAGAACCTTCTGCAACAGTTCCACCCACAGCAGCATCTTTTGTTGTAGTATTTTCACCATTGTAGTTAAGGGCAGTATTTACACCGCCAGAAGTACGGATTCTGAGGGCACTTCCGCTTGAGGCATTGTAATACGCATAAACCGCATCATTGTAATATTTTTTTGAAGCATTATACAAAGCTGTTGTTCCATTTTCAAAACTACCCAGAGTTGAGTAATCAAAGCTGTAAACAGTCTTATTGTCAGCCTCATCAACATTTACAACACAATGATTAGATTTAGAGCTGTCTTTTACAGAAGTTGCCACAACTCTTGTAGAACCTTTGCCTTTAACAGTAACAGTTCCGTCAGAAGCAACATCTACGACATTTGTATCCTGACTTTTCCATGTAACGGCTTTACCTGCTTCATTCAGGTTTTCCCCATTAACTACAGCAGTAAGCTTTACAGGCTCGTCTCCAACAATTAGGTTAAGTACAGATGGCGCAACACTTACAGAAGTAACAGTTCCCTCTGCCACTGCAGGAGGTTTTGGTCCGATAGGATCAGCAGATTCACTTTCGCATCCGGTAAAAATCATGCCGGCAGCAGCAAAAAGGACAGCCGCCAGAAACAGAATTTTTTTGATTGATGTTTTCATATTCACCTCATTCATTTACCGATAAAAAAAACCGGCACTATAATACATTTAATTATAAGTCGGTTTTCAATAATCTCAACTTTATTTTAGCGGGCATACTCTATATATGCCATAATGAACGGGCCTACACCTTTCGGCTCGTTGTCGCCCACTTTTTCCGCCATATAATATTCAGGAGATCCGTCTTTTGCACCTTTATTGAGCCCTCCCTGAATTACAATCCCGCTGAGGGTTTTTGTTTCAGGATTAAACCTGTTAAGGTAAATGCTCTCAAATGTTTTTCTTCCTTTTTCCATAAACTGCTGATCCACATAACCAAGACGGCTTGCTTTCATGCAGGCATAAGCAATCATTGCAGACCCTGAAGTTTCAAGATAATTTTTGATTTTAACCTTGCCTGAAGTCTGTGCAATATCAGTTCTCGGATTCTTTATGTTAACTTCCTCAATCATTTTTACAGGAACTTTGTATTCCTTTTCACCTTTATCGACAAGCTGATAATACATGCCGGTTTCTTTTTCTGCATAAGGAGTAATTCCTTCAAGACATTCTTTCAAAAGCCCCTTAAGGTATTCCCTGTTATCCCCTTCCGGGAAATATTCAATAGCATCAACAAGGCCTACAATGAACCAGCCGTTTCCACGCAGCCAGAAAGATCTGCTGTTACCAGTCTTTTTATCAGCCCAGTGCATTACAGGTGCACCTTTTTTATTTACAGAAGTATCATGGCCGTGATAGTGAAGTCCTGCTTTTTTATTCCACATATTTTCGTGGACATATTCGTACTGTGCAACAATTTCGTCATAGATTTCCGGACGGTTTCTAAGGCCTGCATAACGGGCATAAAAAGGAACATACATATAAAAACCGTCAAGCCAGACCTGATATTTATAACCCTTTTTGTGACTGAAATTTACACCTGCATTACCGTCTTTTCCGTAAGCCCGTGGCAATTCCAGAAGATTTTTATAAGTTACCTCAATGGCACCTTCGTATTTTTTGTCACCGTATTTTTCAAGAAGATCAAAAAGAATGCGGCTCTCACAGACAGTATCAAGTTCACCTTTTTTAAAACCATTGTAATAGATCGCAGGTGAAGCAATGGCATGTTCAAGAAAATCCCCGTCCTTATCAAGGTAAAGGTCAACATAATTCCGCACAAAATCCATAAGACTGTCATCATTTTTTTCCTGCGACAGTTGAATCACAGAATTCAGAAAAACTCCTTCAATATAATTCCACTGCCCTTTATATCCTTCTCCGGCAGCAGACCATTTTCTGTACCATGGCCACTGAACAGACCCATTTTCACCTTCATAAGTTGCCATTTCCATCTGGTCAGCAATTAAAGCAGACATAGCCTGGTCAATACCTTCAATTTTTGAGTTCTGTGCAAAAAGCCCCGCAAAACAAAGACTCATGACAGCACATACAAGCACTTTTTTAATTCCGTACATAATTTTCTCCATATATTCCGCACTATACACTAAAAAATGGACAAAAAAAATACCCTCTGACACATAAAAATGCCAAAAGGTATAATTTTTTTTATCATTCTGTTTTTAGTACGGGCGTGCCTGAATTGCTGTTTTGACAGACAAACCATCAATTCAGGTCGCTGCGTCCGGGGTTCCGCTTTCGCTTCATTCCTTCGTTCTGGTAGTTTCGGCAGGCTCAACCACCTCCACTCCGGAACGCCTACGGCGCCCCTACCATCGCTCACGCTAGTAAGACTTTCCGTTTACACGTACAGTCTTACTTGAATTTGCTTTATCTGTACCTGCAGTTCCTGGAACTGTCTGGTAAGCCTGGGCATTTGTCTGCATAGTTGAATAACTGTATGCAGGAGTCCATGGTTTAGTAGATGTCAGATGAGCAGAAGCATCTTTAATTTTTTCTGCACCGTCCCACTTAATGTTACCTGCAGAAATTTCTACGTTGTTTCCGCTCTGCCAGAGTTTTGAGCAGTATTCAGAATTGCGGTCTGTTGTTGCATCTGCGTACTGAACAAGAGAACTTGAGTTCTGAACTTTTCCAAAGTAGTTGTTTTCTACAAGGAACATGGATCCTGTACCAGGTCCCAGTGTATAGCCTGCATTTTTTGAAGTACCGATATTGTCGTAAACATTGTTGTAGATATGTACCTGACAGCCGCGGGAACGAGGCATTCGCTGTGTTGCTCCGTGATAATAATTATGATGCAGTGTAATCTGGCGCTGTTCCGGGAATTTGTAATCATCCCCTGGAGCAAACAGAGTTACCTTATCGTGATTTGTAAATTCACAATAAGAAATTGTAATGTTTACACCGCCCTTAATATCAAAGGAGCCATCGTGGTTGTAGTTTCTTTCAAGGTCATCACAGTTACCGTCACTAAATTTACAGTGGTCAACCCAGATGTTTTCTGCAAGGGTACTGTATCTTCCGCCGCTGGCTCCGCTTGCTTCAATTACAAGCCCATCCGCACTGGCCTTACTGCCGGAATTATATTTTGTATCCTCTTCAGTAGAACCATGTGCATCCCAGAAATCAATGTTTCTGATGATTACATTCTTACCTGTAGTTCCGTTGCTTGAAGCTTTAATCTGAAGTCCGCCAAATGCAACTTTTGCGCCATTTACACCGATGATTGTCTTATTTGAAGCAATTTCAAAAGCAATATCACCATGGAGACGTTCATGAGTTTCTGGATCAAATTCATCATAGTATGAATGGTCTGTGTCACTGATTTTTCCGTCACTTAAATCAACAATACCATCAACAATGATAATAGCAGCATCTGCTTTTTTAGAACTGCTTGTTGGAGAACCGGAAGCAATTGAGTTTGTAAATACTGTACGTTTTGTTACAGAACCTGAATATGCAACAAGGTTACCTGTTCCTACCTTGTATCCTGAGTCCCCGATGTAAATAATATTAGTAGTATTTGGATAAGTCATACCGCTGCCACTGTTTGCCATATCAGCCCAGCCGTAAGTTGTTACTGATGCACCTGGCACAACGTCAATATCGTAAACCGATGGTACTGGAGTTGTTCCACCAGCTGCAGTTACAGTTACAGTACAGGTTGCTTTTTTAGAAGAATCTGCCTTTGATGCTGCTGTAATTGTTGCAGTACCTGCAGCAACGGCTGTAATTGTTCCGTTTGAAACAGTTGCAATTCCAGAAGCATTTGTACTCCATGTTACAGATGTGTCTGAAAGGTTTGTTCCGTTTACAGTTGCAGTAATTGTTTCACTGCCGCCTGCAGTAAGAGAAAGAGAAGTTTTACTCAAGGTTACGGAAGTTACGACTGGAGATGTTCCGCCTGTTGTGGTGCCAGCTCCCTTCAAAATAACCAGATAAACAGAAGTTTCAGAACCACCGTTTTTAATTGTATGTGTTCCTTCATTCAAAGTTGCTGTAACAATATTATCCACAGGTTCAACAACAGTTCCATCAATTGATAAACCTTTTGTGTATGTAGCTTTATCTGTTCCCATAACAAATACAACTGTATATGACTTTTCCAGAGTAAGAGTCATTGAACCTGTTGAATTGAGTTTTACCCCATAAGAATATCCAACTCCATTATAAGTTGAATTTGTAACACCTTCATACTGCTTGTTAGAGCTGCTTGATACTCTTGAATCTGACGCAACAGGCCCATTTTCAAAAGAAATTATTAAATCTTCACCAGTTCCACCATTGTCGTCGCTATTTTTACCTGTAACTGTGATCGAGTGAATATAACATTCCCCAGTTACATCAAGGAGGACATAAGTTTTTGTATCACCAGACTGGCCGCTTGAAACTGTAGAACTTACAGTCATTTCTGTAGCTGACGAAGCTGCTGAAGTTCCGCCAAGAGTATAGCCGTAGTAATTTCCTGGGTGAGTTACAACTTCAATCTTGTCGCCTGCAGAAGCAGGAATGTAAACTTTTGAACCTGTTCCAGGGTGGTAACATGGACATCCTCCAGAGCCACCAGCCTGAGAAATATAAACTTTCACAGATGAATCTTGAACTGACGCAAGATAACCTGCACCAGGCTTTGCATTTGCAACAAAATCCCATGAGTAAATCTTTGTTTCAGTTTCGCCGTCGTATTTATCTTTTGAGCTGTCAGTCTGAACATTCCAGCCCACTGTAGAAATAAATTCATCAATATCCCAGAAGCTTGAAGTATCTTTTTCAAACTTGGCAGAATCTACCATATAATTTCTGTTAAGAATTGCACGGCGTCCTGAGTATTCTTTAGATTTTACATCAGAAGAAAGAACACCGATTTTTGATGATTTGCCAGTAAATTTTGAAGCAGCAGCCGAATCAATTTTCCATCCGATAAACTGCTGGTCAGCTGTACCGTTTGCATCAGAGTTAGAAAGACCTGCTACAAATGTTCCGCTGTATGTACAGTCAACAAATGCAGCCTGATTGTACTGCTCAGTTGGTTTTGAACTCCATGGATTTCTAAAGAGATAAGTCTGCTGTCCTGAAGCTGCTGTAACAGTACAATCCTTAATTACTACACCCTTACCTGCAACGTTTCCAAGATTGATTTTTGGAGCTGCAATGTAAGCTGCAGAAGATTTTCCGTCGTAAACAGAAGCAATGTCGCACTTTTCATAAAGGGCAACTTTTCCGCCGGCTTCCATCCAGAGGAAGTCTACGTCACCTTCAATGTGACAGTCATAGAACCATGCTTTTCCAACAGTGCGCACAGTGTCCTGATATGAGTTGAATGAACAGTTGTAGCCTGCAATATATCCGCTGGCATTGTAACCGATCATTTCTGCCTGCATTGTACTTACGCCGGGATGTTCTGAACGGAGCCAGTCGGTCTGGAGAGTAAGGTTTTCAAGAATAAGGTTACTGGTTCCCTTAAAGAGAATAAGTTCCCGGGCATTCTGGGCAGAATTTGAAGAAGTTGGCATTGTTGAACCGTGTCCCTTGATTACAACATCAGTACCGTGTTTTTCAGTTCCCATACCGGTAAGACGGATTGTACCAGAACCGTTGTAAGTAAGACCGTTTTCAGTATATGTTCCCACAGGAATTTTAATCTGATAGTCACCGCTTGTACCACAGGCAGCAAGGGCAGCCTTTACAGTGTCATATTCAGCTTTTTTAGAACCGTTCTGCCAGAGTTCAACTTTTGAGGCAACAGGTTCTGCAGTTTTTGCTGCAACAGTTACAGAAACTGAATCTTCCTTTGTAATTGAACCGTCACTTGCAATTACTTTTACAGTAACTGTTTTCTGTGACTCAGTTGTATTTGCAACAGTAAGAGTATTTGTTTTTGTATCATAAGAAGTTACAGCACGACTCTGCGAAGTTGTTGCCAGAGTTGCATAAGAAGAACCGGAAGTAATTGACCATGTATATGTAATATGAGGGTTTCCTGTATATCCGGCAGTAGCAGTAAGTGAAACTGTACCGCTTGAAGTTACAGACGACGAGGCTGAAGCAAGAGAAAGGGAAACAAGAGCATCGGCAATTACTTCACCCTTTGCGGCAACCTTTACAGTTTTTGAAGCTTCTTTTACTGTATCTTTCCATGTAGCTGTTACTTTTACAGTTACATCATGAGCTGAAGTATCCTGATTTTTACCAATAAGGTTTACCCTAACACCAGAAGCAGAAGAAAGTTCTGCATATTCGCCGCCAGAAGTAATTACCCAGGCATAAGTAACGCCATTAACAGTTCCAGTAGTTAAAGGTGCAGCTTCAAGTGCAGTAGTATCAGTACATTCGATTTCACTTGAGCCACTGATAGATACTCCTGTTAATGCACCATCATTTGTAACAGGCTTTGTCACAGTTGTGCTGCCACCATCAGAAGAACATCCTGCAATCAAAAGACAGGAAGCCAGTAATCCCAAAACTTTTTTAGTTAAGGTTTCTTTACAGAAAAAACGCATAGTACGCCCCTTAAAAAAAATATATTTATAAAAAATTATAAACAGATTGGTTATGTGGGATATCCACTAAGAAACTTTTGGAAATAAAAAATCCGAATTTTAGATAATTATATTATAACACATATATTCAATAAATAAAGTTTTTTCCGGGCGTTTCCGGCATAAATGCCGGCCGTGCGTTCCGCAGTTCCGCTTTCGCTCCATCCGGAGGACTGCTTTGCAGCTGCTCCATGCACTAACGCGTATCGAAAGACACCTGCTCCTCACTGCAATGAACACCAAATCATTCAGTTCCTCAGGCGATATAAATTCTTTATTTTCAAGTCCATAGACTCCTGAATTATTCCATCCATGTGTTATCCTTAATTTTAGTCTATGTTAATAAAAAGTTAGATTGTAATTATTGTCTGAACCTGGCTCTATTAAATCTTACAAAAAAAAGCAGACTGTTGAAAATGAACTCTCTATAATAGTCGGATAAACTGAAAATTCTTATTTATAAGGAGATTGATATGAAATTTAAAAATTACTTGACCTTGATGATGGCAGTTTCATTCATCACTTTCTGCGGACTTTTTGTTTCCTGTGATGATGAAGAAATTGAACCTTATGTATCTCACACAATTCATTATGTTTCAGAAGTTGAAGGATATCCTGCTTTTGACTGGACTTTTGGTTATGACGATACAGATAAAAACCTGTTCATGGAGTTTAAGGGTGACAACTATCCTTTCTGTGAATATTCAATGGAAATCAGAAAAGGATCTGCTAAAGGCGATGTCGTAAAAAGCTATACTGTAAGAGGTGATGACATCATCAATGATGACAAGGTTGCTGAAAGACCTACCGGTAAAACTTCTGAAACCTGGGAAGACGTTCCAAACTATTCAGAATTTGACGCTTACATTGTTCTGACTGCAGTAAAATTTCCTGAAATATCAGTTGAATTTGACACAGAAAACTGTGACTTAAAGGATGATTATAAATTTTACTTCTGGACTCAAGATAAAACCACCAAGAACAATGTTTTGACACAGTCACTTACAGAAATCAATGGAACATTTGAAGTATTTGCAATTGATAAAACCAAAGATGCAGAAAACCTTGATTTTAATGCATCTGAAGATATGGCAGATATTTATATTTCCAATATTACAGTCGATGGGGTAGCTGTTAATAATGTATTTTTAGACGATTTTGGAATTGAAGGCGCAGTAATCGACAGTGTGGTTGACTGGAAAAAATTCACATACGCTCAGCTTGATCCTTTAAAACCACACTCTATAAAAATAACTGTAAAACAAACTGCAATCCCTGCATCTCTGTAAATAATCTGCAACAGGGGGTGGAGCGGTTGCGGAGCAAAACACGGTGGTTGCGCATGGCGGAACTGCCGTGGTCGGAGGCGAAAGCCGGAGCCGCGCAAGACCCGGCCGTCAGTATACTGACGGGTTGCCCGAAATCTGATAAACTAAAAAAATCTTTTTACTGGAGACACAAAATGAAAATCGCTCTTATCAATGAAAACTCACAGGCTGCAAAAAATGAAATTATTTTTAAAGCCCTTAAAAAAATCGCTGACCAGCACGGTTTTGAAGTTGTAAACTACGGAATGTACTCGGCTGACTCACCTTCTTTGACTTATGTTCAGAACGGGATTCTTGCTGCAACTCTTTTGAACTCTGGCGCTGTTGACTACGTAATTACTGGTTGTGGAACTGGCGAAGGTGCAATGCTGGCTCTCAACTCTTTCCCTGGCGTTATCTGCGGCCACGTTGCAACTCCACTGGATGCATACACTTTTGCTCAGATCAACGACGGAAACGCAATTTCAATTCCATTCGCTCTTGGCTTTGGCTGGGGCGGCGACCTTAACCTTGAATACATTTTTGAAAAACTTTTCTGTGAACCAAGCGGACAGGGATATCCTCGCGAACGTGCTGTTCCGGAACAGGCTAACAAAAAAATTCTTGACGGTGTTCGTGCAGCTGCTTTTAAGCCATTTACAGAAATTCTTGAATCACTGGATAAAGATCTTGTAAAAGGTGCTTTTGCAGGGGAAAAATTCAGTGAACTGTTCTTTAAAGACTGCAAGGATGCAAAAATCGCTGACTGCGTAAAAAAATTAATGTAGTTTTTTTATAGAAATAAAGCGGGGTTTCATATTCGATTCCCCGCTTTTTTTGTAAAAGGTGGTTTCGAGAACCTCAACCACCGCCGTATTTTATACGATGAACAGGTCGATTTCTGTTCCGATCTGTTCAATAGAATCACGCATTTTGTTTGTGATGCCTGTAAGCGTTGAACTTGTTCTGTTGATTGCGCTTACACTTGATGTCATTCCCTGGATACTCTGCTTCATCAGGGCTGTTGCACCATGAAGTTCCTGTACTTTTGCCAGGATTGAAGCATTTCCATTTTTCATCTGAGTTGAACTTGTTCTAACTTCAACAGTACTGTCGTTCATAATCTTAAGTGCATCTGTAATCTGGTGGCTTCCAGCTTCAGATTCTTCCATTGCACCTTTAATCTGACGGACAAGCATATCTGTTTCACGGATTTTTTCGCTTACCTGGTTCAAAGATTCTTTTGCGTCATTTGAACTTGCAACAACCTGTGTAATTGCATTCTGAATCTTCTTGATTTCGGCACCAATCTTTTTAGACTGTCCTGCAGAAGTTTCAGAAAGTTTACGGATTTCATCAGCAACAACTGAGAATCCCCGTCCGGCTTCTCCGGCATGAGCAGCTTCGATTGCGGCATTCATGGCAAGAAGGTTTGTTTCACTGGCGATAGAAGCAATTGCGTTGTTGGCAGAAAGAAGTGTCTGGCTCAGTTCTTCAATCTGAATAATCTGATTGTTTACATCATTCTGTTTTGCAACACCGTTTTCTGTATTCTGTTCAAGTTCACCGAATGTATCGGCCATGTGTTCTGTACTGCGGCTTACTGATGTAATATTGCCGATCATCTGTTCAACTGCGGCACTTGCCTGGCTGATTCCGTGAGCCTGGTTTTCGATAAGGGTTGTAAGGGCTTCAATACTGTCGGCGATTTTGCCAACATCGTTTGTTGTTTCTTCTACCCGGGCTGTTGACTGTCCAATCTGCTCTGTAACACCACCGATATCGCCAATAATCTGACTGATTGAGTTTCCTGTTTCTACAGTTGTAGTCTGAAGCTCATCGTCAATGGCACCGAGATTGTCCTTTGAAATCTTAACTCGGGAAATCAATCCGCGAAGGTTTTCAACAAAGAGATTAAATCCTTTTACTACATCACCGATTTCATCCTGAGATACAATTTCAATTGTCTGAGTAAGGTCCGCATCTCCACGGGCAATATTAAGAATTGATTTTTTAAGAGAACGCAAAGGCTTGAGAATTACATTAATGAATACAGCAGAAAGCACCATGAAGATTACACCGATTACAATTGTAATTACATAAATCATTACACGGCTTCTTGCAGCATTGGCCTTGACTGTTGAAACAGGAATTGTAATTGCAAGTGTCCATCGGGCTGCATCGAGACTGTGATAGTAAACATACATATCCTTTTTCTTAAGGCCGTCATAAAAAATTGCCGAACCGTCACGGCTGTTTATCATATCGTCGTAACATGTTTCAAAGTTTTTAAATTCAAGAGAAGTAAAAGTTTCAGAAAGGTTGTTTCCGTTTGCAGATTTTTCAGGGAATGAAATAATGCTTCCCAGTTCATCAATGGCAAATGCATAACCTTCTTCTGAAGTAGAAGCCTTTTCAATTTCTGCTTCAAGGAACATTACAGGAACTTCACCCATAATCAGACCATAAGGAACACCGTTTCTGTCAAGAACAGGCAGAGCTGCAGCAAATACCATATCGCCGCTTTCTGCAGATTTGTACAGATCAGAGATAACCTGAGGTTCCCCACGCTGAATTACAGCCTTAAAATATTCTTCATCTAAAATGTTTGTTTCAGAACCAGTCGAAAGAACCATTCGGCCTTCCATATCGGCAAAACCAACAAAATCAAAATCCGAACCGATCAAATCCTGGTTATTCTTCATAAAGTTAACGGCTGTGCTGTAACTTCCGGACTTAAAGGCATCGGACTTAGAAAAAATCCTCAGATCCTTAAAATAACTGTCAAGAAAATATGATATCGAAACCTGTGACTTGTCTACGGATTTTTCTGCAAAGTCGTTGTAAGTATCAGTATCGTTGTGTCGCACAGACCAGCTCATAATTTCTGCAAGTCCAATAAAGCAGACTGCAAGAATAATCCCCATGATTACTTCGAATTTAAACGAAATGCGATGTCTGAGTTTGAGTTTTTTATCCTTAAATTTTGGCTCTGCAGGCTCTGAAACTGCATCGAGTTCTTCTGCTTCTTCAAGTGAATCCAAAGACTCTAATACTTCTTCACCATCAGTTTCTTCAACATATTCGTTTGTAAATTCGTCATTCATAGTGTTACTCCTTAAAAATCGAGGGGTATACTTTTCTCCATTTATATTATCGGCTAATTTTTAATAGAAGTAAAATGATTTTTTCGATAAAATATGATTATAAAAGGCTATGTCCGTAAAATATATTTTTAATTGAGGTATCATTCTTATGAAAATGAACAAACTTGAAGATCTTTTGAGCACAAATGCTTATCCTGGACGCGGAATTGTTGCAGGTCTTTCTGAAGACGGAAAATATGCAGTTTCTGCCTACTGGACTATGGGACGCTCAGCAGGAAGCCGCAACCGTATTTTCGTTATTGAAGAAGAAAACGGCACTGAAGTAATCCGTACAAAAGCATTTGATCCAAGCCTTATTGCCGGAGATCCAAGTCTTATCATCTATGCTGCAGTTCGTCAGCTGAATAACAGCACAATCGTAACAAACGGTGACCAGACAGATACAATTTACGAAGGTATGAAAAAAGGAGAAACTTTTGAACAGTCTCTCCGCTGCCGCAAATACGAACACGATGCTCCAAACTACACACCTCGCATTTCTTCACTTTTAAATGTTGAAAACGGCAAATTTGACTATGCAATTTCAATCCTCAAAAGCGATAACGGTAACGGCGACAACACTCTCCGCTTTACTTACACTTATGATGCTCCACTCAAGGGACAGGGACGCTTCATCCACACTTACATGGGTGACGGAAATCCTCTTCCTTCTTTTGAAGGTGAACCAGAACTTGTAGAACTTAAAGGAAACATCGACGACTTTACAAACATGCTCTGGACAAACCTTAACGAAGACAACAAAGTTTCTCTTTTTGTTCGTTACATCGACATTGCTACAGGCAAATACGAAGAAAGAATCCTTAACAAAAACAAATAATTTTCTGACGATGCCCGTAAAAAGTTCTTCAGGACAGTTTGCGGGCATCATCTGATTTTATTTACCTATGCAAAAGGTTTTATTCACTACCCTTTTAATAGAAAAATCTCCTCAGGCTCTGCCACTTGGAGCTGCCTGTTGTGCTTCGGCCCTTAAGAATAATCCGCGGACCAAAGGCAGATTTGACGTTAAGCTTATTCCTTTTAACAGAGAATCTGAAGAAATCGAATCCTGCTTTGCAAACCTCCAGCCTGGAGACACAAAAAATGCCGGTGAGCGGTCTGCTGCCATTTATATTGCCAGAAAGATAGCTGAATACAAACCTGATATAGTTAATTTTTCTGTTTATGTGTGGAACCATGTTGTTCTTGAATACACGGCAGAAGAAATCAAAAAACTCCTTCCTTCCGTAATTACAGTAGCCGGAGGACCCGAAGTTACTGCAAATCCCCGTGCTTTCAAAAATTTTGACTGGACTATTGCCGGCCAGGGGGAAGAAGCTACAATTCAGCTGCTCCTTTCAATTACAAATAAAGAAAATTCATCTGACTCCAAAGACGGAATCCCAGGAGTTTATTTCAATTCACTGGACAAAGAAAATACCAATAATAATTCACCTGTAAAACGCACAGTTCCATGCCCTGCGGAGCAGTTGCATTCACCTTATCTCGACGGAACTATTGATGTTGCTGAATATGGCGGTGCTTTGTGGGAACTTGCCAGAGGTTGTCCGTTTAAGTGTTCCTACTGCTATGAATCAAAAGGCGAAAAGAAAATTGCATATTTCCCCATGGAACGCCTTGAAAAAGAAATTGAGCTGTTTGCAAAAAAGAAGATAAATCAGGTTTTCGTACTTGATCCTACATATAATGCCTCAAAAGAACGGGCCATCAGGATGCTTAAAATCATCGAAAAAAAAGCCCCTGGAATGTTCTTTTACTTTGAGGCAAGAGCCGAATTTATCGACAGAGAACTGGCACGGGCTTTTACCAGAATTCCATGTGCCTTGCAGATTGGACTTCAAAGTGCTGATGTTAATGTACTTAAAAATGTTAACCGCACCCTTGACCGCAAAAAATTTGAACGAAATATCGGCTATCTCAACGAAGAAGGCGTTACATTTGGACTTGATCTGATTTTTGGTTTGCCAGGTGACACTTATAAGGGATTTAAGAATTCCATTGATTTTGCTCTTTCCCTTTATCCCAACAATCTGGAACTTTTCTGTCTCAGTGTACTGCCTGGAACAAATCTTTACGATACTGCAAAAAGTTTTGGCGTTGAATGGCAGGCAATTCCTCCATACCACGTCATAAAGACACCACAATTTCCACCTGAAGACCTTAAAAAAGCCGATACCCTGTCAAAGGCCGTAAACCTCTTCTACACAAAAGGCCGCGCCGTTCCATGGTTCAACAACGTTCTTTTCCCTTTGCGTGAAAAGGCCTCAAAATTTTTTGAAGATTTCGTACAATTTTTAAATTCAAAACATGTCAGTGTTGCAAATATTACAGACGATTCAGAAATTGAAGATTTGCAGAGAGAATTTGTTCATATTAAATACAGGGAACATAAACTGGAAAAACTCTGGCCTGTAGCAGAAGACCTGATTAAAATTAACGGTGCTCTTGGCAAATGCACATTTGACGGAACGGAATCCACATTCACCATGAACTATCATCCTGATGATATTATGAGCGAATACGCCTGCGACCTTCACTTTTTTGCACAGAATGCAGGAAAACAAAAATGCAGGGTAAAAGTATTTAACGGCAAAAACGGCCCGGACTGGAAAACAGTCAGATAATTACAGGGAAATGCCGAGGGCTGCAGAAAAATACCACTGATTCTGCGGAATGTTGTAGCTTAAGCCGATAGCCATTGCAGGAAAAGCAATTTTTGAAAGATAAAGTTTTGTTCCGCAGCTTGGACCATAAACCCATTTATAGTCATCAATTTCGTAATAGTCGTCATAAGTGCAGGCCGCTTCAAAAAGAGCATACATGCTGAACAAACCGATTTTAGTTCTGAAAGCAGCCCATTCAATTCCCAGATTTCCACCGTAGATTTCTTCAGTTTTGTAATTTGCAGGAAGAATTGTAGAAAGTCCGTCTCCTTTTCCTGACTGCTGGATAACGTGATTCCATTTTCCGTAAGAACCTGCAATACCGCTGATCAGTCTGACAGAATCTGTTATTGAAACCTGATTACCAGCTCTGAATTCAACCTTGAAAGATTTGTTATCCATATCCCTGAAATTAAACTGACCGTCGATTCCTGCTGCAGCTGTATTCAGAAAAGTTCCGTCCCAGGTTGTTGAAGTAAATGAAATTCCACCTCTTGGAGATAGAATGGAAGTTGACTCATACTTTGAATCATCTGTCCCTTTTGCATGATCTTTGTTTTTAAGATTTGCATAGGAAACGCCGGCCGAAACAGAAAAATGTTCCCCGATTTTTTCCATAAGACTAAAAGCACCGCTTATAGTTGTACCATTAAATTTCTGAAAAGTAGTTCCCTGCGAGTTTTCATATTCATTTTCATTTTTGGAAACTGCAGCAAAAATACTGAAACCTGGGAATCCTGCAATTTTTGGGGTATGAATGTAGCTTGCGACAGCCATAAGAAAATCTGAATTGTAAATTCCGCCGGCAACACCCATATCATGAATTCCAAGAACATTCATATCAAGGACAACAAAACCGCCTGTAAACGAATTATCCGAATACATAAGCACGGGAAGGGGAATAAAAGCAAGTTTTTCCTTGACAGCAACTGTGGCCGAAGCTTCTTCATCGTTTTCGTTGATGATATCAATCTTTATTGTTTCAAAAAGACCTTCCAGCTGAAGAATACCTTCAAATTCCTGCATATCAATTTCATTAACAGGTTTTCCGATGAATTTCTTAAGTCTGGAATTAAGATAAAAAGAGCTTGTTCTTGTATTTCCTGAAAAATTGATTTTTGTAAGTCTGCGCGAATTATCACTGCTGCTTTCAACATTCTGAACAGACTGTTCCGTCAGAGCAGGTTCATTTGATTCTGCTGAGAGATTAAAAAATGAACAGGCAAAAATTACACAGGCTATAAATAATGATTTACACTTAATGAACATTTGTCGGTTGCTCTCCATCTGATTTTTGCAAGGCAAAACTTAGTGCAAATCGCCGGCAACTTCAAAACATCTGTCACCGATTTTTTCAATCTGGCGGATAATATCCATATAATAAAGTTCGGCACGAACATTTTCACCACTTTCAAGACGTTTTCTTGCAAGTTTTTTGAGTTTGTTGCGTTCCTGGTCAATCTGTTCTTCAAGTTCACTGGCAAAATCAAATTCTTCCTGAGTGAGATTTTCCATTTTAGCTACATTTTTGTGAATAAAGTACAGAAGCTGGCGGCCAAGTTCAAAATACGGAATAAGTTTGTCAAAATCTTCCTGCTTAAACTCAACATTCTTTTCAACAGCTTTTTTAATCTGAATGGAAATACTCAGACAGCCGTCAGACATGCTTTCCATTTCACCAACAAGGCTCATCATCAGCTGAACATTATCTTTTGCAGAATCTGAAAGATGCAGATGCTGACATTTTACAAGATAGGCAGTGAGCTGTTCCTGCATCTGATCACAATAATTTTCCAGATACATGATTTTTTCGTGATGGTCAGTGACATAGTTTTTGTTGAATTTTGTAATTCCCATCTGAAGTTCATCAAACATATTTACTACATTTTCACTGAACGCAGCGATTTCAGACTGAGCACGGAATACACAGGTTTCCGGAGTTTTTGCAGCAATTTCGTTGTTGAACTCCAGTGTATAAACACCATTTTCTTCTTCAGGAATATCTTTAATAACGTGGCGGGCAAATTCTGCAATCTGATTGACAAAAGGAATGAAAATACATGTTGCAATAATTTTAAATGAAGTATTAAGAAGGGCTACACGATATGTAACGTTAACTTTTTCCATATCCGCCATTTCAGAAACTGGAACAATCCATGTAATAAGGTCAAGGAACGGCTTAAAGAAAATAAGGGCCAGAACTGAAGCGGAACAGTTGAACATTACGTGAATAAAGGCTGTTCGCTTTGCATTTGGTTTGCCGCCCCAGGCAGCCATGATGGAATCAATTGTTGACCCCATTGTAGAACCGATGACCATTGCAGCACCAATCTGCCAAAAAGCAGGATTAACGGCACAAATTGTAATAACGATTGCAGTCATTGCCGAAGAAGAATGGATCAGGGCAGTAAAGAAAATACCGATGATGACTGCAACAATAATACTGAAAGAACCAAGGCTTTCAAGGGACCTGATAAGCTCAACCATTGCCGGCAAAGGCTGACCGTCAGCAGTTTTGAACGTAGCACTGAGCCAGCCAAGACCAAGGAAGAGGATACCAAAGCCCATTACGGCAATTCCAAGTCCTTCCTGTTTTAATTTTTTGATTAAAGTTATGATGTAGCCGATACCAAAAATCGGAATGGCAAAGGCTTCCATTTTGTAACTGAAGCCGATAAGGGCAACAATCCATGCAGTAACCGTAGTACCGATATTTGCACCAAAAATTACGCCTACAGCATTTTCAAGGGTAACAAGACCTGCATTTACAAAGCCGACGAGCATTACGGTTGTAGCACCTGAAGACTGAATTATCATTGTAAGGCTACAGCCGGTAAAAAGACCAATAAACCTGTTGCCAGTCATTGCAGCAAGGGCCTTCTGAAGTTTCTGCCCTGCACTTTTCTGAATTCCGTCGCTCATCAGCTTCATTCCATAAAGGAGAACACATAAGCTGCCTGCGAAATTAATAATCGTTCCTACCATAATTAATCAAATATTACCAAAAAATTGCCGTTTGAACATAAAAAAATAAAAAAAAATGCCCTGATTAAACGAAAAATTTACATAAATTTTACATTTAATCAGGGCAAATTTAACATTTATGTGATTTATTCCACTTTATAAGAAGAAACAAGACTGCTTACATTTCCTGCAAGCTGATTGTTGCTGGAAGAAGTTTCGGCCGATTCTTCAGCAAAAATCTTGATCTGCTTAAGCTTGTCAAAAGTAATTCCCGTACTTGAAAGAATCTCGCCGGATGAACCATTAATGGCATTGATGCTGTTTGAAATAACTTCAGTTTCAGAAGTCATCTTGTCACTGGCATTAGACATTTCACTGCTTGCATGATTCAAAACCCTCATCATTTCAAGAATTTCTTTTGCACCGCTTGCCTGTTCTTTCATACCGCTCTGGATTTCACTTACAGACTGCTGCAAAGATCCTACTTTTGCCCCAAGCTGCTCAAAAGCCTTTTCACTGGCATTGGAAGAATTAACCATGGCACCAACTGCATTTTCAATATCATTTACAATAGCTTTGATGTTCACAGTCTGTTTTGCAGAAGTTTCGGCAAGATTTCGGATTTCTTCAGCAACAACTGAGAATCCGCTTCCAGCTTCACCGGCATGAGCTGCTTCAATGGCAGCATTCATGGCAAGAAGGTTTGTCTGACTGGCAATATTTGTAATGATTTTGTTTGCTTCAAACAGATTCTGCGCCATAACCTGAATCTTGCCGATCTGTTCAGAAAGATTGCGCTGATTTGAAAGATTTGCGTTTGTATCATCTACAATAACAGCATATTCAGAACTGATGCGGCTGATATTCTGTTCAGCAGAATCAATGTTGGCAGTAATCTGTTCAATGGCAGAAGAAGAATGATTAACGGCTTCACCCTGCTGTTCAACACGCTGCCGGAACATATTGATAGCCGTTCTGAATTCTTCAACTTCACTGTTAAGGGTTGCAACAAGATTAGTCTGTTCTTTGGCCTTGTTTTCAATATTACCGATACCGTCTTCAGCTTCACCAAGCATGCTGATCATCTGTTTACTCTGTTCGGCAATTTCCGTTGAGTTGAATGAAAGGTCATTTACAGAAGAAGAAACAGTTTTTACCATTTCCTGAATAGTTTCGATTACGGAGTTACAGGCAGAAGATAGTTTTCCAAGTTCGTTGTCGCCTTTTACTTCAATTCTGGCAGTAAGGTCAGAACCACCACCACTGATCTGTTCCATACGGAGAACGACTTTATCCATATTCTTAAAGAAACGCCACAAGAAGAGGAAGAAAATAACAACGGCAATGGCAGCACCAATAACAGTAAAAATTACAGTATTAAAAACATTGGCATTAATTTCGGCACGGAGTTTAGCAACTTCAAAGTCAGCACCGATAAATCCCATGGAATCTCCGTTTTCGTCAGCCAGAGGATAATATGCAGTAACCATATAGCCCCAGTCTTCCTGGTTTTCTATTTTTGAAGTGGTGAATGTCCGTTTTTTAATGGCATCAAAAGGAGCATTTCCATAACTTTCAATATTTTCCTTGGTACCAATAGGACTAAAATCATCAGTTGGTTCTGCAATAAGATCAGTACCATCACAGACATAAACAAAATTTGTACCTTCCACCTGATTCATCAGATAAAGGAAACGGCATTTAAAAGTTTCTTTAATCTCGTGAAGTTCCTTGTTCAACTGATCATAATAGGGATCGTGTTCATCAAGAGTTTGAGAGATACGTTTGTACTCACGCAGATTAATAGTTTCTGCAACTTTTTCCATGATTATCTGCCCGCGTTCACTGAACGAGTTGATGGCAGCATTTTCGATACCCCTGATTCCCATTAAGGCAACCATACCGCTGACAAGAAGAATACAGAGAGTGTTTACTAAGATAAGTCTAAGCTTATAAGAAGATAAATTTTTCATAGTATCTTAAATTATAAACCCTATTTGAAAAAATACAAAAAAAAACTAAAAAAATTTGGCGTCTCCCTGACAAAAAGTCAGGGTCGGGCTTTTCACCGTTCCGCTTCCGCTCCATTCCTGCGGAACCGCAAAGCGGCGGTTACAATCCCTGACGCTTGTCAAAATCATGCCACCCCGACCGAAGTGGAGAGGTCTATATATCATCAGGACAAAAAAAAGCGCCCCGAAAGGCGTCTTTTTTAATCTATGCCGCTTGGCAAAAAAAAGCGCCACGGATGGCGCTTGTAATATGCGTAGAGACGCTCGAGAAACTGCAAAGCAGTTTCTCGTTGAGATAATTTTTTCCAGGGATGGAAAAAATTATCTCTGGATACGTCCAGAACCGTCACCACCAGCGAGCTTGTTAACTTCGTCTTCTGTAACGAGGTTGTAGTCACCGATGATTGAGTGTTTGAGACAAGAAGCAGCAACAGCCCAGTTGATAGAAGCCTGAGTGTCCATACCTTTGAGCTGTGAGTGGATGAGACCACCACCGAATGAGTCGCCACCACCTACGCGGTCAACGATCTGCATATCATACTGTTTTGAGAATGCGAAATCTTTGTCATCAACGTAGAGGAGAGCCTGCCAGAGGTTGCGGTTAGCGTTGATAGAAGTACGGAGAGTAATTGCTACCTTTTTGAAACCGAATTTTTCTTTGAGCTGGCGTGCAACTGATTTGTATCCTTCAGTATTGAGTTCACCTGCAGTTGTATCTGTACCTTCAGATTTGATGCCGAATACGTCGTTAGCATCGTCTTCGTTAGAGATACAAACGTCTACGTATTTACAAACTTCAGACATAGCTGCGCGAGCTTCGTCCTTAGT
>JAZLKD010000031.1:0-25047 GCA_045597415.1 Treponema sp. | reverse complement strand
AAAATTTATTATGGTTGGTAGCCTGAATTCGGTACAGGATTAAAAAATATACAGGTAAAAAACTGGAGTTTATATGAAAAAAAGTTTTATTACTTTTCTTGCCACAGCAATTGTCTGTCTGTTAATGGTTTCATGCGCTTCTGCGCCAAAAGAAAAACGTGCCTTAAAGTGGGATGCAGAAAAAATCACTGATGAGAAAAAAGCAGCTCTTCTGGCCGAAAATTTTGGCATGACGGTTCTTCAGGACAAGGTTTTTGAAACCGGCAGCATTTTTATAGCCAGAAATGACCTTGATGAAAAGGTTGTTTATTACGTCATTACTACTCCGGAAATAACAAATATTTATTCCTATGTTGAAACTGACGGTAAGGCAACTTCGTTTTATCAGCAGCAGAACGACGAAATAACTTTTATGATGAAAAACACAGATAAAGAAATGAAATATGATGCTCCCGGATATTATATCAAGTCTTCAGATGTTCAGGTGTTTACAAAAATGTGCTGTATGTTCAGGGAAGCTATGAGACTTAGTGTTATTCAGGAATACAAAGTTGATCTGTGGGATGTTCTCGAAGTAAAAGCCAGTGATTTTTAGGGCGTCCCCCTGACGGGTCGCTACGTTTCGGGTTCCGCTGTCCGCTTCATTGTTTGCTCTGGAGGTTCAGACAGGCAGTATCCTTGAGGCTCTTAATAATATCAGCCTCCGCCGCAAACAACGGCTTCGCCGCCCTGCACATCGCTGACGCAGTTAAAATTCACTTTCACATTCGATTTCAACTTCCAGGCCTGTGGCAGGGTGGGTAAACCTGATTTTTTTTGCATGAAGCATCAGACGTTCACCTTCTGCGCATTTTCCATAAAGAGTATCCCCGATAATCGGAACTCCAAAACCGTGACTGTCGCTGCTTGCCAGACGAAGCTGGTGAGTGCGTCCTGTGTGAGGTTTAAATAAAACTCTTGTGGCATTGCGGACAGTTCCGTCTGGAGCTTTGTACCGTTCGACTCCAAGTATTTCCCATTCTGTGACGGCACTTTTCCCGTTTACTTCGTCCCAGATCTGGTGCGGCCTGTTATCCACATCCAGCCTGAAGAACAGTTCCATTGTTCCGTGGCTTGCAATCCTTTTTCTGGCCAGGACTCCGTCCAGCAAGGCTACATATTCTTTTTGAACCATTTTGTTTTCAAACTGCATGTTGAGATTTTTGTGAGCTTCTTTTGTAAAAGCAAGAATCATAATTCCGCTTGTTTCCATATCAAGGCGGTGGACGGCCGGCTGTTCTATGGCCTGTGGAAAAAGCCGCTTGAATCTGTTGACGATGCAGTCCTGTTTGTCAGGTCCGCGGCCAGGTACGCTTAAAAGTCCGGACTGCTTGTTTACCACAATAATGTGTTCATCTCTGTAAAGAATGCGCAGTCCAAGCATTGCAGGCAAAAGAATGCCGCACCGTTCGTCACAAGGTTCAATGAGTGCAAGGGGTGCAGTGTTTTGTGCAAGGTCTGGATTGCATTTTGTCTGGGCCATACTTACAGGCCTTAAGTTCTGTTCAAAAGCGTAGTGGAGAAGTTTTGGTTCGCAGCAGTCTCCGGTTCCTGTTGGAGGAAGTTTGTTTTTGTTGTAAAGGCCGCAGATCTCTTTTAAAGATTTTTTGGTTCCGTCGATGCAGTTAAAACTGTAAAGACTGTATACTTTTTCAAGGGACTGACTGCAAAGCCTTGAAAGCTTGAGTTTAAGGTCAGAAACTGTGTCTTCTGCTTGGGAAGAAAGTTTAAGTTCCCTGATTCTGTCCGTTAACTGATGAATTTCCCAGTCGTTTTGAGAGAGAGCCTGTTCAATCTGGTCACCATTGACAATAGAAGGAACTATTTCAAAATTCTGTGAGTCAGAGGTTCCGTAAAATTTAAGGCATTTTGCATTGCCTGAAACTGCGATAAGATTGTGTTCCCTGCCGTTGCCGTCAATACATACACAGGCACCAAGCATAACGGAATTTGAAGAACGTTCCTGGCTTATGCGAGACTGCTGTTCAAGAATAAGTTCTCCGGATTTGAGGGACTTAAGTGCAAGTAAAAGGATCTGCTGTGCCTTAGCTGTATCAAAAGGAAAAAACATAATTTATTCTACAGGAGATATTAAATCAGTGCAAAGATGTTTTGCTGTGCGCCCCGGTATGGAAGGACCTGGCCACCGCAGCGAAGCGAGGAGGCTGAGCGTCAGCGAATCCTGGAACACCGGATAAGGCGCCCTGATATTTTTTTCTTGCATAAATATGCATAAAATTTTATAATTATTGAATATTTATACATTAGAGGTGATTTTATGCAGAACACTTTTACTTTTATTGACGGTGGCGTTGCAGCTGCAGAAGGATTTACAGCTTCAGGAGTACTCAACAAAATCAAGTCAAACCGCACAACTTATGATACAGCACTTATTTTCAGCGACACTATCTGTAATGCTGCAGGTGTTTTCACTCAGAACCGGGTAAAAGCTGAATGTGTAAAATTTACAAAAAAACAGATTGAAAACGGCAAAGCTCAGGCTGTAATCATGAACTCAGGCAATGCCAACGCCTGTACAGGAGCAGAAGGTTATGCAAATGCTCAGAAAGAGGCCGATGCTGTTGCTTCAAAACTTAATATTGCAAAAGACGATGTTCTCGTATGTTCAACTGGTGTAATCGGCCAGCAGCTGCCTGTTCAGAAGATTCTTGACGGACTTGATAATTCTGTTAAGGCGCTGAGCAAAACAGGCAACGTTGAGGCCCGCCAGGCAATTATGACAACTGACACAAAATACAAGGAAGTTGCTCTTTCTGCCACAATCGGCGGTAAAACTGTAAAAATGGGAACAATGGCTAAAGGTTCGGGGATGATTCACATCAATCTTGGAACAATGCTTTCCCTTGTTACAACTGACTGTGCCATCAGTGCGTCAATGCTGGAAAAGGCTCTTAAGCTTTCTGTTGCTCAGACTTACAACTGTGTTTCTGTTGACGGTGACACTTCTACCAATGACACTCTTTTGATTCTTGCCAATGGTAAGGCCGGAAATGCTGAAATTACGGCAGAAGGCGCAGATTTTGACGCTTTTGTTGAAGCTCTTAACACCCTTAACACTCAGATGGCTAAAAAAATTGCTGCTGACGGTGAAGGTGCTACACGTCTTGTAACCTGTAACGTAAAAGGTGCTGATACTGTAGAAAATGCCCGTGGGCTTGCAAAGGCTGTAATCTGTTCAAACCTTGTTAAGGCTGCATTCTTTGGGGCAGATGCCAACTGGGGACGAATCCTTGATGCTATGGGCTATTCAGGATTTAACTTTACTCCGGAAAAAACAAGTGTATATTTCTTCAGTCGTGCCGGTAGCAAGCGTTATTTTGAGGACGGTGAGCAGAATGGCGGCGAAGAAAGGAGCATCAAGGTTTTTGACCACGGTGTTCCGCTCAATTTTGATGAAGAGCTGGCTAAAAAGATTCTTCTCGAAGAAGCTGTTGAAATTCTGGTTGAACTGGAAGACGGAAGTGCAGAAGGAACAGCATGGGGCTGCGATTTGACTTACGATTATGTAAAAATCAACGGAGATTACCGAACATAGTGCGGAGATTGCAGGGAAAAGGGAATAGTGAATAGGTGATGGGTAATGAGTAATGGGGTGGGATGTCTCCCCCTCGCTGCAAACCTTCGGTTTTTCGCTGCCCCCTCTGCGGGCTCAAGCGCCGCCCGCAACGCCTGCTGAAATTTTTGAGGGATATTAAACTTAATTTAAAAAGAAGGTGAAAAATTATGTCTGAAAATAATGAAAACTTTGTGGAAAATCCACGTCTTGATAATGGTCCATGGTCGGATGTACTTGTACAGGCTTTGCCATATTTTCGTCACTGGGTTGGAAAAATCGTTGTTGTTAAATACGGCGGAAACGCCATGCTTAATGAAGATCTTAAAGCTGCCGTAATGAAGGATATTGTTCTTCTTAACACAATCGGCATTAAGGTTGTTCTTGTTCATGGCGGCGGTCCTGAAATCAACCACATGCTTGAAAAAACAGGAAAGGAATCAAAATTCATCAACGGACTCCGCTACACTGACGAAGAAACAATGGAAATTGTCCAGATGGTTCTTACAGGCAAACTTAACAAAGATATTGTAAGTATTCTTCTTAAGGAAGGCGGAAAAGCCGTAGGACTTAGTGGTGTTGATGCAGGTCTTTTGCGTGCAAAAAAAATTAACAAAGGAGACGGTGTTGATTATGGTCAGGTTGGTGATGTTACAGGTTGTGATCCAAGTCTGATTCTTTCACTGCTGGATAAGGGATTTATTCCTGTAGTTTCTACAGTTGCTGTAGGCGAAAACGGTGATACAAATAAATACAACATCAATGCAGATACTGCAGCTGCTGTAATTGCCATTGCACTTGGAGCTGAAAAGTTTGTTCAGCTTACAAATGTTGCCGGTGTTCTTAAAGATGTAAATGATCCTAAATCCCTGATTCAGCGCATTCATCTTGAAGACGTGCAGAAATATTACGATGACGGCACAATCTCTGGCGGCATGATTCCAAAAATCGAATGCTGTGTAATGGCCCGTAACGGCGGAGTTCCTCGAACTCACATTATCGACGGCCGTGTACCACATTCACTTTTGATAGAAATGTTCAGCGACCGTGGAATTGGAACGATGATTTATTAAATGGAGAAAAATATGGGAAGCAAATTGGTTGTAAATAATTATGGGTCATTTGATGTGACAATGGTCAAGGGCGAAGGCTCTAAATGCTGGGATTCAAATGGCAAAAAGTATATTGATTTTCTGGCAGGAATTGCTGTAAATGTTCTGGGGCATAATTTTGCTCCTCTTGTAAAGGCTGTTTCTGAACAGGCCGCAAAGCAGATTCATGTCTGCAACTATTTTACAAGTGATATTGGTGTTGAATACGCTCAAAAGCTTTTGAAAGCCACAGGTTTTGAAGGAATTTATTTTGGAAATTCCGGCGGTGAAGGAAATGAAGCCCTCATCAAGCTTGCCCGCAAATATGGTCATTTGAATGGCGGTTCAAAACGCCGCGTAATTTATACTCTTGAAAGTTCTTTCCATGGCCGCACAATGGCAACTCTTACAGCCACAGGTCAGGATAAGTTTCATCCGGAATATTTTGCGCCTTATGTAGAAGGCTTTAAGACAATTAAAGCCAATGACTTTGAAGCTATCAAAACTGCTTTTGACGACACAACTGCAGCCCTTATTATTGAATGTGTTCAGGGTGAAGGCGGTGTCAACATCATCGATCCTGAATGGGCAAAAGCTGCGGCAAAGGCTGCCCGTGATGCGGGTGCAATAGTAATGGCCGATGAAGTTCAGACCGGGTTTGGTAGAACTGGTACACTTCTTGCTTCAGATGAACTTGGGTTTGAGCCTGAAGCAGTAAGTTTTGCAAAAGGAGTTGCCGGTGGCATTTCAATGGGTGGAATTCTTTTCCGCGGTAAGGCTGCAGGAGTTTTCGTTGCCGGAGACCATCAGTCAACATTTGCCGGAAATCCTCTTGCCTGTGCTGCTGCAAATGTTGTTCTTGATGAACTTTTAAAGCCTGGATTCCTGGACAGTGTAAAAGAAAAAGGTGAATATATCCGAAGCACTATTAAATCATGGAACAATCCGAATGTTGGAGAAATCCGCGGAAAAGGTCTTATGATCGGTGCCGATATTGTTGAAGGCAAGTCTGCTCTTGAACTTGAAAAGAAGCTTCTTGCAGGCGGACTTTTGACTTCTACAGCAGGAAAAAATACTTTGAGAATGGTTCCTCCTTTGAATATTTCAAAAGAAGAAATTGACGAAGGACTTGAAATCCTCAAAAAGACTCTGGAAACTTTTTAGGTCTTAATTACTTGATATGATTGTCCCCGGATGTTTCGTTTTATGGACGATATATCCGGGGATTTTTTTATTTTGGTGGATTTTTGCGTCCCTGACCAGAATTGTGGATTTTTGCGTCCATGACCAGAATTTGACATCAGCTGTATTTACTTCTAAAATTGAAAAATGACATTTGAAAAACAAATCACTGTTACTGCCAGAATCGATCAGATTCCTGTTGTTACGGATTTTGTTCAGTCTAATCTGGAACGGTCTGATTGTTCTCCTGTAAAAATTTCAAAGGTCTGTATTGTCCTTGATGAAATTCTCAATAATATTTCAAGTTATGCTTATGGAAAGGAAACTGGCGAAGTAACAGTTCGTCTGTCCATTGAAGACTTTCCTAAATCCTGTTCAATTTCTTTTGTGGACAATGGCATTCAATTCAATCCCCTTGAAAAAGCTTCACCAGATACAAGTCTCTCACTTGAGGAAAGGGAAATCGGCGGACTTGGTATTCATATTGTCAAAAAACTCATGGATTCTGTCGCTTATGAATATAAAGACGGACAAAATATTCTTACAGTAAAAATGAATTATTAGCGGGGAAAATTATGAAACGATTTTTGAAATTATCACTTATAGTATTCTCTTGTTGTCTTGTGTTTTTTGCCTGCGGAGAACCATTCAGGGAATTCTTTAAGCTTTCACCTCAGACAGAAGTTCGTCCCGTAAGTGCCTTTCCCTTGATTTTTGGAATTGCCTTTGGTTTTTCCGGAACTCTTGGTTGTGCAGCCGGCAATTTGATTTCAGATTTAATTGAAGGCTATCCTGCTATGATATTTGTGCCTGGATTTATCATTCAGCTTCTTTATGGATATCTTCCGGTGCTTCTTTTTAATTACTGGAGACGACATGATGAAAATAAATATCAGCTTGATAAGCTTCATAAATTGCGGCAGTTTATCTGGATTTGTCTTGCAGATTCTGTTTTTTCTACTGTACTTGTACATGGACTTATCGGTTTTGTTTTTGAAACACCTGTCATTGGTCTTGGTTTTTTCAATACTTTTTTCAATCAGATAATTTTCTTTATTGTAGTTGGAATTCCTTTTCTTTGCCTTTCTTCCGTCATTTATCAGAAAAAGCAGAACAGAATCAATAATCAGGATAAAATCATATTCATCTCGGTCAATGAAAAACTGATCCTGTTCTTTTTGTTTTCTTCTATATTGATTTCTGTCTGTGCCGGTGGCGGCGCTTATATTGTATACAGAACTGAATATGGAAATGATCCGCTGACTTTGTGGAGCTACGTTTATTTTACCTGTGGAATTGCTCTTTTGCTGAGTCTCCTGCCTTCTTTGATTTTTTTGTCAGTGATTGAAAAAAGAATTTCAGTTCCACTGGAAAGTCTTTCTTCTGCTGCCATCAACTTTGGTAAGGCAGACAACATTCACCTTGAAATTGAAAAAATTTTCATGAAATGCAGCAAATATCTTGGGTTCAACACAGAAATCGGAAATCTGGCCCGTTCCTTCAATTCAATGGCACAGGAACTTGGGTCTTATGTGGAAAATCCTGAAAAAGCCGCTGCCGAAAAAGAACAGAACGAAACTCAATTAAAAATTGCATCAGGCATTCAGCTGGGTGTGCTTCCAAAAGCAGCTGATTTCAGTGAAATTGAGTTTCATGCAACCATCAAGCCTGCAATGGAAGTTGGCGGCGATTTTTATGATTTCTTTAGGGTTGATGATACTCATCTTGCCGTAGTAATTGCAGATGTTTCTGGAAAAGGCATTCCGGCAGCTTTGTTTATGATGGCTTCAAAAATCATTCTGTCTAAAAATCTCAAGATGGGACTTTCTCCGGCAGAGGCAATGACAAAGACAAATGAAGAACTTTGCACTGATAATCCTACCGGCATGTTTGTTACCTGTTTCTGCGGAATTATTGACCTTAAGACTAAGATTTTAACTTATGCAAATGCCGGTCATGACAGGCCTGCAATCTGTAAAGGTGGACAAGAGTTTGTCATTGAAAAAATTCCTTCCGGGCTTGTTCTTGGCGCAATGGATGGAATTAAATACAGACAGAATGAGATTCAATTTGAAAAAGGAGATACTTTCTTTGCATATACAGATGGAATTCCAGAAGCCATAAACCCGCTTAATGAAGATTTTGGAAATGACAGGCTTCTTTCTGTTTTGAACAAATCAAAGGAAAAACCTTTGCCTGAGATTGCAGATAATATGTTTGCGGCAGTTGCTGAGTTTAATCAGACTGCGCCTCAGTTTGATGACATTACCATGCTCATGTTCCGTATTATCTAGAGGAAAGACTTTTAGCGGACATATTTTTAAAAAGCAGGAATTAACTTGCAGAAATATAAAATACAATTCATACTTTAAAATAGAAATGAAAAATTCCGGGGGAAAAATGAGATTCTTTAGCGACAATCGGGGAATACAGAGTTTTGATTTTTTAAAGCAGGTTAATCCTGTTGTAAATTCTGCAAAAGGTTCCCTTCTCATGCTTAAAAATGCAAATGTAAAAGAAGCTGTAGATTTTTACAACCGTTTTCATTTTCCTTATGAAGAAGATCACAAAAAAACAGCCCTCCAAAAGCAGCTGGCAAAATGTTTTGCATTAAATCAGGAAATCCGTTACCGCTCTTTGAATTATTACATCGAAAAATGTAATTTCAGTACTGTCATTGATCTGGGATGTGGATATTCTCCTCGAAGTTTTTATTTTAAGAGCAATGAAAAGATAAAATACATTGGAATTGACCTGCCTGCATTAATGCACGAAATCAGAATCGTCGGAAACGAAATCAACTATGTTGCAGCCGATATGACAAATCTGGCTTCGCTGGAAAAAGCCCTTACAGGAGTTTCAGGAAAAATTCTCATTGTTACGGAAAGTGTAATGTCTTATTTTACGGAAAGTGAATTGAAGACTGTCATTCAGAACATAAAATTCCTTCTCCAGAAACATTCCGGTCTCTGGATTACTCCGGATTTTTACAAAAACGATTATATTACTGCTGTTTTAAAGCCAAATTTTGAAAAAGGCGAGTTTGAACAGATTTATGCAATTTTAAATTCATCTAGAAAGACAAATGTAGGAACCGACATCCGCGGGGAAAATGAAGTTGCTTCAAAAAATGGTCTGAAAATTCTTCAGGAAGAAGGTTTTCAGGAAAAACAATTAAGTTTTATTCCTTCGGACCTTACTTTTCCTTTTCTTGACAGTTTTCCGGAAGAGGCAAAAAAAGGTGTACTGCAGAACTATAAAAACTTTTTCCATTCGGTGCTGTATCTTGACAAGGCAAGTCTTGAAGCTGCCGGCTCATCTGAAACTATGACAGTCGGCAGGAAAAAAGGTTTTTCATTTACAATTTCTCAGAATCATGAAAATTTTACTATTTTCCTGCAGGGGCGTCTGGACACAATTTCTTCTCCGGAGCTTCTTTCGTTTTATGATAATTCCATTAACGGTCGCAAGGATAAACATATCATCATTGACTGTTCTAAACTTGAATATGTTTCATCTGCAGGACTCAGGGTTTTCCTTCTCATGTATAAGGGAACAAATGGAAATATGTCACTTGTTAATACAAATGAAATTGTCAGAAACATTCTTTCTGAAACAGGTTTTGGTGAATACTTTTTAAAAAAGGAGTAAGATTATGAAAAAATTGATTTCTTTAATTGTTGGAGTTGTGATGGCTTGTTCGGCGTGTTTTGCTCAGTCTGCAAAAAAAATTGATGACACTATGAAGCTTGGTGAGAATTTTTACTGTATCAATGATTTTTCACGCCAGTTCTTTTTTGTAGGAAAAGATAAGGTTCTTCTTGTTGATACTGGTTTTGGAACTGATTATCTCATTCCAAAAATCCGTGAAGTTTCTGATCTTCCCATTCAGGTTGTTTTGACTCATGGTCATATGGATCACACCGGAGGCTTAAAGTTTTTTGATGAAGTTTCTGCCTGTGAAAAAGATTTTTCTATGCTTCCTGCAGGCATTAAGAAAATTGCCCTTAAAGACGGGGACGTAATTGATATCGGAACTTTTGTTTTTGAAGTTATTGAAATTCCAGGTCACACAGACGGAAGTATAGTTCTTCTTGAAAAAAATAAAAAGTTTTTAATTGCAGGTGACAGCGTTCAGGAAGGACCGATTTTTATGTTTGGTGATGTTAAAAAATTTGATTCTTATATTGCCAGCATGGAAAAACTTAATAAGTTTAAAAAGAATATAAAAACAATTTATTCTGCACATAATACTTTAAGTTATGGCCCGGAATACATTAAATACTGTATTGAAGATGCTAAACTGTTCAAGGCAGGAAAAATTGTTCCGGCAGAAAGTGAAGTAAACGGCAAGGTTCGTAAGACTTACAAAGGTAAACACGTTTCGTTCTTTGCAGATTAAAAGCGGGCGTTGCGGGCCGGCGATTGAGGCCCGCAGAGGGGGTGGCGGAAGACGGCGGTGGTTGCGGGCCCTGAGCCTGTCGAAGGGATCGAAACTACCGCTGGCTGGAGCGAGGGGGAGACTTTCCCCTTTATAAAATAACTAAAAAGTAGTATACTAAATATCCGTTATGAGAAACGGATTTGACAACGAAAAATACCTTAAGATTCAGTCAGAACACATTAAGGAACGAATCGCAAAATTTGGCGATAAACTTTATCTTGAATTTGGCGGCAAGCTTTTTGACGACTACCATGCCAGCCGCGTATTACCTGGATTCCAGCCTGACAGTAAATTAAAAATGCTCATGCAGCTTGCAGATGTGGCTGAAATTGTCATTGTAATCAGTGCTGTTGATATTGAAAAAAATAAAGTTCGCGGTGATCTGGGTATTACTTATGATAAAGATGTACTCCGCCTTCGGGATGAATTTATGAACCGGGGACTTTTTGTAGGTTCTGTTTGTATTACACACTTTAACGGACAGGAAGGAGCAAAGGCTTTTGCAAAACGCCTCAAGAAACTTGGAATCAAATCTTATTTCCACTATCTTATTGAAGGTTATCCAAACAATGTTGCCCTTATCGACAGTGATAAAGGGTATGGTAAAAATGACTATATTGAAACAACCCGTCCTCTTGTTGTAATTACAGCTCCAGGACCTGGAAGCGGTAAAATGGCTGTTTGTCTCAGTCAGCTTTACAATGAAAACAAACGTGGCGTTAAAGCAGGTTATGCAAAATTTGAAACTTTCCCGATCTGGAACATTCCTCTCAAGCATCCTGTAAACGTTGCTTATGAAGCTGCTACTGCTGATTTGAATGACGTTAACATGATTGATCCATGGCATCTGGAAGCATACGGAAAAACAACTGTAAACTATAACCGTGACATTGAAATCTATCCTGTTCTTGATGCGATTTTTAAAGGCATTTACGGTTCTAATCCATATAAGTCACCAACTGATATGGGCGTAAATATGGCAGGAAACTGTATTTTTGATGATGATGCCTGTAAAGAAGCTGCAAATCAGGAAATTATCCGCCGTTATTACACTGCTTTGTGCAATCTTGCAGAAGGTAAGTGCGAAGAATCAGAAGTCAACAAACTGGCACTTTTGATGCAGCAGTCGCAGATTGGAACAGGGGACCGCAAAGTTGCTGTTGCAGCCTGTGAACGCGGTGCAAAATCTGGTCTTCCATGTGCGGCAGTTGAACTTGCAGACGGAACTATCATTACTTCAGAAACTTCAAGTCTTCTTGGAACATGTGCGGCTCTTATTCTTAATGCTACAAAACATCTTGCCGGTATTGATCATAAAGTTAAACTTATTCCTGCAGCAATGATTGAACCGATTCAGAACATGAAAGTGAATTATCTTCAGGGAAATAATCCTCGTCTGCATACTGACGAAGTTCTTGTAGCTCTTGCAATGCTTTCCCTTAATGACGAAAACTGCAAAAAGGCTCTGGATCAGCTTCCAAACCTTAAGGGCTGTGAAGTTCATACTACTGTAATGCTCAGTGAAGTTGACCGCAAAATCTTTAAGAAGCTTGGTGTAAACCTTACGAGCGATCCTATAAAAAAGACAAAGCGTTCATAGTTTTAGTGCTGGTTTGAACTTATGGAAAATGTAACATACGTTTTCGGTCACAAGAATCCGGATACAGATTCTGTTGTAAGTGCCTGGTGTTTTGCTCAGTTAAAAAATCTCAAAAGCAAAAAAGACGGACTTCCTGAAAACTATGTTGCAGTCCGCAGTGGAAAACTTTCTCCTCAGGCAGAATATATTTTTAAAAAACTGAACATTGTTCCTCCTGTTTTTATTTCAGACCTTACTCCAAAAGTTGAATATTACATGGGACAGAATTTTTCAGTTATCAATGAAAACCAGTCCCTCCAGTTTGCTTCTTCATTAATGCAGAAAAACGATTTTTATTTTCTGTCAGTGGTTGATAATGAGAACCGTTACAAGGGACTGCTTCATTATTCAGCTTTTGCCCGAAATCTTATTAATTCATTAAATCCTGAGCATCATATCAAGGTTTTTACAAATCTCAATCTTCTCCATGAAAGTCTTGGAGCGATTCTTGCTTCGGGAGTCGGTTTTATAGATAAAAATGAGACTGTTGAAGAATGTACTGTTTTAGCCGGTGCCAGTGATATTTCTTCGTTCATAAAATCTGTTGAATCACGCCGGGAACAGAAATTAATCGTGATTACCGGAGACAGACAGGATGTAATTAAAACTGCCATTGAACATAGGGTTTATTGTGTCATTGTTTCCGGAGGAAGAACTATTTCCAGTGAAAATATTGCTCTTGCCGTCACCAACGGTGTCTGCCTTATGATAAGTCCCTTTGATACTGTATCAACATCCATGCTGACTTCCTATGCAACACCAGTTTCAGTTCTTACAGACTGTAGTGTTCCTTGCGTAAAAAAGAGCGATTCTGTTCAGAATGTAAAAAATATCTTTAAAAGGATTCCGGTAAATGGTCTTGCAGTTGTGAATGATGATAAAAGGGTGGAAGGAATCATTACAGAGAACATGCTTCATCATGAAAGTGCCGTTTCTGTAAGTCTTGTTGACCACAATGAAATTACTCAGGCTGTAGATGGGATTGAAAATTACACCATTAAAGAAATTATTGATCATCACAGAATTGGCGCAATTCCGACAAAATATCCGGTGACTTTCATTAATAAACCTGTTGGATCTACAGCCACAATTGTTGCAGAACTTTATGAAGAATCTAAATTTCCGGTTGATGCAAATACAGCAGCTCTTCTCCTTGCAGGGATTTTAAGTGATACACTGATTTTAAAATCTGCGACTACAACTTTAATTGATATTGAGACTGCACAGAAACTTTCGAAGATTGCAGGCCTGGATGTTCAGGCTTTTGGTGAAGAACTTATTGATGCCGGCAGCAATATTACTAACAGAAGTGCTCAGGATCTTGTTTTGCAGGATTTAAAGGAATATAAGGAAGGAAAAACTGTATTTACTGTCAGTCAGATTGAAACCGGAAGTTTAAAAAACGTCCTTTCTAAAAAAGAAGAAATTTTTGAACAGCTGGAATTGCAGCGCACTAAGCATGGTGGAATTTTTTCTTCTCTCCTTGTTACTGATATTACCCGGATGGATTCACTTTTGTTTGTTGCAAATGGCTGCGGCTTTACCTTAAGTTTAAATTTTCCGATGCAGGAAGAAAATATTTATCTTTTAAAAGGCATTGTAAGCCGCAAAAAACAGCTGATTCCTTTGCTTACGGAAATTCTTTAGAGATTTAACTTTTGGGGAGTTTTTTATGGGACAGCCAAGATTGTTCAGTATTATAGATAAAGCCTGCTATGATTATAAAATGTTAGAACCTGGGGATAAAATTCTTATTGGGGCTTCCGGGGGAAAAGACAGCTGTTCATTGCTTGAGTATTTTTCAAACCGCCTTAAACGAAAGGATGCGGATTTTCAGATTGTTCCAGTATTTGTAAAAACTGAGTTCGGTAAGCCTTTGCCGCAGAATATCCTGGATAATTTTGAAAAATGGGGAATCAATCTTGTAACAATAAACATCGACATAAACCAGCGGTCAAAAGAAGGTCACAAGGTTGGATGCTACTGGTGTGCGACACAGCGACGTACAGAACTGCTCAGGTTTGCCATTGAAAACGGTTGTAACAAAATTGCCCTTGGACATCATCTTGATGATATTCTTGAAACAATTCTTATGAATGCCTGCGAAAAAGGAACCTTAGGCGGAATGCCGCCTGTTTTAAAATACGAAAAATATCCTGTTCAGATTATCCGGCCTTTGTGCTATGTCCCTCAGGATGTAATTGTAGAGAGGGCAAAGGAAATGAATTATTTTGGTTTTACCTGTACCTGCAGCTATCAGGAGAATTCAACACGCAAAACAACAAGATCCAAGCTGGAAATTCTTTCTGAAAATAATGAAGGCATCAAACGGAGAATGTTTGATGCCTTTGTAAAACAGATAAAAGCTGAAAATTAGAATTTTTCGTGGAAACTGTAATTGTCGCGGCCTGACCTTTTTACTGCGTAAAGTGCTTTGTCGGCATTTTCAAAGAATCCTTCTTCCCAGCCATTTTCACTGATTGCAATTCCGCAGCTTAATGTTACTTTGGGAGTTCCGTCACTGTCATCCCGCAGCTGGTTCTGAATGTTTTTGATTTTTGATTCAATAAGAGCCTTTAATTCTTCGTTTTCAGGCAGATTCTGTGTAAGGATAACGCAGAATTCATCACCGCCGATACGAGTAATAAAATCCATAGAGCGGAAATTTTCTGCAAGGACTGTGGAAACTTTCTGCAGAACTTTATCACCTGTCATGTGTCCCATTGTATCGTTGATCTGCTTAAAGTAGTCTACATCAAGAAGAACAAGAGCAATTTTTTCGTCACAATTTTTAAATGCATCCTTAAGCTGGTTAAAGGCACTGCGGTTGAACAGTCCTGTAAGTTCATCATGTTCAGCCTTGTGTTTAAGGAGAATTTCGTTAGCCGCATTTTTGTCGTACATTTCGTTGTAAGTTGTAGAGAGAATGTTCAGTTCGCGGGCTTTTGTAGTATCAAGTTTTTTATTGGCTTTAATGCTCTGAATGAATTTGTAGAGCGGGCTGATTACAAGGCGTATGATTCCGATATAAAACGAAAGGTTTGTAACAAAAACGCCAAAAATACACAGCAATAATCTGAAGAAAACAGATTTTAATTCCACAAGGGATTCGTCGTAGGCAATTTTTGTCTGCTCAAGAATATCTTCTATTGCTTTTGATTTAAGGCTTGAAATGCGCAGTTTTGAAGAAAGGTATTCATTGCTGAAAAGAATAATCCAGGCCTGTGAGATTTTTGAAAGATCATCAAGCTGCAGGTCCCGAACAGACAGTTCTGCTTTAAGGATTTCCTCTGGAATTGTTATTTCCTGATTTTTGTCATAGTGTTTTCCAAGGCAAACCAGTTTCATTGCCATAAATTCCATTTCTTCAAGGGCAACAGATTCTTCAAGAGCTTCCTGTAAAAGATAAAACGAAGGTGAATTGTCTGCGATTTCTTTTATGGCCAGAACAGCGTTGTCTCTTCGTTTTGTATCATTTCTTTCGGTGAAATAGTTTTCTACGTGCTTAAAATCATAGGAAAGGGTAAAGAGACGTGTTTCTTCTGTCAGATAATCCGAACTGCTCTGTAAGTCCAGGGCGGCAGTGCTGATTGTTGCATGAGCCTGTGCCAGATTTACATAATTCCTGAATTTTAAGGCAACATGACCTGTAGAAATAATCAGGGCAATACAGAAAATCCCTATGATCAGCAGGAATGAGATATTCAGGTTTTTGAGTTTTAATGTTTTTTTCTGTTCAGGATTATTGTCAGTCAAAATTTATTACTCCCAGCCAAAAGTTGCGGGCGGTTTGTTTGTAGCGTCAAAATAAAGTGCATCTACAAACGGAAGAGCTGCAATCTGGCGGATGATTTCTTTCCAGACTTCCATTGGAAGCCATGCAAATCTAGCAGTCATAACATCTTCCGAACAAACTGGTCTGAGAACAAAACTTGCTCTGTCTGCACTTGAAGCATACGGCAGATCAATTGTAAGGTGCTGGAAGATTGTATTGTAAAGGTTGTTCTTATGAAGTTCTGTGAGAACAATATTATCTACTTCTCTAAGCTGGTCAAGACGGCGGCGGTCACAGTAACCTTCCTGAAGTTTCATGTCGCTGTCTTTTACATCAGGTTTCTGATACAGCTTGATTACTGTTCGGTTAAGGTAAGTTGCTTCATTTGTGATGTTTGATGAAGCAGCTTCAACTTTTTCCCGTTTGCCTGGAATGTGGAAGAATCCGTCACCTTCAGCCTTGAATGTGAGACATGCCGGGAAACGGTAAGTTCTGAAGTCGCCCTGAACACCCACTGAACGAACAGGAAGTACAGAACGCTTAAGTTCTTTTGTGCAGCCTTCACAGAACTGGTCAATTACAACTTCATCAAGTTCTTTCTGGGCAAGTTCAAGTTCTTCTTCATCTTTATCAGTGAATTTTCCGTCTGAACACAAGACATTGATTGAAAGTCCTGGACCTGGGAAAGGATGCCGCATTACAAGTTCATCTGCAAGTCCAAGCTTTTTACCCATGGCACGAACTTCATCCTTGTAAAGGTCTTTGAGAGGTTCGATGATGAGTCCCTGTGCAATGAGTTTCTGGATTCCGTCAACCCGGTTGTGGTGAGTCTTGATTGTGTGGCTGTTTTTTGTTCCGCCGGATTCGATGATATCAGGATAAAGTGTTCCCTGAGCCAGCATCCACTGCGATTCATCCAGATTCTGGGCTTTTACTACAGCATCACGGACTGTAATGAAGTTTTCACCTACAGCCATGCGCTTTTTCTGTGGATCTGTAAGGCCTGCAATCGCCTTTAAAAAGCTTTCTGAAGCATCTTCAACGATAAAGTTGTTGAATCCCTTGTCGTGATATGCTTTTTCAACATTTTTAGACTCATTTTTGCGCATAAAGCCGTTGTCAATGTGGAGACCGAGAACACGATCCTGACCAAGGGCTTTGTTTAAAAGCGCAAAAGCAACAGTTGAGTCTACTCCGCCGGAAAGGAACAAAAGTACATTTTTGTCTTTTGCATCGGCTTTGATTGTTTCAAGAATATGATTGAGGACTGTATCTTCGTCCCAGTTTACTTCCATGCCGCAAATGTCTGCAAAGTTTTTGAAGATTTTGTTTCCTTCAGGAGTATCTTTTACTTCACAGTGGCACTGAAGTGAGAATCGTTTTTTTGCCAGGTTCTGTAATGCTGCATTGGGACAGTCTTTTGTTGAACCGATAACTTCAAAACCTTCACCAAGTTCAAGAACAGCATCCTGGTGGCTCATCCATACCTGGGTAGAAGCAGAAACGCCCTTAAAAAGAGGGGAAACTTTTCCGGCTTCTGTCATGTTTAATGTAGCAAAACCAAATTCCCCGACTTCTGCCTTGCCGACTTTTCCGCCATAAGAATGGGACATAAGCTGATGGCCATAACAGAGTCCGAGAACCGGCAAATCGAGATTAAGGATTTCTTTGTTGAATTCAGGAACCTTGTCAGCATAAACGGAAGCTGGTCCTCCTGAAAAAACTATTCCTTTTGCATCTTCAAAAACAGAAAGGTCTGTGGAAGGAAGTGCAATTTCTGAATAATATCCCATTGCACGGAATCTTTTTGCAATAAGATGTGCATACTGGGAACCAAAATCCAATACTACGATTTTTGCGCGTGACATAAAGTCTCCTGATAAAGTTCTATTATTTTCTTATATATTATAGAAATAAACTGTTTTGTAGTCCATCATATTGAGTAAAGTAAGTGCCAATCTGGCTGAAAGCTTTCTGTGAAGCTTCATGATTGTGCTTAACAAGGAACTGAAACTGGTTACCTTCTACTTTTATGATGGTAACGTCAGTAACGGCTATTGCGTCTGAATCCCTGTTCTTATTGATTACACAACCGACTTCTCCAAAAAAATCCCCGCGGCTGAATTTTTCAACCGGCCTGTCCTTTGCCTTGTTATGCAGCTCTATTTTGCCTTTTGCAATGTAGTAGGCAAACTGGGAAACTTCGCCGGCTTTGTAAATTTTTTCGCCTTCCTTGAATTTTATGGCATTGCTCTTTGCAAGAAGAAAGTCAGGGCGGATAAAAAGTCTGCGTGTCAGGGAACTGAGGCCTTTCTGTTCTCTTTTTGGCAGAAGATAAAGTTCACCAAGGAGAAGTTCATCAAAAAATTGAATGGTAAAAATATACTGGGCAAAAAAGAGAAAGAATTCAAAGAAGAAGAAAATGTTCATCAGAAGAATGATCATGTTTCCCATACCTGCATAAATCCGGCCATAATTGTCAACGTTGAGAAAGTAACGGAGGATTACGGTAAATGCATAGAATGTAAGTGTACAAAACATTGCGCTTGTAAAGGCAAGCATAAATGAAGGTTTTGTCCCAGGTCCGATTTTGTAGATGATTGTAAGTACAAGAATGAGAATCAGATATGGAAGAAGTCTGGAAAATGCGCCTGTGTAAAAAGCTCTGAGAAGTTCCTGGATTTTCGGAAAAGATTCAAAGAAGTTGAATTCAAACAGGGCTTTAACTGATACATAAGTAAAAATAGTTACAGAAATCGCAATTACAATGATAATGGCAACAAGAAATGCAAGCCAGAAAGCGATGGCTCCTTTGCGCTGCTGCTGCCCATGAAAAATATTCTGCATTCCATCAAGAATTGAAGCAAGGAACCGTCTTGCCATCCAGAGAATCATGAATCCAAGGATAACTGTGAAAAGGTCAATTTTATCAATGCTTTGGGCAGATTGAATTACATCAGTGGTGTTGATCATGCTTCCGATCCATTCAAAATCCAGCATGGAACTGACAACTGTAAGATCAGTGTCCAGTTTTGTCAGAATGATGAAAACAAGCATGATGATAGGAATGAATGAAAAAACAAAGCTGAATGAACACGAACCGGCATAAGACAGAAGCCTGTTCTTGAAAAAGTATTTGAATGTCAGAAAAAAAGATTGAGCGATTGTTACCGGTGTAATACTTCGTTGTTTTTCATCAGCCATTTGAATGCCTATCTGTAAGTTGTGAAGGTTATGTCCGTATACTGTGAATCAGCTTTTATACGGACATAACCTTGTTTATTGAAGAATTAGAATTCCGCGAGTTTTGGTGCGCGTGGGAATGGAATTACGTCGCGGATGTTCTGCATGCCTGTTACATACAGAAGAAGACGTTCAAATCCAAGTCCGAATCCTGAGTGTGGAACTGTACCGAACTTTCTAAGGTCAAGGTACCAGCTGTAATCTTCAGGGTTGAGGCCAAGTTCCTTGATGCGGTTTAAAAGTTTGTCGTAACTTTCTTCTCGTTCAGAACCACCGATGATTTCACCAAGGCCCGGTACAAGAACGTCTACAGCCTTAACTGTTTTGCCGTCATCGTTAAGCTTCATGTAGAAAGCCTTGATTTCTTTAGGATAGTTGTAAACCATTACTGGACATTTGAAGATTTTTTCTGTGAGGTAGCGTTCGTGTTCAGTAGCAAGGTCACAGCCCCAGTATGGTTTGAATTCAAATTCGTCAGCATGTTTTTCAAGTTCAGCAACAGCTTCTGTGTAAGAAACGCGTTTGAATGGAGTTTCTACAACGTGGCGCAGTGTGTCGATAACGCCTGGCTGGATTCTCTTGTTGAAGAATTCCATATCAGCTGAACATTTTGTAAGTGCCCAGTTGAGAAGGTATTTGATGAATTCTTCCTGAATATCCATGTCATCTTCAAGGTCAAAGAATGCCATTTCAGGTTCACACATCCAGAATTCTGCCAGGTGGCGTGTTGTATTTGAGTTTTCTGCACGGAAAGTTGGTCCGAATGTGTAAACGCGGCTAAGGGCTGTAGCCATGGTTTCTGCCTCAAGCTGACCTGATACCGTCAGGGAAACTTTTTTTCCGAAGAAGTCTTTTTTGTAGTCAACAAGCTTGTAAGCATCTTCTTTTTTCATTCCTGCAGCGCCTTTTTCAACTGCGATTTCTGCAAGCTTTTCTGGTGAAAGTGTAGTTACCTGGAACATTTCTCCGGCACCTTCACAGTCAGAACCTGTGATTTCAGGAGTATTGATGTAGAAGAATCCTTTTTCCTGGAAGAAAGAGTGAACGGCAAATGCCATCTGGCTTCTCATGCGGAAAACAGCGCCGAATGTGTTAGCTCTTGCGCGAAGGTGTGCATTTTCACGAAGGAATTCCATTGTTGCTGCTTTTTTCTGGATAGGATAGTCACCAGGACAAACACCGAGAACTTCAAGTGTTTCAAGGTTTACTTCTACAGCCTGTCCTGAAGCAGGAGATTCAATGAGTTTTCCTGTTGCACGGAGAGAAGCTCCTGTAGAAATATTTTTAAGAGACTGTTCAATTGCATCAGCATTTGCTGGATTTGCAGGATTTGTTCTGTCGTAAGTAAGCTGAATTGAAGCGAAACATGATCCGTCGTTTACCTGAATGAATACAAGGTTTTTAGAATCACGAATTGTGCGTACCCAGCCGCAGATTGTAACATTGCGGCCGTCTGGAGCGGATGTAAGAATATCCTTAATAAGTTCTGTTTTCATAATTGGATATTTTATCAAATTCGCGTAATATTTTAAATATGAAAAGGATAATTTATTTTGCACTTATATTGATGACTTTTGTAACAGGATGTACAAAGCGCCCGGAGATGACTCTCGAAGAAATCGAAAATGCCCGTAAAGAGTTTTCCCATTATTATGCTGACAAGACTATTACTAAACCTTATGAAGGACAGGATTTTGCGGACGGAAAAACCGGCGGAACTTACAACACGATTATTGGCGGTGAACCAAAAAGTTTTAATTTTCTCATTGCAGAAAGGGATGGCGAAACAACAGGTATTTTAAGCGTGCTTACTGATTATCTTGTTGACTATGATACTGTAAAAAAGGCCTGGGTACCTCGTCTGGCAGATTTTGAAATTGCTGTTGATGAAAAACGCAACAGAATGGATGTGATTTATACTTTGCGTGATAATCTGTACTGGAGTTTTTATGAGAATGCACAGCCTAAGGTTGAAGTTACGGCCGATGATGTGGTTTTCTGGTACAACGAAATTTATTGTGATCAGGAAATGGGATCATCAGGCTATAACAGTCAGTTTATGGAACTTGAAGACGGTTCAACCGGAAAAGTCACCATTGAAAAGCTGGGAAGAAAAAAGTTTGCCTTTCATTTTCCTCGGATTGTCGCAAATCCTCTCTTAAGTACAAATATGGATTTCGGACCTGCTTTTATTTATAAGGCTGCAAAGGACAAAGGCGGGGCAGAAGCCGTAAAAAATCTCCATACCATCGACACGGATCCAAAACTTCTTCCTTCCCTGGGAACAAATTTCATAGTTCAGTATGACCCGGGACAGAAAATTGTTTACAAGAGAAATCCTGATTACTGGGGAAGGGACTCCAAAGGAACATGTTACAATTATCCTGAAACAACTGTTGCTCAGATTGTCAGTGACCCTAATCTTATTAAACTTCTTTTTGAAGAAGGCAAGGTTGAATCATATTCTCCAACTCCTGAACTTGTAAACGAAGTAATCGGCAATGCTTCAAAATACAATTATTCTGTATTCAATGCGGCCGGGAGTCTGGGAGCATCTTTCTGGAGTTTTAATCAGAATCCTCAGTTTAAGAATCAGACCTGGTACAAATGGTTTACAAAAAAAGAATTCAGGCAGGCTATGAGCTGTCTTTTAAATAGAGACAGAATCTGCTGGCAGACTTACCGCGGACTTGCAGAACCTAAATATGATTTTTTCCCTGAACCAAATGCATTTTACGATAAGAGTGTTGAACTTAAGTATAAATATGACCAGAAGCAGGCAGCGGAACTTTTAAAGTCTATCGGAATCGAAAAAAGGGAAGATGGATTTATGCATGACAGTGAAGGTGTAAAAATTGAATTTGACCTTTCCATTGCCAGCAGCAACACAAATTACAGTAAGATTTCGCAGATCATTACAGATGAATGCAAAAAAGCAGGAATTACTGTAAATGTGCGTCAAACAGATTTTCAGACTCTTGTTGAACAGCTGACTACAACTTATGAATGGCAGTCAATTCTCATTGGATTTGGAGGCTCAAACATCTTTCCGACACAGGGATCCAATGTTTGGCTGAGTGCAGGAAATCTTCATTTGTGGCACCCTCTGCAGAAAACGGCTGCAACAGATTGGGAATCAAGAATGGATTATCTGTACAATGAAGCTAAATGTCTTGTAGATGAGTATCAGGCACGCCCGCTGTGGAAGGAATATCAGGAAATTGTTCTTGAGCAGTGTCCTGTAATTTATCTTGTAAGAAGCAAGTCATTCTGGGCTTTGAACAACATGTGGGATTTTACAAACGTTTATTACGACAATATGAACGGAGCAATGACAGACAGAATTTTCCTTAAGGATTAGGAATGGCTTTTGTCCATTTTGATTTGAGGATTCTGTATTCGGTTACGGGGCCAGTCTCAGTTACTTCTATTTCTGCTATCTGGAACACTTTAAGGCTTAAGTTAAGGTCGTGAGGTTCCGGTTTTTCATGTGTCTTGAGGAACGGGAGAAAAAGTGTTCTTTCGCAATCTTCAAAAACAGCGGTGACAGATAAATTCCAGATTCTGCCGGTTAAGGTAAAATCCGGATTGAGGGATACCTTGAGAGGAATGGATTCAAAATTTTCCTTTGAAAAGAAGTAAAAGGGCGCAAAATGAATGCCAGGGTATCTGCTTTGTAAAAATTTTATTTCCATCTGGTCATTGTTATGAGGAATTAACGCTGTTTTTACTTGAGTTTTGTTCATTTACTTAGTATAATAATAAAAGTTAATTTCTAAAAGGAGTTCATACCATTATGGCAAACATGAATAAAACAAACGAATCATCAGATATCAACAGCACAATTAACGTAATTCAGACAGTTGAATTGTTGTTCTGTTATTTTGCTTTCTGTATTTTCCTTTTCTGTAACTGGCTTGGACACGGACTTGTAGATACATTGAAATCAATCGCTATGATTATTCCAAATGCAATTATGTCTATTCCTAAATCAATCATTAACATCTATGAAGTTCTTACAAATGACGATGTTAGTTTTAAACTTGGTACACTTCTTGTAGCATTGTTTGTTGTTCTTAACGTTGCAGGCTTCATCTTTGCTCGTGTTCACAAAGAATAGTTAAATATAAGCTATAACCATAAAAGCGGTTGTCAGTTGTGATGACCGCTTTTTTTTTGAAAGTTTAATTCTGCATTTAATTGGGCCGGGAGTTTTTTATGAATAAGAATATTATCTCTATTGCAGCGGCAGTTTTTCTGTTTGTTTCCTGTGATTCATCTGTAATTGATTTTAAAGTCGCCGGAGTAGAATCTGGAAATCTTGAAAAGAAAAATTCCGGTGAAATTTCGTACTGGAAATTTGATGCTGAACAGCAGAAAAACGTAAACAGTTTTTTCAACAGCCAAAGAGATGGTTCTTTGTATGCAGAACTTGAAATAAAAGCTAAAAAATCCAGTGACAATGTTGAACTTGGTTTATTGTATGCTGACGATTTTAATTCCAGCGGGGCAATAAATGAACTGTCACCAAGACCGGTTTTGTTCTTTAATGCCCAGGATTTCAATGGAACAACAACAGGCTTTTTTCTGTCTTTTAATAAAGAAGCTGCAGCTCCATGCGGTTTCTGGATAAAGAAAGGAAATGCCGGAATTAAGCTTTGTTCTGCCTCTGTTGAAAGGGGAGCCGTAGGTTTTGACTACAGTGATGAGAAACAGCTTTATGCCTGTGCTCCTAACGGCGGACTTATTAAGCGCAACAGTTATTCCATGGATTTATCTGGAGCTACTTTTGCCTTTGATTCATTGAATTCAATTTATAATAATTCATTGATGCCTCAGATGCTTGTGCGTTTTACAAAAAATGCTCCGTCTGAAATGGCCGTTAAGTTTTCTGTTGGCGGTGAAAAACTTTCTGTAAACCCCTGCGAAAACGGTGTGGTAATTCCTCTTTCGGCATTAAAAAATCCTTTTGCAGATGTGTCAGTTGTTGAAAATGCCCAGCTTGTAAAAAGTGCGGTTGTTTTTGCCAGTGATAAATCCATTATGGGACCTGTCAGTCTCGGATTTCCTGTATTGACTGCTTATCCTGTTGATCCGGGACTTATTATCAAATGGCCAAAAAAGAACTGGCGTGGCAAAGATTATGAACTTTTTGTATGGGACAGATTTCCTCATATCCTGATTATGGATACAGGTTTTTATTCGTACCAGGACAAGATGTTCAAGAGAATTGCTTTTTATGTTGAAAAACAGGGCTACAAAGGAAAACTGTGGACAGATGATGTAATAGGTGATCTTCATGGATACAATGCCCACGATTATCAGGCAAAAGATCTGGCCCGTTTTTTTGAGGAAGCCCGCAGAACAAATTTTATTCTCAATGAAGAAGAACTGCTTTTAAAAAAAATCCTTATTAAAGGCGGAATTCTTGTTGATGAAGGAAATGGAAAAGTCAGTGCCGGTACCGGTGCAATTTTGAGTATCAGTCAGAGTACACCGGTTCAGATAAGGGCGCAGCTGCTTGCTCATGAAGGCTGGCATGGAATTTTCTTTGAAGATGAAGAATTCAGAAATGCTGCCGGCGCAATTTACAATACTCTTTACGCCATGGATTCCAGAAGTCTTGATTTTATGAAGGAATATTTTAAGTATGCTCCAGGTCTTGGGTATGATCTTGATGATGACTATCTGATGAAAACAGAATTTGTTTCCTATCTTTTGCAGTTTGAACTGTCAAAAATTCAGGAAAAATGGCTGTATTATGCCCGCCGTCCCTATATGCAGGAAAAATCACCGGAATTGTCTCAGTATGTTGTTAATTCCAGCGCAGAAGGATTGCTCAGTGCCAATCAGATGCTCAATGATTACGTAAACCAGAAATTCAACCTTAATGCCGGCCGCATCTGGATGGCAACAACTTATTCCGAAAACGATTAAATAAAGCGTGCCTCCTATGATATTTGTCAATATCATGACATCCTGATTCCATATTTTTACGATGCTAATGAAAGAGCTTCTTCTGCTATTTTAGTTATAGCAGGAGGAGTTCTTTTTTCATAT
>JAZLKD010000030.1:0-56515 GCA_045597415.1 Treponema sp. | reverse complement strand
TAGTTAGCAAGAGAAACAGAAACGTTAGCTTCTCCACCACCGAATGTTGTTGTCATTGTGTCAGCCTGAACGAAACGATAGTAGTCAGCTGGCTGGATGCGAAGCATCAATTCACCAAAAGTTACAACTTTTGCCATTTTAATCTCCTATATCTGGCGGCCTTAACCACCATAAAATACAAAATAAGTTGTAAAATTATATCAAATAGTTAAAGATTAAACAATTATTTTGTGCGTACCAGACGGAATCCTGTCTCAACTCCATACGATGAGTTTGGATTTCCTGAATTTTTTGCTCCAACTGCCAGATAGTTTGGTGAAGAAGCAAAACTTCCACCTTTTTTTATACGAGTTGTAGCTTCAGTATTCCAGATACAAGGATTTGTGAAAGTACCGGCTTCAAGAGTTGAATAACCCCAGTCATTACACCATTCTGCAACATTACCTGACATGTCAAAAATACCAAGTGCATTTGGCTTTTTCTGACCTGTGCGATGAGGGCCATAGCCCGGCTGGCCTGATCTGACTGTTGATCCGTAAGCATTTCCGTCACACCAGGCAACTTCAAACTGAGCGGTATCTTCTGATGTTGAAGGATAATTTGCTCCGTTTCCAACATAGGTGCTTTTTGCACCGGCATAATCATACTTAAATTCTTCTGTGCCGTAAGTTAAATGACCGCCGCGGGCAGCAAATTCCCATTCAGCTTCTGTTGGAAGACGGTAGCCTTTTTTTGTAAGGTCTATATCTACAGTGGCATTTGTAATACGTCCACTTGTTACTTCAGGATTTGTAATTGTGTATACGCAGTCGAGACCTTCAAGCTGACTGTAAACATTACAGAAATATACAGCATCAAACCATGTTAAACTTTCTACAGGACGTTCACCGTCATAATCAGCTTCATCTGCTGCCAAAACATACATACCTGGAAGAAGCGTTGTACTAGATGGATCTGCTTTTAAGCCAAGTGTGTTGTATTCAGAACTCATTACCTTTTTATACAGATCTTTAGTAACTTCGTTTACACCAATATAATAACTGCTCAAAGCAACAGTTCTGTCCGTCCAGCCTGTTCCACTTACCCAGATTTGTCCAAATACACCTTTAAAATTGCTGGTAAAACCAAATGAAGCATAATCATTTGAACTGGCAATTGTCATTCCTTGTACTTCTACAAATCCCTTTGGAGTCGGATCTTCTGAGAACTGTGCATAAAGAGTTACATTTTCTGTAAGTTCGCCGCTGAATACAGTCTTAAATTCTGCATCCGAATACCAGCCTTTAAAATATGAAATATATGAGTCCTTATCTACATCGTCCAGTTCTTTAAGTCCGATTGAAGTGTGACATGGATATTCAAAAGAACCGTTTCCGTGAACGCTTACATAATTTACTGTGTAATTTACAATCTCATGATAATCTGCCTTGTAAACTACATCCTGGTGAGCTGTTGCTGCAGGTTCTGTTTCTGCGCCGTCTACTGTCCAATAGTTGAAGTGATATCCTTCTTTTACTGGATTTGCAGGAACTGTAATTCCTGATGTACCCCACAAAACGCTGTATTCTTTTGAACCGTCGTCTCCAGTTGTGCTTGATTTTCCGCCGTCATAATCAAATGTGACATTTACTGTGTTGCGCTGGTAAAGAATCATTACTGTATCGCCGCTCTGAACAAGACCAAGTGCTGTAAAACCGATGTATGGCTTTTTGAGCTCGTCTAATTCTGTGCCTTTTGGAACAGCTTTATTTTCTGTCATGTGAAGAGCATAAGATTTGCCGTCTAAACTCTGTTCCATATGAAGAACTGTTGTGGCATCTTCTGTTGTAGTTGAAACTGGTACTTCAACTTCTACAATACGATCAACATACTTTGTTTCCGGTTCGCTTGAACATGAAACAAACAGTGCTGCTGCAGTCATAAGTGCTGCTGCGATTTTTAATACTTTTTTCATTAAGTTCTCCAACTTTATAAGATGCTAAAAATATAACGCAGGATTTATTTTATGTCCTGCATTAAGGATTGCTTATTGAAATAAAATTGAAGATTTTGTTCGGAAAATGGACAAGGGATATTAGCAGCGCCGCAGGCGTCCCGAAGGGATGGAGCGCCCTGACGCGGAACTGCGGTTAGCCCGGTTTTTGCAGGTACTGCAAAAATGGCCCCGGACTAAACTTTTTTTTATTCGAAGAGGGCTTTGATTGCCGCAAGCTGTTCTTCTGTTACTGTCGGCATAAAATCAGGGTACATTACTTCGTAAGCGTTTTCGTCTTCATCTTCGTCGTATGTGTACCAGTAAACATAATATGAGCCTTCTTCATTTTTGATTGCAACATATTCAAGATCGCCTGCAAGGGATCTGTCACCGTATGCGTAGAAAAGAATATTGCCTGTTTCTTTTGATGTGTCGCGGACAGGGACAATTGATTCTGCTTCATCAAGGCCGGCAACAGACATCATAAGATATGAGATTTTGTCTTTTGTAAACTTAACTGTTGTTCCATATTCGTCTGAAACTGAGACTGCGGCTTCTTGCTTGTCACAAACTGTGTAGAAGTTTGCTGAGCCCATTTCGATGTCATGGGATGCTGTGTAAACGGCTTTAAGTTCTGAAAGGGACTTGTAGTTTGCTGAATAATCAAGCGGGCAGCTGATGTTGAGCATTCCGCCTGAGAGTTTGAGGGCAATTGCGTAATAGTTGCCGGCTGGTGTGTACTGTGTTCCTGAACCTTCTGCTACCTGACAGAATACTAAAGTCCAGCTGCCTTCAGTTGTTATAACAGTTTCTTCTGAAACAACGTTGTAAAGAACGCTCATGCTTTTGTCATTGATCTGGTTGGCAGATACTGCATATTCGCTGTGCCAGCCATAAACATCATTTACCCATGTACCCTGGAATTCTTCCGGTACACCGTTTTTTGCTTCAAGATAAGTGATTGAAGACTTATCTGCAGGTGTCTTCTTTCCATTATCATCGTCGTCCTGAGCACAGGAAACGAAACCAAAAACTAACATTGATGCAAGAATGAAGGCAGTAAATCTGCGGACAAACTTAACATTACTTAACATATACAACCTCCTTGATTGTAATTTTTAATATTCTTTTCTGCTTTTGCAGTTATTTTCTGATCATAAAGCCCACTGTCAGAGAGCGGCCCGGGGCTGCATACCCATCATGGTATACATTGCGCTCGTCCAGAAGGTTTGCACCACTAATAAAAAGTGTGGCCTCCGGAATAAAGCGCCAGTTTACACTTGCACCAAGATTTTTTTCTGCGTTGTACCATTCCTTGTTGTCGTTCTGTTTAGGGCGGCGGCCTGTGTAAATAAAGCTCACTCCGGCGTCAATCGGACCTGCATGCACTGTTGCACCTGCATTCCACTGCCACTGAGGCACCCACATAATCTGCTTACCGGACTCCAGAAGGGCCTTTGTGTTTGTAACTCCCCCGTTTAAATCCAGATGCTTCCAGCTCTTTGCCGCCGAAAATTCCAGTGTCCTGTAATCTGCGCTTAAAGTGTTGTCCGGCATAAGAACTCCCCCAACTGTAATCCAGCGGATTTTGTTCTGATAATGGCCGTAAGTGTAAACTGCTTTTACCGGGAAAAAATTAAAAGGACTCCTCCAGCCGGCAACAACAGCCCAGCCGTTCTCCGGAGTCAGGTCAGGATTTCCTTTGCCGCCGCCTGCATCCCAGTAAAGCTGGTTAAAAGTAGGAAGAACAAACTGACGGAAAGCAGTTACTGACAGCCCTGTTTTTGCAGAGCTTACAGAAATCTGCGGGAGGAATTCAAAATCATCATTTGAAGAAACAAGAATACCGGCAGAAGGTGTTATTTTTATCCAGTCGCCGCCTTTCCAGCTCCAGGCAATTTTTGTCGTATTGTGGAAGCGGTCTTTTTTTGCTCCCGTCATTTTATTTTCCAGAGAAAAAACTGAGCTTGCTTCAAAGCCATAAAAATTTTCCAGCGTTAACAGCAGGTCAGTCTGGTGCATCTTTGTAATATCTTTGCGGTCAATGTCGTAGTAATAATCGATGCAGTTGTACTGGGCAGTAAGGTTTGCAGAAAAGACTGCAAGTTTTTGTGTTACATAGCGGAATTTTACAGTATTAAAAACATTTAAATCTTCTTCAAGACCGGAATATTTTGCGGAGCCTGAGTTAAAAGGTTTGACCTGGTTTTTGAATACTTTTGAAGTTCCGCTTACAGTTGCACTGTCAGTAAGCAGAGTATTGAAGGAAGCTGAAAGATTTACAAGACTGGACCAGTTGTTTTCAAGAGGGCGGTCATTTTTTTTAAGATATGAATTATTTGCCTTGTCTGCCTGAACATTTACTTTAATGCCGGTATTGCCAAAAACGTCCCGGTATTCGCCAAAAATGCCGGCTGTATCGGCCAGAGATTTTTCGTAAGAAGTAACCAGAGTTTTTACGTCAAATCCCCGGGTACTTACAAGGCGGGTTTTAATGTAAACAGCACAGCCTGCAAACTGGTCAGTCGTAGTTCCCGGGATTTCAGAAACTGTAATGGACTCAATGGAGTTGATGTCGATGCTGTTCCAGTCAAATTCGCCGGTACCCGGCTGGGTTGCAAGAACGCCGTCAATGTAAACCTTGCAGCAAAAGCCTGCGTAACCTTTAAAACTTAAATTTGAAGCAGTTCCAGAACCGCCGGTATTCATTACAAGAAGACCTTTGTTTCTGAGAAGTTCAGGTAAATCTTTTGAAGCAGATTTTTTGATTTCTTCGCTGTCGATTTTTAATTCGATTTTTTCCGGGGAGTCAATGATGGTGATAATCTCGCCCAGGTCGATTGTCTGAGAATATAAATATATAGAAGAGAATAAAACTGCAGTTACTGCGAAGAGAGAACGTTTAATTTTTTCCTCCAGGTGCAGAGCATGTACACCCAAAAAGCAATAAATCTGCAGGACGCAGACTATCCAGTAAGGCATTCGGACTTCAGCACAAAACAGCTGTCACCGTTTCATTTCAAGCTCGGGATTTTCACCCGGATTTCCCTTAAAAGATAAGCATAATTGTAATAAAATCCCCCCCAGAATTCAATGCACAATGCACAATTCGCAATGCACAATTCGCAATTCCTAACTCCTAATTCCTAATTCGTTTCCCTCTCTCCACAGCTTTCAAAAAGGGCTGGCTGAAAACTGCAATTGTTACTACGGTACTTACGGCAAGAATCGCATTCATGGCAAAACCACCGGCCAGGGCAAGCTTTATATCGATTCCATACAGAAAATACGAACTCAAATCCATCAGCGGCCCTGTCACAAAAACAACTGTACAGAAAGCAACCAGACAGGCCGCGGCATAATCTGCCGCCTTCCACCTGCATGAGCTGATCAAATGACATTTAACCACAATTCCGGCAATGACGCCCACAAAACCCCAGCTGACCATCTGATAAAGTGTCCACGGCCCCTGCCCCAGCAGAAAATTGCTCACCAAAGCAGTCAGCGCACCAGTCACAAAACCTTTGCGCACTCCCAGACTGACTCCACTCAAAAAAATCACAGCCATTACAGGATTAAAATACGGTACAAAACTAAAAATCAGCCTGACGCAAATACAAAGGGCGCTGACCTGGGCAACAATCACAAGATCCCGCGCCTGAGGCCTGCTTTGCTCAAAAGCCAGAAAAAATCCAAGAATTATGATTACAAGATAAACCGAAACGGTCATTGCAGGACTCATTTTAAAAACTCCACCAGATTCTGTTCAGTTACAGGCCCGTCAACGATTCCCCGGCTCATCCGGTTAGCAGCAGTAGTGTAAAAATTGTTTCCGCCAAAAAATTCCCCCGGAGTCCCCAGTCCAGAAAGCTGCCCTTCAAACATAATTGCAACCCGACCGGCAGTCACGGCACAAAATTCCAGGTCGTGGCAGACAATAAAAACAGCTTTTCCACAGGCAGCAAGATTTTTGAGGATATCTGAAAACTCCTTTTTAAAAACATTGTCCAGGGCTTTTGTCGGTTCATCGAGGAGAATAATGTCCGGCTGCTGCAAAAGAATCATCTCCAGAGCCAGTTTCTGCATTTCGCCGCCTGAAATATCATAAGGATGCACATCAAGGTCAAAATTTACAATTTGCAGCGGTTTTTGTTCGTCCCAGCCGGCGCTTTTTAATTCTTCACGCACAGAATCCCGGGTAAAAATATTGCGCACATTCTGCGGCAGCAAAAAAATCCTGACATTTTTATTCTTTACGATTTTTCCAGAAACAGGTTTTTTAAGGCCGGCAATCAGCTTGAGGAGTGTGGATTTGCCGCTTCCGTTGGCCCCCACCACAGCAAAAATTTCACCGGCGAAAATATCCAGGTTAAGTTCACTCAGGATTTCCGGGCCGTGTTTATCGTAGCAAAAGCAAAGGTCTTTGATTTTTACAAGGGCGTCCGGGCGGGCTATCCGAGGTTCCGCTTCCGCTCCATTAATCAGGGAAAGTTCCGGCCAGCGTAACGTTCCCTGATTAACAGCTTCGCTGCCTCTCCTATCCCTGACGCAGGATTTTAAAAAATTTCTGCCATCCTTTACACTGAAAGGAAGAGAGTTTTTGTTTACAGACAAGCCGGTTTCAAGGGCAATTCTGGCAGGAACAGGCAAAAATGATTTAATTTCTTCTATATCAATGACACCAGAATTATCTTTTTTATATTCAACAGCTTTCATTTCACTGAAAAATAAAATCCGTGATGCACAGTCAAACAGTTCTTCGATTCTGTGTTCGGCAATAACTACGGTAATGCCAAGTTCATCATTAAGTTTTCTTACAGTGTTGAGAAAATTTCCGGCTGCAACTGGATCAAGCTGACTTACAGGTTCATCCAGAAGAAGTACAGAAGGAGTTAAAACCATGACACTGGCAAGATTTAAAAGCTGCTTTTGACCGCCGCTAAGCATTGCCGTATCCCGGTCAAGCCAGTCAGTAATTCCAAAATAGGAACAGACTTCGGCAACACGGCGGTGCATTGTTTTTCTGTCCACACCCTTATTTTCAAGACCAAAACAAAGTTCATACCAGACTTTATCGGTAACAATCTGCGCATCAAAATTCTGCATTACATAACCGGCGCAAACGCCTTCGGTTTTATAGCGCTGCAAAAGTTCCCTGAGGAAAGTTGTTTTACCGCTTCCTGATTTTCCGCAGATGAGAACAAATTCGCCGCTTTCAATTTTTATATCTTCAAACATAACTTTTTCCTTTTATTGCGCCCTGCTGAATCCCAGAACCATCAACAGCACATTTGAACCAAGACCAATTAAATTCCACCTGTCGGCCATAAAAAGTTCCAGATGATTCTCCCCATACGCATCAAAAAAACCGCAGCCCTTAACGGCACAAAAAACATTCAAAGCCATAAAACCTGTCATCAGTACCAGAAAAACAAAATCTTTAAATCCAAAAACATATCCGGCAAAGCAGCTTCTTTTTGCACTGCCCCAGCCCCGTTCAACCATGGAATCTGCAGTACAGCGGCCGTCTTCAAGCACAGAAGAAGTAACAGCATTCATCACAGAAAATTTTTCTTTTATCTTCTGCCACAATGAATTTCCTTTTTCAAGACCAAGACCTTTTCTCCCGTCTGAAATTTCTGCAGCCCTGCGGCCATAAAACGGAATCAGCCTGAGAATCATGACAAACATTACTGACAGTGCCGGAAAAAATGGAGCAAACAGAAAAGTCAGTTTTTCGCTTGTCATGACTTTTGAAAATGCCAGACACCAGACTGTAACAGTCAGCATCAAAAGTGCACTGTTAAGACCATAAACAAGAGCCTCAAGAGTAACAGGCCTTTGTGGATTGGCAAACAGATTAAACAGGACAGTTTTACCATAATGGGAAACAACAGGATTTAAAGCTCCGAGAAATGCAAAAACAGGCACCATATACAGCAGGGATTTAAGCAATTTAAAGTTTCTTAAGTACAGATTTACTGTCAGAGCCATGATCAGCGAAACCGCCAGAAACAAAGGATGTTTAAAAATCAAAGAAGAGCACACAGCCATCACAAAAAAAGTAAAAGAGACAAGAGGGTGACGGCATTTCTTAAAAAGCCCTGCCATTACAGTTTAACCTCTGAAAACATTTCTGGTGTAAGTTTAAAAATTATCATAAAAAACAGTATAGCGAACATGACAGATATGGTCATCTCCATGGCTTTTACAATTCTTTACACATTGCATGCAACAGATTATTATTCCATTATGAATTTTTCATTCATCTGGCCGCTGATTCTGGTGGTTCTTTCAAATGTCTTTTACAACATTCTCACAAAAATTACACCTGAAAAAGCAGATGCATTTCTTTCCCTTGCGGTTTCATATCTGACAGGAGCCGCAGTTTCATTCGGACTTTACCTTTTGACTGGAGCAAAAACGGGCTCGTTCAAAGAACATCTTGCCCAGCTCAACTGGACAAGCGTACTTTTGGGAATTGTTATTGTTGGGCTGGAACTGGGCTACATATTTGCATTCAGGGCCGGCTGGAAAATCAACACAACATCCATTGTCGCAAACATCACCCTCGCCTGTATTCTGCTGGCAGTAGGCTTTTTTATGTTCAGGGAAACAATGACAATCCGCCAGCTCCTTGGAATCGGTGTATGCATCGCCGGCCTTGTGATGATCAGCAAATGAAGCGGAAAGAAGTTTGTCAGCCTGGAGTTTATTCCAAGTAACACAGTCATCCTTTAATCAAAGCAAGCCTTACGGAAACTTGCTGCCGGCACGCCTTGTTTTCTTCTGCACACAGATGTTATATTAAAAAAAAAGATTTCAGGAGTAATTGATGAAAAAGATTTTTGATTTTATTAAAAAAGCAGGAACTTATTACCTTGCAACTGTTGATTCTGAAGGGCAGCCTCACGTAAGACCTTTTGGCACTATCAATATTTTTGAAGACAAGCTTTACATTCAGACTGGCAAAATCAAAGAAGTTTCAAAACAGATTCAGGCAAATCCAAAAGTAGAAATCTGCTGTTTTAACGGCGCGGAATGGTGCCGGGTTGCTGGAGAACTTGTTCGTGATGACCGGGTAGAAGCAAAAGAAGCCATGCTGAACAATTACGAAGAACTCAAAAAAATGTATTCTGCCACTGACGACAATACTGAAGTTCTTTACTTTAAGAATGCTACTGCCACAATTTCAAGCTTTACCGCAGCTCCTGAAACAATCCGCTTCTAAAAAATCACATCCTGTCGCCTTAAATTCTTCCATGCTCAAATCGTAGTTGAATCGAACCGTAACTGTAATGTCTGAAATTATCATTCCCGGGATTTTCTGAATCAGGAGTCTGGGAAAAATTTCATCTGTTTTACACTTCCCCATCGCGTCAGGGATATTAGTGGTGCCCGAAGGGCAAAAAAAAGGTTCAGATTTTTTATCTGAACCTTTTTTTCGAAGGCGCCCTGTCGCCGCAGCCACGGTTAGCCCGCCCGGACGCCCAAAAATTCATTAATTTATTCGTAAATGAAAGTTTCTGCAGGGCCTTCGATTTTTACGTTTTCAAACTTAGCGCCCGGTGCATTACGAACACGGAACGACTTAACTGTAACTTCAGGCAGACCATAGAACATATCACTTTCCATTGGAGAGCGGTCCGAAGCTTCGTCTGTTGTAAAGTAACAGTCACGGATTTCAAGATTGTCGATAGGACGTTCAGGAAGTCCAACGATAAAGCCGGCACTTGCCTTACAACCTGTACCCTTACAGCCGATGATTTTTACGTCGTGGATGCGTGGAGTTTCAGGAGTGACAGGAAGCTTTTCAAGAGAGAATTCCGGTGCATGAGTATCAGTAATACCACATTTGTAGTACATGTTCATTGCGATAGGACAGAGAGTGTCATTCATAACAAGGTTGTTAAGTTCGATGTCAAAAATGTCACCGCCACGACCACGACGGCTCTTGATACGGATACCACGGTCAGTACCAGAAAGATCACAGTCATAAGCGTGGATATGGCTCATGCCAGCAGCAGTTTCAGAACCGAGAACGATACCGCCATGAGCATTGCGAACAGTACAGTTTTTAACATTTACGTTTACAGTAGGCTTGTTGCAGCGGATACCGTCAGGACCAGAACCAGACTTGATACAGATACCGTCATCACCAACAGAAACAAAACAGTCTTCGATAGTAACGTTTTCGCATGAGTCAACGTCAATACCGTCAGTATTTGGAGCTTCGTAAGGGTTTTCGATATGAAGTCCTTTGAGTGTAAGATTCTTTACGTAGAGAGGGTGAACAGTCCAGAAAGGAGAGTTGATGATTTTTACACCCTCGATGACAGCATTTTCACAGAAAGAGAATTCAACAAGACTTGGACGGAGGAACTGAAGTTCACGACCACCGCCGCCACCAGGCTGAGATTCGTAACCAGGGTTCATTGCAGCGAGAACTTTTTCGTAAGATTCTTCAGGATGCTTCTGACCACGTTCTTTTTTAGCTTTTTTAAGCTCCCACCAAGGCTGACCGTTACCGTTGATAGTACCTTTACCAGTGATAGTAACGTTTTTTGTATGAGAAGAAAATACGAGTGGGTGCATGGCAAAACATTCAACACCTTCCCAGCGGGTAAATGCAGGTGGGTAAAGGTTAGGATCAGTGAGGAACGAAAGTTCAGCGCCTTCTTCAAGAACAAGGGTTGTATCACTTGGAATGTCGATAGGACCAGTCGCCCACACACCCTTTGAAACAGTGAGTTTTCCACCGTTATTTCGTGCGATTTCGGCAAAAGCAAGAGCAAAAGCTGCAGTATTGTTAAATTTTCCGTCAGCAACGCCGCCAAAATCTTCAATTTTTAATTCAACCATTTTTATCTCCATTATCCGTTTTTGAAATAAAACTGCAAACAAATATACATAATACATTTTACAGAATTATCGTCCATATACAATAATAGAAACCGAAAACTTTTTGCATAAAGGCGAAGTTACACAATTTTTTTTCTATAAAAGGGCGTCCCGGCTGACGCCGTCGGGTGTTCCACCACTCGGTCCCCTCGGCCTCCTCGCTGCGCTGCGGTGGCTGGCTTACGCCATGGTTCCATACCCTGACGCGTGGGAAAGTTATGGTTGAGATTCAATAAATTCCTCACGGGAAATAGCGGTATCCCAAAGCCCAATACTTTCACCTTCGTGACGGTCAATTCCTGTATAACTCAAACTTGCATCTTCATATCGTTTGAACTTAAAAATTGCATCATTCATTAACGCAGCATTAAATACTCCGATGGAACAAAGAAGTTCAAAATCTTTTACATTCAAACCTGTTACTCTCTTAAACAAATCTGGCTCAAGTTGAGTAATGACATCTTTTAGACAATATTCCCTGTTATCTGTCAGATACATAAATACAGGAACACGTGTTGCAAACTTTATGAGTTTTTCCTGAATCTGCTTTCGCATAGATTTGTATTCTTTTTCTTCCTCAGAAAGAATTCTTTTTTCTTCCTGATCAATCACCTTTTCTTTTTCTGCCTTTGCTTTTTTTACTTTTTCACTCTTATTAATGATAGTTGCAATATCCTGATTTAATGAACGGAATCCTTCTATACGCATCAATGCATCCATTGCATCAGTATTATCCATCAGTTTCTTTAAAGTATCATTATCAACATTTACAAGCAGCGCGCTTTCCCAGCGTTTTGCAAGAAGTGTAGCTGAAGTTCCGCTCATGGCTATATCAAGAATATCCTGAGCGCTGATCTGTTTCATTGTTGCTCCATCGTACGCCAGAACAGGTAAAAATTTTATAAACTCACCAATCTTTGATTCCGGATTACTTCCATCCACATTGAGACGGCAACTGTAATCACTTATCTGCTTTAATGCTCTGTCCAGTGCAAAATCAAAAACATAACATTCCTTTTTCATTATTTCCCGGGTTGTATTTTCATTTACAATTTCCCATGGTGACTGTACGCGGAAAGCCGCCTGAAAGTAAGTTTCCGGACTGCTCAGATTTCGAAGCATAAAAATGCCTGTCCATGGTTTGACTGTTACCCCTGTTGTTAATTTTCCACAGCTGAGTGTAATTGTTTTTGTTTTTAAAGGATTATCAAAAGCTTTTTCTACAGGTTCAAGTGCCTGCACCCCATTTCCACAAGCCTTGCCTGCACACACAATAACTTTATAATCATGATAAAAAGCATTTTGTTTTTCATCCAGTAAGTTTTTCATTGCAAAACAGCTGGCAACATTTGGTAAAAACCATAATGTGTGGCTTAATACATTAAGTAAACGGGTATCACTAAATGGCATTGGCGGCCGCTTGTTCTGTCCAAGTTTTAAATCATCAATACCACTTGGTAAAAAGGCTCCCCTGATCAAATCCAGCCATTTCTGTACATAATCCTTGTATTTAAATTGAGCTTCCTCCCTTTTGCCTTCGGCCACAAAGAATACATTCAAATCAAACTCATCAAACTCACCACCACTTGCTATCTGTGCAATTGACTCAGGAATTTTATATGTAAGCATTACCATACGCGGAAGAGCTGCATAGGGATTATTTTCGCCTTTCCAGTTTTCTTTTGCATTCTGTTCATCACTATAAGTCCAGTTAAAAATCTGGTCTTCAATAAATTCCCCGCTGTTCAATGCACGGAAAGGAGTACCACTAAGGAACAAATAGTTCTGTGTTGTTATAGGTAAAAAATCTTCTCTGAACGCATTTCCGGCTTCTTCTCTCTGATATTTTTCTGCATCAAACTCATATTCACTTTCTTCATCATCCTGAGCAAACAGTTTTTTTGCCGAATCTCTCCAGGCACCAAAATGATACTCATCAAAAACTACAAGATCCCAGTTTGTTGTATGTACCCATTCATTTTTTGCCTTAATACCACCATTTTCATTTGTTCCAAGATAATCCTGAAAACTTCCAAAGCAAACAACAGGTCTGCTTTTATCAGATGCTTCATAAGTTAATTCTGTATTACGACTGATAAACTGCCAGCCTTCAAAATCAATATGAGAATTCAAATCTTCTTCCCAGGCAGATTGAACGGCAGGCTTAAATGTAAGAACAAGAATTTTTTTAAGATTCATTTCCCGTGCAAGCTGATATGTGGCAAATGTTTTTCCAAAACGCATTTTACAGTTCCATAAAAATTTTGGAATTCTTCCTGAACCATCTTCTTTTGCCCGTTCCAGATAATAAGCTGTTTTTTCTACAGCAGCCCGCTGTTCTGGTCTCATTTCAAAATCCTGGGTCCGGTTTTCTGTATTAGATTTACGTTTTTTTACCGCAAGTACAGCCGCTTTTACATCATCTACAGTACATCTAAACCATTCACCACCTTCATGATGGACAGTCTCTTTTCTATATTTTTTCAGATATTTGTGAACAGCATGATCATCAAAAACAGAACCATCAGGACGGATTGCACTTTCAAGAAATTCAATTTTATGAAAAGTTTTTCCTGCAGGAAGTTTAATATTGGCAACCTGCTGATTAATTCTTGTTTCTACATCCTTATCTGTATAACCGATTTTCAGTATTCCTTTAAAATCAGGATGAGCAATTGAATAAGCATAAATTAAAGGCTGTTTTTCTGGTCTTTGCGGAAAAAATGGTTCGTTCATATTAAAAATTCCCTATCTTTTATGTGTAATTTATGTAGAATTTATGTAAATTCATTTGCTTTTTATGTAAAAACTACATATATTTAATGTAACAGCAACACTGTTTAAGTACTTTATTGAGATTTTTTTTATTAAGAGGCAAATTATGGCAACTACAAACATTACATTTTCAATTGATTCAGCAGACAAAGAAATGCTCTCTGAATTCTGCGATGAAGTAGGTGTAACAATGTCAGGTCTCTTTAATATGTGTGTAAAAGCAACACTCAGAGACTGGGAAATTCCTTTTCGTGTAGGCGGTTCAAAACCAAATAAAAGATTGCAGGAAGCATTACGCGAAAGTGAAGAAATTGCCAAAAATCCAGAAAAATATAAGGGATACACAAATCTTGAAGAAATGTGGGAGGATTTAGAAAAATAATGGATAAACCTGCCACAAAATATACTGTCAAATTTACAAACAGTTTCAAAAAGGCATATAAACTTGCAATCAAGCGTGGAAAAGACATCTCCAAACTCCAGACAGTTGTCAATCTGCTTGCAAACGGAGAACAACTTCCACAACAATACAAAGACCACGCGCTTACGGGTAACTGGATCAACCATAGAGAATGCCACATCGAAAACGACTGGCTCCTTATCTATAGAATTGTTGAAGATATGCTTGTTCTCGAACTTGTAGAAACAGGAACTCATTCCGATCTGTTCGGGAGATAAATAATATTTAAAATCCGTGACCGACTGATTCAAAAGCACTGTTTTATCCTTCTTTTGGCAGGTCCATCGGGCAGATCATGCCTGCCCCTTAATATTACAAATGCGGGAATCAATGTAGTTCCATTCCTCTTCTGTAATATTCCACTTTTTGCAAAGCTCTTCATCTGTAAAAATATGATCGTAATTTTCGAGATCTGGAACAAAACAAAATTTATTTCTCAAAACATCTTGAGAAACAACAGTTTGAAGTAATAAAAATCTTGCAATTTTTGTGAAAATATAACTTTTAAAGGAAATAACTTCTTTCTCTGTTGCAAATGCACCAAGGACAATAAAGGATTCTGTACAACATTCTCCGGGTTTCGCGATTTTTGTATTGCCATCATAATAAAATCCTACAGCTTTAGTAAAATCTGTTTGTCCGGCTATTGGAGACTTTGGAACTATAAATTTCCATTTGTTCAATAATTCATTTGTATCAACAATATCTTCTTTTGAAGCATATCGTAATCCAATTCGCTGGATAAAATGGCACGGTATACCTTCATCTTTTGGCGGATAATTTGTAGGTAAACCAAAAGGCCGTTGTGGAGAAACTCTTTCTTCCAGAGTTTTTTCAAAGTTTTCAACTGAAAAAACTTTATGAATAATTGATAAAGCTTTATTAAAACGTACAAATGTCTTGAATTCATTTAAATCTCGCATCTCAATATTATGCTGTCCGTCTATAACATTTGTAACTTTACATTTTTGTTTTTTATTTTTGTCCCACAGAAAATAACAAACACCACCAGCTATATCTACACCAGAGAAAACATCTGCGGAATTAGGATAATCTACTATCTCAATTAAACGCCTGTCATTAAGCATTGAATTTCTAAAATCATCGAGTCCAAATCCTCCTGAAAACCAACGCGATGGAATAATCATTACAAGATAATTTGGAAAAAGAAGTTTTGCTTGTTCAATAAATTTTTGATAAATTGGTTTTGCTTGTCGACCAGAACCACCTGTTTCCAACTGATACGGAGGATTCCCAATAATCACATCAAACTTCATTTTTTCTAATTCTCCTGGTATTGCATTGTGTATAAACTGATAAGCATGGCTTTCAAGTCCCGGACCACGGTCTCCGTATTCTGACTTGCTGGCCCCACAATGCAGACATTTGTTGTCTACCCACAGATGCTGAGTTTCTGAAAAATAAATATTCCCGATTTCCGTTTCAAACTTAGTCACAGAATATTCAGAACTGGCATCTTTACTGCAGTAAACACTTCTACGACTCAAAAGACTTGTCAGATTGGTAATGGCAATTCCGTAAAGCTGATTTTTAAAAATATGTTCAGTACGCTTTTCAAGATTTTCCTGACCGGCAAATTCAGGATATTTTTCTTTATTATCAAGACCTTTTATAAGACGCTTTGCAATTTCCCTCAAAAAAACGCCGCTCTTACATGCAGGATCAAGAAATTTTGTTCCTTTACTTTCAAAAAGTTCCTGAGGTAACATATCAAGCATTGCATTGGCAACTTCTGGTGGAGTAAAAACTTCATCATTACTTAAATTAGCAAGGCAGCTTAAAACATCTGGATTATAGGTCAACATTGCACATTCTCCATTTCAAAAATTTTTCTATAATCAACTGCTTTAAATTCTTTTAATGGAGAAAAAACTTCGGCATCTTCACCAAGATCATTTTTCTTGTTGTCATAATTCTGGTTTACAAGTTCATTAAAAATAAATTCCCTGCGCTTGAATTTATTCAAAACCAGCGACCATTCTGAAAAAATAATTGGTTCCTGATTTTTAGAAGGATCTGCAGATTTCATGGTCAGAGCATCGCCCCAGACAATATTTTTTTCTAAAACAAACTTTACAGATCTGTTTACATCTTCATTTACAGGAAACTTTGTCTTTTTAGCTGCAGCCTTATAAGCTTTTAAAAATTGATTAAAAAGAAGCGCTCTGGTTTCTCCGACATTATCCTCAAGAATATCTATTCCATAAATTGAACTTACTGCCAGAAGTCCGTTTTTTTCCCAGTCCACAAGGGATTTTGAATATTTAAGATTTACCTGATTGATTTTACGTTCGAGAATTGCAGTTAAAAAATTTCCCGTACCACAGGCAGGTTCCAGAAACCGGCTGTCAATCCGTTCACTTTCATCTTTCACAAGATCAAGCATTGCATTCACTTCACGGGGAGCTGTAAAAACTTCACCATGATCTGTAACCCGCTTTTTTGATTTAACCTGTGATGATTTTGTCATCGTACCCGCCTGTAAAACTGGACACTTAGTCCTTGTCAAAACATTTTAACAAGCCGATATTTTAAAGACAATCAGTCGATGTCAAATTAGGAATAAATTACTCTAAATTTTTAATTTTTTCTGAAAATGTCTGGAAATTGATAAAGACGAGTAAAAAAAATGCCGCCCAGTCTAGCACACTGAAGTGGCTGCGTCCGTAAGGACCAAAAACTCAGTGGAGACTGCCCGTATTCGAGGCAAGCCTTACTTCTTTATTCAACTTTATTGGCATGATTTTTTCAAGTCCGATTCCTGTAAAACCTTTCTTTTCCTCAAAAAAATCCTAAAAACATTTACTGCTTGTCATATACATCCTTAAAACGTCCTAACCTTAACTGACATTTACAGAAGGTCAGGACTATGTACAAGAACAAACTCGTAATCGAAGAAAAACCCCGGAACAATATTGCAGGTCTTACTGTTTCCCGCCTTAGAAAAGAACGAGGCTGGTCTCAGAACGATCTTGCCATTCAGCTTCAAAACATTGGTCATGACATTCACAAAAACGGTGTCCAGAAAATGGAGTGTGGCGAGCGTTTTATTACTGACATCGAGCTTATAGCCCTTTCAAAAGTTTTTAATACAACTGTAAATGACCTTCTGGGAGATGAACCTTCCGTAATGCAGATATACGAAATTTCCCACTCAAAACGCTGACCGTCCCTGTTTCTCCAGAGCGACTCCACTTTTTCTATTTCAAAATTCCTGTATGTTTATTCCGTCTGCCATTCAGATACCCGGGATGATTTTTCTTTTCTTTTAGGGCGGTCCCCTCCTTCTCTTTCGTTCAGTCGGGGCGTTACGTCCGCGGTTCCGGCTTTCGCCTCCATCCCTTCGGGACAAGCCGCTACCATCACTACCGCGTTTACCTTAATTCCAGCGAATGTTCATTACGCAGTTCTTCTGCTTCTTCTTTCGTCATTATGTAACCGTGAACGTCACGTCCGCCTGTATCATCATCTGTTACATTGCCATTTTTATCGATCCGCTTTGTACCATATTCACGCCAGCCATATTCCTTGCATCCTTTTTCAGGATAAACTGCACGAGTTCCTTCTTCATCCGTCCACAATGTATGGTCATAATTTTCATCCAGCGCACAGTTTATCAGGGCAATTGAATCCCAGCGGTCAATACTGTTTTCTTTTCCTGTTCCCTGGCTGCGGCCAACATAAATATGACTTCCTGCCGGACGTTTGTCTGCCGTAAAATCGCAGTCGATAAAAATAAAACCAGGTCTGCTGTTTAATGCACGACTCTGCAAAACATAAGCCGGTCGTACTCCACCCCTGTTGTCTTCCCTTGTATGAATATGACAGTTTTCGAATACTGATGTATCACAATATCCCCAGATAAAATCCACATCCCCGGTTACATAGCAGTTTTCAAAACGACTGAATCCTTTTACGTGAATCGTATCCTGCCGGCTGATAAACCGCATATTCTGACACAAAAGCTGCCCGTTCTGATTATGGAAACACAATGCTTCTGCCTGATTTCCCAATGCGGCATCATCATTTGTCTTGATATGAGTATTTTCTACAGTAAAGCCCCTCAAAGTTACATCTGTTGCTCCCGGTCCGATTACAAACACTGCACGGTTTTCAGTATCTTTATGAAAAGCTTCACAGTTTTCTGCACTTATTACACAATCTTCAGCTTTTATCCCGGCAGCAGCTTCAAGTATCAGAGGATTTGCCATATTGTACGAGATTGTTCCCTGATAAACTCCCTGGGCCATTACAATTCTAACAGGAGTTTCAGAATCAATTGTTCCGGAACTTCTCAATTCCTTTATCTTTTTAAATGTCTGTGTAATGATTCCAACGCTGGGCGCAATCTTAAGTTCAAGCATAAACCACTCCCATTAAAATTTATGTTTTGAAATAAATTCGTCTAAGTGTTTAAAATAATCTTCCTGTCTGAGCAGATAACTTACTGCATGAGGAACACCTTCATATTCTACCATTTGTGTAACTTCCGACGGATCAATTCCTCTTCCTGCCAGAGCAAGGCTGTATGTAAGATAATTCCGCTCTGTCATAGAACATGGAACGGTTTTATCGTTTGTTCCCGTAATAAACAGAACTGGCTTTGTTGTTTTTGTAAGTGCAATATCTGTTGAATAATCATCAAAATCAAAATCTGCAAACCAGCCTGCAAATTTATTTCCTGTATAGCTCAAAAGTCTGGCTGCAAATCTTGGCAATCCATAACTGTTTATCATTGTCCAGTAAATGATTTCCCGAGGAGATGTAAATCCGCAGTCACTGACAAATCCGCAGACATTTACAGGAATATCATCAAACCCGGCTGCCATTGTTACTGTTGCACATCCCATGCTGATTCCAACAACAAACAACGGTTTGTCAGCTCCGTAATCTTCATTGATTTTTAACATCCAGTCACGGCAGTCAACTCGTTCCTTTACTGCAAATGTCAGATATTTTCCTTCACTTAAACCGTGTCCACGCTGATATGGAAGCACAACCCTGTAATTTTTATTGTGCAAATACTTTGCCAGTGTCGCATATTCTCTCACCGGACCAGAATGAAAACCATGCATCATAAGAACAGTTCCTTCTGTTTTTGCCGAAGGAGGATCAAGAACATAGGCTTTCAGTTTTAAGCCGTCAAAAGATGTCATTTCAATCAGTGGTGCATTCTGACTTTCAAACCAGGCGACATCTTCCATGTGACGTTTGTAATTTTCTTCACCGTCATAAAATTCAATTTCACTTTCCACTGAACGGACTACAGTATCCCGCCCGAAAGTAGGCTTAAATACAAAAAAGAACACTGCAAGATTATAAATCAAAATTAATCCAAGTATTATTCCCAGAATCCAGGCTGCAGTTTTAAGGTCACCTGAAGTTGTAAACTTTTTCCAGAAGGATCCCTTCTTTGTTTTTTCTTCGTTTGTAGCGATTTCAGTATTTCCCATACATAAAATTATCCCCTAAAAAACCGCTAAAAACAACCTTTCAGGCAAAAAAAATCCTTCTCTCCGCAGGGAAAGAAGGATTTTCGCAAAATCATGTTTATCTTACAACTTTAAGTTTTCCAGCTCCGGCTTTTGCCATTACAGATGCCTTTGCATCTTTTGCAGACTCAGCCTTGTATTTATAGAAATCTTTAGGATTCCATACAGGTTTTTTATCAAGTTCTTTTCTGTTAAGGTTTTCAGAGCCAGTGTCGTAGAAAGCACCTTTTTTGTTTGGTGTACGCGAATTGATTTCTTTTTCAAAGCTGTTGTTTTCCGAATAAATGCGGCTGTCTTTTCTACAGTCAATTCCGTAGCGTTTCTGGTTTGTATAAACACAGTTTACTACGTGAAGTGTTGCAAAGCGAACCATCGGAAGTCGCTGTACACAGTTGTGGTACCAGTTGTGATCCAGTGTGATTGTCTGGTGAAGTTTGTCTTCAACACGTTTGTCACTGTTTCCGATAAGTGAAGTTTTATCGTGGTTACGTACAACACACCAGCTTACAGTTACAAAGTCATTTGTTTCTACCATATCACAAAGTCCGTCGTAAACCTGCCATTTAACTTCTGTTCCGTCTTTTGTTAAATAATGATCTTTTTCAAGATCTTCAGGAAGGAATCTTGTGTCAAAAGTACAGTGATCAATCCATACATACTTAGACTTACGGATTGTCATTGCATCAAAGTCAGCATTGATTCCGTCATCATTTTCAATTTTTGGGAATGCATTGTAACAGTCATGGATTTCAAGATTTCGGATAACAACATTATCTGCATCTTTTACATAGAATCCACCGCCTGTAATACCACAGTTTTCGTCTGCACCAATGATTGTTGTATTTGAATTGACATAAACAATAATCATATCGCGCCATTTTTCGTTGATAATGTCACGAACTTTTCCAACTTCGCCATACTGATCTTCGGAATAAGCAAATGCAGCTGTGTACTTTGTTTTCCATTCCTTATAATCTGCACATTCAATTACAGTGCCTTTTGTATTTGATGCAATGAATTTGTCCAGTGCAGGTGTTGATTCTGTTGCAGCAGATGGAACTTTTGAGCCATCGCCTGTATCTGTCATATCAATCATGCCTTCAATATAAATGATTTTCTTTTCTTTAAGGTTTACAGCATTAAGAAGTTCATTACGGTTTTTAACAACGATTACTTTTCCGCCTTCACCGCCGTTTGTACCTTTTGCAGAAGGAGGAGTTACAGATTTTCCGGCAAGATCCTTTGCACCTGAATATGAAGCCCATCCCAGAGCCTGATCAGAGACTGTGATGATTCCGTCAGATTTTGAAGCAGCTGTTTTTACTGCGTTGTTTGTTCCGCCACATGAAAGGAGAGCAAAACAGGCAAGTCCGGCAAATAATGATTTTGTAAATTTCATAAAGTTTTCCCTGTAAAAATTAAACTCAACTTAAAGCACAAAAAAAATGCACCCCAAGCATTAATATTGTCGGAGTGCATTTTATAAAAAAATATCCCAAAATTCTACAATCTATGGCAATTTTTACACTAAACCGTATTATTCAGCATAAATTGTTGCTATTTTTACCTTTTCCTATTCGATATCGTAAGATTCGCCATATTTGACAATTTCTACATTCGGATAGCCGTTTTCCTTAAGGTACTGCTGCATGAATTCCTGTGCATCTTTTTCACCATGAACAAGGAAAATCTTTTTAAGACGGCTTGTATCAATTTTATCCAGCCATTCCTTTGTTTCCTTGTAATCGGCATGAGCACTGAAAGCATTGATCTGTTCAACATTTGCCTCAACGGAAAATTCATCACCCATAATCTTAACGACTTTTTCACCATCCCGGATTTTTCGTCCCAGAGTATTTTCTGCCATATATCCGACAATGAGAATTGTATTCCGCGGATCACTGATTCCGTTGGCAATATGGTGAACTACTCGTCCGGCTTCACACATTCCATCTGCAGAAATAATAATCATCGGCCCTTCCTTATCGTTGAGGGCTTTTGATTCATCCACGCTTGTTACAAAACTCAAGGCATTAAAACCAAACGGATTCTTATGATGCTGGATAAATGCATCATGAACCGAATTACTGTAACATTCAGGATGAACCTGGAAGATACTTGTAGCATTTACTGCCATAGGACTGTCTACATAAATCGGAATCTGAGGAATTTTCTTTTTGTCTACAAGCAGGTGAAGGTAATAAACCAGTTCCTGTGTACGTTCAATGGCAAAAGAAGGAATGATAATCTTACCGCGTTTGTCGATTGCCCTTCGGACAATGCGTTTCAGTTCATTCATGGCAAGATCAGTTCCTTCGTGAAGTCTGTTACCGTAAGTACTTTCAAGAACGATATAATCAGGTGCCGGCATATCAGTTGCAGGATCCTTGATGATCGGTTTCTGATTACGGCCAAGATCTCCTGTATAGAGAATGCGGATTTCATCCTGGCTGTCACGACGGTCTTTTCCACTGCGCCGCTCTGTTCCATTATATGCAGCCTGTTCTTCTGCAGTTGCCTTACGGCGGTCTTCCTTTGCACGACGGTCATTTTCTTCAAGTGAAAAAGTATTATCCGATTTTACCCAGCCAAAAATTCTGTTCCACAGAGAAACTTTTTCCTTGAGAGCTTCAGTCTTTTTAGTGCCGCGCTGTCCCTTAATTGTCACATATGCAAAAGCTGAACCAAGAATGTGACCTGCATCGTAATATTCAAGTTCAACATCCGGAGCAATATACATTTTTCGGTTATAGCCAAGAGTAACAATCAGATTTTCAGCCTTGATACAATCCTGTTCATCAAACAAAGGCTGCCAGTTGAATTTTTCACCTTTCTTCTGAGCCTGCTTGCGAAGATATTCAGCATCCCTTGACTGAATGCGGGCACTATCCATCATTACAAGATCGGCAAGATCACGGGTTGCAGGAGTTGCATAAACATTTCCACGGTAGCCTTTTCTTGCAAGAACTGGCAAGAGCCCGCAATGGTCATAATGAGCGTGAGTCAGAATTACAGATTCAATTCTGTCCACTTCGATATCAAAATCCCTGTTTTTCTGATCTGATTCGGCACGTTTACCCTGAAAGGCTCCACAGTCAATCATAAAAGAACGACCGTCAATTTCAAAAATATGTTTTGAACCTGTAACTTCCTGAGCAGCTCCAAGCGAATACAATACAACAGACATAGCGAGCCTCCTTCGATGTATCTTTTAAATTTAATTGTAAGTCTAAATAATCGATTTCTCAACTTTTTTATTCTCTACCCCACCCTGCAAATTTTTTCTTCAGTTTTGACCCAATCCGACCTCGGAATTTTATTTTCTTGCAACTTTTTACTATTCCTAGTTATAATAAAATATTATGTACTCCAGAGAGATTCTGCCACCACCGCAAAAATTTGTTCAAAACGGCCATGTCATTTTCGGTACATTTCAAGGCTGCCCGGAAGAACTGAACATTCGTGGTGTGCGTTCCCCTTTTAGTCATATTTCACTTCCTCACTGCCTTACAGATTTCAGAATTCGAGGGAACATTTTTGTTTCTTTTGAATTATGTGATTATATCGGTTCAATCGATTTTCATGATGAAAAAGTTTTTGGATACGCTGATGTTGTTTTCTGGCACAAAGAAACCGGCCGCCGTCTTTCATACAAAATTTTAATGGGACCCCGCCGTCGTTTCATTCCTCACCAGCTTACAAGCGGCTGCTGCTCAAGTTACAATCCTTCTAAATACCTTCGCATCAGCTGGAATCACTCCCGCAACAGACTTTCAGTTGTGTTTAACTTTAAAGGAAATTCCACAATGCCGGATGCCTGCGGAGCTTTGACCGGACATTTCAAGGATTCTTCCAGCAACGAAATTACTACTGTCATTCCATATCCGACAAAACGACGCTGTTCTGCAACTTACAATGCTGTCTGCAATATTCACGGCTCACTTTCTGTCGGCAAATCCCAGCTTCTGGCTGCAGATACAGTTACAGGTGACGGCACATTGATCTTCAGAATGAACCGTTCCTTTTACAATTTCTACAACACAAATCAGTTCGTCTGCGGTAATGGAACCATAAACGGTAAAAATGTCAGTTTTGTTCTCGGACAGTCTCTTGAGGAGTCTGTTGAACCTGACACATACAACGACAATTTTCTGATCTATGACGGTCAGATTACACCGCTTCCACCTGTTACAATTACACATCCAAACAAAGACTGGATCATTCAGGATACTGAAAACATGGTCGATTTGACTTTTACACCTTTTTCAGAAAATGTACGGGATCTTGCAATCATTCTTTTCCATTCCAAAATAGCAACTGTGTGCGGAACTTTTGAAGGAACTTTGCGAACAAAAGACAACGAAGTTATCAATCTAAACGGTTTTGCCGGCATCAATAAAAAATCAATGATGAGACTATAAAAAACTTCCGATATTAAAGCAGAGGTATAATAGAAGATGAGTGAAGATTTTTCAGGACCAAAAAAACCGGCTGCAGTGTGGGAACCAGGTACTCTGGACAACACAAGAAAGAACATCGGTCCAATTGATCAGGAAGAAGCACAGAGAATGATGAAAACTCTTGGAGGAGAAATTCTTCAGGAAAAATCAGCTCCAATTGATTACTCTGCATTTCCAAAACGGGAAGTTCACTATTCTCACAGAACCTCAGGAAAAACTTCAGCTGATGTATCATCAGGAGCCGGTAAAAGTTCGTCAGGCAGCAGCAGTTCTTCTGACACCGGAAAAAAAGAACAAAAAATCATCGGCTATGCAACAGGAACAAAACGTTCATCTTATGGGTCAGACAGTCTTCTGCCAGAAATTTCTCCAAAAGACAAAAGCCTTATGGACAAACTGATGATGAGCGATGATTATAAAATCAAGCCAAATTACGGTCTTTTTAACTTTATCCGATACTTTAAAAAAGATGGAACTGAACTTGTCCGCAAAGCATACGCAGAATTCAATATTAAAATGCATATTGAACATCTCCAGAGTTTCATCACTACGATTAAATCCATAATTCAAATTTCACCAGACACATATAAATCAAAAATCGTGAACAGTCCTGAAGTAAAATTCAAATTTCTGCGTACTACTGGCGGCTGGACAATGAAAAACCTGAAGCTCCTTTCCATGGACATTATGGACAATGCTTCAAAAACAAAAGTTTCAGATTTGATTCCTTTTGTAAAAGCAGTCTACAAAGAGCTTCTTAAGGTTTACTACATCGGTGAACAGCAGATTTCAGCAATTTTCAAGGAAGTTTATTCCGACCTGATAAAATACCCGAAGTCTGACAAAGAAAAGCTTTTATTCCTCTCTAAATCTGCACTGACTGAGTGGCTTTACATTTATTCTTCTATTATCAGGGGGATGTATCCTCTTTTAATGAGAATGTGTTCACCTTCTTTTGAAACTTTTCCGGCATTTTTTACGACACAAACTTCTGCAATCCTCAATTTTCTCGGTTTGACAAAATTTGATATTGTAATGCCCGAAAAAAAAGCTGATAAGGCTAAGGCAGAAGCAGAAAAAAAAGAAGAAGACAAGAAAAAACAGGAAGAAAAAAAGAAGAAAGAAGTAATCCGCGGTAAAAAAACAGAAATTGTAAATGCCGGAATCAAACTTCTCAATACACTTTTCCCTGATGCAGGCTTTGACCGACTGGAAACCATGCCTGATATGTATCCTTATTTTCAACCGTTGTATGATTTTGACGACGGATACAACATGCTTAGCCCTGAAAACCCTCTTCAGATTACCGTTACACTGCTCAAAATTACAGAAGATTTGTTCCAGGGATTCAGAAACGTTATTTTCACCGAAGAAAACGACGGAAGTATTGGTCATGAAAAAGATACTCTTGCCATGGCTCTCAACGAATGGGCAAGTTACCGTGAAGAATTGTTCGAAAAAGCTTATGGAGATCAGCTGAGAAACTTTGTAAATCAGCTGTACACTTCAAGCGATTACAAAACTTCCAACCTGGGTAAAAAGCAACTGACTTCAATGTTGTGGCAGACAAAATACAACTTTTTACCTAACTTTGAATTTGAACAGCTTCTTCTTGAAAAACCTATAAATGATTCCAAATTCAGGCCCCTTTGTATGCGTACAGACTTTTTGCGCCAGATTTTTACAAATCTCACAAAGTCTATCGATGCTCAGGCAAAGGAAAAGGGTGTAGTGATGGGAGTTGCAAACCCATGGAAAAAATATGAATTTGATATTCCGAATGTTGTAAGTAAACGAATGGATGTTCTGCTGGGAGCAAAGAAGGCAGAAGGTTCATCAGCTGCAACAAATGCAAACCTTATTAAGTACGGTCTGTGCATTGTGAGTGTCCTTGACTGGTGGATTAACAACCCTGAAAGCCCGGCTTACACAACAGACTCTTCAAACATTTACCGCATTAATGAAAAAGATGGTGGCCCAAGTTTCAGTGCACCTGTGCGCAATGACCAGAACAAGCTTTTTGCGGAAAACGTTAAAAAAATGGCAGCGACACAAAACAAGCCTGCTGAGGAAGAAAAAAAAGATTAAAAATATACAAATTTTGAAATTGTGTTATTGACAATAATCAACGATTTTTGTATATTCTTAATACATCAATTGGAGCGATGGCAGAGAGGCTGAATGCACCGGTCTTGAAAACCGGCATACCGCAAGGTATCGGGGGTTCAAATCCCTCTCGCTCCGATTTTTTTTTGCGAAAGCAAAAAACATCTGGAAGCGTGGTAGAGCGGTAATACAACGGATTGCTAATCCGTCACTTGCGTAAGCGGTGGGCAGGTTCGACTCCTGTCGCTTCCGTAAACACAACCGGTGTCAACGCACTTTCAGTGTTAAGTCTGAGATTGTAGCTCAGTTGGATTAGAGCACCACCCTGCGGAGGTGGGGGTCGCACGTTCGAATCGTGTCAGTCTCATTACCAAGGTCAGTCAACAGACTGACCTTTACTTTTATCAAGAGCCTTTGAATGAGTTCAGATGCCTACACATAATCACTAGAAAACCTGGTCAGAGCCGGAAGGCAGCAGCCATATCTTGCTGGTTGTGGTGCTGGGACTTATCTGAGCTCTTTCGAAGGCTTTTTTTTACAACTTTGCTTATTCAGCCATTATCTACCTTAATGCGGCAATTCGTTCCAGTACCGGCGGATGTGAATAATTGAAAAGACTGTATACTGCAGAAACCTGAAGTTCATGCAGATTTTCTTTATTTAGTTTGATCAGGGCCGAAATCAAATGTTCCCCCGTACCGCAAACTTCTTTTGCAAAGGCATCTGCCTGAAACTCATCCTTTCGGCTGAAATAATTCATCAGCGGATCCAAAATCACTTCAGCCCCTTCAATAATAAAAGTCAAAAAGAACAAGCCGAAAAACTGCTGTCCCGGCTGGCAGAGAGACGATGCAGTTTCAGAATCAAAACCCAAAGCCAGGTAAAGGTCCGGATTGGAAACAACCAGACTTGCGGCATAAAGAATGGCAAATACCAGTGGAATCATCACAAACATCTTTTTAACTATATGGTTATGTTTGTAATGTCCAAGTTCATGCCCCAGAACAGATTCTATTTCTTCCGGAGTCATCTGCGCAATAAGAGTATCATAGAGAACTACCCTTTTGCTTTTTCCAAAACCTGTGAAATATGCGTTTGAGTGACCGCTTCGTCTTGAAGCATCCATTACATAAAGTCCTTTTGATTCAAAACCACATTTTTTAAGAAGTTTTTCCAGCCGTTCCTTAAGTTCGCCGTCTTCGAGAGGGGTAAATTTGTTGAACAATGGTGCAATTAACACAGGCCATAATATGCCAAGTCCAAGATTGAATGCAAGAAAAACACCACCAGCCAGGAGCCACCACCAGTCTCCAGAAAGCCTGATTGCAAAAATTATTGCGCTTACCAGCAAAGCCACAAAAATGCTACCGACGATTATGGATTTTACAATATCAAAAATCCACATTCCCAGGGTCATATTGGAAAATCCAAACTTTTTTTCAATGCTAAATTCATTTATGTATCCAAAAGGAATTTCAAGGATAAAAGCCGGGATTTGAGCCAGAAGCATGAAATAAATTGCTACAAGATAATAATTATCTCCAGCAAATCCGGCAGCAAAATCAAGACAGAATGGATAATAACCGCAAAGAACAAGATAAATTCCCAGGGCCGTGGTAATAATAACTTCCGGAATCCACAAAGAGTAGATTGCATTTTCATACAAAACTGTTTTTTCAACAGTGTCAGCATCAAAATAACTTTCAACTTCTGCAGGAATTTTACGGCCATTCTCCTGCCTGAATTTATAATCAATCCATTCAAGAACAAAATTTACGATAAAATCTAATGCAGTTCCAGCAAGAAATATAATAACAAAAATATTCATCAATCGTTCAGTCATATTCAAATCCTCTGCTTTTAGTTATATCAATACGGTTCATAATCTTCCCAGTCAGAGCCGAAAGATTCTCTCATAATTTCCCGGGCTTCTTCATCCCCGTCCTGCGCATTGTAAAATGCTTCTTCATAATATTCTTTTTCTTCTGTATTAGCACAACCATCCTGGAAAAGTCTTTTTTCATAGTCATCATCCCGGTCATTGTAATAATACCTGCCTGATCCTGTTGAAGAAGTACTGCTGACAGTCTTAGAATTAGAAATACTGTATATCATGAATATTATAAAAATCAAACCTGGGATCCAGATATACCAGTATTCAATCATCAGAAAAATTACAATTAAAGCTGCCATCAATACTCCTTTTTGAAAAAACTATTTCCGTAAAAAGGATTATTTTCCTGACTTATGGGAGAGTGACAACAGAGTTTTTTATTCCATAAATCAGGCCGTCTTCCAGAGTCCAGCTGTATTCAGGTGTATAACCATCTGCATTAACAAATCCGGCAGGCCAGAAACAATCCCAGTAATTAATGTCTGCAAAAACAAATGGTTTTGAATAATCATCCCAGTTTGTTTTTGTCAGATCAAAATTTTCAACACTGTCTTCAATAATATTGTAACTAATAACTGCTAAATCAAGGGAATTTTCAAAAACTTTTTCATCACTGGAATATGCACATATTACCATTGGTGTTGCGCCTTCTTTTGCAGTTAAACCTTCTAATGACATTACAGCAGGATATTTTCCAGAAGCATATTCTGTAATGATTGTATGAATATATGATTCCCCGTTAAGTGACAGTGTTTCTGCATCAGGAGCCATGTACAAATCATAATAGTAATTATTTACCAGACCAGGAGCAGGATTTGTGCAAACAGCAGGTAGTGTTGGTTTCAAATCTGTAAGTACATAATTTCTGTCAACATCACAGTCCTTTAGGGCAATTGTTCCGGAAGCAAAATATATTCCTGCACCATAAGCTGTATTAACAGGATTAGAAAGAACTTTATCTTCTACCTCTTTCAAATTCAGATAATTACCGGAAATATCAATATTTTCCTCACCAGTACCTGTAAGGCGAAGAGTAGACTTTGTTCCTTCAAAATAAATTGCTCCGCCTTTTTTAGAAGCATAGTTCCCTGAAATCATTGTACTGCCGGTTATTTCCGCAATTACACGTTCAGTTCCTTCTATGTAAATAGCACCACCAAATTCCGCAGCATTGCTTTCAAAAATACAGTCTATGATTTTAAGTGTGTTCAAAGGATTATCAGCATTACCGCCCTCTGTCTGAACGGCAATTGCCCCGCCTATAGCTGCAAAATTTTCTGAAAAAGTACATTCTGTCAGTTGAGCCGATGATTTTTCTGTAAGGTAGATAGCGCCGCCGGCATCATCACTGCCATTTTCTGTAAATTCAACATTACTGCAAACTAGACTGCTGCTTCCATTCAGCTTAATTGCCCCTGGAGTTTTGTCTGAAAGATTCATCTCAAAATTCACATAAGAACATTCAAGTTGCCCAGCTCCATCCAGAACGATGGCGGTATCAATTGCTTCCTGTATGGTAATCGGATAATCGCTGCTGCCTGTAACAGTCAACTTTCCGTCAATAACAGTGAACCCCTGATTTTCAACAACAAAACATGCACCTTCAGTAGTTTTTAAAACAAGCTCTGGTGTATATAAAGCAGGGGAATCCGGAGAAATTCGGAAGAAACCAACTTCAATTGCAGAAGTCATTTTTAAATTTCCGTTTACTGTATATTCAATTTTTTCAGGAACTGAAACTCCGACTTTTACTTTACCGATAATATTATTCCATGCAACCGCAAGGGACTCAAAATCTGTAAATACTTCCTTACCGGCTTCCGTTACAACAACAGTAATTTCCGGTGCTTTGCCAGGTTTAACAAAATCACTGCCAAAACCTTCATAAACAGGTACAAGCTCATGAATCTCATCGAATGAAGGCGTTTTAAGTTTTCCGTCTGTATACCAGTCTGCAGGAATTTCATAAACCGAAACATAAACTTCATAAAATCCTGCAGGAACATTTTCGAAAATGATTGTTCTGGTATTACTGTTCATAGCAAAAATCTGGTCGCAGTAACCGTTTCTGCCGTTCAGATATGCATAAAGAATTTTTCCTTCAAGAAAACTTCCGCCTGAATCACCGCCTGCTTCTCTGGCAAAAGAAAAATCAAGACCTACACTACCTGTTGAATAAGATTCAAACAATCCTGAGCAGGAAGAAAAAGTAAAAAATCCGAGGATAAAAAATAATTTAAAAAAATAAGAAAAAAGTTTTTTCACAGCAGTATCTCTCCAAATAGAAATCAGACAAACACTACTTATTATAACACTTTTATTTTAACTCACCACTGCGATACGCTTTCAGCAATTCTTCCAGATCATTAATCTGCTGCTGAAGTTCCTGACCGCGGTCTGTATCAGCCACATACTGACGCTTATTGTATTTTTCAACCTGGATTGTTTCAGAAACAATGTCTGAATCCTGGGCAATTACATTTTCAGCACTTGTGAATTTTTCATGAACTACAAGGCGCATTCCGTAACTGTTGCTTACCAGTGTATATCCGGCAATTCCTGTTTTTTCGTGATATGCCGCACTGAACCCGCCGTCAATAATCAGCAGTTTGCCACCACATTTTATAGGGCTGTCACCTTTTTTTACTTCCTGTGGAACATGACCGTTTACGATATGACCTGTTTTGGGATCCAGACCAAATTCTTCAAGAACAGCTTCAACAGTTCCTGCATCTTCCAGTTCATCGTAATAGTGGTTTTTATGTTCCTTACTGGCAGTTTTGTCATCAATGAACATGTTTTCAAAAGTGGCCATTTTATCTTTGCCGAAAAGAGGTGATTTTGGACCGGTCCACAAATACCAGAGAATGTCACCGCCTTTTTCTTTTTCTTCACTGCCCTCTTTTGCAAAATATCCGTGACGAGCCCAGTATTCCAGTTTGTCGTAGAGAGCTTTTCCTTTTAAAGTTTCACCATAAATTGTGGCACTCAGGAATTTACCGTCTCTATCCAGAGGCAGACAACCGTGATAAAGAAGATTTCCATTAAAAACTTTATAAAGAGAGCCTTTTCTAAAGAGGAATTTTACGTGATTCTGAAGTTTGTCACAGTGAGTAAAGGAGAACAAAAGTCTGTTCATTACAATGGTTTCATCCTCACTGAGAAGTTCAGGATTTTTATGGTCCACAGTCGGCAGATCAGTCGAATTCAACTGCCAGATTTTGCCGTCAATGGAAATCGTTTTTTTATTCCAGTCAATTTTATCCAGAAGAAGACGGCTGTTCATTTCAAATTCCGGATGATTCTTAATAATCTGATGTTCAAGCTTAAACTGAATGATTGCAATTGCCTTATGAACTGCATGGCGGTCCATGTGTCCGTAAGTTTTCATACAGAAAGTTACAAGAGGCGTAAGGTTGATGCCATACCCTTCTTCAAGAACATCAAGATTGTTGTAACGGGCGCACAGACGAACAACGTTGGCAATACATGCTTTATTTCCGCTGGCAGCTCCCATCCAGACAGCATCATGATTACCCCACTGGATATCTACAGAGTGATAATTCTGAAGGGTATCAAGAATAATGTGAGGTCCCGGTCCCCTGTCAAAAATGTCTCCGATAATGTGGAGGTGGTCGATGGCAAGATGCTGAATCAGGTTGCAGAGAGCTTCAATTAAACTGTCAGCAGCTCCGATTCTGATAACTGTCTGAATAATCTGATTATAATAAGCCTGCTTGTCGTTGACTTCTTCTTTTTCAGTAATAAGTTCATCAATGAGATAAGCAAAATCTGCAGGCATTGCTTTTCTGACTTTTGAACGTGTGTATTTTGAAGAAACCCGGCGTGTCATTGCCACAAGACGATGAAGTGTAACTGTGTACCAGTCATTCATATCTTCTTCTTCAAGTTTCACTTTGGCAAGCTTTTCTTTTGGATAATATATGAGGGTTGCCAAAGAACGCTTATTTGCAGCAGTTTCTGAATTCCCGAAAACTTCTTCGATTTTCGTGCGGATTGAACCGGAACCATTGCGCAAAACATGGCTGAACTGTTCATTTTCTCCGTGAATATCTGTTAAAAAGTGCTCAGTTCCTTTTGGAAGGGACAGAATTGCCTGAAGGTTTACGATTTCTGTAATTACATCCCTTTCAGTAGGATACTGTCTTGCGAGAATTGTCAAATATCTGCTGTTTTCGTTCATCATTTAAGTTCAAATACCTTTTGTCCGCCAAAGAATGTTGCTTTTACTCGGCCGACGAGTTTCTGTCCTTCAAGAGGAGTTGATTTTCCTTTGCTGTAGAAGCTGGCAGAATTAACTGTCCAGATTTCCTGAGGATCTACAAGTGCAAAATTTGCATCATACTCTGCAAGAAGGCGGCCTGTATTCTGTTTAAGGATTTTTCCCGGAGTTTCACTCATAAGACGGCTGAGATCACAAAGGGACATTCCTTCTTTTACACAAAGTTCTGTATGGCAAAGGGCAAATGCAGTTTCGATTCCAGTAAAACCTGGCGCTCCATTTGCCTTATCTTCTGCAGTGTGCGGAGCATGATCCGTTCCGATACAGTCTACAGTTCCATCTTTAATTGCTTCAATCATCGCACGCCGGTTTTCTTCACTTCTCAGCGGAGGATTTACAAGGGCGCGGATATAAGGCTCGTCTGTGCCGGCCAGTCCCAGATGATGTGGAGTAACTTCTACAGTACATTCAAAATTTGGAGCTGTGTGGCCGGCTTTGATTTCGTCTTTTGCACGGCGGACGGCATCCATGCTGTTTTTTGTTGAACAGTGGCAGATATGGATGTGACAGTCTGCAAGTTTTGCAATTTCAATGTTGCGCTGGGTTGCAGTATCTTCTGCGAGAGCCAGAATTTCGTTGGCAGCTGCAAAATTACCGTTGATTTCATAAACAACTGATTCAGGAACATTGGAAATGTCAGCATTTATTTTACCGGCAGGAATCTTATATTTTTCCATAAATCCCAGCCCTCGCTGGCGATAAGGTCTGGCAGTTGCAGCAAGTGCCACGTCTTCACAATGGCAGGCAACAGTAATCCCCTGTTTTCCGGCTTTTTTCATAGCCTCAAGCATTACGGAGGCACTGGCAACATCACGGCCATCTTCTGAAATTACAGGAATCTTTGCAGGATCAAGATTTTCAAGTTCTGAAGTATCTGTTCCTCCAAAATCCTTTGTAATGCTCATAGTCTGAAAAGTTTTACAGAGATTTCTCTGAGCGGCTTCTTCATTGATTTTTAATGCAGCTTCTTTAGTTGAAACAACGGGATTTGTGTTTGGCATAAGAACAAGTGTCCCAAAACCGCCGGCAGCAGCAGCCTTAAGTCCACTGTCCAGATCTTCTTTTTGAGTCTGCCCCGGATAACGCAGATGAGTATGCATATCAACAAAGGAAGGCATAAGAACCATTCCCCTGGCATCATAAAATTCCGGAGTAACCTTAAGGTCTTTTTCAGTAAGAACTGCGCTGGCAATATTGAGGGCTGCACGGCTATTGTCACATTTACATAAAAAAACACCGGAAATAAGGCCGTTTTTTACTACAACAACTCCTGGAGAATCCAGTTTTGAATCAATCAACTGGGCATTAAAAATTATCAGAACAGAAGAGTTTTTGTTCATTCAATAGCTCCTGCAGTGTAAGCCGCATCACAGTATTCACAGCGATACTGTTTTCTTTCCCTGTTTACCAGGCGGAAAGACTGTGGAATATAGGTTTCCGTAATTGTGATACATCTTGGATTTTTGCACTTAATGATTTTTTCAACTCTCTCAGGAAGTTCCATCTTGATTTTGCGCACTATCTGTTCATCTTTTATTACGTTGATTGAAATGTTAGGGTCAATAAAACCGAGTACAGAGTAGTCGATATTGATGATATTATCGATTTTGATGATATCTTTTTTTCCGCTTTTTTTGCTGGCAACGTTCATAATTAAAGCACAGCAGAAAGGTGCCTTATCAAGACCCAGATAATGGAATATTTTTGGGCCCATACCTGAAGTTATATGGTCGATTACAAGTCCGTTTTTAATTGTATCTACATTAAGCATTACAGAACTCCTGTCAGTTTGGCAATGAGGGCCATTCGTACGTACATACCGTATTTAACCTGCTTAAAATATGCAGCTCTTGGGTCAGCATCTACTTCAGGGGCAATTTCATTTACACGTGGAAGAGGATGAAGGACTATCATGTTTTTACGGGCAAGTGCCATTTTTTCATTGTCGAGAATGTAAGAATCCTTAAGTCGGATATAATCCTGTTCATTAAAGAATCTTTCTTTCTGAACACGTGTCATGTAAAGAATATCCAGGTCACCAATAACATCTTCAAGGCGTTCGGCAGTTGTATAAGGAATTCCAACTTCATCCAGATGCTCTGTTATGTACTCAGGAACCTGAAGTTCTTTTGGACTGATAAAAACAAATTTATTATTCTTGTAGCGGCTCATGGCTTCGGCAAGAGAATGTACTGTTCTTCCGAATTTAAGGTCACCACAGAAACCGATTGTATGATTTTCAAATCCACCCTGCAGGGCTCTGATGGTAAGCAGGTCAGTTAAAGTTTGTGTAGGATGAAAATGTCCGCCATCCCCGGCATTGATTACAGGAACTTCCGAATACTTGCTTGCAACAAGAGCAGCTCCTTCTTTAGGATTGCGCATTGCAATTACATCTACATAACTTGCAACAGTACGGATAGTATCGGCAAGAGACTCACCCTTGGCAGTACTTGAATTTGCAGCATCAGAAAAACCTTCAACGGCGCCTCCAAGATGAAGCATTGCGGCTTCAAAGCTTAATCGGGTTCGTGTGCTGGGCTCAAAAAAAAGTGTCGCAAGAATTTTCCCGCGACACACATCTTTAAAAGAGGAAGGATCAACTATCATCTGTTCTGCAAGAGCGCAAATTTCATCAATTTCGGCTACAGAAAGATCAGTTGGCTTAATAAGATTCATACCTTTTAACATAACATTCTTATTCTATCACAGTTGCATAGATTTTGCGATAATAAATACCTGCAAAAAAACATGCCCTGAATAAAGAATACTTGTTACCCTTGCAGCATTTCTTTAGAATGACCGATTGCATTTCCGATTTTCCAGTAATATTCAACTTTCTCTTTACTGCAATAAGCTTCATACATACAATTTCCCCGTCAAAATAACAATTCCTGATTCCTTATTTCCCCGTTCCTGTTGTATACTAAACTATGTTTCTTTCTGTGACTTTCAGCAAACCTGTTAAAAATATTTCTCAGATTCTTGGAGAAGAATACATCCGCATCAAGGCCAGAATTTCTGTTGCAAGCCAGAATGGCCGGGATGCCCTCTATTTTGTTGAATTTTATACTCAAAAGCAGGTTTTTCATAAAAAATGGTCCGAAGCTGAACTGGTAAATTTTATAGAAGAACATGGCGGTACAAATTTTAAGAATGTTGTTGAACGGACTGAAGATAAAGAAATTACGATTCTGGGAAACAAAAAAGGTAAAGTAACCAGAATTGAAAAAAATACCGGGTCAGGGACAGGAGCAGCGGCTCTGCCGTCCACCGCAGCGAAGCGAGGAGGATGGAGCGGAAGCGGAACTGCGGATGGCCCGACGGTGACCAGCGGGAACCGGGACCTCCCCATGAAAAACCTAATTTCCGGCAACCTGCAGATGAACAAAAAAAAGAACTACATTCTTCAGGAAGGCAAACCTGTTCCTTTTCTTGTGCTGCTGGGAATTATGACTGCGCAGGGAAAAGTTGTTGCTGCAAAATATGATAAATTCCGCCAGATAAACAGATTTCTGGAGCTTGTAGACGATGTTCTGCCGGAAGTTGTGGCTCAGGCTGAAAAAAATACGCCCCTCACAATCGTTGATTTTGGCTCAGGAAAAAGTTACCTTACTTTTGCAATCCAGTATTTTCTCACTGAAATCCGCAGCATTCCCTGCAAAGTATTCGGCCTGGACTTAAAGAAAGACGTCATCGATTACTGTAATTCCATGGCACAAAAACTCAAGCTGGACAATTTGAATTTTGCAGTTGGAAACATTGCGGACTTTGAAAAAATGGGTGAAAGTCACAGCCGCAGAAATCCCGACATCATTGTAACTCTCCACGCCTGTGACACTGCAACAGACTACGCCCTGGATTATGCTGTAAAACATGACGCAAAAGCCATTCTTTCTGTTCCCTGCTGTCAGCACGAAATTAACCTGCAGCTCAAAAAATCGTCGGCCAAGGACTCTCTTGTTGCGCCAATGATGAAATATGGAATCGTAAAAGAACGCTTTTCAGCCCTTTTGACTGACACTCTCCGCGCTGAACTTCTGGAACAGGCCGGCTACAAAGTGCAGATTCTGGAATTTATTGATGCGGAAAATACTCCAAAAAACCTGATGATCCGGGCTGTTCAAAACAAAGCAAGCCGGCCGCAAAATACGGCTCCTGATGTTAAAAAAATCCTTCAGGAGCTGGGAATCAGCCAGACTCTTGCCGGGCTTTTGACAAAAGAACAATAATTCTATAAATTCTTTTGTTGAGATTATTACCACTAGATGAATGGCGGCTGAACCTGACAGCCTAACGAGTCCACGGACCCTCTTATCCCACATCGAACCGTAAATCACTAAACAATATTTTTTTTCTCATGGAGTTCTTTTATGAACAAGTACGTTAAGCGTTATTTAATTGATGCATTGAGCGGTATGGCTCAGGGACTTTTTGCTTCTCTTTTAATGGGAACTATCATCAAAACTCTCGGGCAGCAGCTGCTTAATCTTCACGACAATGCTGTCTTTAGTTTTCTGGTTCAGGCCGGCGGTTTTGCAATGAAAGGCGAAGTTGTAGGTGCTGCAATGGCTGTCGGCATTGGTTACGCCCTCAAGGCAAGTCCTCTGGTTCTTTTCAGCCTTGCGACTGTTGGTGCTACAGCCAATGTTACTGGTGGAGCAGGTGGGCCTCTGGCCGTTCTCCTGATTGCAATAGCAGCCTGTGAAGCAGGATTGCTGGTAAGCAAAAAAACAAAAGTCGACATTATTGTAACTCCTGCAGTTACAATCCTTACAGGTATTCTTCTTACTGTTCTTTTTGCCGGTTACATTGGAAGCGCGGCTTCGGCTTTTGGCGGCCTTATCATGTGGGCAACTGAATTACAGCCTTTCTGGATGGGAATTCTTGTTTCTGTAATCGTTGGTGTTCTTTTGACTCTGCCTATTTCAAGTGCCGCAATCTGTTCTGCGCTGGGACTCGTCGGTCTTGCAGGCGGAGCTGCCGTTGCCGGTTGCTGTGCGCAGATGGTTGGGTTTGCAGTTCTTTCTTTTAAAGAAAATAAATGGGGAGGTCTTCTGTCTCAGGGACTTGGAACAAGCATGCTCCAGATGCCGAATATCATAAAAAATCCTAAAATCTGGATTGCACCGACTCTTGCCAGTGCCATTACAGGTCCGGTTGCAACATGTTTCTTTAAAATGAAAATGGACGGAGCTGCCATCAGTTCTGGTATGGGTACATGCGGAATGGTTGGTCCTATTGGTGTAATTACAGGCTGGTTTAAGGAAGTTCCTGCTGCTGTAGAGAATGCTGCTGCGGAAGCAATGGAAACTGTTGAACAGGCTGCAGTTTCAGCTCCTACAGCCTTTGACTGGATTGGTCTTGTTATGGTTTGTATCGTTCTGCCTGCAGTTTTGTGCTGGGGATTTGGAAAACTCTTCCGCAGCATCGGCTGGATTCAGGACGGAGATCTTGCATTAGAGCAGCCTGAAGAATCTGCTAAATAAAAATCAACCGGGGCAGCACTTTTATGCTTATGCAGACATCGCCTTATTTTAATACGCTGCCCCGCACTCTTTTTACATAACTTGCGCGGCTTACTGAAAAATTCTGCTCGATTCCTTCAGGTTCAACTACCATCCGCATGATTGTATCGTAATCGTGCTTTTCAAGATTTACAGGCTGACCAATAATCTGCAAAGGTTTTCCTTCGTTAAGGCGCAGGTCGGCGTATTCCATTTCGATCATATCCTTGTTTTTGATTGCACTTTCGATAATATGAACTTTTCCGTTAAAATCCATTCCTCCTGCTTCAAGCCGCTCAAAATGAACTGTTTCAGGCTTCAGCTGAGTTTCGTTGAGAATGATTTTTCGCTTGATTCTGAGAAGGAGTCCGTCTTTCTGCTCTGCTCCCATGGTCATTGATTCAAGATGTGCACGCAGTTTTTCAAAATGGTCATTACGGGCTTTCTCTGTAGAAAGAACGGCTTTTACTGTTTCCTGACTGTTGTTCAGACCATTTTCAGAAACAGGCGCAATTTGTGGAGAGTCTGCGCTGTATGTGAAATCCGGAAATAACGCACTTTCTGTTTTGCGGGCACAGTCCTTGATTTTGCCGATAAAATCCAGTCCTGAAGATTCCAGAACGACTTTCATTTCCTCATCATCGATACAATCAAGAATGAAAATCCCGGGAGCCAGAGTTTTTACAATATGAGGAGCAATGGCCTTGTTGTTTTCTACTATGCGGCTGTTGTCTTCCCCTACCTGGAGCACAAATCCCCTGTAAAGGTTTGCTGAACTGTATGTTGAATCCCAGTCGTTAATACTGACTACAAGATTTTGAGGAAGCTGATATGCTGAATAATCCTGAAGAAGAGTCAGGATTTTCTCTTTTGTAAATCCGGCATCAAAAGCCCTCATTACTGATTTTTTGTTAATTTCAAAAACTGCTGCTGTATCAAACTGCTTAAGCTCCATCATGGAAACAAGGCTCATCAGGTCCTTCAGTTTAAGTCCCGGCATGAGGGTAACATTAAATGCAGCATCTATGCTTAATACTTTGCATCCGCCGGCACTGTTTGGATTCTGTACGGCACGATTTTTGAGAAAATAACCTGTAACGTAAACATTTTCGTTAGATTCGGTTCTGCCTTTTTTATCAAAAAATCCCATAAGGACGGCAGTTTCAAACATCTGATCCATTACAGATGAACCGTCTTCGCCACGGGAATTTTCACTGTTTTCACCACTTTCACTCATATTGCCATTTGCGGCAGCAGCTTTTGCCATCAATGCCGCAAACCTTCCTCCACCGCCAATTGCAGCTATTCCTGGCGCCGTATCAGCTTTTTCACTGATAAGGAGGGCATTTCGTACTATTACTTTTCTGTCAAAACCTGCATCTCCTGTACCGAAAGCAGTATCAATCAAAAGCTTTGCACGACGTACAAGTGTCTGCCGGCTGAAATGACCAAAGGAAGCAACACACAAAAATGCATACTGCTTGATGTCATCCAGCTGAGCAAATGCCTTTAACCTGCTCTGATTGATTTCAAAGCCGTCAGAAGTTTCAGAAAAGAGAGAGAGATTTATGAAAGCCGTTGTAAGGGACTGGAGAAGTTCTGTTCTTTCTCCAAAATATTTCTGTGCTTCGGCTATGGTACGCTTTTTTAGTGTTCCGTCCTGTTTGCAAAGATCTTTGTTTTTTCCGACAAAGCTGATGTAACTTGCTATCAGTTCTGGAGAAAGCGCTGTATTCACATTGAAATTTACTTTTTCAACAGGACTCGGATACAGGATTTTTTCGATTGAAATGTATGGGGAAAGAGTTTCATCGAGCATAGGATTTATGTCGATTATCTGTCTGTTTGTTCTTTTATCGATGTAGCGGTAAATAAGGAGGCGTTCTTCAAAATTCAAAAGCCGTTCGTAAAGCTGTGTAAAACTGAATGAACCGTTAAAAAAGGATGCAAGTTTTTCCTGGGTACAATCCGTAATTGCCCTGATGGCCGCAAGAATTTCCACATCATTTTCGCTGAGAAGCGAAACAATCAGGGAACGGTTTTCTTCCTTGCGCAAAAAAGAGCCTAATTCTTCAACAAGTTTCTGTTTATTAAAAGGAGATTTTATTTCACCAAGATACATGCGGATGATTTCGAAAAAATGAGTATCCGGTAAAGTAATGAAGCTTTCTCTCCATTGAATTATTTTCTGAACGTGGGGATCTAATGCCATTTTCTTCTCCTGTAAAAATCAAGGTTATGTCTTAGCACAATTCATCTTCGTTGTAACGGACTATCCTGTACTCATATCCCTGCTCTGCAAGAAATTTCTGACGGTTTGCGCCAAAATCTTCTTCCACAGAATTGCGGGTTATCAGTGTATAAAATCGCGATTTTCTTTCCTTCGGGCGCAGAATCCGGCCAAGACGCTGGGCTTCTTCCTGCCGGCTGCCAAAAGTACCTGAAACCTGAATGGCCATACTGGCATCAGGCAGATCAATGGCAAAATTAGCAACTTTTGATACAACGAGAACTTTTATTTCATTATTGCGGAAAGCTGCGTAGATTCTGTCCCTTTCATCATTTTTTGTTTTTCCCGTAATGAGAGGTACGTTTAAAAGTTTGCTGATTTCTTCCAGCTGATCAAGATACTGTCCGATAACGAGAATTTTATCTTCCGGATTTGATTCAACAAGTTTCTGCACAATCTGGATCTTTACCGGATTTTCCGAAGCCATTCTGTGTTTCTGCCGCTGTTCTGCAACTGCATATTCCAGCTCCTTATGTTCATCCAGATCAACCCGCACTTCAATACATTCAGCACTGGCAATAAATCCTGCGTGCTCAAGATCCCGCCATGGAACATCATAGCGTTTAGGACCGACGAGTGAAAAAACATTGCCTTCCATATGATCTTCACGGACAAGAGTGGCAGTCAGACCAACCCGACGGATAGCCTGAATCTCAGCAACAACACGGAATACAGGAGCCGGCAGCATGTGAACTTCATCATAAATAATAAGTCCCCAGTTTCGTTCCTTAAAAATGCTGAAGTGTGGATAAGGACCGTCTTTTTCAGGCCGCCATGTGAGAATCTGGTAAGTTGCAACTGTAACCTGCTTAATCGTTTTATTTTCGCCGGTATATTCTGCAATCTGATCTTCTGTCAGGTCAGTTTTATCCAGCAATTCGTTGATCCACTGATGAACTGCACTGATATTTGTAGTAATGATGAGAGTGCTTGTTTTTAAAAGATCCATTGCTGTCATTCCGACAATGGTTTTTCCAGCCCCACAGGGGAGAACAATGGTTCCAAATCCTGTTCCGGGACCTTTATCGCCAATAAGGGCCTGAGCAGCTTCTTTCTGATACTCACGCAGATGAAAAGGCTTTCCCGACAAAGTTGTTTCCCTGAAATTTACTTCAAGAGGTTCACCTTCCCCCATTGGAACTTCATCTTTTACAGGCCAGCCCAGATGAAGCAATTCCTGTTTTACAGTTCCACGGTCCGTCAGGTGAAGAAGAAACCTGTAATTGTTACCTTCAGGTTTTGCAGGGGTAAGAAGTTTTTTTCCTATGGCTGAAGCACCGATTTCTTTAAAAACTTTTTCACTTGCTGTAACCAGATATAAATAATCTTCCCGGATTTCAGGAATTTTTCCTTCGGTATTTTCAGTAAGGCTTATGGCTCCTGTTTTGAAAGGAACGTTTACACTTGGACCTGGAACAAGCACAAGTTTTCCAAATCGGCTTGCAGTTTCCTGTATCCACATTTCCACATTCTGAGGAACATCATAGCGGGCATATTCCCTCAACACATCAATCGCATTCTGCGCTGTCAAACCTGCTCCTGAAGCATTCCACAAACTGAGAGGTGTCAGACGATAAGTGTGCAGGTGTTCAGGAGAGCGTTCAAGTTCGGCAAAGGGAATGAGTGCATTACGGCATTCACCGGCTCTTGGCGCATGTACATCGAGTAAGATTGTGCGGTCACTTTGAACGATTAAAGGATTTTCAAAATTCATAACAGTCTATTATACAAAAATATAAGAAAATAATCTTGTTTGTATAATAAAGTTATGTCCGTAATAAACAGTCACATCGCAACCGTTTTCTGCTAGTCTGTAATTGTAAAGGCAGCCAGTTTGCCCAGGGTTTTCAATTCATCGACAATTTTTTCAAAATCATCAAATTTCGGAGACTTCAGGTTAAATGACAGAATTGTAGTATCATCTTCAATAATGCGGCTCATGTTAAAATCTGCAATAATGAATCCGTTCTGTTCAATGATTTTTTTTACAGCCTGAACATCGACAACTTCCTGATTAAAAGTCACGGAAAGAGTTTTTGATTTACCTGCAGGGAACCATTTTTCTTCAACTTTTTCAAGGAATAAAAGTGTAAGGACTGAAACTCCAAGCACAATCAGAGCAGGAACATAAAGCCCGGCACCAAAACTCAAACCAATTGCACAGCTGGTCCAGATAATGGCCGCACTTGTCAGCCCCTTAATGTTGAGCCCCTGTCTGAGAATTGCGCCGGCACCTAAAAACCCGATACCGTTTACAACAGCCGCACTGATTCTGGCATGGTCTCCGCTTCCGGCAACATCAATAACATAAAAAGACAAAATTCCAAGAAGACAGGAAGAAACGCTGATCAGAGTGAGGGTCCGCATTCCCACTACCTGCTGACGGAATTTTCTTTCAAGCCCGAGAACAATGCCTGAAACAAAACTCAACAGAATGCGGATCACACATTCTGCTACAAGATAAATCGAAATATCAACGTTAAACGAACTTGGAGTTATAATTTCACTCATCCAAAAAATCCTCTGCCACTTGACGGCTTGCTGCCTGGCTTTACCCAGTTTTCAAAAAATTTTTCACCAGGGCGTTTTGTCATTTTATCAACGCCGTCCATAAAATCACAGAGCCAGCCCATTAACGAACTGTCCCTGCGGCTCACATCATTAACTGCATCAACATTAACAAGAACAGGCAGGGCTTCTTCAACTTCCACCAGGGAACGGGCAGTGTTTTCTGCAAAAGCCTTAAAAGCAGCACTGGCACTGGCAAGAAGCGGATTTACTGAAACATTGACTGCAGCCCTTGACTGTGCACTGATCCAGACAAAAGCAATTTTTCCTGTCTTAATTGTGTCAGCTCCAATATTGTTGTGCTTAAACTTGGCAAGGATTTCAGCAGTAAGATACTGATAGCCTGCAACCAGTTCTTCAAGAATACGTGTAATTTCTGCAACATCATATTCACTGTATTTCTGAACAAAAACACCTTCATCAAAAATCAGGACAGCTTCATCCAGGGAATTTGCACGGTTCATACAGGAAAGGACAAGACTTCTGGCACTCAAAGCAGAACCACGGTTCCAGGGAACAATTACGGCGCCAGTATCAGTATTTGCAAAAGATGTTGCAGCAGTCGTAACAAAAACCTTGCGTGAATGAGTCATTGCTCCTGCAGCTAAATCTTCTCCATCCGGGATTTCTTTTCCGGCAATTAAAAGTGTCTTTTCTGTATCAATGTTTTCCATAACATCAATTTTAACACAAAATCAACCAATGTGGAAATTCACGATTTATTTCTTTATAATAGAAGAACTATGAAAATGTGGATTAAATATTCCCTTGGCATCGTCCTGGGTCTTATTGCAGCTTTTATCCTTCCTAAAGGATTTGTAGAAATCATCTCAGAACTGGCATTGCGTTTTGGCCGTTACATGGTTTTCCCTGTACTTGTATTTGGAGTTTCATCAGCATTCTTCAAACTCAAGTCCAACGGAACTCTTCTCAACACAACAAAATGGACAGCAATCACAATCGCAGGCTCTTCCCTGATTCTCACTGTTCTTGGCATTGTTTCGATTCTCATCGTATTCAACATCACAGTTCCGACAACTAACAATCCCAACGACCTGAATCCCATTGACGGACCTTTCCTCAAAGATCTGCTGATGTCACTTCTTCCATATTCATCATTTGAAAGCTTCAGCGCAGTCAAGGCAGGCGCATATCTTTTCCCTGCATTCCTTTTTTCTGCAATGGCAGGACTTGGCTGCACAATCGACACAACAGCATCAAAACCTGCAGTATCCGTAATCGATTCAGCCGCAAGTGTCTGCTACTCAATTCTCTGCTGGTTCATTGAATGGTTCTCAGTTGCAATTATTGCCATAAGCTGTATGTGGATGACTGAAACCTGCAATATCGAAAACCTTTCTACCTTCCGTCCGCTGATAGTCCTGCTGATTGTAGACTTTTTCCTTATCACCGGCCTGATTTATCCTTTGATTCTCCGCTTTTTGTGCCACGATCACAGACCTTTCCATGTCCTGTACGCTTCAATCTGTCCAATTCTCACAGGATTTTTCTCAGGAGACTCAAATCTTACACTTCTCGTAAACATGCGACATGGTCGTGACAGTCTTGGAATCCATCAGCCGGTTGCAGATTCAACATTCCCGCTTTTTGCAATTTTTGCCCGGGGTGGCTCTGCACTGGTTACAGCCGTAAGTTTTGTAATTTTAATCCGTTCAAACATCATTACAGGCTTCAGCATCACATCAATTCTTATAGTTTTCGGACTTTCGTTTATAATTTCATTTATTCTCGGAGCACTTCCAAAAAACGGAACAGTTATTGCTCTTGCAACTCTCTGTGCAATTTACGGTCAGGATGCAAGCCGCTACATTCCTTCAATCACACCAGTAACATTAATTTTGTGCAGTTTTTCAGCAGCTATCGACGCCGCAACAGCAATGTTCGGAACTTACATCGTTGCAGTAAAAACACGCATGATTGAACACATCGAAATCAAAAAATATGTTTAAGAAGGACTCAGGTGCCTGAACGGCACCTTCCCGCTTTCCGTGGTTCCGCTTACGCTACATTGCAAAAAAAAGCTGAGATTTAACATCTCAGCTTTTTTTTGCAACGCCATGCGCCACTCCAATCGGGCGTAATTATTCGTGTTTATAAGTATCTGCGTTAATATCAGGCCGCAGATGATGTTCCCTGAAATCAACATCATTACAAGGTCTTCCAAAGAAATAACCCTGAAATTTATCAGGAGCAAATTCTTCAAGTTTGACAATGTCGTCTTCAGTTTCAACACCTTCCATACACACGAGCATGTCCAGTTCGTGTGCCATCTGTGTAATATGACGGATAACTTTACGGTCACCTTCATCGCCACCAGTTGCCTTGTGAACAAAAGAATAATCAAGCTTGAGTGTATAAGCATTAAGATACTGAAGGTAACGGAGATTTGAATATCCAGTACCAAAGTCATCAATATCAACTTTAAGCCCCATCTTATTGAATTCGCCTACAAGACGCTGAAGTTCGTTTTCACTGTCCATGTAACCGCTTTCAGTAAGTTCAAGGGTAATATTTGCAGGATCAACACCAGAAGCTCCAAGTGCAATCTGAACGTCCGTAAGAATGTCACTTTTTTTAACCTGAATGTAAGAAAGGTTTACACTCATGTGGAAAGTTTTCTGGATTTTATTCCATTCACGACACTTGTTAAAGGCTGTAATCATAATCCAGCGGCCAACAGGAATAATAAGGCCTGTATTTTCAAGAATCGGAATAAATTCATCAGGACTCAGTCGTCCCAGTTCAGGATGTGACCAGCGGATAAGGGCTTCACAGCCAATAATGTTTGATACAGTTTTATCTTCATCAAGCCAGATATTTTTGGCATCAACAACTGGCTGATAATAAAGTTCAAAACCACGGAAATTATTCTTAATGGAATCGCGGATTTTATCCTGAATATCCAGGTTCCTGATGTGTTTTGCATAAGCCACCGCATTAAACATTGTAAGGTTGTTCTTTCCCTTTTTCTTTGCGGATTCAACTGCAAACTGGGCTTTCTTAAGGAAATCATCCAGCTGAGAATTGTCATTAAAGAAGGCAACGGCACCAATTGAAACAGTAAATACAACATCGTAATCAATGCGCATCTCTGCATCTGCAAGTTCCCGTTTTAAAATCTGGAACATTTTCTGTGCATCAAGGGCATTATTTCCCCTCAGGTTCATGATTATAAATTCATCACTTGAAAGCTTATAAACACGACCTAAAGTTCCGCTTGCCCTTACAAGACAGTCAGCAACCATTTTTATTACAAGATCACCGGATTTTTTTCCATACAATTCATTGATCACGTTAAGGTTATCAATATCAACTTTCAAGACAAAACCTGAAACTGCATGACGTTTTTCATAAGCTGCATGAAAATCTGTCCGCATCAATGCTTCTGTCGGAAGCTGTGTAATAGGATCAACTTTATCCCTTGGATCTGTGAGCATGACACAACCGACAATAATTTTACGGCCATTTTCTTCAGGCATGAATTTTGCACGGCTGCTTACCCAGACAGCTTTTCCCGAACGGTTAATCCATCTATATTCAAGATTAAAATAATTCTTTCTGCCGGATACCAGATCCTCCATTGCAGATCTGTGAACCTGTTTATCAGCAGAAAAAACAATATTTGAAATTATCTGAGTCGCATTATCAAAATAAGACGATGGAATATCAAACAAAACAACTGCATCTTCACTGATGAGCATTTTATCTTCATCATAGTCAAAAATAAAAACATATGAATCAGTACATTCATTAAGAGTATTTACAAATTTTTCCAGTTCGCCTAAATCAATAATTCCATCTCTACCCATATATATTTATTATAACAAGTCTATACCCCAAATCTCGCCCATTCATTTCGTTACAGGCAAAAAAAATGGAGAGAAAAGATAAAATCTCTAATCTCTCCATTTTTCTAAGAATTAACTTTCAGCTGTTTTTCACAGCAGATATTCCCTACTTATTTTTCAAGGAATTCTTCTGTTGAATAAGCTTCTGTAAGAATCTTCTTGATATCTTCAACCATTGGAACACGTGGGTTTGCAGGTGAACACTGGTCTTCGTAAGCAAGGTAAGCCAGTTTTTCAACAGCTGCCATGTATTCTTTTTCGTCCAGTCCCTGGCTCTTGAAGTTCATTGCAATTCCTACTTTTTTAGCAAGTTCACCACAAGCTTTTGCGTAAGATTCAACACCTTCTTCTGTAGTTTTAGCTGGAAGACCAAGCATTCTGGCAAGTTCAGCATAGCGTTCTGCAGCTTTGTAGTAGTTGTATTTTGGCCATGTTGAAAGTTTATCCGGCTGAGTTCCATTGTAGCGTACAGTGAAAGGAAGGAGGATTGCATTTGCTCTTCCGTGTGGAACGTGAAATTCACCACCGATTTTGTGTGCCATAGAATGGTTCATACCAAGGAATGCATTTGCAAATGCCATACCTGCCAGACAAGAAGCGTTGTGCATTTTTTCTTTTGCTTCAAAGTCATCAGCTCCGTTTTTGTAAGAGCGTTCAAGATACTGGAATACCATCTTGATTGCCTGAATACAAAGACCATCTGTAAAGTCGTTGGCAAGAGTTGAAACATAAGCTTCAGTTGCGTGTGTCAAAACGTCCATACCTGTATCGGCAACAATCTTTGGTGGCAGACCAAGTACAAATGACGGATCGATAATTGCAACTGTTGGTGTAAGAGAATAATCAGTAAGAGGATACTTTTTATTTTCTTCTTTATCTGTGATTACGGCAAATGGTGTAACTTCTGGACCTGTACCAGATGTTGTAGGGATACAAACAAGCTTAGCTTTTTTACCCAGCTGTGGGTAACGGAAGGCACGCTTACGGATATCCATAAATTTCTGTTTAAGGTCATCAAAGTTAACGTCTGGGTTTTCGTAGAAGAGCCACATACCTTTTGCGGCATCCATTGAAGAACCACCACCAATGGCAATGATTGTATCAGGTTCAAAGCTGCGGATGAGTTCAACACCCTTGCGAACAGTCTGAATTGATGGATCAGGTTCAACATCACAGAAAAGCTGATACTGAACAGGTTCTGCACGGAGCTTGAGCTGATCTGTAATCTTGTCAACAAATCCCAGCTGTACCATTGAACGGTCACAAACGATAACAACCTTGTGAAGGCCTTTCATCTGGTGGAGATATTCAATTGAATCTCTTTCAAAGTAAATTTTATTTGGAAGTTTAAACCACTGCATATTGTTTCTTCTGCGTCCTAATTTCTTGATGTTCAAAAGATTAACGGCACTTACGTTGTCGTCTGTTGAGTTGTGTCCGTACGAACCACAACCGAGAGTAAGTGATGGAATGAATGAGTTGTAAACATTACCAATACCACCAAATGTTGAAGGAGCATTCCAGATGATACGGATTGCAGGAACAAGGTCACCGAATCTTTCAGCAAGTTTCTTGTCTTTTGTATGGATTGCAGCAGAGTGACCAAGACCGTTGAAGCGAACTGAAGCTTCTGCCTTTTTGAGACCATCTTCTGTATCTTTTGCCTTTACTACAGCGAGAACAGGTGAAAGTTTTTCGCGTGTAAGACATTCTTCTGGTCCAATATCCTTACATTCAGCAAGAATAATGCTTGTACGTTCTGGAATTGTAAATCCGGCATTTTTTGCAAGAACTTCAGGTTTCATACCTACAACATCAGGATTGAGTTTTGCAGTACTTGGGTCACCGTCTATACCAAACATGTATTTTTCAAGCATTTTCTTTTCTTTGTCAGAAGCCATGTAAGCTCTGTATTCCTTGAAAAGTTTTAATGCATCTGAGTAGATTTCTTTATCGATGATTGCAGACTGTTCAGAAGCACAGATCATACCGTTGTCGAATGCTTTTGACATTACAACATCATTGATTGCCTGACGAAGGTCACATGATTTTTCGATGTAAGCAGGAACGTTGCCGGCACCAACACCAAGGGCAGGTTTACCGCATGAATATGCAGCACGCACCATTGCGTTTCCACCAGTAGCAAGAATTGTTGCAACACCATCATGATTGATAAGGAGAGAAGTTTTTTCCATGCTTGGAACTTCAACCCACTGAATACAGTCTTTTGGTGCACCAGCTGCAACGGCTGCATCATAAACAACTTTTGCCGCAGCAATTGAACACTGAATTGCACTGGGATGGAATGAGAAAATAATAGGGTTTCGTGTTTTAAGACAGATAAGTGACTTAAAGATTGCAGTTGAAGTCGGGTTTGTAACCGGAGTAAGACCTGCAACAACACCTACAGGTTCAGCAATTTTAACAATTCCTGTAACATCATCATCTTCAACAATACCAACTGTCTTAAGGTGACGCATATTGTTTACTACATATTCACATGCAAAAAGGTTCTTTGTTGCCTTATCTTCGAATACACCGCGTTTTGTTTCTTCTACAGCCAGTTTTGCAAGCATACCGTGCTGATCAAGAGCTGCAACACTTGCCTTTGCAACGATATAGTCGATTTTTTCCTGATCAAAATTTGCAAATTCAGCAAGAGCTTTTTGAGCTTTTTCTACGAGTTCGTTAATCTCTTTCTGAGGTTCTGTAAGTTCTTCTTTTGCCATCAGATAGACTCCTTATAATAAAAAATTAAAATTTTCTTACAATAAATTATAAACCCGATTTTCAAAAAAACAATGAATATCAGACAACTAAGTTCCCAAAAAAATCGCCACTCCAGGAGTTTTTCCAGAAATGGCGAGCATCATCTGACACCAACATAACTTCAGACTTTTTTAAATATTACCTTGAGAACTTTCTTTTATATTTCAAATGGCTATGACCATATATCAATTTTTATCAGTAAAATTAGTATCCAGCCAAATTTGAAATCTCTGTCAAAGTATCCAAAATAGTATCAGGATTTTTCATTATCTCTAACTTGTAAAATTGCCATTTTGAACCTCGTTCTATAATATGAATTGCATGAAAAATAAAGCAAATATCATTACTTAAAAACAATTAAAACCCACATAATAATCTGGTTGCATTCATTATGGCTGAAAAAAGAAAAAAAACTGACTAATGTTTAGTACTTAAAACAATCTGTTTACGATGGATGCGGCAATTTTTTCGCCGTCCATGGCAGAAGAACCGATTCCTCCTGAATATCCTGACCCTTCCCCTGCCGGATACAGATTCATGATTCCTTCGCACTCAAGGGTTTCCTTATTGCGCTTAATTCTCACAGGAGTACTTGTTCTTGTTTCGCTGGCAATTAAAAGTGCATCTTCACAGACAAAGCCTTTCATGTTTCTGTCAAAATCCATAAAAGCTTTTTTCAAGCGGCCGCTGATTTCTTCCGGAAGCCACTTATCAAGTCTTGAAGCAATAACGCCTGGAGTATAACTTGTCGGAGGCAAATCTGCTGAATCTTTTCCATTTAAAAAATCTGTAAGGCACTGGGCCGGAGCAAACTGCTTGTTTCCGTGAGACTGAGTTTCTTTTTCAAGCCATGTGCGCCAGTACAAACCTGCAAGAGCCTGACAGCCGTCTTTTTTTGCCTGATCCACAAATTCCTGAGGAATATCTTCCGGACGGCGCTCAACGACAATAGCTGCATTGCTCCACTGACTGTTTCGACCGGAAGCACTCATTCCGTTTACAACAATCTGGTCTTCGGCAGTAGCACATGGAACAACAAATCCTCCAGGACACATACAGAAACTGTAAACACCTCTCTCATCAACCTGAGTTGTAAGGCGGTATTCTGCCGCCTGAGGCATTTTTTCACCATGAAACTGAATTGCGTCAATAAGTGCGCGTTTATGTTCAACCCGAACTCCCACTGCAAAAGTTTTTGCTTCAAGGGTTTGAGGACTGATTCTGGCAATCATGGAATAAATATCATTTGCAGAGTGTCCTGTTGCAAGAATTACAGCTTTTCCGTCAAAATTCTTTTCCTCACCAGTCACAACATGCTTTGTCCTGACACCGGTAACCTTTAAACCTGCTCCAGTTTTTTCAACAGTCAGGTCAGTTGCCATTGTGTCAAAATAAAATTCACCGCCAAGTTCGATAATCTTTTTTCGCATTGAACTTACAATACCGGGAAGTTTATCTGTTCCGATGTGAGGATGTGCATCTGTAAGGATTGCTTCCGGAGCACCAAATTCAACAAAAATGCGGTAGATTTTTGAAATGTCTCCGCGTTTATTTGAACGTGTATAAAGTTTTCCGTCAGAGAAAGTTCCGGCACCACCTTCACCATAGCAGAAGTTGGAATTGGAATTAAGTTCTCCCTTTGTCGTAATCACATCAATGTCTTTTTTGCGGCTGTCAGCATCGGCTCCACGTTCAATTACAATCGGCTTGATTCCATCTTCCAGAAGCCTGAACGCAGCATACAAACCTGCAGGACCTGAACCGATAATGACAACTTTTTTATTATCATCAGCTTTCTTCCACTGTGGAATAATTTCATCTTCGCTTTTTGGTTTTTCACCAATGTAAACTTCAAAGCGCATTACGATTTTAATCTGGCCGTGACGTGCATCAATGGATTTTTTGATGAATACAGGAATAATGTCTTCTTTTTTAGCAGGAATATTTTTCTGCTTAAGAGCTTTGAGAATGTAATTTTTAATGGAAGATTCGTTGTTTTCTTCTTCTGGTTTTACTGTAATTGAAAGTTCTGTAACCATTCAGGCCTCAGTTTGAGATGATTTTTTCTGCTTGATAATAACAGTTACACAGATAATTGCAAAGACACAGAATACTGCTGCCATGATTGCCCATCCGTGTGGAGTCAAATTGATTTTATCCAGCCAGCCGGGTTCACTCTCCTGAACAGGAGCAAGTGCAAGATAAAGACCTTCAGGAAGATTTACAAACCCAAATACTGCAAAAATTGCAAAAGCCAGCCAGTTAAAAAAACTGTCCGGAGTTTTTCCGTGGAGAAGGATTCCCACCAGAAGACCAATCATATCAGCCGCAAACAAACCGATGCTTGCTCCCGCCCAGATAATTAATCCTGCATAAAGACCTGAAGCATCGGTTGCTCCAAATGTAATCGACGCAAGCTGAGTTTTATCTCCAAGTTCAGCCACAAAAAAAGTACAGAAAACTGCCAGAGGAGCAAATTTAAAGCCAGACTCTCCTGCTTCTTCTTCATCGTCATCCTTCATAAGGGAAGTAACACTAAAATAGAAAAAAGCTGCACAGGCAACAAGCCGCACTACCCACAGGTAACTGGTCAAAAGCTGATTCAGGGCACCACCGACAGCAACAGCAAGCCCGTTAAGCACAAGAATTGCAACGGCAGTTCCCAGAATGATGTGGCGTACTTTATATCTGGAAGTCATTGCAATAAGCATAAGCTGCGTTTTATCGCCCATTTCAGCAATGAACACTGTAAACAGAACAGTAAGAAACAATCCAAAAAAAGTCATAACACCCCCAAATCAATGCACAATGCGCAATTCCTAATTCCTACTTCCTAATTAGCATCTGTCTGTATTTTTCGTAAAGAAGCACTCCGGCTGCTACAGAAACATTAAGGCTGTCGATTTTGCCGCAGGTTGGAATTGATACGATTGTGTCGCATTCCTCTTCCAGCAGTCGGGCAATCCCGGTACCTTCGCTGCCCATAACGATGCAGGTTTTAGCAGGGAACTCTACATTTTGAACGGATTCTCCGCCTGCATCTGCGCCGTAAACCCAGAAACCTGCTTCCTTTAACTGCTGAACAGAGCGCACAAGGCTTGTAACAATGGAACAGTTGACGTAAGCACTGGCTCCTGCCGAAGCACGGGCAATAATTTCATTATCTGCAAAATCGTTGGCACTGTGACGGACAGGCATTACAACAAGGTCACAGCCAAACTGGTCACAGGAACGTAAAATTGCGCCAACATTATGTGGATCAGTTACGCTGTCCAGAACAAGAACAGTCGCCTTTGCACCTTCATCACTGTGCTGGGCTACCCACACATCAAAATCAATTTTATTATCAGCATCTTTAGAGTCACCTTCAATAACAAGAACAATACCGCGGTGATCACGAGCCACATCAGGAAGGGACTGGACAAGAACGTCCAGCTGTTTATTGTCAGAATTAACAACAGCAACAGAAGCTTTCTTTGCAAATTCAAGGATTTTTTTGACACGAGGACCGGTTTTAGAAACATAAACAGTAAAACCTTCAGCCTTACCGCTGTCAGCCGCACGACGAACTTTTTCTTCAATGGCATGAAAACCTGTAATAGTCTGTGACATAAGTGCCTCCATAAAAAATGGCCATGACCTGTGGCCACAGCCTTTTAAATCAGTTTATGCAAACAATAAGCCTGGAGCGGATTTTATTTACCGCAGCATTTTTTGTATTTAAGACCGCTGCCACAAGGACAAGGATCATTACGGCCGACTTTTGCACCTTCGCGAACAACAGTCATAGGTTTAACATCACCAACTTCGTACATCCAGTTGCCGTCAATTTTCTTAAAATAGGCATTTTCGTGATGAACCTGGTGAAGACCTTTTTTATCTGTGTAAGTTGCTTCAAATTCTACGAGACCTTCGTCATCATTTTCAGAACCTTTCTGAGTGTTAAGGATTTTGAGCCCCTGCCACTTAGATTCTTTAGCCCACTGTTCAGTAGCCTTGCGGTCAATTTCAGCGATTTTTTCGCCTTCTTCACAGGAATTAATAATAAAGTCGATTTCCTGTTTTTCGTATGAAGTATAACGTGCACGCATGAGAGCTTCAGCAGTCGGAGCCTTTGTTTTGCCTTTAATAATAGGTTCACAACATTCGCCGTAAGCTTTACCTGATCCACATGGACACAAATCTTTAGTTGCCATAATTTTTTCCTCTGGGTTTAACCCGCAAAAATAGAATAATGTTTTGTAAATATAACAGATTACACGGATTTTAACAATAAAAGGGAGCAGCATCATTTTACATCTATGTCCGCCGGACATGCCGCCCTGAGTCTCCCGCTTTGCAGGGTTGTCATTGCTGCGCAACGGCTCCGCCGCCCTTCCAATCGGGGCTAGGTCTGTTTGATTTAAGCTGCCCCGCACTACTTACAAAAACAGGTTTCGTCCGCAGAAAAACGGGTTAGGGGCTGTAGTGGTGCCGTCAGGCAAACGCGGCGGCTGTGCCACAGCGGTCGAAGCGGCAGCGCAGCCACGAAAGACCCGACGGCTTAAGCCGGAACCCCCTATTTTTTAAAAGCACGGACAGAATTCAAAATCGCAAGGATGCAGACACCTACGTCGCCAAAAACTGCCGTCCACATATTGCTAAAGCCCGCTGCACCAAGCACCATAATTGCAGCCTTTACGCCCAGGGACACAACAATATTTTCTGTAACTATGGCCATGGTTTTGCGGGAAATACCGATAGCCTGTGCCAGTTTTGAAAGATTATCGTCCATCAGAACGACATCAGCAGCTTCAATTGCCGCATCACTTCCAAGAGCACCCATGGCAACTCCAACATCTGACCGGGCAAGAACCGGAGAATCATTGACACCATCACCGGCAAACAAAACTCCGCCATTTCTGTTATCTTTCAAAAGCTGCTCTATCTGAAAAACTTTGTCCTGTGGCAGAAGCTCCGGATAATACTCATCCAGTCCAAGTTTCTGAGCAACAGCCCTGGCTGCAATTTCATTGTCACCGGTGAGCATGACAGTCTTTGAAACTCCGCTTTTTCTAAGGGCTTCAATTGCTGCTGCAGAATCTTCTTTTATCTGGTCACTGATTACAACACAGCCGGCATATTTTCCGTCAATTGCCACGTGAACGATTGTGCCGCCCGGTGCTTTTTGGCCAGTCTGTGCCTGAAGCAGAGATACAGCTATTCCTTCGGCCTTCATCAGTTTTTCATTGCCAACTGTAACCTGTCTTCCGTCAAGAATGATTTTTATGCCGTGACCACTGATTTCTTCTGCCTGACTGCGGCTGATTTTTGTGCAGCAGACAGGGGAATCTGCACTGTTCTTCTGGTGAGCTTCCACAAGAGATTTTGCAATAGGATGGCTGCTGAAATGTTCGCCGTGGGCTGCAAATGCCAGGACTTCTTCTTCTGTAAAACCTTCCTGCGGAAAAATGCCTGTAACTTCAAAAGTTCCTTTTGTAAGTGTACCGGTTTTGTCAAAAACACAGGTTTTGACTCCGGCAAGGCGTTCCACAAAAGTTGAACCTTTGATCAGAATACCGTGAAGGCTGGCGCCTCCGATTCCGCAGAAAAATGTAAGGGGAACGCTTATTACCAGTGCACAAGGACAGCTTACAACCAGAAACATAAGTCCGCGATAAACCCATTTTTCAAAACCGTTGCCGGCAAGAATCTCCGGTGCAACAAAGCCGGGAAGAACATAGCAGCACAAAAGGGGCGGAACAAGTGCTACAAGAAGGGCTGCAATGCAGACAACCGGTGTGTAGACACGGGCAAATTTTGTAATGAATTTTTCACTGCGCGCCTTAACCTGGCCGGCTGACTGCGTAAGCTGGAGTATGCGGGTAACGGCGCTGTCACCGTATTTTTTTGTGACGCGTACAAGAATTACACCAGTCTGATTTACAAAACCTGAAAGAATTTCGTCATTCCTGCCAATTTTGCGCGGAACACTTTCGCCTGTCAATGCAGAAGTATCAGCAAAAGATTCCCCCTCTTCCACAACACCATCCAGCGGAACCCGTTCACCAGGCTTTACCTGAATAATTTGGCCAGTTTCCACCTCATCAGGCTTTACCTGAACAACATTTCCGTCCCGCAGCACAAAAGCCTTGTCCGGTCTTATATCCATGAGGGCACTGATAGACGAGCGGCTTTTGTCCACAGCATAATCCTGAAACCACTCCCCCACATTGTAAAAAAGCATGACGGCAACAGCTTCAGCAAATTCGCCAAGGGCGATTGCACCAAGAGAAGCAGCCGTCATCAGAAACTGTTCGTCGAAAATGTGACCGTCAAGAATGTTTTTAACAGCACGGATAACGACATCCTTGCCGCAAAGCATAAAAGCCGCAAAATACGGAATTATTTCAATGTTCGCAACATCATAAGCAGCAGCCCAGTTTTTTAAAGGAGCAAAAAAACGGAGATGTTCGATAAAAAGACCAAAAGCCAGCAGAACTCCGGCAAAAATCAGTCTGACAAGCGACATTTCTTCTTCATGTTCGTGGTCATGGCTGTGCTCATCATCATGATCGTGGCCATGACAGTGACCGCAGCTACAGGAAATATCAGGACCATGGGAATGGTCGTGTTTAAGTTCATGTGACTTATGTTCATCGTTGTGTACGTGACCGCTCATAAAAAACCTCCGTAAACAATTACACAGTAACGTGTTCAAAACCTTTGTTTAAAATTTCAACCACGTGGTCATCAGCAAGAGAATAAAAAATTGATTTACCAACCCTGCGGGCCTTTATCAGTTTATTATCTTTAAGAATCTTAAGCTGATGGCTGACAGCAGAGTCCGTCATCCCCAGCTTTTCAGAAATATTACCAACAGAATCTTCCCCTGTAATCAGAGTGTACAGAAGACGGACTCTGGTAGAATCACCAAAAACCTTAAAAAGTTCAGCAAGATCAATCAGTGTATCTTCATCAGGCATCATAAAACACCCTCCTTATTTATTGAACACTTGAACACTTGTTCAAATATAATAATGTTATACACCCAAGCCCGCATAACTGTCAACAAAAAAAAGAGGTTCGAGCGAAGCAAGAACCAGTCTCAAAAAAAAGAAAGGGTTCGAGCGAAGCAAGAACCCG
>JAZLKD010000029.1:0-4492 GCA_045597415.1 Treponema sp. | reverse complement strand
CCACTTCAAAAATTACCCAGGAAGATCTTTCGTTTATAAAAAATGCTCAGGAACCGCTGATTGTTGTTTATACAAAAACAGATATTAATAATGAGGGGGAAAGCCTTCCCCCTGGTTCGCACTGCGTTGCTCACACACCCCTTTCTGCGCATTCAGACGCCATGCGTAACGCGGGCTTAAATCCAATTCAAGTGGCCATTTCGTCTAAAGATGGCAGTGGCATGAAAACTTTGTTCGATGAAGTAGCAAAACTTTTAACTTCAGGACTCACCACAGAAAGAGAGCAGGCGGGAATCGGTTCAGAACGACAGAAGAACGCTGTTGCCGAAGCACTGGAATGTGTAAAACATGCTCTTGTTTCAGCCGACGACAACTACACATTAGATGCCGTTGTTCAGGACTTAGAAGATGCCCTGGACTTTTTAGGCGAAGTAACCGGTGACGTAACACCAGACGACGTTCTTGGAAGCATTTTTGCCAACTTCTGCGTTGGGAAGTAGAAAAAATTAAATTTTCTCTTTTAATTGTTTAATTTGTTCTACAGACATATTTGTAGCAATAGAAATTATTTTTTCATCTATTTGTTTTTCCAGCATTCTTTTAGCAGTTTCAATGCGTTCCTGATTGAGACCCTGTTTCAAACCATTAGCGAAGGCTTCTTCCTGTTTTACCTGAATATCTAAATCATAGTCATATTTAGCACATAACATGTTCTCAACCTCCGTAATTTTTCTCTCAAGATAATTAGGCAGGAATCCTTCTTTTTTTGCCTGCCGTATTACTTCCTTACAGGAATTAGGGTCCTGCATATCGGCATGTTCATAAACATAATTTATGAAGTTCGAATACTGCTTGATTTTATCACACTTGCTTACAAATTGTAAGTCTGTGTTTCAGTTCACAGTTATCCAGGGTGTAATGGGTATCGTGAATTGCATTGTAAAGTTCAAGAAAGTTCTGTTTTCCGACCACTTCATCAATTCCAAAAAAGTCAATGAATAGGGATGATTTGATTTCCCGGGAAATATTTTCTGCCAAATAAAGCCTCCTAAAAAAAATATCTATAAGTAATATGTCTTTAATTTTTAAAAAAAAGACCATTTTTCAAAAAAAGTTCTATTTTTTCTTGAAAAAAACACAATTGTTAAAATTCATAAAATCAGATAGAATATTTTTATTATTTGTAAGGAGATAGGGAACCGGAAATTTGGAATTTGGAGAATGCTAAAAAACTGCTTTGCACTTTTTTTTAACGCATTTCCAATAAACCGCATAAACGATTGGTGGTAGAAACCTAAAAATCGTTTTACAGCGGTAAAACAATTTTTTTAACGGTTTCTTCGATAAGGGTATGTGTGGAATAGTAGGTTATATTGGAAATAAAAATGCGACTCCGGTGCTTATGAAGGCGCTTAAGAAACTGGAGTATCGTGGGTATGATAGTGCGGGGATTGCTGTTTACAGTGGGGATGAAATCATTGTAAAGAAAGTTAAAGGCGCTCTTAAAAATCTTGCTGAACGTATTACAGGGGAAGTTATTCCTTATAATGTGAACGACGAGCAGTTTGATGCTGCAGAACAGACCCTATTTGAAAAAACAGGTTCATTCATTAACGGCGGACTTGGTATTGGTCATACTCGCTGGGCAACTCATGGTGAACCAAGTGATACTAACAGTCATCCTCACACAAACATGGATGGTTCAATTTCTATTGTTCACAACGGAATTATTGAAAATTATGCAGAATTAAAAGCTCAGTTACAGAGCCAGGGAATTGTATTTAAATCTCAGACAGATACAGAAGTAGTTGTTCATCTTATAGATAAAGCTTACAACGAAGAAAAAGACATTTTTAAAGCAGTTCTTAAAGTAATCCATCTTCTTGAAGGTTCTTATGCTCTTGCAGTTGTTTCTAAAAATTACCCGGACAGAATCATCTGTGCCCGCAAAGAAAGCCCTCTTGTAATTGGACTTGGTGAAGGGGAAAACTTTATTGGTTCAGACGTTCCTGCAATCCTTGAACATACACGTGAAGTTTACTATCTTGGAGAAAAAGAACTTGCTGTTTTGTATTCAGATCACGTTGATTTGTTCAATTATGCTGGTGAAAAAATCATCAAACAGCCTAGTCATGTAGATTGGGATATGGATGCTGCAGAAAAAGGCGGCTACCAGCATTTTATGATTAAAGAAATTCACGAACAGCCAAAAGGTCTTACAGATACAATGCGTCCTAGAATCGTAAAAGACAATTCTGGAAAACCTGTTGATGTTTTCTTTGAAGAAAATAAGATGGATGATGCCTGGAAAAAAGCAAATCGTGTTGTTATTACAGCCTGTGGAACTGCCTATCATTCTGGGGTAGTTGCAAAATATGCTTTTGAAAAAATTGCCCGCATGAAGGTTGATGTAGATGTTGCTTCAGAATTCCGTTACAGAAATCCTATTTTGGACAAAGATGATATATTTATTGTAGTTTCTCAGTCTGGTGAAACTGCAGATACACTTTCTGCACTTCGTCTTGCAAAACAGAACGGTCTTAAAGTTGTAGCAATCACAAATGTTGTTGGTTCAACAGTAAGCCGTGAAGCTGATGATGTAATTTACACTCTTGCAGGACCAGAAATTGCAGTTGCATCTACTAAAGCTTATACAACTCAGGTTTTGTGTATGTATCTTCTTGCAATCAAGGCCGGAAAATTGCGTGGAACTTTAAGTGATGCAGAAGCTACAAAACTTTTGTGTGAACTTGAAACAATTCCTGCAAAAGTTCAGCAGATACTTGATGGAAAAGATGTTATTCAGAAATTTGCCAGCAAACAGTTCAACAAAGACAAGATTTTCTATATTGGCCGTCAGTTTGACAGTGCAACTTCTTTGGAAAGCGCACTTAAACTTAAAGAAGTTTCTTATATGCATTCAGAAGCTTTTGCTGCCGGTGAACTTAAACATGGTCCAATCGCCTTAATTGATGATAAGACACTTGTTGTTGCAATTGCCAGCGAACCATCTCTTTATGACAAGATTGGTTCAAACATGGTAGAAGTAAAATCTCGTGGTGCCTCTGTTCTTGTTATTACTCAGGATAATTCAGGCGCTTTTGAAGGTAAGGCAGATGAAATCATCCAGATTCCAGAATGTTCGTCTACACTTGCAAGTTTGCTTACAGTTATTCCAGCTCAGCTTTTTGCCTATTATTGCGCAATCTTAAAAGGCTTTAATCCAGATAAGCCACGTAATCTTGCAAAGAGCGTTACTGTAGAATAGCCAGTGTCTTCCATTGACCAAAAAAAACATCCATGTTAGTATAAATAACAAATTTTTTGCTTAGCAAATAATTTTCGGGCCATTAGCTCAGTGGTTAGAGCAGGGGACTCATAATCCCTTGGTCCTTGGTTCAAGTCCAAGATGGCCCAAAAAACTAAAGACCTTCTATTAAAGAAGGTCTTTTTTTATGTCATATAACACTTATAATATATAAAAAGTGGAGAGAACATCATGGCCAAATCAAAATCACCTAAATCTACATCAGCAACACTTGGATTTGAACAGCAGATTTGGGATGCAGCTTGTGAACTTTGGGGACATATCCCTGCTGCAGATTACCGCAAAATCTTTACAGGATTAATCTTCTTAAAATATATTTCCACAGCATTTGAAAAGAAATACAACGAACTTGTTGCGGAAGGTGACGGATCCAAAGACGACCCGGATGCATACGAAGCAGAAAACATCTTCTTTGTTCCGCCAGAAGCCCGCTGGTCAGAAATTGCAAAATCTGCACACACACCGGAAATCGGAACAATTCTAGACAAAGCCATGATTGCCATAGAAGCCGACAACAAAAGCTTAAAAGGCGTACTTCCAAAAAATTATGCCAGCCCAGAATTAGACAAACGAGTTCTTGGAAACGTAGTAGATGTGTTCACCAACATGGACATGAGCGATACAGAAGCCAGCAAAGATCTTCTTGGCCGTACCTACGAATACTGCATCGCACAGTTTGCATCTTACGAAGGCGTAAAAGGCGGCGAATTCTACACACCAGCCAGCGTAGTAAAAACAATCGTAAGCATTCTAAAACCAACAGAAGGAAAACGAGTTTACGATCCATGCTGCGGTTCAGGGGGAATGTTCGTACAGTCAGTAAAGTTCATTCAGGAACACGCAGGAAACAGAAGCAACATCAGCGTATTCGGACAGGAAGCCAATGCCGACACCTGGAAAATGGCAAAAATGAACATGGCAATCCGCGGAATCGATGCAAACTTTGGCGAACATCACGAAGACACCTTCTTCCACGACCTGCACACAACACAGAAGTTCGACTTCATCATGGCAAATCCGCCGTTCAATTTAAGCAACTGGGGACAGGATAAACTTCAGACCGATCCACGCTGGGCATACGGACTTCCACCATCAGGAAACGCCAACTTTGCCTGGATCCAGCACATGATTTATCACCTTGCCCCAAACGGAAAAATCGGCCTT
>JAZLKD010000028.1:0-139689 GCA_045597415.1 Treponema sp. | reverse complement strand
AATAATAGTCAATATTCAGCTGGTCTTCGATATAATTGTTTTCCAGCATGCGCAGCCAGGTAGTTTTCTGCAATTCGATACTTCTTTTTAAATAATAAAAGAATTTAATTTTTCCTTCCTGATATGTTTCAAATATTTTTTCAAAATTTTTATGATAGTGGAGAAGAAAGTCACTTTTCTGATCTTCCGTAAAATTGGAAAGTCCAAATAAGCCTGGTTCCTGATAAATTCTGGTCCATAAATAATTTGCAGCTTCCTGTTTTGATATTTGCCCAGATTTTAATAATGATGGCAAATCATTGATGTTGAAGTTTTGCATGATGTTTACCTCTTTTTCGAAATGTTTGTGAAGGAGGTTATGCAAGTATCGTGCCAAGTTTTGTGACAAAAAAAACGGGAAATTTGGTATAAAATTGTGATAATCTGACAAAAATTAACAAAAAATAACAAAAGTTAACAAAAGTTAACAAAATCTGACAAAAAATAACAATTTCCAACAATTTCTAACAAAAGTTAACTTATTAAAACAAAAAAATCCGCTTCGCAGCGGATTTTTTTTCAGAATGTATCATTAAAAAAGTTATATTTTTTAATTAAAGAACTTTTGCAAATTCTTTTAAGATTGCAGGCTTTAAGTTTTCAAGTTTTCCGTCTGTACTTAGGCCTGCTGCATTTTTGTGTCCACCACCGCCGAATTTTGCTGCAATGGCGCTGACATCAACTTTGTCCCGTGAGCGGAATCCACATGTGCAGGTGTGGTCAGTGTCCTGTCGGATGAAAACAACTGCTTCTACATCTTCACATGCCAGGAGAAGAGAATAAAGAGCGTCATTGTCTCTTCCGTCCTGACCATATTTCTTTGTATCTTCCTGAGTTTCCCAGGTAATGATAAGTTTGTTGTTGTAATACTGTTCTGCACGTGAAAGCATTATTCCAAGCAATTTTCTTGTGTTAAATGATTTTCCGCCTGTAATAAAGTCGTAAGTTGTTCTTGGGTTAGCACCGGATTCAACAAGGCGTGCAGTACTTTTGAAAACTTCTGCAGAATCTTCTTTGAGAAATCTGAAATATCCCGTATCAGTTGCCATTCCAGTAAAAAGGTTTTTGGCAGTTTCTGGATCAGGTTTGCCTATAATTTTTTCATATAGCTGCTGTACCAGACAGGCACATGCTGGACTGGAAGGGTCTATGATTGAATTTCCAGTCGGTTCGGCTGTTTTATGATGATCTACAATAAAAGTATCTATATCTGTAAGGTCTCCGTCCAGTTCACCCAGACGGGACATTTCTGAACAATCGAGCATAATCAATCCAGTATTTTTCCGGTCTTCTTGAGAAAGGAATGCAGGTGTGTTTGTGAATAATGGTTCTTTTTCCCTGATTTCAACTCGCTTAAAAGGTCCTGCAGATAAAAGCTGGTATTCAAGGCCTTTTGACTTTAAGATAGCTGCCATGCCAAGACAACTGTAGATTGCATCTCCATCAGGCTCCTTATGGCCGGCGATAAAGAAGAATTTGTGTTGTTTCAGAAAAGTTTCAAAGTTTTTAACCTGTTCGTCATTTATAATAATCATAGTTTCCTCAATATAATATTTTTCAGGGCAAAAAAAGAGCCACCGGTGCCGGCAGCTCTTCCTTTTGAATTTATAATTTGCAATCTGAAGATTTAGTAAACAATATCGATTTCGTCTTTGTTTGTGTCTACTTCAACACCAGCGTCTGCAATTCCCCATACTGGGTCCATACGTGAAGTAGGTACAGTCAAAACTACATAATCAAATTTTCCACTGCGGTAGAAAACTGTCATATAAGGGTTCATGCCTTTCTGCAAAGCTCTGAAACGAAGTTTAGCAGGTTTTTCTTTGTACCATTTTTTTGGAAGTACAACATTTCCTACTTCTCTGTGACCTTTCTGATGCATAATGATGTATGAATCTTTCTGATCAAGAACTTTGTAAACCTGAACCTGACGATAGCTCATTTCCGATTCTTTGAATTCGTATTTGTAAACAGGATCCTGAATCTCTTTCTTTTTGTCCTGTGCAGTTACTGTCAAAGATACTGTTGCAAGAAGCAAAACTGAAAGTAAAGCCATGATGATTTTTTTCATTTTATTTCTCCTTTTGCGGCAACTTATGTTTTAGATAAGAGCAAGCATTATTGCTTTAATCGTATGTTTACGGTTTTCTGCTTCGTCCCATACTTTACTTGCAGGACTTTCAAAAACTTCTTCGGTAACTTCCTGATCGAGGACTGCTGGAAGACAATGCATGAAAATTGTATTTTCTTTGCCTGTAGCTGCCATAAGATCTTTGTTTACCTGATACGGTGAAAGCAAACGGGTTCTTTCGTCTTTGAGGGCTTCTTCACCCATAGAAACCCATACATCAGTATAAAGGCAATCTGAACCTTTTACAACTGAAATATCATCAGAAACTTCAATTTTTGCACCGCTTTCTTTTGCAAATGGTGCGCAGATGTCAAGAATGTCCTGTGGAGGAAAAAGTTCTTTAGGAGCATAGATTGCACAGTCAATACCAAGTTTTGCAGAAATAATCATCATGGAACGTGCAACATTATTTCGTCCGTCACCGCAGAAAGTCCATTTAAGTCCTTTAAGGGTTCCGAAATTTTCTTTAAGTGTCATAATGTCAGCAAGAGTCTGAGTAGGGTGGAAATCATCTGTCAAACCGTTGATGACAGGAATTCCTGAATATTCTGCAAGCTGTTTTACGTGTTCCTGTTTAAAACCTCGGAATTCAATGGCACTGAACATACGTCCAAGAACACGGGCTGTATCTTTTACAGATTCTTTTCCACCAAGCTGAATATCAGCTGTAGACATAAATACAGGATGACCGCCTTCTTCTCCAAAAGCTGTTTCAAAAGAAGAACGTGTACGTGTTGAGCGTTTTTCAAAAATAAGAGCGATAGTCTTTCCAAGAAAACGCTGGTGTACATCGCCATTGTGAGCCTGTTTTTTTACAAGGAAAGCATAATCAAGAATCTGAAGGATTTCTTCAGGAGTCCAGTCAATCCAAGAAAGAAGTGAGCGGCCTTTGAAAGGTGTGTCAAATTTTTCAGCAGTCATAATTCCTCCAATTTGTAAAAAATACGAAATTGTGTGTAAATAGAAAAAGCTACCCATTGCTGAGTAGCTTTCAGTATAGGGGCACTAGGACTTGAACCTAGGACATACGGAATATGAGTCCGGTGTTCTACCAGCTGGACTATGCCCCCATGACGTATAAATAATATATCTGTTTAGAAAAAAATGGTCAATAGGTAAAAGATTAATTTTTTAAATTATCTGATTTTTGTGTCTGGTATAACCGATTTTGCCAGTTTTTCAAGTTCCCTGCTTTCATCTTCAGTGTAAGGAGTAAGGGAGTTGTATAAAGGTTCAAGACAATTTTTGTTAATAAAATTAGCCAGCCTCCACACAGAATCATGTGGAAGTAATTGTGCAATTTCTGCTATTTCCGTTTTTGTAATCAATTCCGGAACAAGAACGGTTCTGAATTCATAATTTTCACGAGGATATGAAGATAAAATCTCAATGGAGCTTTTGATTTCGTTTATGTAATCTGCATTATCATTAAGATTTGAACTATTTAAAAGCTGATGATATTTTGAAGGACTTGTTTTTATGTCCATGGCAATAAAATCAGGCTTTGTTTCAGGATTTAAAACAAGTTCTCTCAGGAGAAGGCTGTTTGTTCCGTTTGTATCAAGCTTTACTTTGTATCCCAGGGGTTTTGCAAACTTTATTATTTCTTTTGTGTCTTTGTGGAGTAATGCTTCACCGCCAGAAACAACAAGTCCCTGAAGAACATTTTTTCGTTTTATAAGGTGATTTTTCAGTTCCTGTAAAGAAACGAGTTCTTCATCAGATATAGATGATTTTACGAGGGGACCGTTGTAACAGTAAGGACATCGCAGGTTGCACCCTTTCAGAAAAATAGTGCAGGCTAATGTTGCCGGATAATCCACCAGAGATGTCTTTACTAATACACCGATTTTAGGTTCAGACAAGGACTGCTTCTGCCTTGAGGATTGCTTCAAGTTCTTCTACGTTGTGCGCTCTTCCAGTTTCATTGTCATTGCTGTCATAGAAGATTACAGTTGGGGCAGAAAATACACCTTTTTCTGCTGCCTGTCTCAATCCTTCGTCTGTGTCTACATCAACTGCAGTTCCGGGCATTGAAACGTCAGCCATGTAGTTTTTTACTGGAGGACAGTTAGGGCAGGTCTGACGCATAAAGAATTCAAAGTGTGAAGAAGAAATGCTTCTGGCTGCAGGTGCAGTTGTAATGATGTTTTCTTCTTCATTGTTTTCCTTTGCTTTTGCTGTTTCAGTTCCTGTATATACGAACATTTTACGGATGTTGTATTCGTCCCGTTTGCCGTTATTCCAGTTTCTTACTGCACGATAGTATCCTACAATACGTGCATAAACTTCTGTTTCTGTTCCGTGAACGTCTGCAAGAGCAGCTTTTGTTTCTGCAATTTCTCTTTCAACGTCTTCTAATGTTCTCGTAACAGCCATAAATTCCTCCCAAAGTGTCTATGTTATCCAAAAGTTATAAAATTAATTGCGGAAATTAAATTTGTGGAGTTTAATTCCCGTAAACATGTAAATGACAAAATAAAGTGGTGTAATCCTGAAAAAATTAATTCTTCAGGCAACTTTATTTTGCATTTAACATGCTCTCCCGTTCGGATTCAAGAGCCTTAAGTTTTGCCTTAAGTTCTTTTTCCTTTTCTGCCTTACATTTAGGACATTCAAAATGTTCGCCCACGAGATAGCCGTGAACTGGACAGATTGAATAAATCGGACTGATTGTGAGGTATGGGATACGATAGTTGTTCATAATTGAACGTATCAAATCGCGGCATGCTCTCCAGTCCTGGATTTTTTCGCCCATGAATGTATGGAAGACTGTTCCTCCCGTGTATTTAGTTTGAAGCTCTTCCTGATGGTCAAGAGCCTCGAAAACATCACTTGTAAAATCAACAGGCAATTGTGTTGAGTTTGTATAGAAAGGATCTTTAATTCCGCTGGTAATAATGTCCGGATAATTCTTTTTATCGTGCCGGGCAAGGCGGTAAGAAGTACTTTCTGCAGGAGTTGCTTCAAGGTTGAACAGTTCTCCTGTCTTTTCCTGATAATCCTGCATTCTTTCCCTCATGTAATCCAGAACGTCACAGGCAAACTTTTTGCCTTTTTTTGTCGTAATATCTTCGCCGAGGAAGTTTAGACAACATTCGTTCATTCCACATAAACCAATTGTGTTGAAATGGTTATCTAAAGTTTTAAGATATCTGTGGGTGTATGGATATAATCCTCCGTCCAGAAGTTTCTGAATGACCTTACGCTTGATGGAAAGACTGTCCTTTGCAAGGTCCATAAGGTAGTCAAGTCTGGCATAGAACTGTTCCTCTGATTTAGCAAGGTAGCCGATTTGAGGAAGGTTGATTGTTACAACTCCAAGGGAACCGGTAAACTCATCAGAACCAAAAAGACCACCACCGCGTTTTCTCAATTCCCGCTTGTCAAGACGAAGCCTGCAGCACATTGAACGGACATCACTTGGATTAAGATCAGAATTAATGAAATTCTGGAAATATGGAGTTCCGTAAGCTGAAGTCATTTCAAAAAGAAGTTTGGCATTTTCAGAATCCCAGTTGAAATTCTTTGTAATATTGTAAGTCGGAATAGGGTATGCAAAACCTCTGCCTTCGGCATCACCTTCAAGCATAAGCTCAATGAAGGCTTTGTTAATCATATCCATTTCCTTCTGACAGTCGCCGTACTTAAAGTCCTGTTCTTTACCGCCTACAATGGCAGGTTTGTTTTTAAGGTCTTCCGGACAAACCCAGTCGAGGGTAATGTTTGTGAATGGTGCCTGAGATCCCCATCTGCATGGAATGTTGATTCCATAAATGTAGCTCTGGATGCACTGACGAACCTGTTTATAATCAAGTTTGTCTGCTTTTACAAATGGAGCAAGGTATGTGTCAAAAGAACTGAAAGCCTGAGCACCAGCCCATTCGTTCTGTAATACTCCCAGAAAATTTACCATCTGGTTTACAAGAGTGGAAAGGTGACTTGCAGGTTTTGACGTAATTTTATCTTTTACACCGCCAAGACCTTCTGCAATAAGCTGGCGCAATGACCATCCGGCACAATAACCTGAAAGCATGGAAAGGTCGTGGATGTGGAATGCTGCATTTTTGTGAGCTTCAGCAATTTCCGGAGTGTAAATGTTTTTGAGCCAGTAGTTTGCTGTAACTGTTCCAGAATTGTGGAGAATAAGTCCGCCGAGGGAAAAGTTAACGTTGGCATTTTCATGTACACGCCAGTCTGACTGTGCAAGATAGCCGTCCATAGTTTCGTCTATGTCCAGCATAAGGTTTTTTGTATTTCGCAGTGCATCATGTTTTTCGCGGTAAATGATGTATGCTTTTGCAATTTCAACTTCTTTTGCTTCAATAAGTACTGTTTCAACAATGTCCTGAATTTCCTCAATGGCAGGAATGGAGTGAGCTCGTCTGCCTGTAAGTAATTCTTCAAGTTTAGATTCAACCTGGTCTGTGAGAACTGATGCTTTTTCTGAATTTGTATTTCTTTCTACGGCTTCAATGGCTTTTTCGATTGCATTTTCAATTTTTTTGCGATCGTATGGTTCAATTGTTCCGTTTCGTTTAACTACCTGGCGGACAAAATTAGAAGATGTCTTGTCTTTGCCAAGAAAAGCCTTCCACTCAGGAAAGACTGACTGCTGATTCTCACTCACTTTTTTCCTCTTTTGAAACAATATTGAATTCGTCAAGTTTATTTACTTCGTTAATAAACTCGTCAAGGTTTTCGAAATGTCTGTAAACTGAAGCAAACCTGATATAGGCAACTTTATCTACGGAATAAAGTCTTTCAAGTACAAGTTCGCCTAATTCCTGTGTGGAAATTTCACGGCTGACTTTTCCTTTCATTACGGCCTGGTCTTCAATATCGTTTACAATATTTTCAAGGGTATTTGTTGATACAGGTCGTTTTTCAAGAGCCCGTTCAATTCCTTTTTCAAGTTTTGAACGGTCAAAAGGCTGTCTTCTTCCGTCCAGTTTAACGACCATAAAAGGTTTTTCTTCGATACGTTCGTAGCTTGTAAATCTGAAGCCGCAGGAAATGCATTCACGTCGTCTGCGGATTGATTCCCCGTTAGCCATTGTGCGGGATTCAATTACTTTATCATCAAGACTTCCACAATAGGGACAACGCATACTTTTTTACCTCAGATTTGTATCTAGTGTTATTTTTTAACCTTAATCTATGATACAACACTAAATATAGAGTGACAAGATGAAATTTAAAATAAAATTTGGAATATAAAGACAAAAAAAATGTCGTAATTTTTACAAAAGGTTGTTTGCATAAAAAAATGTGGAATTTGTTAATTTTTTTTGTTTATCCTAAAAAAAGTTTTGTTATATGCGGCAAATGGGAAGTAAATTAAATTACCAGTTCCATTCGTTGTAGTTTACTGGCCATGCTTCAAGGAATTCTGCCTGGTCTAAAGTGTAGAAAAGACATTCTGTAGAAATGCCGGCGTTTTCATATTCAATTTCTTTTTTGCGCAGGAACCAGGCTGTTATTGCACAGAGAATGAAAAGACTGAATGGAAACCAGTTTCCGTATTTTGCATAAACTGTCATCTGGCGTTTATAAATAGGAATTGAAATTCCCATGGATTTTTCCTTGAAAAGCGGCAGGGCTTTGATAATTTTTCCTGTCGGGTCTATGAGGCATGAAACTCCGCTGTTTGTTGCTCTGACTGTTGGAATCCTGTATTCAATGGATCTGTAGTGGGCAACTACAAAGTGCTGGAGTTCTGCTGATTCTGTAAGGGACCAGGAGTCATTGGTGATGTTTACAAAAAGTTCACACCCTGTAAGGAATAACCCGCGGCAGACATCGCCAAAGGCATCATCAAAACAAATTGGTGTGGCAATTTTTACGGAAGGCTGCTTTGGGATTCCCTGGTCACAGAGTGAATAAATCCTGTAGTTGCTTCGGTCAAAAACATTTTCTTCCTGGACTGGTATTTCAAAGAGGACATATTTATTTCCAGGAGTCCAGCCCCGTGAAAAACCTAAGTATTTTTTTACAAAATTCTGAACGACAGGGTAATCAATGAAAGGTATCAGTTCTGCAAATGGTACAAGGTGCATTTTTGTGTAATAGCCTGAATAAGAACCGTATCTGTCAAAAAGGTTGGCGCAGTTGCCGTAATGACGAAGTTCAGGATCAAGGATTACAGGACCTCCGATAATAAAAGGTGTATCCATCCTCTGAATGAAGTCAATGAGGGATTCTTCGTAAGGAATCATTCTGTAGTGTGCCAGAGAATCAGGAAATTTTTTGTGAAGAAGACCTTCGCTCCAGACTACAAGATCGGCTCTTTTGTTATTTCTTTGGAAACTGTCGATTTCATGTTCTGTGAGGCGTTGAGAGATTCTTATGGCATCGTAATCGTTTTTATTCCACGGATCCATATTCATCTGAATGATGGCCGTATTGATTTTTTTAACCGGAAGCCGTGTTTTTGTATATTCACAGATTCCGTAGCATACTGTTACGGCAAAAAATGCGCAGGTAAATCTGAAAACAGTAAGCCAGCTGAATACTGATTTTGCTGTGGAAAGAGACTTTGCTGTTCGTCTGCAGATGATGATACCTTCTGCAGTTACCGCTGAAAATAATGAAAAAAGAAATGTAACTCCGTAACATCCGGTGATTGAAGCTATCTGGGTAATGAGCGGCCAGGTATAGGCTGACATGGAAACTGTTCCCCATGGGTATGCGAGAAAACCTGTCGATTTTGTAAATTCCCATAAAGTGTAGGTGGCTGCAAACCATAGGACACGGATTAAGGGGAATGTGATTTCGTTACCGTTTTCTTCAATTAATTTAATCTGGGTAGTATAATATCTGAATGGAAATACGATGAAGCAACCTAAAAGGCCTTCGTAAAATCCTGTTCCAAATGCTGAAGCTCCAAGGGTAAATGCGGCAAAATCTTCAAAATTTCCAAGCCAGAAACTTGAAAGAAGATGGAGAACGAGTCCATGTATGAAAAAAAGTCCGAAAATTCGTCTGTATGATTTTAATGTGGTGGAAAGAAGATACAATGGAACAAGTGCAAAAAGACCAATTACTGGATTTCCAAGGGAATAGAGTGCGTTGGGAATTGCAAGTGCCAGTAATACGGCAGAAGAAATTGAACAAAAAATTTGTAAAGTGCCACACATTATGTTATCATTTTAATATATATAGTAAAAAAATCAATTATCATAAAGTTTATGAATTAAATTATAAAAAGTAGGGTGGGATTTATGGATAAGCTTAAACAGGCGTTTGAGGCGGAATACGGAGCAGCACCTCAGGTAATTGCGCAGGCTCCAGGTAGAATTCATTTAATGGGTGAACATTCCTGGTTTTTCAGGGATAAGACTCTTTCTATGGCTGTCAGTCTTCCTGTTTTCGTAGCCGTTTCCATTCGTGAAGATTCTGCATTGCATTTTTCTTTCGTTCAGTTAAAAGATCACAAACATACAACAATCACAGCAATTAAATATAAAAAAGAAGACAAATGGGCTAATGCCTTAAAATCTGTAATTTATGGATTTACTTCTGCAGGTTTTGAGGTAAAGGGATTGAACCTGATGGTTTCTTCTGAAATTCTTCCAAGTGCAGGATTCGGTATTACTTCTGCAGAAAAAATGGCAACTGCCATGGCTGTCCGAAAGATTTTCAATTTTAAATGTTCTGATGCTGAACTTATTCAGGTAATTGAACGGGGAAACAGAAGGTTCCTTGGTATTGAAAATTATACAGCAGACAATAATACAACACTCTATTCAAAAGCAGGTACAATTCTTCTTACTGATCATAATAAATCTTCATATGAAAATATTCCTCTTGATCTTACGGGAAAAAAAGTAATTCTCGTTGATACAAAAGTTCCCCGTGTTTCTTTATGGAATGAAGAAATCATGACTGAGCCTGAAAATGTACTTCTTCTCGGTGAATTAAAAGAACGTAAGGCTAATGCTTATGGCGGGTGGATTTATGAAGAAGATTCTACTGACGTAAATGAAGTTCTGAATGTTGTTAGTGAAGATATGAGGCGAAAGCTCCTGTGTATCATGAGGGAACATAAGGCTGTCCTTGCTTCACGGGATGCCATTGTTAACAACGATTTTGGTAAATTTGCCAGATACATTAATTTCAGTCATGAAGGAATGCGTGATCTGTATGAAATTTCATGTCCTGAAATTGACTGGATTTTGAAACGACTTCTTGAACTGTGCGGTAATCCTGATGATACAAGACATCCTTTTGCCGGCGGGCGAATAACAGGAAAAGGTTTTGGCCGATGCCTGTATGCAATTCTTCCGGAAGCTAAAGTTGATGATTTTAAGAAAAAGCTTGTGGAATTTGAACGCATTTTTGGTTTTCATCCGTCATGTTATGAAGTTGAACCTGCAGATGGAGCAAAAATAATTGAAGAAGCTTAACATTTTATTGACCAATGATGACGGGATTGACGGAGAGGGACTTAAAGTTCTTGCTGAGGTAATTTCCAGAAAGCATAATGTATTTATTGTGGCTCCAAGTGAAAATAGGTCTGGTGTTGCAAGTTCGATTACCATGCTTCATAAACTTACAATCAGAAAGGTTAAGGAAAATGTTTTTTCCTGTTCCGGGACACCTGTAGACTGTTGTGTGGCAGGTTTGCGTTCAGACCTTATCAGTGCAAAAATTGATTGTGTGCTCAGCGGCATAAATAAGGGTGCAAATCTGGGGACAGACGTTATTTATTCAGGAACTGCGGCTGCCGCAAGACAGGCTTCTTTTGAGGGAGTTCCAGGTATTGCCATAAGTCTTGAATCATATGATGAAACCTGGAAATTTGAAACTCTTGCCTGCTATATTTCTGATAATCTGGAACGGTTTGTATCCATGTGGAAGCCGGGCTGTTTTTTAAACATAAACGCGGCCAGTCTTGATGACTATAAAGGTGAAGAAATCTGTTCATTGAGTTGTCGCGATTATCACGATAAAGTTATAATTGAGCAGAATGGAGATACAGTTAATCAGTGGTTGTCCCATTATGACAGTCTTCAGTTAACTTCAACTGGAGATGAAAAAAATGATTACGCTGTTTCACGAAACGGAAAAGTTGCTGTAAGTCTGGTTGCTTCACAGCCTGTAATATTCCTTTAATCTGGCTTTTACGAGACGGGAGGCTTGTATGGCAAAAAAGACAATTCTTTCAGAAGGTATAAATCTCTACAGAAAAGGAGATTATAATTCTGCTCTTACATATTTTTTGTCTCTTCCTGAAGATTCTGAAACAGATAATATTGAACTTGCTTATTATATTGGCCTTTGTTATGCAAAACTGGAAAGGTTTGATGATGCACTTTTGTATCTTGAACAGGTTGTAACTGCAGGTTCTGATATTAACAGGGTCTTGCAGTGCCGCTACCTTCTTGCCGTAATTTATGTAATGAGCGGAAGAAAGCGCCTTGCAGATTTTGAGTTTAATAAACTTCTTGAAACAGGATATAAACCTGCCAGTGTTTATGCTTCCCTGGCTTATATTGCCTATGAGCAGGGGGAAGTTGATAAATGTATTGAATATTACAAAAAATCCCTTGAGGCAGATGATTCCAATACTACTGCATTAAATGGTCTTGGATATGTTCTTGCAGTTGAAGACAGGGATTTGACACAGGCTTTGTCTTACTGCAAAAAGGCTTTGGAAAGGGCGCCTGATTCTGGAGCTGTTCTTGATTCCATCGGATATGTTTATATGAAACTTGGGTTAAAGAATGATTCCCTTAAGTATCTGAAACAGGCTCAGCAGCAGTTACCGGATAATGAAGAAATTGCCGAGCATATCAGAATTGCGCAGGTTGGATAAGGGAGTTAAGAAATGTTGAAGAAAATAGCTGCTGTTTGTGTTTTTATTGCAGCCTCAGGTTTATTAATGGCTCAGTCAGGAGCATTTGCATCAGATTCGGCAAACGAAAGGGATTCTGTGGGAGCCCGTTCTGCAGAATCTGGTCTTGCAGAAGAAGATTTCAGAAGAGGCGTTCAGTCTTATTATCGTGGAAACTATAATGAATCAATCATGCTTTTTGAATCGGCCCTGGATCATCTTCCTGAAGAAAACGTAATCCTTCACTGGCTTGGAAAGGCATATTATAAATCTGGTGTTGAGAATACAGCCCTGTTCCACTGGGCTTATGCTTCAGAAAACGGTTATGGCGGACCTTTGCTAAAGAACAAAATCGAAATAGTCAAAAACCGCCGTCTCACTGATAACATTCCTGCGATTCATGACAAATATACAGAAACAATGACTTTTGCCGGGGTGCAGGGAGAAAATATTTTTTTCACCAAGCCAGTTTCTGTTTTGCCTAATAATGACGGCACTGTGTGGATTCTTTGTTATGGAACTAATCAGCTTATAAAAATGGACATTAACGGATTTATCGTAGAAAGGTCTAATGGTGGAATCAGTAATGATTTTGACAGACCTATGGATTTAATCCGATTAAATAACGGGAATCTTTTAATAAGCGAATTTGCCGGAAACCGGTTGAGTATGTTTACAGGTCAGGGAAAATTCATCAAATCTTTTGGTTCAAAAGGTACGGGAACCGGAAATGTAATAGGTCCTCAGTATCTTGCCCAGGATTCCCTTGAAAACATTTATGTTACAGACTGCGGAAATACAAGGGTAAGTGTTTTTGACAAAGATGGAAACGGTCTTTTTTATTTTGGTCAGAAAACAAATGATTTTGAAGGGCTTCATTCTCCAACAGGAATTGCAGTTTATGGTGACATGATTTATGTTGCAGATTCCTATTCCGGAGCTGTTTATAAATTTGACCAGGCAGGAAACTATGCAGGACTTTTGTGCAGGGAAAAGACTTTCAGCCGTCCTGAATCAATGAAACTCTGGGATAAATTTTTTGTAGTATGTGACAGAAATAAAGTTTATTCCATTGATGTTGAAACGGGAGCTGTTTTTGAAAATATAAATACCGGTAAAGCACCTTCAAGGCTGACTTCTGCAGTTCCTGATGTTAATGGACGTGTACTTGTTACAGATTATAAATCCAACGAAGTTTATGTAATGGCAAAACTTGCTGAACTTGTAGGAGGATTTTTTGTTCAGATTGAAAAAGTCAACGCAGACAGGTTCCCTGAAGTTGTTGTTGATGTAAAAGTTGAAAACCGTTTCAGACAAAGTATAGTCGGACTTAAACTTAATAATTTCCTCCTTACTGAAAATAAAAATCCTGTTCAGGATCTCAAAATCTTAGGAGCATCTTATAAAAATCAGGAGGCTGATATTTCAATCATTGTTGACCGCAGTGATTTTGCAAGAAACAGTGAGGAAGCGATAAATACGGCTGTTAAAGAAATTGCAGCTTCAATGAATGGAAAGGGAACTTTAAGGATTATCAGTGCTGGAAAAATGCCGCTTCAGGAATATGCAGGTAATCCAAAAAATGCCGCAAATTTCAGTGTGAAGGGCCTTAAAAATCCATATTCTTCTGAATGTGAAATGGACAGTGCAATTCGCCTGTCTTCAAATCCTCTTATTAATGGAGAGCAGAAAAGGGCTGTAATTTATATCGGAAGCGGAAAAGTTACTCCAGGAGCATTCAACCGCTATGGTTTGTCTGATTTGTCCTGCTTCCTTAACAATAACAACATAAGTTTTGTAAATATTCTTTCTGAAGAAGGTAGTGCGGGGCGTGAACTGAGTTACCTTTGCATTAATACTACCGGTTCTGAATATTATGTTTACAGAAATGAAGGTCTTGGCAAAGTTGTAAAGGATATCATTGATATCCCAAGTGGAATTTATCGTTTTTCTTATAAATCAGGACTTTTGACAAATTTTGGAAACAGATATCTGCCGCTTGAAACAGAAGTTTATCTTATGAATAGAAGCGGAAGGGATGAAACAGGCTATTTTGCTCCATTACAATAAAATAGGGTGAATAAAATTGACAGTATTTTAAAATTTGTGTATAATTTTAGGACAATATATTTTTGGGAGAAGTATATGGTTTTTCCTTTGGAAGATCTTGTAAAATTCAACAAGAACGTATATGAAATCACAGTAGCAGCTAGTCGTCGTGCTTATCAGCTTTCTATGATCAAAGATGAAAGTATTGAAGAAAATGACGGAAAAGTTGTTTCACTGGCAGCAAAGCAGTTGTTCGGTCAGAAGGTTCAGTACAGAATCGAAGACACAGCAAAATAATTTTTTAACCGGTTAATGGCTTGAACAATAAGATATTGACTGCTTAATGTGGTTGTATAATATTGACCAAAGGCCGTTTTTAGGTAATAATAGTCAAAACTTTTGACCAAGGAGTGCTATCGTGCCTTGTGGTAAGAAAAGAAAGCGCCAGAAGATGGCGACTCATAAGCGCAAGAAGATGCTTAGACGCAATCGTCATAAGAGCAAGTAATTCAGCTTGTCTGTATGACTAAAGAAGACCGTTAAAGTTTATAAAACTTGGCGGTCTTTTTTTTATGTATTTTTATTATTTCAATTATTGTTTATAATTGTTTGTAAAAGTCTTTGTCTGCTGCAGATGACGACTTTCAGATTAAAATGGTTTTAGAAAATATAAAAAGTTTAAAAGATTTAAAGTTACTCCCTAATGAACAGCTTCCGCTTCTGGCTCGTGAGATCAGAAATACTATAATTGAAGTAGTCGGCAAAAACGGCGGACATCTTGCAAGTAATCTTGGAGTAGTTGAACTTACTATTACACTTCACCGTGTATTTGACAGTCCTCAGGATGCAATTATTTTTGATGTAAGTCATCAATGTTATGCTCATAAAATCCTTACAGGCCGATACAAAGATATATTTTCGTTAAGAACCCATTCAGGTTTATCGGGGTTTACCAGGAGAAATGAAAGTAAACACGATTTTTTTAACAACGGACATTCTTCCACATCCATAAGTCAGGGACTTGGACTTTTGACAGCCTGGCAGATGAAGGGGAAAAATGACAAGGTTGTAGCAGTAATCGGCGATGGAGCTTTGACCGGGGGAATGGCTTTTGAAGCTTTAAGTCATGCCGGACAACTGAATAAAAACCTTATAGTGATTCTTAACGACAACCAGATGTCCATCAGCGAAAATACCGGAGCTTTGTCCAGATATTTAAGTTCCCTTTCAATTTCTCCCGTTTATCAGAGATTAAAAAGAATTGTCGGAAAACTTACAAATACCAGTCATAAATCAAAAAGCAGAATCGGAAACTTTATTTCCAGAATTAAAAGAGGAATAAAAGGTCTCTTCCAGATGGATAATGTTTTTACAGATTTGGGATTTGAATATGTCGGTCCCTTAAATGGGCATTTTATGACTGGCCTTGAAAAAGTTCTTGAAAAAGTAAAAAAAATTGACCGCCCGGTTGTTATTCATGTGAGGACAAAAAAAGGGCTTGGCTATTCACCTGCTGAAAATGATCCTGCTTCTTTTCACGGAATCGGACCGTTTTTAATTACTGACGGCAAAGTTGAAAATAATCATAATCTTACCTTTACTCAGGTTTTTGCCGGAAAAATTGAATCCCTGGCACAAAAAAATCCTGAAATTTGCGCTATAACTGCTGCGATGGCAAAAGGAACCGGACTTGAAAATTTTTCAAAAAAATTTCCCGGAAGATTTTTTGATGTTGGAATTGCAGAAGAACATGCCGTTACTTTTGCTTCAGGACTGAGTGCCGGAGAAATGATTCCTTTTGTTGCAATTTATTCAACTTTTATTCAGCGATCTGTTGATCAGATTATTCATGATGTAGCTTTGCCAGGTTTTAAGGTTGTAATCTGTCTGGACAGGGCGGGAATTGTACCCGGTGACGGTTCTACTCATCAGGGGGTATTTGATATAAGCCTTTTGAGGTGTATTCCAAATCTGACAGTCCTTTGCCCTGAAAGTGCCGTTTCTCTTGAAAAAAGCATGGAATATGCCCTTGCTTGTGATGGACCTGTTGTGATCCGTTATCCAAAATTAAATTGTCCTGAACATCTGGAATCTTTTGAGAAAGAAATGGAAAAAGGTCGGGGGATCCTTATTGAAAACAGGGAGCTTATCAGACGACTGACTCACGAAGATGATGTACGTTCAAAAGATGTGCTTTTTATATGTACCGGTGGAATTTTTAATGAGTGTGAGGAAGCGGCGAAAAAACTTTTTACGGAAAATATTTTTGCTGACATCTATGCCCTGCGTTTTATAAAACCTCTGGATGAATCATATTTTGTTAATGCCTGCAGCAAATATAAAAGCATTGTTTTTGTTGAAGATGGAGTTGAAAGCGGAGGAATCAGCGAATATCTTTATTCTGTTCTTTTGCAAAATAATCCTTCCTTTGCGGGAAAAGCTGCCGTGAAAGCATTTCCTGATAAATTTCTTCCACACGGAAGCCGCAAGGAAATTTGTGAGGATCATGGAATGAGTGGCCGTGACCTTGCTCTTAAAGCCATGGAAATTTTAGGTAAAAACAATGAAAGAACTTAAACTCAAAGATAGAATCATAAAAACTGAAAATCCTGCCTTTGTCATGGGTATATTAAACGCAACTCCTGATTCTTTTTTTTCAAAAAGTCGCGGAGGAATTGATCTTGCCAGAAAAATCATTGAGGAAGGTGCCGATTTAATTGATATTGGAGCTGAATCCACACGGCCTGGCAGTGAATATGTTTCTGCAGAGGAAGAAATAAAAAGGCTTTTGCCTGTCATTGAAGGAATCAGAAAATTTTCGGATATTCCTCTTTCAATAGATACAAGAAAGGCACAGGTTATGAAAGCAGCGTTTGATGCCGGAGCTGATATTGTAAACGATATATCTGCTTTTGAGGATGATGAAAAGCTTGCTGAGTTTGCAGCAGAAAAAAGTTTGCCCGTAATATTAATGCATAAGCGGGGAAATCCTGTTATAATGCAGGATAATACGGAATATTCTGATGTAGTAAAAGAAGTCAGTGATTATCTTGAAGAAAGGTGCAGATTTGCCGTTTCAAAAGGTATAAAACAGGATAAAATAATAATTGATCCTGGAATCGGCTTTGGAAAAAATACAGAACAGAATTTACAGTTGATTGCAAATTGCGGAAAACTCTGTCATGGAAAATATCCTCTTCTGATGGCTCTTTCCAGAAAAAGCTGCATTGGCAATATTACTGGCAGAGAAGTTGATGAAAGGTTAAGCGGCACTATTGCTGCAAATCTTTTAAGTGTTCAGCAGGGAGCTTTTATGATTCGTGTCCACGACGTGAAAGAAGCTGTAGATTCACTTAAAGTGCTGAAAAAGGTAACAGATGAGTACATTTGAAACATTACTGAAAATTTATGATTTTTTATGTCCTGTTTTTGACATAGGGATCATGACATTTATTCTCTATAAAGCTTATCAGCTCATTGTAAAAACAAATGCCATGCAGATTATTAAGGCAGGTATTATTGTTGCCATTGCCTTTGTTGTAGCAACAATTTTCCAGCTGTCCATGCTGAAGTGGGCCCTTAATTTTCTTGCTCCTGGACTTGTAATCTGTTTTGCCATTGTCTTTCAGCCCGAACTTCGAAAAATCTTTTTAAAGCTGGGGCAGCGTGACTGGTTTACATTTGGTAATCGTGCTAAACATTCTGCCATTGATTCAGTTTTAATTGCTGCTGACATGCTTTCAAAACAAAAGCGCGGTATGCTTGCTGTTTTTATGCGTGATACAAAGCTGGATGATATTCTTGATACGGGAACGAGAATAAATGCAGAGCTTTCTTCAAATCTTCTTGTAACTATTTTTGGACACAATACACCTTTGCATGACGGTGCATGCTTTATTCAGGGAGGAAAAATCGTCAGTGCCGGTTGTTTTCTTCCCTTAAGTGAACAGTATGATATCAAAAAAACTTTTGGTACCCGTCATCGTGCAGCACTGGGACTTTGTGAAACTACCGACTGTGTAGTTCTTATTGTTTCTGAAGAAACAGGTGCTTTGTCCCTGGCTTATGATTCAAAACTTCATTACGATTTAAAAAGTGATCAGATAATTAAAATTCTTGAAAATCTTCTTCATCTTTCTAAAGAAGATTCTTATGTTGAGGACTCAATAGATGAAAGACAGCAACTTATTAAATAAAATTATGGACAACTGGCCGGCAAAAGTAATCTGTTTTTTTCTGGCCATGTTCTTTTATATTTTTTATCAGGTATCCAGCCTCGATTCAAAAACTTTTTCTGTTCCTCTCACTGTAACTGATACAAACGGACTTGTAATATGCAATGAAATTCCTGCTACTGTAAAAATCACATTGAGAGGAAAAGATGTTGGGCTTGCTTCACTTTATCCCCACGATTTTAAGCCTTATATCAATCTTTCATATATTTCACAGGAAGGAACTTATAAGCAGCCGGTTCTTGTAAATCTTTCAGAAAATGCACTTTTGATTGACCCTCTTGAAGTAAAGGTTAAACCGGATTATCTCACTGTAACAATTGAAGAGCAGATAACTGCCAGTGTTCCTGTTCATGTTCTTACAAGCGGAAAACCTGAATACGGTTACGAAATTAAAGATATTGAAGTTACTCCAAAAGAAGCCCTTATTACCGGCGCCCGCTCTGTTGTTGGAAATTATGACAGGCTTCAGACTGAAAAAATTACTGTGGAAGGGGCTGCTACAGGATTTGCAAAATCAGCAGGTTTGATAAAAAACAGCGAAAGAATCAAGCTTGTTGATCCAAAACCTGTAAAAGTAGAAATTAATGTTTTGCCTATCCTTGAAACAAAAGAATTGAAAGGTCTTGTAATTGCCTATGAAAATATTCCTCTCAACATGGAACTTGTTAAAAAAGTTGATAAAACAGATGTAGTGCTCTTTGGCAAAATGATTGACCTTGAAAAATATTCAAATAAATCAAATGTTGTTACAGTTGACTGTTCTAAAGCTGTGAATGGAGAAGTGGAACTTCCTGTAAAGTATCTGTTTCCCCATTACATCGAGTTTGATAAAGAACCAGTACAGACTGTAAAAGTAACATTTAAAGAAAAAATAACCGAACTTGCGCCTGCAGACAGTAAAGTTCTTATTCCTCTTGAAAACAGTGAAAGGGAGGATTAATTTTTGATTTTTGGAATTGGAACTGACATTGTAAAAGTTTCTCGATTTGAAAAATGGATAAAAGATCCGCTGATGATTGACCGTTTTTTTAATGAGAACGAGAAAACTGATTCAAAAAAAGTTTCATTTTTATGCAATCATTATGCCAAGCGGTTTGCTGCAAAAGAGGCATTTTCAAAAGCACTTGGAACAGGGTTAAGCGGCTTTGAATTAAAAGATGTATGGGTTGAAAACAATTCTCTTGGGAAACCTGAATTAAAATTTGGCCCCACTGCACAAAAAAAAATTGATGAAATAATAGGAAAGTATGTTAAAATTCATATAACGCTTTCTGATGAAAAAGAATATGCCCTGGCATTTGTTGTAATCGAATGTCTTCAGGATAAATAGTGGTAAAGGACAGTCTGGGGGGGATTATTGATGCTGTACAAAAGTAACAAAAAAGAAGTAGATCCTAATAAAAAACCGAAACTTTCATATTGGTCTAAAAATAAATGCCGTTGTCCGGTTTGTGAAAAAGATTTTGAAAAAGAAGAAATGCTTACCGGTGGCGGCCGAATGATTGCCGGTAACCTTACAGACGAACTGCACCGTATTTATGAACCAAGTGCAAAGTTTGGAAAAATCTATCCTTTGATTTATTCTGTAGGAGCCTGTCCAAAATGTCATTCTGCTTTTTTCTGGAACGATTTTAAGGAGATTAATGATCCTGCATCCCTTAACAGCCTGAGAATGAGTGGGGAAGAAAGAAAAAAAGCTGTATTTACTATGTTTCCATACTATGATGTCGGACGGGAACGAAATCTTCTTGACGGAGCTGCAACCTACTATCTGGCACTTTTAAGCTATGAAAAGGTTGATCTTTGTTATGCGCCTACAATAAAAAGAGCAATGATCAGCCTCAGACTTGCATGGCTATGTGATGAACTTGATCAGACAGTTCCAAATCACAACTATAATTTTGCGGCTCAGGTATTTTACCGTAAGGCACTGTTCTTTTATGAACAGACTTTAATTAATGAACAGAATCGTGTTGAAACAATTGCTAAAGTAACAAATTTTGGTCCGGATATTGATAAAAACTATGGTTATGATGGTGTAATTTATCTTAGCGGATTGCTGGAATACAAATATGGCCAGCGTGAAGATGTTCAGACAAGACTTAAGAAGCTTGATGAAAAGAAAAGGGCCATTGCCCGTATTTTTGGTCTTGGAAAATCTTCTAAATCAAAACCTGGACCTCTTCTGGAAAAATCCCGTGATCTGTATGATTCAATGACCAAGGAACTGGCTGATGCTAATGTTCTTGATCTTGATGATGACGAAGAAGAGTAATTTTTAAGATAAATGCGTAACATACTTTTAACTGTTTCCTATGATGGAACGGATTTTTGCGGCTGGCAGCGGCAGGATTTTGCTGATAAAGGTAAAGCCGTAAGAACTGTCCAGGGAGAACTTGAAAAAGCTTTAGAAAAACTCCATAAGACTCAGATTAATCTGCAGGGATCCGGAAGGACTGATTCAGGTGTTCATGCAAGGGCACAGGCTGCAAATTTTATGAGTCCAATAGATTCAATTCCTGTTGAAAGATATCCTCTTGCCATAAACTGTTTTTTGCCTCCTGATGTGCGTGTAATGGCTGCAGAGGAAAAGACTGAAGGTTTCAGCTCCAGATTCAATGCCACAAGCAGAACTTACAGATATTTTATTGATACTAGCGAAAATGGTCCTCTTGCAAGTGAGATGAGATTCGTTTGGCCTATTCACCGTAAACCAGACCTTAAGGTTTTAAATGAAATGTGCAGTCATTTAAAAGGTGAAATTGACTGTGCAACTTTTGCTGCTGCAGGAGACCAGAGTCTTTCCACTTTCAGATATATTGATGATGCTCACTTTTATGAAGAAAGTGAAAACAGGATTGTTTTTGAGATTACGGCCAATGCTTTTTTGTGGAAGATGGTCAGAAGCTTAACAGGAAGCCTTATATTCTTTGAAAAAAACGGTAAGGACGGGCATTATTTTAAGCAGATTCTTGAGAGCAGGGACAGAAGCAAGGCTGGTCCTACAGCTCCTGCAACAGGATTGTTTTTGTGGTCAATTCAATTTGACGGAATCCGCCGTCATGTTTAGCTTACAGTAACGAAACAGGATCAACGTCAATTTCAAGGTAAACATCTTTTGGAAGATTAAAGTTGTAAACAAGGTTTGAAACAGCCTTTTGCATCAGGTTAAGCTTTGAGCCGCGCAATAATATCTGCCATCTGTAATTTAAGGCGATTTTTGCCAGTGGACATTCACTTGGACCAAGAATTGAAAAAGAATTTCCTGCCAGTTTTGTAATAATCTGAGAAGCTCCATTTGCGGCCTGTTCAGCCTGTTTTGCTGTAGGAGCCCTGAATACAAGGCGGATAAGTCTGTTGAAAGGTGGAAAACCAAGCATCTGCCTGTTTTGAATTTCGTCACTGTAAAATTCCGGGATTTTATTTGCAACACTAAAGGCAATAGGCTGCCTGTCCGGTGAGTAAGTCTGTACAAGAACCTTGCCGTCTGGAAAAAATCTTCCTGCACGGCCTGCAACCTGTGTAATTAAAGCAAATGTCCGTTCATTTGCCCTGAAATCCGGCAGATGAAGGCCTGTGTCTGCAAGGATTACGCCTACAAGTTTGAGCAAAGGAAAATTTAATCCTTTTGCAACCATTTGTGTTCCAAGAAGAATATTGTATTCACCTTTTTTGAAGGCATTTAATTTTTCCTGTAATTCACCTTTTTTTGTAAGGATGTCTGTATCCAGTCGCATTACTTTTGCATTGGGAAATTTTGCCTTGACTTCGTTTTCGATATACTCTGTTCCAAAGCCGCTGTAACCTACGTCCATAGAACCGCAGTCAGGGCACTGATTTGGTGCTTCAATGTTCCAGCCGCAATAATGACAGCGCAGCCGTTTTTCGGCCTTGTGGTATGTCATGCTTACGCTGCAGTTTTTGCAGTGGAGTTCAAAGCCGCATGTATTGCATCTGAAAAAGTGAGTAAAACCACGACGGTTCAAAAACAGGATAATCTGCTTGTTTTCTGCCAGGGTTTTGTCCATTTCGTCTTTCAAGGCTGGTGAGATGCAGCCTGAATCGGAAGGAACATTTGTCAGGTCAATGGCTTTTATCTGGGGCATGGCTCCACCTGACAGTCGTTTGGTCAATGTGTGACGGCGAATGACAGATTTTTCCATCATATACCAGCTTTCCACACTTGGAGTGGCACTGCCCATTACAACAGGGATATTAAGTTTTCCGCACCTGTACATGGCAACCTGTCTTGCATGATATCGTGGAGAAGAACCTGATTTGTATGAGCCGTCGTGTTCCTCGTCTATGATAATCATTCCAAGATCAGGCACCGGAGCAAAAACTGCACTTCGTGCTCCGATTACAACTCTTGCTTCTTTATTTAAAATCCTCATCCATTCGCCGAGTTTCTGGCTTGGTGTAAGTCCTGAATGCAAAACTGCGGCTGTGTTTCCAAAACGCCTTATTACGGCTTCGATTACCTGCTGGGTAAGCCCTATTTCAGGAACAAGATAGATTACGCCTTTATCTTCATCAAGAAGTTTTTGTGCTGCCTGAAGAAAAACTTCCGTTTTGCCTGTTCCTGTAGGACCGTAAAGATAATGAAGGTTTGTGGAATAGTTTTTGTCCAGGATTCCGTTGACGGCTGCCTGCTGTTCTTCACTTAAAGATTGTGGTTTCTGGCTTGAAATGTCGTCTGCAAAACTGAATCCGCCTGCTTCTGTTTCTCTTTTTCCTCCAGGAATCATTGAACAGATGGCTTCTCCTATGGAGCAGATGTAATACTGGCTTATCCATTTGCCAGTTTCGATTAATTCTGGAGTGAGAAGGGGCTGGTCTTCAAAATATTTAGTAACCGGCCGGATTTTTGATTCATCAACGGGACAGTCTGGAGGAAGTTCGTTACTTTCACCAACTACAACTCCAGTAAGCCTTCTGTTACCGAATTTTAAATCTGCCCTGAAACCAATGCGGGACTTTACGGGACAGTCTTCACCGTCAATGTTGAGATAAGTAAATGTCTGGTTAATGGGAACGTTGACTACAATCTGAAGATATTTCATGAAATCCTCAAAAATTACTTGTCGTAGTCTGGAACAATGGAAAGAAGCATTGCCTTGATTTTTTTAAGGTCTTCCCAGGCAGGTCTTTTAAGCATTGCATCCCGTAAAAGTTCATCAGGGTGATGGGAAATAACCATGGGAACGTTTTTGTATTCAAACTGATTGGAACGGAGGTTTGCCCAGGAATCTTCAAATTTTAAAAGATATTTTGCTGCCATCTGGCCAATGGTGTAAATGATTTTAGGTTTTAACTGAGAAATCTGAGCATCGAGAAAGGAAATACAGCTGTCAATTTCCTGTGGATAAGGTTTTCGGTTTCCTGTAGCGGAACATTTTAATACGCCTGTAATGAAACAGTTTTTTTTAGGATCAAGCTGAATGCTTATAAGTTCTTTTTCCAGAAGCTGCATGCTTGATTTGCTGAAATTAAGTGAATCGGATATGACAAGAACCAGGGGATTTTTTACACCGATACCGGCTCCGAAATTTGTACCTGAAGAAAGGGAACAGCGCCTGCAGTTCTGGATTTTCTGGTCGAGGGTAGAAAAAGGAGAAAGTGTACTTGCAGTTGATAAAGGAATGTCTTGGTCTGGCTCAACTGTCAATGCTGAAGCAGGTACAGGTGATGCATCGTCGCAAAAGGTCAGTTCATTTTTAAAAAGATTTGTATCGTATCCGTAAACATTTTTGCTGGCAGTTTTGAGCAGGCTGTAAATAAGTTCTTTGTCTTCTTTTTTCATTACAATTAATTATAGTATTTTTTTGTTTCTTGTAAACTTCTGCAAGCCTCAGGCAATGGAGCACCTTCAGTCGACCGCAGGGACCAGAGGGACCGAGGACGATGACCGTCAGGGAAGTGCGGAACTGCCGGCCCGTAAGGGTGAGGCCCGAATGTAAACTGTCGTTGAACGGAATTGAATAAAATTATATAATAAAAAATTATGAATATTGCTTTGTTTACAGACTGTTATCCGCCAACCAAAAATGGTGTGGTAACTGTTGTTGTTCAGCTTAAGAAAATCCTTGAAGAAATGGGGCATCATGTTGTTGTTGTAACTGTAGGAAGAGGAAAACCAGGCTGCGAAGACAATGAAAAAAATGTTTACAGAACACGATGTATTGTGCTTCCACACGATGAAACTCAGTTTTTTGCAATTCCTAATGTTTCAGATATCATACGTTTTTTAAAAAAGCATAAAATACAGATTATTCATTCTCACACTGAATTTGCTATGGGGATTACTGCTGCGAGAGTTGGAAAACTTCTGAATATTCCAGTTGTGGCAAGTACTCATACCATGTGGGAACTTTATTACCGCCATTATCTTAAACTTCTGTTCTGGATTCCTAAAAATATTGTACGCTGGGTAATCCGGATGCTTTACAGGCCTTATTATTCCCTTATCAATGTTTCTGAAAAGGCTCACGTTTATTATAAAAAAGATTTTATGGTTCCGGACACGCCAAGTACTATTATTCCTAATGCCATTGATTCTAAAAAATTCATAAGTCATGTCTGTTCCCGGGAAGAAAAAGAAGCCCTTATGTCTAGGCTTAGGATTGAAAAAAATGACAAGGTTGTGCTTTATGTCGGCCGCGTTGTTGAAGAAAAAAGAATGGACGAACTGCTTGAAGTTTTGAAACGGGTTGTTGATAAAAGAGAGCATACAAAGGTTCTTTTTGTAGGAGCCGGTGCAAGACTGGATAAGATGAAGAAAAATGTTCTTGATTCAGGCTATTCTTCTAAAATCATTTTTACAGGGTTTATCAACTGGTCTGAATTGTCTGGATATTATTCCCTGGGGAATGTTTTTGTTACTGCAAGTTTGAGCGAAATGCATTCCATGACTATTCTTGAGGCGTTGAATCTGGGAATTCCTTGTGTGTGCCGTTATGATACAAGTTTCAGTGATACCATTTTTGACGGCGTTAACGGTTACTTTGCATACAGTGATGGTGAGATGGATGATAAAATCATAAAAATCCTGGATGATGAAAAACTGGCGCAGAAAATGTCTGAGAACGCCCTTGAAACTGCAAGGAATTTTACACTTGATGTTCACGGAAAGAAAACTGTTGCCTATTATGAAGCTGTTTTAAAAGCTTTCCCTGGACCTGTTACTGATGAAATGTTAAAAAATGCCGTTGAAGGCGCATGCAGTAAATAAAATTAAACACAATAAGGATACTGGTAAGGAAAATATATGAAAAAATTAATGCTTTGTCTGTTTTTAGGTTTGTGCGCTTTATGTTCATTTGCACAGGTTTCTGTAAACGCTGACGATGAGTTTTATACTCTTGCACGTAACTGGGAACTTAAAGGTTATGTTAAAGATCTTCCTCAGGTAAGGCCTTATCCTTTAAATCTCATCCGTGAAATCCTTGAAAAAGTAATCGACTGCGGAAATAAACAGGACGGTTCTTTTGCCCTGGATCAGTATGAACGTATTTTTAAGAATACAAATAAGTTTATTGTTGACGGCCGCTATTACAGCAAGAGTGTCAGTGATTCAAAGGGAACTGAAGATAATTCCGTTGAGCCTGGCTGTGAAAATGTTTCAGGCATTACTTTTGAGCTGGGGGTAGCCGGAGATCATGCTTTTAATGAAATGGTCAGTGTAGGTTACGATCTTGAACAGTATGTTGAAACCAAAGATTACAGTGATCTTGTTGCTTACAAAGAAGGTAAGCCTTTTGACTCTGTTTTTGACCCTGCGACTATTGGCGGCGCTTCCATGTATCAGGACTGGAATATGAATCTCTCTTACGGTCATCCTGGAATTTATATTCTAGGCGGTATTTCTAAAACTGGTTTTGGTCCTTATATTAATGACGGAATTGCGCTTAATGATACTGCATATCACAACGGAAATATTATTTTTAACGTTAACAGGGAAAAATTTACTTTTGTTCAGATGATGGCTTCTCTCGGAGCTTCCAGTAACCTGGGAAATACTTCTGAACTTACTGACGGAAAATTTCTTGCCTTCCATTCTATCCGCTATCATTTTAATAAATACATCGACTTTTCTTATTATGAAAACATTATTTTTGGTCCTAAGTTCAACTGGATTCTTGCTCTGCCTGTTCCATATATGCCTGCACAGAATATTGGTGGTGCTTCCAATAACCTTCAGATGGGACTTTTGTTTGAGGTAAAACCTGTTCCTGGTGTAAAGTGGGCTACTGATATTTTTGTTGATGACTTTGATATTAACAGAATCGTAAAAATTGACCTGGATTGTAAAATCCGTGTAGCGGGACAGACTGGAATCATTTTTGCTCCAAATAACTCTGTATGCCAGAACATGAGCCTTTATTATACATGTATTCTTCCTTATGTTTATTCTCACTGGGAATATAATGAAGGCACAAATAACATAATTTCTGGTACTCAGTACAACTATCAGAATTACCTTAATGCCGGTCATGCCATCGGTACTAATCTTGATCCAAACTCTGACCGCGTTGTGTTTAATGCTGTGTTCAGGCCTTCAAATAATCTTAAACTGACAGTCAGCAATGCTTTCACACGTCATGCCAACTCTGCTGAAGCTTTCGGCTATGATGATGCATCTCTCTATGTTATTTCTAAAAACGGAACTTATATCACTGATGGTTCTGCCAGTGCTCATCAGATGTTCACTCAGGACGGTGAAACAAGAGGTGCTCACGTTGATCAGGCCTGGGATAGTCTCGGATTTATGACAAGTGACCACAAGCTCATGATTGCTTCTACAGGTCTTGAGGTTGAAATTAAAACACCAAAAACAAAAGCCGGACAGTTTTATCTGACTTTAGGCTATAACTTTGAATGGGTTCACAATAAAGGTGTAGAACGAAATCTTTATTCAGGTTATAAGGGGGATGCTGGTTCTTATTATTACAAATATGATAGTGTTAAAAAAGAATACAGCCTCTGGAAAGAAGGGGAGTCGGATCCTGTAGGTTCATATGCTTCGTTTAAGGAAATGCGAAAAGCTGCAGCCTCAAATGCCGATATTAAGGCAGAAATTAAAAAACAGAAAGATGACTGGGTTGCGCAGCTCCATGATGAAGTTAATCAGTATATAAAAGTTGCCGTAAAGTGGGTTTATTAACAGTAGATTTACATTAAAAAAAAGGGGTTGTCCTTTTTGAAGTTTTAACTTCCAGGACAGCCCCTTTTGTTTAGTCTGAATCTTTTTCTACAGGCTTTCCGCAGAAGAAAGTTTTTAATGTGCGCTCTTCAAAGGCTTTTTCAATAGAAGGAAGGATTTCCATTCCGTCATAGATTTTTTTAGTTTCTGCCACATCGGCTCTGAGAACAGGGTGCTTTGGAGAAAAAATGACACAACAGTCTTCGTAAGGAAGAATGCTTGTTTCGTATGTGCCGATCTGTACTGCTGTGGAAACGATTTCTTCTTTGTCCAGACCAATGCAGGGTCTGTAAAGGGGGTATCGTGCCATGCTTTCTGTTACGGCCATATTTTCGTTTGTCTGGCTTGCAACCTGTCCAAGACTTTCTCCGGTAATCAGTGCATCACAATGAAGTCTGTCACAGAGCATGTTTGCACATTCCATCATACACATTCTAAGCATAAGGGTTGCATATTCTTCCGGCGATTTTTTCTTTATCTGCATCTGAACTTCTGTAAATGGAACAATGTTGAGATGAACGTTAATGCCATATTTTGAAATAATCAGAGCCAGGTCTTCTACTTTTTTCTGAGCTTCAGGGCTTGTATACGGATAAGAATGGAAGTAAATGCAGTCAACTTTCATGCCCCGGCGCATCATTCTGTATCCTGCAACAGGACTGTCAAGACCGCCGCTCAAAAGCAAGAGTCCTCGTCCGGAACATCCTACAGGAAGTCCTCTGTTACCTTTGTTTGAGTCTGTGTAAATGAAAGTTTTTTCCCTGACTTCAACATGAATTGTTACATCAGGATTATGAACATCTACTCCTAAAATCTTTTGTTCATAAGCCGGAGCGGCTGCTTCTCTGTTGATTCCGTAACTGTCCAGTGGAAATTTTTTGTCACTTCTTCGGCTGTCAAGCTTAAATGTTCTGCATCCTTTTGAAGCTGCTTCTTTACAAAGTTCAACAACTTTTTCCTGAATGGCTTTAATGTCTTTTTCTACAACGTGAGCTTCTGCCCAGCCTGTAATTCCAAGAAGTGAATTAAGAGCTTCTTCAACACGCGGTCCATCCTGATCTTCACATTCAATGTACATGCGGCCGGATCTTAAGTTTACTTTTGCCGATGTTCCTTTCAGGTAGAGACGGGTGTTTGATACAAGGAGGTTTTCAAAAAATTTTATGTTGGAACCTTTTAATGTAAGTTCACCGATTTTTCCGAGATATGTTTTCATAAAAAGAATATACCAAAAATCCCTGATATTGTCATTAAAGGTTATTCTGTTATAATTAAAGTTGAATTTTTCGGAGGAATTTATGTCTTTTAAAAAAGTTTTTAAGACAGTTGCGGCAACTTTTTTTTTAATTGCAGCTGCAGCTTTACAGGCACAATCAATTAAAGATTATGTCTGCATTGTAAAACCTGTTGCTTCTGACAGTGACAAAGAATTTGCTTCTTCCATTCAGAAGCAGCTCAATGACAAAGGTTATGTACGTTATGGAGATTCCATTGAAACCTGGAAAAAAGGCTCGTTCTTTGGCTCAGGTTTTGTGTATGTCGGACAGGACTCAAAACCATATATCATTACAAATCTTCACGTAATGACTCATTTTTCTACAGCAGAAGTTTCTTTCGAAGACAGTGAAAGCGGAGAAATGAAGTCTTACAAGAATCTTAAGGTTGTTGCAGTCAGTGATGATATTGATGTCTGTGTATTATCTTTTACGGAAGGCGGAGAAAATTTTAAAAAGGGTCTTGTGTTTGCTCAGTCAAAAATTGAAGATGGAACTGAAGTCTGGTCTGCCGGATTCCCGGGGCTTGGCGGTAAACCCTTGTGGCAGCTTGGAAAAGGAAACGTTACAAATGGAAGTGCTGCAATTAAAGAACTTATTGATCCTTCTGTAAGCAGGGTGATTCAGCATTCTGCCAATGTTGACGGTGGAAATTCCGGCGGTCCGCTTCTTATTGCAAACAAAGGCAGCGGTTTTAAATATGCTGTTGCAGGTGTAAATACATGGAAAGCCCGTTATCGTGACGGAACAAATTTTTCTATTCCTGGCGGTGTGGTAAAAACTTTTGCAGATAATGCAATCAAAAATCAGGAAATTTCCTCAGATAAAAAAAATGATGTAATAAATAATATTGCAAAAGCCCTTGATGAAGGTGAAAAGGACTATAATTTCACATATCTTTTAAAATATGTATCTTATGAACTTGCTTCAAAAACTCCTGTTCCAGCTTTTGTTGATACAATGAAATATGGTTCTTCAAGCGTACGCGGTTCAGTTTCTGAACTTTTCCAGTCAGATCCTTTTGAAGGAATGAGGGGAGTTGCCGCATATAAAATCATTTCAAAATATCATGACCAGGAAGTGAAGGATGCCCTTGATTTTGCATCAAAACTTGAATTTGCTGTTGAATCTGGTGTTTATCGAATTGCAGGTCCTGTGGAAGAATCTGCTGAAACAACAAAAAAAGATAAAAAATCAAATAAAAAATCAAAGAGTACAACGGCTGCAAAAACTTCAGGCTTTGCATTTAACGGAATTTCCAGTGGTGAACCTGAAATGTCAGTTGCTGTCGGACTGCTCAATGTTCTTTCTGCTTCCCTTAAACCTGAATTTGCCGATGAATATGCAGATTGTGAAAATGATGACGGCTCCTTTGGAGAATTCAGATATGGTACAAATATTTTTTCAATCGGTTTTGGTATTGAAAATTTTGAATTGAACGGGGAATCTTATACATGTCCGTCAGCAGGTGCCATTCTTGGTCTTCCTGTTGATTTTAATATTGCTGTAGTTAAGCCTTTTATAAAAGGATGTATGGGAATTAATTTTGATATTTTTAAAATCGGTTATGAAACAGGCTGTGAATTGTATATAGGTACTCAAGACTGGGTAATCCGCCCTGGTTTTGGCGTTTCATTTGGCGGTGCATGGCTTCCACAGGATTTTGATGAATACAAAACTACAACATTAAAACTTTATGGAATCATTGCATTTTAAATTTTGCTTCAAGGAGAAAATAAATGTGTAAATTTTTAAAAACTGCAGCTATATCAATTGTTACAGCTGCTGTGGCAATGTTTGTTTCATGCAGTTCAAATTCAAATATTGTTCACGAATGGATTGAAGAACCGAATCCGGAAAATTCAGTTCTTGTTTTTGGTTTTGATCCAGAAGTAAGTGAATTTGAAGTTGCTCAGATTAACGAGAAATATCCTGCTGATTATCATTCTGCAATCATTACGAAAGGTGTCATTAATCTTGGATTCCTTCAGCCTGATACTGAATATCAGATGGTATATGCATTTGAAAGGTCCGGAAACACTTATTTTTCAAGCTTTACAAATCTGGATACTAAAATGTTTACATTCAAAGTTCCTTCAAAACCAGGAATTCATTTTATCGGAAGTTTCAGCATTATCCAAAGTATCAGGGACAAGGAACTGACCCCGTTAAAATACAATTTAATTGGAACTGATTTAAAGGACCAGGAAAACATAGAAAGACGTTCCATCGAAGTTCTCCTTAAAAAATACAAGGGGACTCCATGGGAAAGTGCTTTACAGGAAAGACATGATGAACTGGAGGCTATAATCAATGCGCGCTGATAAATTAAAAAAAATAATCATAAGTTTAATTCTTTCAATTTTGTGTGTTTCATCATTTGCAGACAGCATAAATGATTTTGGTTATGTGCCATCAAAAAAGGTTGGCAAAAACCGCATTTATGTTGCCGGAAGAATTACAGTAAAAACTGATATGAATATGACAGACTTTGCTGAACGTCGTGGTGTAAAGGAATCTTCCCTCGGAAATCCAGATGTTTTTCTTCTTGATTCTGTTGATGATGATGATCCTGAAACACATATTTACAAAAACGGTGATTTTTTTGTACTTGATTATGACTTGAGTGAATTAAAATCTCTCTATGATAAAAAAAATAAGGAAGTGTATTTCTGTTCAAAAGATTCAACTTTACCATTCTTTTTCTTTCAATCCGGAAGAATGAGAATCAACCTTCCAAATAATCTTTGTTTTACTGTTAATGATGAAGACCGTTATTACTATCTCGGTGATATAGAATATATTTATCAGGGCCGTTATTTTGATCTTAAGGATGTAAAAATCATCGACAATTATGACGAAGCTGAAAAAATCATTAGTGAAATGTACCCTAATAAAGATATTAATCTGGCCCGTGCAGAATTGAGAATCTATAAAGAAGAAAAATAAAATTATTTTAATGACAGATTGACAAAAAATGAAATAATGTCATAATAAAAAATAATTTATAATCATGAGGGGATAATATGATTTTTGATACTCCTGCAGAAGAACACCCGGCAAATCTTCCTTTGCTTCTTAAGCGTAAGGCAGAACTTTTTCCAGATATGACTCTTCAGGCCGTAAAAAATAAGAGCGGGGTGTTTGTTAAGTACAGCTATTCTCAAGTATATCAGCATGTAATCGAACTTGCGTACAGTCTTAAGAAACTTGGTGTAAAAAAAGGTGATCATATCGGTTTTATTTCTGACAACCGCCGTGAATGGCTTATTTCAGATTTTGCCATTCTTACACTTGGTGCCTGTGATGTTCCCCGCGGCTGCGATTCTATGGGTGTTGAAATCAGATTTATCCTGGATTTTGCAGATTGTGAAATTTCAATTTTTGAAAATGCACGTCAGCTGGCCAAAGTTCTCGAGAAAATTGAAGAATGTCCAAAGTTAAAGACAGCAATCCTTTTTGATTATGACAATGATGAAATAATCAGACAGGCAGAAGATGCAGGAATCAAAGTTGTCAACTATCACTTTCTTGAAAGTGAAGGGGCATCTCTTTCGAAAGATGACTGGAAAGAAATTGAAACAATAATGGCTTCTGTTTCCCGCGAAGAACTTGCGACAATTATTTTTACTTCAGGTACTACAGGAACTCCAAAAGGTGTACAGCTTACTCATGACAATTTTATTGCACAGAATGAAGCAGCCCCTGATGCCTTGAAGTTAATGGAAAGAGGGGATTTATGGCTTACAGTTCTTCCAATCTGGCATTCTTTTGAACGTGCTTTTGTTTATCTTGTAATTACCATGGAAGGCGGCTTTGCCTATTCAAAACCTGTTGCTTCTTTGATGCTCAGTGATATGACAATGATTCAGCCTCAGTGGATGAATGCTGTTCCCCGCTTGTGGGAAGCTGTTGCTCAGGGACTTTTCCGTGAAGTTAAAAAGCAGAACTCCATCAATCAGTTCAAGTTTAATTTCTTTGTTGCTCTTGGAAAATGGTACTATCATGCAAAAGAACATCTTTGCGGTTTGACATGTCGTTTTACATGGTGGCCTAGGCTTCTTGAAAGACTTTTTGGTCTTGTTCCGTTTATTCTTTTGTGGCCGTTCCATTTTATCGGAGAACACCTTTTGTATAAAAAAATCAGGGCTAAGTTTGGTGGAAAAATGCGTGCAGCTATTTCTGGTGGTGGTGCATTACAGCCAAATACAGAAGACTTTTATCATGCCATTGGTTTTAAACTTCTTGAAGGTTATGGACTTACGGAAGCCTCACCTGTAATTTCAGTAAAAAACTCTAAAAAACCTCGTTCAAATAACGTTGGTAAACCATTCAAGAGTTTTGAAATCCGTATTGCAAGAGAAGAAGATGGTCAGGTTGTACCTGGTACTTCCCTTAAACCTGGAAAGAAAGGTCTCCTTCTCGTTAAGGGACGTCAGGTCATGAAAGGCTATTACAAACGTCCAGATGTAACTGCACAGGTTATTGATGAAGAAGGATGGCTTAATACTGGTGACCTTGCAATGGTTAGTTATGACGGCGAAATTAAAATCGTTGGTCGTGCAAAAGATACAATCGTTCTGCTCGGAGGTGAAAATATTGAGCCTGCTGTAATTGAAAAGGCTGTTAATGCATCTCCTTATGTTGAAAGAACATGTGTTCTTGGACAGGACAAAAAATACGTTGCAGCCCTTATTGTTCCTGATCAGGCAAATGTAATTGCTTTTGCAGAAGAAAATAACATTTTCTACGATAACTGGGAAAATCTCCTTGAGACAAATGAAATCCAGAATCTGTTCAAAAGTGAAATTGACAACCTGGTTTGTGCTAAAACAGGTTTCAGAGCCTGTGAACGTCTGTTTAATTTTAAACTTCTTGATCACAGTTTTGAACTTGGAAAAGAAATCAATGCCAAACAGGAAATGGTTCGTCCAAAGATTAACCAGATTTATAAAAAAGAAATCAACTGGCTCTTTAAAGACTAGAAACACAGGATTTGATTAAATAATGAAAATTGCCGATAATCATAATATGAGAACTTTTCTTGTATTTGTGGTATCGGCATTTTTTTTGACAGATATTTATTCGCAGCAGGCAATTCCTTTTCCTCCTGAATCGCAGACTCCGCAATCTCAGCTTGCATCTCCAAAAAAACTTGATTCATTTGAAAACGTACCTGAACTTTTACAGGGAATCTGGCAGGGAAGTGACAGACTTGTTCTCTTTGGCGATGAAAACAATAATTTTTGTACAGTTTTACGAACTTATTATCAGTGGTATGATGACAGGGCGGCTGAACCTGCCAGTTATAAACAGTTAAAAAGCCGGGATAGAAATAATGCAACCAGCACAAATGGTGAAGATATTGATATTCAGTATGTAACGATTGTTGAAAATGCATCAAAAACAGCAGGAGTTTACGAACTAAAAGTAAAATATCCGCTGGTTAAAGATATTTATTCTATTCCTGTTGCTGTAATTAACGGAAATATTTACCTTGATTTTCTGATTAAAGATAAAGCTTCTTTTTCCGACAATTTTGAATCAAAAGTGAATCCTCAGGATTATTCAGTTGTAAATACTTCTTCCAATAATTATCAGAATGACACTTTGATTTTAAGAGGATTTTACAGAGACGGGGCAAGTGCAAAAGGGATAACTGTTTCGCCTCCTGTTTATAAAAAAGAACTTATGTCATATTTTGTCGATGGTGATAATATTTATCATATCCGTTACTGGAAAAGTTCTATGGAATATACTTATGAACAGGCCGTTTTCAGTGACGGAGATAAGGAATTTTTTGTTGATAAATTCTTAAGGGTTGGGGGAGAATTGTATCAGTGTACAACAGGCCGAAGCAAAAAAATCCGTAATATTAAAAAATCAAGCCGCTTTGTAAATTATTCCGCCAGTGATTCAGAAGGAATTATTATTGCCCTGGATAAACCTTATTTAACTGCAGTTCCTGGTAAGACCAACTGGGATCACCTTATGGAGATGGTAGATGAAAATAATGCCCGTCACATTCCCCGGCCAAAACCTCTGTTTCCTGTAACTTTTCCAAAATATCACTGGAAAGAAATATCAGAAATTGAACTCTATAATCCAAAAACCTGGAATAAAAGGAATATTGATATTCATAAGTAACAGTAAGGCATGAACTATTCCACAAAGCTCAAAAATTTAATATAATAAAATGAATTTATTTAAATAAATAAGAGGCTTATTGTGTACAAGAATGTTGATGCAAAACCAGATTTTCCTAAACAGGAAGAAGAAATTTTAAAATTCTGGGAAAAGAACGAAACATTTAAGAAATCAATTGAACGGCGATCAAAAGCTGAAGAATTTGTATTCTTTGACGGACCTCCATTTGCTACAGGTCTTCCACACTTCGGACATTTTATTCCATCAACAATCAAAGATATTATTCCTCGTTACCAGACAATGAAAGGCAAAAAAGTTGAACGTCGTTTTGGCTGGGACTGTCATGGTCTTCCAGTAGAAAACCTCATTGAAAAAGAACTGGGAATCAACTCAAAGCACGAAATTGAAGAACTCGGTATAGATAAATTTAACGATAAGTGTAAGGCTTCAGTTCTTAAATATACTTCAGAATGGCGTAAAACAATTACCCGTATGGGAAGATGGGTAGATTTTGACAATGACTACAAAACAATGAATCCAGACTTTATGGAATCTATCTGGTGGGTTGCAAAATCTCTCTGGGATAAAGGACTTATTTACGAAGGTCAGTATATTCTTCCTTATTGTCCACGCTGTGCTACAGTTCTTTCTACACATGAACTTGCTCAGGGATATAAAGATGTAAATGATCAGACTGTAACTGTACGCTTCAAGATTACAAAAGCTCCTGCAGGTGTAAATGATCCTGATATGGCTGACGGTAAAACATATTTTATGGCATGGACAACAACTCCATGGACTTTACCTTCAAACCTAGGGCTTTGTATGGGACCAGAAATTGACTATGTAAAAATACTTGATAAAGCCTCAGGTGATCATTATATTTTTGCAGAAGCACGTCTTTCTTCTTACTATAAAGACGCTTCAGAATACGAAATCATTTACCGTCATAAAGGTAAAGATTTTATTGATGCTGAATATGAACCCCTTTTCCCATATTTTGCAAACCTTAAAGATGCTGCCGTTTGTGAAAGCATTTCTAAGCAGAAATGTGTAAAAGGTGCTTTCGGTATGTTCAATGCTGATTACGTTTCTACTGAAGATGGTACTGGTATTGTTCATATTGCACCTTCTTTTGGTGAAGACGATAACAAAATCTTCCGCGGCTCAGGTGTTCCAAACGTACAGCCAATTGATGCAGAGTGTAAATTTACAAAAGAAGTTCCAGAATATTCCGGCCGCTTTGTAAAAGACTGTGACAAAGATATTATCAAACGTCTTTCAGATGAAGGTAAACTTGTTAAAAAGGAACAGGTTCTTCATTCTTATCCACATTGCTGGAGATGTTCTTCTCCCCTTATTTATCGTGGTATCGGTTCATGGTTTGTAAAAGTTGCTGATCATCATGAAGCTCTTCTTCGTGCAAATTCTCAGATTAAATGGCAGCCTGCTCACATTAAAGAAGGCCGTTTCGGTAAATGGCTTGCAGGCAGCCGTGACTGGGCAGTAAGCCGTAACCGCTACTGGGGAAATCCTATTCCAATCTGGAAGTGTGATGATGAAGACTGTAAGCATGTTCTTTGTGTAGGTTCCCGTGATGAACTTAAATCACTTTCCGGTGTTTATCCTGAAGACCTTCACAAGCAGTATGTTGATAAAATTACATTCACTTGTCCAAAATGTAAAAAGGGAACAATGAAACGTATTCCTGAAGTATTTGACTGCTGGTTTGAATCTGGTTCAATGCCTTATGCACAGCAGCACTATCCTTTTGAAAATAAAGAATACTTCGAAAAACATTTCCCTGCTAACTTCATTTCTGAAGGTCTGGATCAGACACGCGGATGGTTCTATACACTTACAATTCTTGCTTCACACCTTTTTGACAAACCTGCTTTCCAGAATTGTATTGTAAACGGACTCGTTCTGGCAGAAGACGGCCGCAAAATGTCAAAATCCCTCAAGAATTACACTGATCCTGTTGAAGCAATCAATAAGTTTGGTGCAGATGCACTTCGTCTTTTCCTTACTCATTCGGCTGTTGTTAAGGCTGATGACTTGCGCTATTCAGACAATGGTGTAAAAGAAGTAGTAAAAAATATCCTTATTCCACTCTGGTCTGGATATTCTTTCTTTATCACTTATGCAAATATTGATAAATATGCCTGTACCGGTCACATGTTTGACAACAAAAAGCCTTCAAATCCAATGGATGCATGGATTCTATCTGTTGCTCAGAAGATGATTGCAGATGTAAGTGCAGCTCTTGATGATTATGATTTGAGTTCGGCAATTGATCCGCTCATCAACTTTATTGATCAGATCAACAACTGGTACATCCGCCGTTCAAGACGACGTTTCTGGAAATCAGAAAATGATACTGACAAAGCAGAAGCATACGAAGCACTTTATTATGCATTCAAAACTTTCTGTCTTTGTGCAGCTCCTTTTGTTCCATTTATTACAGAAGAAATGTGGCAGAACCTTAAAACATCTGATGATCCTGAATCTGTTCATCTTGCCGATTTCCCTGCTTACAATGCAGCTCTTCGTGATGAAGCTCTTGAATTCCGTATGGCAACTGTTCAGAAAGCAGTTTCTATGGGACGTTCATTGCGCAATACATTTAACCTTAAAAACCGTCAGCCTCTTGCTGCCTGCGAACTTGTTACCCGTAATGTTGAAGAACGTAAGGTTCTTGAAGATATGATGGAAACAATTGCAGAAGAACTTAATGTTAAGAAAGTTCATTTCCATGATCAGGAATCTGACCTTGTTGAGTACTCTGCAAAAGCTAATTTTAAGGTTCTGGGTAAGATGCTTGGACCAAAGATGAAGGCTGCCGCTGCTGAAATTGTAAAACTCACTAACGATGATATTGCAAAAATCGTTGATGGCGGTGAAGTTTCAGTAAATGTTGACGGTGAAACAGTTAAGCTTAATGCAGAAACAATCATCGTAGACCGCAAAGAAAAAGAAAACCTTAAGGTTATTAACGAAGGAACTCTTACTGTTGCCCTTGATACAAAGGTTACTGATGAACTTAAAAAAGAAGGTTATGTTCGTGACCTTATCCGCGGTGTTCAGAACCTTCGTAAGGAAAGCGGTTTTGAAGTAACAGACCGTATTAACCTTACTCTCAGCGGTGATGATGAACTTAAAGCTTCTTATGAAATGTTCAAGGATTTGATTTCCGGAGAAACACTCTGTTCTTCTATTGAATGGAAGAACGGTTTTGCCGGTACAGAAATTGAATCGGAAGATAAAAAATGGAGAGCTTCTGTTGTTAAAGCATAAGTTTGCAAGACTCAGTATGGTTTTTATGGCCACACTGAGCCTTTTTTTTAATGGTTGTAAGTCGGTTCCTGTTGCAGAACCTGTAGATACTCTTTCACTGGTAGATAATGATGCAGGATTGTATATTTATATTCCAGTTCAGCCGAATAAAACTTTTGTAAATAAAGCTTTTGCAAAATTGACAGGAATGAATGAGAAGGATTGCAACACAATTGTAAGCCGTACTGATGTAATTGCAGCAGCTTGTGCTACAACTTCAGGTAATAATCAGCTTTCTATTGGCGGAAATTATCCACTTAAGTATTTGAAGTACGGTTTTAATGAAAAAAACGGCTGGATTGAAAAGATTTTTACAGCAGGAGAGACTGCTTATACATATTATCAACTCAAAGGCAAACCTTTCCAGGCTGGAGTCATGACTTATGGAAATGCGGTTGTAAGTACAAATATTGAACCCATGATAAAAAAATATGACTTTGTTTCAAGGGAAACTATTGATTCAGCGACTTCAGATTTAATTCCTTTAGGCTTTGACGAAGCTGCATATAAACATTTAACACAGATTCAAAATGGTGAAATCAAGTTTTATTCTACAAATCCATCTCTCTTTCTTCAGGCTTTTGTAGGAAAACGACTTGATGCAGGAATTACAAAAGTTGCAGGTTTTTTGACTCAGGTTCCAGGAAAGGAATCTTTTGGCGTTAATATTGCCCTTGAAATTGAAAATCCCAAAGCAATGAAAGCTACAATTGCAGCAATTAAAATTGCCATGTTCCCGGTAACAGCTAAAATTCAGCAGACAGGAAGTAAAACAATCGTAATTTCTGACATTACTATGAGCTGGAATAAAATTATTGGACTTATTTCACTTTAATTATGCATAAAATTATTCTACTTGCAATCAGCTCTTTGTTTCTCTTTTCCTGTTCTTCAAATGGTGGTCTTGCAGTCCCTGGAGAAAAAGGAAAAATTAAAAATAATATTTCGTATGAGTATTATCAGATTGCAGAAGGGTATTACGGATTAAAGAATTATACCAAGGCCTGTGAGTATTACAATCTTGCAGGTGAAAATGAAGAATACAAAGTTGCCTGTAAATATAAACTTGCACGCTGTTATGCCATGATCAAAGATTGGTCAACTGCAGAAAAACTCTACAGTGAACTTTTGAAACTGGATTCTGACAACACAGACTTAAGGCTTTCCATTGCATACATTTATGCAATGGATGGAAAAACTGAAAAATCAATCGACTTGTATAAAAGTCTTTATGAACAGTATCCTGAAAATCAGCCTGTTCTTGAAAATTATATCAGTCTTTTAATGAGTCTTGAAAAAAATGATGATGCAAAACTTCCTTATGAAACATTAAAAGAAAAATTTCCAGACAGCAAAATTGTATCAAAGTATCAGGATACATTTAAAGAGCCTGAAAAGACATCTGAACAGACTGACGAGCCAGAATTAAATAAATAAATTACTTTGCGCTATTGTATTTTTCCGGGTCAACTTTTAATCCAACGATTGGATTATCAGCTTCTGTATGCTGTTGTGCCTGATCTGCTTCATAAATCAATTCTTCGGCACTGATATTTCTTGAAGTTTTTGCACTTACACCGATTGTAATTTCAGTATTGAAACTGTTCTTTTCAACAATTTCAATAAGGTTTGTTCTTAAAATTTCTGCCTGATTCATTGCAGTTTCAAAATCCGTTTCTACAAGGACTGTGGCATAACTGTCTTCATTAAAATTAAAAAGCACACCCTGATTATTAAAAGTTTCAATCATTTTTTTCTGGATGCTTTCAGAAAGTTCCGAGTTCTTAATAAGATGGTTTATTTTTGTAATCAATACTGAAACGTCACTGTTTTCGATTGCAAGTTCTTCTCCCAGAAATTCCTGAAGAGATTGTGGAGCGGAATTTTCTTCCTGCTCATAATTACTGTTTTCTTCGTGGTTTGTTTCATAAAAACTTTCAACAATTGTTTTGTCTTCATCTTCTGAATTTTCAAAACTTAATTCTTCATTTTCACCGGTAAAAGATTTATTGTCACTTTCTGCATCAATATTTTCAGCTTTAACTTCAACTGGAGAAGATTCATTTTCAGATTTAAGGGAATATGAATCAATGCTTGAAGAATCATAATTTTTGTAATTCTCCCAGGAATTTTCTTCATCTTTTTCTTCATTAGCCGACAAAGTTTCTTCTTGTGATGAAGGTACGAAAATTAATACAAAAAAAGCTGCGATAGTTCCGATAAGAATAAGGAAAAATGGAACCCGCGCTTTGTAATAGATGTTTGCAGGATTGATTTTGTAAATTGATGCTGCAAGTTTTATTGTGTTTCCGTAAAGTGTTGTAATTTCCTGACTTTTCTGGATTACTGCTTCTGGATCCAGCTGAAAATCGCTTACAGGAGGGTAGCTATAAATTACATTGTCGTTGAGAGTCAGTGAAATAGCTGCAAACTGTTCAAAATTGTCGTGAACGGCCTTTACAAAATCCGCAGCAAATTTTGAATGTGACTTTCCGTCAGGTTCGTTCTGTTGTGCTGCAGTTGCTGTTTTATATGCTAAAGAATTAAATATTTCATCGGCTTTTTCTGAGTTGTTGTTCTTGCCTGAAATAATGCTTGAGATAAAAAGAAAAAGTGAAATTACGAAAATTGTTCCGATGATTGCAGAAATTAATTTAAAACTACTATTTTTCATATAAACATTATATATTGAATTTAGACTCATAACAAGACAACCATTGTTTCAGCTGGTCAAGTTGAGTATTGATTTTGTTATTGATAGAATTTTTTTCTTCCTGATTAAGGGTGTGTTCAAGAACAAGGGTTTCTAAAGGAAAAAGTTCATTTTTTATTGAAGAATCGTTGCGGATAGAAAGAGTTGATTTTTTGATTTTGATTAAATCTGCAACATAAATTACTTTTTCTGAAAAAATACTTTCATCTGAAGAAATGTATTGGCGGCTTTCAAAAAAGTGCCAGTTTACATTTTGTATTTTGCCAAGAGTGTTTTTGTATTTATAATTGTCTGAAAGCCTGTAAATGGTGCGACCAGACTTTCTTGAAAAAGATTCAAACCACTGACGATAGATTTCAAGAGATTCTTTGGAAGCAAACTGACTTTTGCAAAATCGCAATTCTTTGTTTGTAATACGGTTGTCTGCTGAAGCATTCATGATTTCGATTCTGTTTGGATTTGTATGCTGATAGCCCGATGCCGAAGCCTGATCAAGGCCGCAGAGATAAATGTCATTTTCAGTCCAGTTCAGGGCCAGGGTTAATGCTGTTCCGCTTACAGTTCCATTTCTTTCTGAATGAATGAAATTTGCAGAAAGAGGGAAAAAATATTTGTTTTCAAAACCGTCGCCGTAAGTGAGAGGAATTATTGTACCGGAATGTAAAAGTTTAGAAGGATAAGCTCCTTCTGGTGTTGCGGCAAAGGGAATTTCTTTGAGGGAATCCATTTCAAGGTGTTTTTTTGCCCAGTAACCTCCGTCTGTGGAAATTGCCAGGTCAGGTTTTATTTTATAATGCAAAAGGGGAGCGATGGCTGAAGAAACAGCAATCAGAATAATTTTGTCCCTGTTTTTTCTTATGAATTCAATTGAAGTTTCCAGACTGGGACCTGAACAGGCGATTATGACAGGCTTAGTAGTTTTTTTGAGAGAGTAACCTTTTGAAACGTTTGAAAAAAAATTAACTGTATTTTTAAGCCATCTTTTAGAAAAATGAGATCTTGTAATCAGCACGTTTCGGGATTTAGAAACGGCATTTTTAATCTGTTCCCAAACCTTTTGAGTCTGGGGTGCAAAAAGTCTTGTAGCGTTCTGCCATTCAGTAAAATGACTGGTACATAAACCTTCTTCGCCAAGGATATTAAAAAGATCGTCCTGCAGTGTGTTTAGGTCGTTAAAAACAATGTCAAACTGAGAATCATAATCCTTAAAGTCTGGTAAAAGTCTTATTGCGCATAGTTTTGATTGAGGAAATTTCTTCCGCAGATTATTGCAGAAAAGTCCCAGACAGGGTTCGATTATTATAATATATGAAGGTTTTATGGAAGGGGACTGTGTGTCAACAAAATTGTCACATTCTCTTGAAGGGTTATAGGAAGAATGAAGAAATTTACCGTCTATTGAGCAGGTTTGTTCACCGTTTTTAGCTGTGGAAAACTGAACTGTCACTTTTTAACCATGAATAAGAAACGCCATGGCACCTTTTGAATTTTTTGTCACGCCTGCGTTTAAAAGCAAAAGGGAATCTGATTCATTATTTCCCAGGTAGCTTTTAAGACAGTTTTTTAAGTGTTTCAAAAGAAGATTTTCATCAATGTCGTCTCTGGCAATATAAATGATTTTGATTTCTTCACTTGTGCCCATGTAAACAAGGTTTGGTGAAGCAAAAAGCTGTGTAATTTTAGCATGCATTACTTTAGTCATGGATTCAATTACAAGTTTTTTTATTTCAAGATTTGAAATTTCAATGCCGTTAAAAAGAGATTCAAGACAAATTCTGTAGGAAAGAATGTAAAGGTTTGCCTGAAAATTAACCAGGTTTTCTTCAAGACGTTCTTCCATAGTTTCCTGTGGCAGTTCGACTATATTGAAATTGATCGTAGAAATTGATTTTATAAAAGAATCTGTAGACGGAGGAAGTGTAAAAACTTCATCTGCTTTCTTTAAAATCATCAGAATTTTTTTCTGTCCGCCGATTGTTACAGGCAGAAAATATAATTCTTCGACATCATGACGCAAGTCTTCCCTGAAAAACTGGTAGAATCTTCCAAGATTTCCGTCGGCTTTTGAAAATTTTACATATACTGATTCATCAAAATCAATGCTTCCCTGCCAGAAATCCTTTGTTGATACTGAAAGAGCTATTGTTCTCGCATCGATGTTAAGTGAATCTGAAATATAATAGAAATTATTATACTGAGAAAAGATGGCAACATGATTAACGGAATTATTTTTTGCCCATTGAGAAAGTGTAACTTTTGAAAATTCCATCAAACTGGCTTTTGCCAGCAAACCCGCAGGTTTCTTTTCCTGCAGGTTTTCAATTTTTGCCAGAAGTCCCATATCAGGAAAGTCCTAATTCTTTGAAAAGCTTTTTATAAGTTTCGAACTGTTCAGACTGAGCAAATTCGGCAATTTTTTCCTCTGGAAGATTTTCCAGAAGCTGATCCATGTATGAAAGTACTGATTTGATTTCAGTCTGAAGTTCATCAGGAATTGAGCTTTCGCTTTCCTTTACACTGCTTCCGGCAAAAGAATCAGCCGATTCAGCTTCCATAGTTCCTGTTTCATCTCCAAGATTTGCATTTTCATCATTTGACAGGTAATCGATGTTTCCTGCTGTGAGACTTTCATCAATAGAAGGATCCGGAGCAAAAATATCATCAAAACTTTTGTTTGCATCAACAATATTTTCTTCGTTCAGTTCTGTATCAACACCTTCTTCACTGATTTCACTTAAATCTGGAAGCTCTTCCGCAAGTTCTTCAAAAACGTCGTCTTTGATTTCAAGAGGCTCATCGTTGTTTTCAGCCATAAGGTCTGTAGAAGAAGAGTCAACAACAAGATCATCAACCTTTGGAATTGCTATTTCATCTGGAAGTTCTGAATCAATTGTTTCAGATTCAAAATCTTCAATTTCCGAATCAAGATCAAGGGCCGGTTCTTCAAAATCTTCAGCTGAAAAATCAGTTTCCTCTACTGAAGGAATTGGATCTTCTTCAGTTGAATAGTCAGCTTCTTCACAAGCAGCTTCTGTAATTTCTGAAGTGTTGAGGATATTTGCAAGTTCATCGCTTGAAAGAGCAATAGTATCGTCTCCGTCAGTAGTGCTGAAAAATCCTGTGTCTTCAGGTTCCTCGTTGAGATTGATTTCTGCTGATGGTTGAACCATTGCATTGTTATTTTTAAGAGTTGTAAGATCTTCTTTCAGTGTAGTAATTTCAGATTTGAGTGCTGAAAGCTGTCCGACAATATCCTGGAGTATTGAATTAGCCACAACAGTAGAGTCGCTGTTATCAGCAGGTGCGCTTTCTTCTGCAATTGTTACACTTTCAGGTTCTGGAATGGAAAGGGCAGGTTCTTCAGTAACCTGGAATTCTTCTTCAGTTGCAGATTCTTCAATAATTGATGGAGAAGGTTCTTCTGTATCAAAAACAGTTTCTTCTGAAGCTGATTCCTCAAGGATTGAGTCTGTATCAAGAGAAGTTTCGTCAAATGAAGATTCAAAACTGTTTTCTTGTGTAACTGCACTTTCTTCGAGGATTGAATCGCTAAATGGAGTTTCGTCAAGGACTGGTTCGTCAGTTGAAGTCTCAGATTCTGTATTGTTGTCCAAAGATGAAAGGTTAAGTCCGCTACCAAAGAGGGGGTTTGAAACTGATTCTTCTTCAATGTTTTCTTCTGTACCTGTTACTGAAGAAGCAATATTTGAAAGTTCATCAGCTGTCAGTGAAGCTGCTTCTTCGTCAAATGTATCAGGAATTTCTTCTGTAATATCATCAAAGTTGATTTCATCAGCTTCATTTGTTGTGTTGAATTCTTCAATGGATTCACTTTCAATTTCAGGTTCTGAAATCTGGTTATTGATGTCGTCAAGGGAAATATCATCTTCTGGCATTGAAAGGGATGAAACTTCACTTACAATTGCGTCTTCCTGGTTTCCGACTGTAACAGTTCTTCCTGATTCGTCAGTGGCTGTGTTGAGGATTGAATCAACGTCAAAATCTGCATCATTTTCCGAGGCGAATGTTACAGGTTCTTCGATATGAATATCTTCCTGAGTATCTTCTGCTACATCCATCTGTATTGAATCTTCCTGAATATCAGCAGATTTTTCTGGTTGTACAGCAGGTGTTTCTTCTGAAGAAGGAGTATCATCAAAATCAATTCCAAAATCGCTCAAATCAACACTTTCAGTTCCTTCAGGAGCCTGAGAAGCTTCTGGAACTGATTCTTCGGTATCTGAATCAAGTCCGAAATCTGAAACATCAACTGATTCAAAATCTGAACTGTCAGAAGTACTTCCCGGGTTTGGATCAGAAAATTCTGTAATTCCAAAATCAGCAAGGTCAATGCTTTCTGTGTCACCAGCATCGCTTGAAGGAGTGTCAAAAGATACAGTTTCCGGTTCTGAAGTTGAAACAAATGAAGTTTCAGTATCATCATCAAAAGAAAGATCAATGTTCAATGTGTCATCAGAGTCTTCAAAACTTACTGTTTCAGTCTGTTCTTCTGTATTTTCAGTATCATCGTCAAATGAAACGTCAAAACTGTCCAGTGAAACTTCTTCTGTTTCAGAAGATGAAGAAGTTTCTGGCTGAGATGTAACTGTCTGTTCAGCCATTTCAGCTTCTTTCTGCTTGATTTTTTCTTCATCAGGTCCTGTTTCAAAAACTCCGCCTGAAATGAATTCGTCCAGATCGATTTCTACTTCTTCGTTATTGTCCATGTTTTCTGTGTTCATAGTATTTGTTTCCGGTGAATCAAAGAGATTTTCGTCCAATTCTGAAAATTCAGGACCAGTTGTAATGCTGAAATTATTGAAAGGGTCTTCAGAAGGATTGCTTGATGAATCAATTGTTCGTGGAGGCTTTTTAACCCAGACTCCATAGTCGTTCAACTTCTGATTATTAGTGTCACTCATAAAATAATCCCCTTTTTCGGCAATGTGAAAATTACCGTGATTTATATTTAATTAATTTTCGGTAAAAAAATTAAAAAACATAAATCAAAACCCTTTAAATCTATATATAGAAAATTATAACATATTGACGCAGTTTTTACTATGCAAAAATCCCATTATTTGTCTTAAATATTTTAATGGGTTGTGCCGATAAAGTATTATTATGAAATTGTATCAGGTTACTATTGCAGCTTTTTTTGGTGTTTTAGTTTATGTAGCTATAGCGCTTATCGGTGGAAATAATGGATATTTTGCCGGAAAACATCTTCGTGAACAGAAAATGCTTCTTGCTGCACAGAATTTAAAGATTCAGAATTTAAACGATGCCCTTGATCTTGAATGTGCGGCTCTGGAAAAAGATCCTGAAATTATAGCTGCTTATGCAAGAAAACTTGGTTTTGTCCGCGAAAACGAAAAAATCGTTAAAATTAATGGTCTTAAACCTGTAGAAGAAAACTTGTATGATACTGGTACAATTGTGCGCTATGTAGAACCTTACTCGGTTCCTGAATGGTTTTGTAAAGTTTGTGGGATTATCGTTTCTTTTGCAGTTTGGCTTATGATTTACGTTAATTCCAGTAAAGCTAAAAAAATTAATAAACCTGTTGTAAAGGAAGTGCCGATTTATGATCTGCCGCAAATCTGACAGTGAATCTGTTTCCATTGCTGTAAGTTACCTTCGTCGTGGTAAAGTAATCATCATTCCTACTGATACTGTCTATGGTTTTTCTGGAATTGTAGACGGTCGTCATTATTCATTTCATACTAATCAGGAAATATGCCGCATTAAAGGACGTTCTGAAGAAAAGCAGCTGATTCAGCTTATTGCAGAACCTTCCGATGTGAAAAAATATACCAGAGATTTGATTCCTGATGAACTTTTTTCCAAATGGCCTGGTCCTTTGACAATAATCGTGCATACTTTTGCGAAAGATGGAAATTTTGAGACAACTGCATTCAGGTGTCCTGATGATCCGTGGCTAAGGGAAGTTATCCGTCAATGCGGAGCTCCCGTTTATTCTACAAGTGTAAATAAATCCGGTGAAAATAATCTTGAAACTGTACAGGAAATTAAATCTGTCTTTGGAAAAGATGTTGCTCTGATTATTGATGACGGTAACCGTTCAGGCGGGATTCCTTCTACGATAGTTAAAATTGATGAAGAGGGTAAAGCTGAAGTTTTGCGTCAGGGTTCTGTAAAAATTTAATTATTTTTTGAACCAGGTGATGTCTTCTGTACCTTCTGTAACTGTGCCCCTGTCTTTAGAGTAGACGAGGGTATTTTTTTTGCCTTTCAGCAGTTTTGGCGAAATCAGTTCCAGATCCCATGTAATCGGGTTTGCATCTTTTGCTTTTGAAAGTGCTACATCTCTAGGTATTGCAGGAAAATATGATGCATTTGGCTTTCCTGTCTGTTTTATGGTTATTGAGGTTATGTTTCCTGAAATGTCAGTTTTGTTTATTGTGACTGCAATATTCATGGAAACACCGTTCTTGAAAATTACAAAGCCGCGTCCGCCTCTGAGAAGTACGATTTTGTCTGCAAGCTGTTCTCCGCTCCAGTTTCCGGCCAGGGCATCAAGATTCAATGCGCCGTTTCCATCTGCCGGATTACCTGAATTCTGTGAAAGCGGGGAAGCAGTATTTGCAGAGGCATTTACAAGAAGTTCTTCAATGTTGGATTTTGAACTTACCAGGATATTGTAATAAGATTCGTAAACATGGGTTTTTGTAATTTTTGTAACATTGTCTTTAAGGATGATGTTGTATGTGCATTCCCATTGAGGTGGCAGTGTTGTGTCTGCTGTGTTCTGTTTTTCCTTTAATTCTGCAAAAAAAGCTATGTGATTGTTGCCGGTTATAACAGGCTGGTCTTTTAAAGTAAAATTGCTGTCTGTTCTTTTGTCACCGATTGTGGCGTTGTCAAAGGATTTTAACTGGGTGAAAAAAATGTCCTGGGCCATTTTAAGCATGTTTGAGTCTTCGGAAGTTGAAACTACACCGTAATAGTCAATTTCCATTGCAGGTAATGTATATGCAGCTGTATGAAGTGAGAGAAGAAGTAGGGATGCAATACCTGTCAGAACTTTTTTCAACTGATAAATAACTCCATTTTGATTCAGGTTCATTCAAAACCGTGTCTGAATTCCCTCTGAATGTCACGCTGCTGGTCGCGTTCTTTTATTGCATCACGCTTGTCAAAAAGTTTTTTACCTTTGCATACGCCGAGTGTAACTTTTACGCGACCTCTTTTCAGATAAAAATCGAGGGGAATGAGAGTGTAACCTTTCTGTTCGATTTTTCTCTGGATTCTTTTGATTTCTTCTCTGTGAAGAAGCAGCTTCTTTTTTCTGTCCGGATCATGATTGAACATTGCAGAATATTTGTATTCCGAAATGTGGAAATTCTTAACCCAGATTTCATTATTTATAATTTCGGCAAATGAGTCTAAAAATGAAATGTTTCCTTCTTTTACGGATTTAACTTCTGTACCTTCAAGCTGAATTCCGCATTCGTAAGATTCTTCTACTGAGTAATTGAAACGGGCTTTTTTATTTTGAGCAATCATTTTTACACTTTCTGACATATTACTTCTAATATAACAAAATATGGCAGATATTTCAAACTGCACCTTTAGCTGCCTGATATGTTGCAAGAATCTGCTTATCCGTGATATTTTTAAATTATGGAAAACAATATTTATGAAGTTTCGTACACAATGAAAAAAGCTCTGTACGAAAGAATCATCCGAATTTTAATTGCCGTAACCATCACAATTATTGTGCTTAATATAATTCTTTCATTTTTCATATTTCCCGTTAGAAATAAATCTTCTGCAATGGAACCTGGTATTGTAAAAGGCGGTTTTGAATTTGTATGTCCTCTTTTCACTAATCCGGATCGTGGTGAAGTTTTTCTTCTTCAGGATAATCAGGAAGCTCAGGTTGGTTTTGTAAAAGGTCTGATTAATTCTGTCTGTAATTTTGTTTCATTCCGCCAGTGGAAACCTTTCCGGGTTGACAATAATTTTGATGCACCTCATATAAGAAGGGTTGTCGGAATGCCTGGAGATACTATTTATCTTGACCGCTACGATGTTTACATCATGCCAAAAGACGGAACTCATTTTTATACAGAATTTGAACTTACTGAAAGTGCCTATAACATTACTTTTCTTGAAACACCTGAAAACTGGGATGATACAATCGGTTCAAAAGGGCAGACTGAAAAGATAGTTTTAGGTGACAGTGAATTTTTCGTTCTTGGGGATAACAGGACAGTTTCAAGTGATTCCCGTTTGTGGGGACCTGTTCATAAGGATCAGTTTTTAGGCCGGGTTGTCCTTCAGTATTTTCCTTTTACAAAACTTAAGGGATTTTAATCATTTTGGATTCCGTTGCTCTTTACGTTCACATTCCTTTTTGCAGACAGAAATGCGATTACTGTGATTTTTACAGTGTTGCAGAATGTAACCGCCGCGGAAAAGTAAATGATCTTTCTGACGATTATATTTCTGCAGTTTTAAATGAAGTCCGCTGCTATGTAAACCTTTATGATATTAAACAGTATAAGACAGTTTATATCGGAGGCGGAACACCGTCATTGTTAAGTACGGCACAATTAAAAAATCTTGTCACCGGAATATTAAATTCTGTTCCCTGTAAAAATGAAAATATTGAATTTACAGTCGAAGTAAATCCTGAAAATGTTAGTGAAGATTTTTTAAAAACTGCACAGGAAAGCGGCGTTACAAGAATTTCCATGGGAATTCAGTCCTTTAATGATAAGGTTTTAAATCTTGTTCATCGGGGGTGCAGCGGAAAACAGGTGGAAAATGCCCTTAAGTTAATTTCCCTCTGCTGGAAAGGTAAATTCAGTGTTGATCTTATAGCAGGTTTGCCGGGTTCTACTTACAGATCTTTTGCCGGTGATATTGAACGTGCCTGCAGTTGTGGTGCTGACCATATTTCCCTTTATACTCTTACTGTGACGGAAAATACTCCCCTTGCAATGAATATTGATGAAGGGAAAATTAAATGGAATCCTGAAAAAGCTGATAAAATGTGGCTTTCAGGACGTAAAATTCTTGAGGAAAAGGGTTTTTGTCAGTATGAGGTTTCTAATTTCTGCAGGCCGGGGTTTGAAAGTATTCACAATTCAACTTACTGGAAACTTCAGGATTATCTTGGGTGTGGGGCAGGAGCAAGCGGTACTTTATACGGTAAAAAAATCCGCTGGACTGATACTCTTTCAATTCCAGAATACGAACGCTTTTTCAATTGTGTAACGATTAATAAGATTGATGAAGAAAAATTTCCCCGTCTTGTAGAAAAACTTGATGATGAAACATTGAAATTTGAGTTTGTAATGATGGGAATGCGCATGGTGAATGGAATCTGCCGGGAAGAATATATTGAGCGATTTGGAGAAGATTTTTCTGAAAAGTTTAAAACTGTTTTTGAAAAGTGGCATAAAAATAAACTTGCAGCCATTTACGTTAAGGGGGATAAGTCCTTTTATACTTTGGGAAAGAAAGGAATTCTCTTTTTGAATGCTTTTCTTGAAGAAATTCTATAGAAAAATTTGATGAAGTGAATTATTTCTACTTGACGATAAAACAAATTGAATAGAAAATATAAAAATGATTTCAGTTACACGACTGGATGGAAAAAAGTACTGGATTAATCCGCATATGATTGAAAGTATGGAACAGACACCTGATCTTACAATTACCTTTCTGTCCGGCAAAAAAGTTGTACTCAGTGATAAACCTGAAGAATTGATTCAGAGAATCATAGAGTATCGTTCAAAGCTGGAATTTACAAAACAAGACTTTTAATTATTTTTATATTTATATTAATATATTTATGAGGGGTAAAAATATATGGATATAGGTTCTTTGGTTGCCGTTATCGGTGGTGCTGCTGTAATTGTACTTGGTGTTGTTACATCTGGTGGTTCGCTTGGTGGCATTATCGATATTCCTTCTATCTTCGTAACTGTGGGTGGTTCTTTCTTCGCCCTGTTCTTTGTTGCTCCTCTTAAACAGACTTTAGGTATGTTCGGTATTCTCGGACGGGTTTTTAAAACTTATGATTATAACGAAGCCAAACTGATTCAGGATATGGTTGCCCTTTCTGAAAAAGCCCGTCGTGAAGGTATTCTTGCTCTTGAAGAAGGTCTTGATGATCTTGATTCCAAGTTTATGAAAAACGGTCTTCGTATGGTTGTCGATGGTACTGACGGTAATGTTATCCGTGCAATCCTTGAAAATGAAATGAGTGCCATGGAAGGCCGTCACATGAGTAACATTAACCTTGTTAACCAGTGGGCAGGTTACGGTCCTGGTTTCGGTATGCTTGGTACTGTAATTGGTCTTATTGGTATGTTGAATAACCTTGAAGATAAATCTTCCCTCGGTCCCAACATGGCCGTTGCCCTTATTACAACTTTGTATGGTTCTATGCTTGCCAACTGGTTCTTTGGTCCAATGGCTCAGAAACTTATTGCACAGAATGCCGCAGAAATGGCATCTAACGAAATGGTTTTGGAAGGAGTTCTTTCAATTCAGGCAGGTGATAACCCTCGAGTACTTGCCCAGAAACTCCTTACATATCTGGATCCAAAAACAAGAGCTGCTATTGAAGCAGATGTTCTTAAGGATTAATGAGTAATGGCTAAAAAAGAAAAGAAAGAACCTGAGAAACCATCAACCGCCTGGCAAGGTACTTATGGTGATATGATTACTCTTATGCTCTGCTTCTTCGTAATGCTGTACGATCCTTCAGAAGTAGACGTAACTGCTTTGTCTCAGATTCAATCTACATTGTCGGTAACTACAGAATCTATTGATGAACCAACTACAACCGGCGGCCAGTCTCTTGTTGCAGGTCGTCTTGCAGATCTTGGTAACTCAATCAATGCTCTTCCTTCTGCTGAACATGGTTCTTCTCTTGCTCTGGCTCGTGTTAAGGCTGTAAGTCTTTTTGCACCGGAAATTAAGTCCCGAAAAATTACTATTTCCAGTGATGAAAGGGCTCTTGTAATTACTCTTGCCAGTGATCATTTCTTTTCGGAAGGTAGTGCTGATCTTAATATTGATGAAACTCGAGAAGTTCTTCTTAAACTGACGGAATTTTTTAAGAATACGGAAGTTGAAAACCGACGTTTCAGAATTGAAGGTCATACTGACAATATTCCTGTACAGAGTGATAAATTTCCTACAAACTGGGAACTTTCTACAACTCGTGCTGCAAATGTCCTTCATTACCTTAGTGATTTTGGAGTTGACGAAAAGAAATTTTCGATTGCCGGATATGCAGATACACGCCCGGTATGGCCAAATGATACACCGCAGGAAAGGGCGTACAACCGTCGTGTTGATATAGTGATACTTGATGACGGACACTTTTAATTAAGTTTTATTTGAAAATATACGATAATTTAATATAAGAAGATAAAAAATTGAAAAAGGAGGATTAAGATGGCAGATGAAGATGATATGGGCATCGGTGATGATGGTGCTGATGCTGCTGTTGCCACAAGTTCAGGCTCAAGCTCGGGAGGTTTTGTTCCAATGCTTCTCAAATGGGTGGCTATTGGTCTGGCTGGAATCCTTTTGATTGTAGTTGTTGTTTATTTTACAGGTATGATTCTTGGATGGAACGATGTTGCTACAGGAACTACTGTTATTGAAAATCCTGAAGAATACAGTGTTGCACAGGAACCTTTGGACTGGTATACACCACTTGATTTTAAGGTTAGGACCGTAAGTGATGATTCTGTTCAGGTTGTAGCTAAAATTTATCTTGGTTACAAAAAAGACGATAAGACAGCATCTTCTGATATTTCTGCTCAGCTGATTCCAATTAAGGACTTCCTTCGCAGATACTTCAGAGGTAGAACAGCAGAAGAACTGCTGCCACAGAACGAAGATTCAATTCGTATTGAGATTCGTAATGCCATTAATGATAATATTTTGACAAATTCTAAAATCAAAGATGTTCGTTTTGAACAGTTTGATACAATTGTTCAGTAATTTTTACTGTTAACTTTAATAAGGTGGATGAGACGTGAACGAAGTTCTGTCACAGGATGAAATTGACCAGCTTCTCCAGGCCATTAATAATGGTGAAACCGGTCAGAATGATGATTTCAAAGCTGTAAGTGATACTCGTAAAATTAAAATCTATGATTTTAAGCGTCCGGATAAATTCTCTAAAGAACAAATCCGTACGGTTTCAATCATGCATGAAACTTTTGCACGTCTCACAACAACTTCTCTGTCTGCACAGCTGCGTTCTCTTGTTCATGTACATGTAGCTTCTGTAGATCAGCTTACATACGAAGAATTCATTCGTTCCATCCCGACACCTACAACTCTTGCAGTAATCAATATGGACCCTCTCAAAGGAAATGCCGTGCTTGAAATTGATCCTGCAATTACATTCAGCATTATTGACCGCCTTTTTGGTGGAACAGGAAACGGTGCAAAGGTAAGCCGTGACCTTACAGATATTGAACAGTCAGTAATGGAAGGTATTATCGTACGTATTCTTGCAAATATGCGTGAAGCCTGGACACAGGTAATCGATCTTAGACCTCGTCTTGGTCAGATTGAAACTAATCCACAGTTTGCACAGATTGTACCTCCAACTGAAATGGTTGTTCTTGTTACACTGGAAACAAAAGTTGGTGACGAAGAAGGTATGATGAACCTTTGTATTCCTTACCTTACAATCGAACCAATTATTTCAAAACTTTCCTCACAGTTCTGGTTCAGTTCTGTACGACGCAGTTCTACAACTCAGTATCTTGGAACTTTGAAAGAAAAATTAGCAGATGTTGATATGGATGTTGTTGCTGAAATAGGCACAATTAACCTTTCAATCCGCGATGTACTGGCATTAAGGGCTGGAGATGTAATCAGTCTTTCTACTGTAAAGGTTGGTGATCCCCTTACTTTAAGTGTCGGAAACAAAAAGAAATTTCTTTGTCAGCCTGGTGTTGTTGGCAAAAAGATGGCTGTACAGGTTATCAGTAAAATAGACGAAACTGATTCAGAAGAATTTGAAGAATTATCCGTTGAAGGAGATGAAAACTATGAGTGATGGTACAATTTCTCAGGACGAAATCGATGCATTGTTGTCTGGTGTAGATATGGGAGGTGTAACCTCTCCAAAATCAGGAAGTGATGCAAACATTGATACTGCAACTCTCACAACACTTGTCAACGGATTAAAAGACAAGCTTGCTGCTAATCTTAATCAGATGACAGGAAGTGAATTTTCTGTTGGAGATCCTGTTGTTGAAACTGTAAACCGAGATCAGTTTCTGACAAAACTTCCAGAAATGGTTGTTGCAGTTATTAACGATTATAATACTGGTCTTAAAGGTGATCATATTTTCATTCTGGCACCTGATTTCAGCCAGAAACTTACAGGTCTTATTAATAAAGAAGAAAATGCTGAACTTGATGATATGGCTCTTTCTGTAATTTCTGAAGTTGTTTCTGCTCATACTGGAGCTGAAATTACAGATCTTTCTGCCGGCGGCAAACTTCCGGGTCTTGCTGCAAATCCTGCGGAAGCCGTTCATACACCAAAAGCTATGGTTCGTATGCCACAGGGTACTTTTGCTTTGTTCAGTTATCCTATTACTCTTGAAGGTCAGAATTACACTCTCTGGGAAGCCTCTTCAAGTGATGTTGCAAATGGTATGGCAACAGCTCTCGGTGGAGGTTCGGCTTCTGCTGCTACTTCAGGCGGAATCGGCCTTAATCCTTCAGATTTAAACAGCCTTATGGGCGGTGCACAGCCTGCAATGGGTGGAATGCAACAACCTATGATGGGTGGTATGCCAAATATGGGTATGGGAATGCAGATGCCACAGCAGCCTGTAATGGGTGGAATGCCTAATATGGGTATGATGAATATGCAGCAGCCTATGATGGGAATGTCGGGCGGAATGAATATGGGACAGATGCCTGGTGTTCAGTCAGTTCAGTTCCCAAATCTTGGTAATGGAATTCCTTCAGGCGAATCAGGAAATATCAGTCTTATCATGGACGTATTCATGGAAATGACTGTAGAACTTGGTCGTACAAAAAAACAGATTAAGGAAATCCTTGGTATGGGTGAAGGTACAATCATTGAGCTTGATAAACTTGCCGGTGAACCGGTAGATATTCTTGTAAACCATAAACCGATTGCCAAAGGTGAAGTTGTAGTTATCGATGAAAACTTCGGTGTTCGTGTAACTGAAATTCTTTCCCCAATGGAAAGAGTATCTGACCTTCGCTAAGGTTTGAAAACTCAGCTGTCTTAAATGGGGATTTGAGGCAGCTGTTTTATTTTATACTGGGTGGGAAAATGTTCAAAAAATCTTTTATTCTTTGTCTTATATCATTTTTTTTGTCTTCCGCTGTTGTATTCGGACAGCAAAATACTTCAATTTCTACAAATCCTGAAGATATTACCATAAATACAGATTCAGGTGATATTTCTATTGATTTAGGTGTTGACGGCAGCGACTCTATTCAGCAAAGTGAAGGGTATTCAGGAGTCGGCGCATTTTTTAAGATGATTCTTGTTCTTATCATCGTTGTGCTTATTATTTATGGACTTGCCAGACTTTTTAAGAAATTTACTTTATCAACTAATAATGAAGATCCTTTTTTAAGGGTTGTTTCTGAAGTCAAACTCGGACCTGGTAAATCTGTAAATGTCATAACCCTTATTGATAAAGCTTACATTATTGGTGTTACAGATGGATCAATTAATGTTATTGGACAAGTTGAAGATGAAGAACTTATTAATGCCATGAACCTACATTCTGACCAGAAAAATAAGACTGAAAAACCACGCAGTTTCGCTGACATACTTAATATTTTTATGCCTGGCGGAACTAGAAATGAGAATGTGTTTAATTCTGAAACAGAAAATAATTCAGAGTTTTTAAATTCTCAGTTGAATCGCCTTAATGAAGAAGAGGAGAAATAAATGAGAAAATCAATTATTGTTTCAATTCTTCTTTGCTTTTTTTTAACTGTTCCTGCATTTTCTCAAAGCAGTTTTCCAAACGGTTCGACAAGGGGAAATACTTCAATGTCTTCAACAATGAGTGGCGTTACTGTGCCAAATGTTGATATTTCCATTACTCAGCCCAGGACAGGACAGCAGATTGCATTTTCATTGCAGATTATGCTTCTTCTTACTGTTCTTACGCTTGCTCCAAGCATTCTTATTCTTACTACCTGTTTTTTGAGATTTTCCATTGTTCTTGACTTCATTAAACGTGCTCTTTCCCTTCAGCAGGTTCCGCCAACCAGCGTCCTTAATGGAATTGCACTTTTTATGACATTGTTTGCCATGTGGCCTGTTTTTAACAATGTTTACCAGAATTCATTTAAGCCTTTGAGTAACAATGAAATTACCATAGAACAGGCTTATGAAAGGGCAGAAAGTCCGATTAAAGTTTTTATGTACAAACAGATGGGGAATGATACTTCTTACATTAAGACTTTTCTTAAAATGAGTAAGACTCCTCAGCCCAAAAATCTTAAGGAACTGCCTCTTTATGTTTTGATTCCTTCTTACATTCTTCATGAACTGACAGTTGCCTTTAAAATAGGTGTTATTCTTTATATACCTTTTATTGTCATAGATATGGTTGTAGCCAGTATTCTTATGAGTATGGGTATGATGATGCTGCCGCCTGTTCAGATCAGTATGCCGTTTAAGCTTATGCTGTTTGTTCTTGTAGATGGCTGGGGACTTTTGACACAGCAGCTGTTTTCAAGTGTTTTTTAGCGTTGCAGAGAAGAGGTGAATTAAATGACTGTAGGATATCTTGTTACACTGATGCGGGATTCTGTATTTGAAATTCTTAAATTGATTGCATTTCCACTTTGTGCAGCTCTTGTTGTCGGATTGATCATTGCCATTTTTCAGGCTACAACGAGTATTCAGGAACAGACCCTTACATTTTTGCCAAAACTGCTGGTAATTCTTGGAGTTCTGGCTCTTTTAGGTGGCTGGATGTTTGCTTCTATGAGCGGATATACAGTAAATCTCTTTAATATGATTCCAAATCTTGCAAAATAATATTTTATGCTTGACCAGATTGTAATGCAGGCACCGGTTTTTCTCATTGTTGCAGCAAGATGTTTTGCTTTGCTGCTGACTCTTCCTTTGTTCAGCATGAGATCTGTATCAAGAGTTGCAAAGGTTGCCCTTGCCGGTTATATGGCTTATCTTATGCTTCCTTCAATAAATGTTTCAATTTACCAGCCATATATTGCCGAAGACGGAGCCTTTTCATTGATTTATATCCTGATTTTAGGTGGAGAAGCACTTATCGGTCTGCTCATCGGTTTTTATATCAATATTATATTTTCTGCTTTCAGTACTGCCGGTCAGTTTTTTGCATTTCAGATGGGGTTTTCTGCTGCTTCTTCTTATGATTCTTTAAGTCAGGTTGAGAATCCTTTGATGGGACAGTTTTTTAATCTGGTGGCAATGCTGATTTTTTTACAGAATCAGTGGGGACAGAGACTTTTTGGCGGTGCTCTTGCTTCAAGTTTTGAAACAATGAATTTTGTAAGTATGGTTCAGGGGCAGGAACACCTGTTAAAATTCCTATTGAAGGCCCTTTCAACCTTGTTTTTTGATGCTTTTGTAATTGCCCTTCCAATTATGGGAACTTTACTTTTAATCAGTATTACTATGGGAATACTTTCTAAAGCTGCTCCTCAGATGAACCTTTTAAGCGAAGGTTTTCCGATTATGATTCTTCTTTCATTTTTTATGATTACAGTTCTTTTGATTCCCCTTGCAAATTATTTTATAAATTCATTTGCAAAGGGGTTTAGTATGCTTGAGCGTCTTTATGCTATTATGAGGAAGTAAAATGTCATTTGAAGAGATTGACCTTCAGTGGTTTGCTGCTGAAGACGAAGGAAGAACAGAAGACGCCTCTGAATTTAAAATTGAAAAAGCCCGTAAGGAAGGTCGTGTTGCAAAAAGTCCTGAGATCAGCGCTGCATTAGTTCTTCTTTTTGGTGTCGTTACTTTAATGATTATGTCTGAAACAATCTGGATGTGGTGTAAACAGATTCTTGTTTATTATTTTGGGCGTATAAATGAACCTTTGAATCAGGGGGCATTTTTTATGCCTTTCCTGTTTAATATCTTAAAAATCGTTATTCCATTGTGTGTTGTCGGAATTATTGCCGGGGTTGCTGCCAATATCATTCAGAATAAGGGATTCCTTTTTACAACAAAGCCTATTGAACCTGATTTTACCAGAATCATTCCGAAATTCGGCGAATATTTGAAGAAGACGCTTTTTTCTGCACAGGGAGCTTTCAATGTTGTAAAATCCCTTGTAAAAGTTATCTGTGTCTGCTTTACGGCCTATATTTTTATAAAAGGAAATCTGCAGAAGATACTATATCAGCTTAATGTGGGTAACATTGCGACGGGAGTTTCCAGTATTGCCGGTGTGGCCTGGAAAATTCTCATTACAAGTGCAATAATTTTTCTTGTAATTTCCATTCCTGATTACCTTGTGCAGAGAAAACAGTTTCTCGACAGCTTGAAAATGACAAAGCAGGAACAAAAAGAAGAATACAAGGAAATGGAAGGTGATCCTGAAGTAAAATCAAAATTAAATCAGGCTCAAAGGTCTTTTTTAAGCGGTAACGTTGTTCAGGCTGTAAAAGAATCTGATGTTGTAATTACCAACCCTACACATTTTGCCGTGGCTTTAAAATATGATATTTCATCACAGGTGCCTCCAATGATTAATGCAAAAGGACAGGATGAAATGGCTCAGAGAATTAAAGCTATTGCAAAGGAAAATGATATTCCTCTTGTGGAAAACCGGCCTCTTGCCCGCGGACTCTTTCAAAATACTCAGGTTGGTGATATACTACCTGAAGCATATTTCCGGATTGTTGGTGCTATTTACGCTAAAATCGGTGCTGGAAAATTTTTTAAGAAATAAAAAAATAATCTTAATTGATTAAAATCTAAGCTTTTTTGGGTGGGGATTCAATGGCTGCAGATGCTTTAGGACAACAGTTAGCTTCAATGAGAGGGGATTTCTTTAAAAAGAACCTTTCAATGACAGTATTGTCCACTTTTGTTGTATTTATATTTATGGCTCTTATTCTTCCGTTTCCTGGCTGGTTACTGGATGTAATGATGATCTGTAATGTTCTTCTTTCCCTGACTATCCTTCTTGTTGTTCTTTATACACCTAAATCTTCAGATTTCAGTTCTTTCCCTCGTGTTGTACTTTTTAACGCCCTTTTTGGAATTGCATTAAACTTTTCTTCTACAAAATATATTCTGGCAGAAGGCGGTGTAGGGTTCAAAAAATTTGATGCAGAAATGATTAAAGCGTTTTCTGACATCATTACCCGCGGAACAGGACTTAAAAATCTTGTAATAGGCGTAATCATTTTTATCATTCTTATTGTCGTTCAAAAGGTAATTACAAATGGTGCAACACGTGTTTCTGAAGTTGCTGCACGATTTGCCCTTGATTCCATGGCACAAAAACTTTTTGGTGTTGATGCAGACGTTCAGGCCGGAATCCTTACAGATCAGGAAGCCATTGCAAAAAAGAACAGTATCCGTGCTGAAAGTGACTTTTATGCTTCTATGGACGGTTCATCAAAATTTGTAGGCGGTTACGTTACAGCCGGTATTTTTATTACAATCGTTAACCTTGTCGGTGGAATTGTTATCGGTATGTTCCTTCAGGAAAAAAATCAAATGAATTTTTCTGAAGCCTGCGGCACTTTTTCAAGATTGACAATCGGCGACGGCCTTTTGAGTCAGATTCCGTCTCTTCTCATGTCTTTTTCTACTGCCATTCTTGTTACAGGTAACAACAGTGAAGTTGTTGTCGGCGAACAGTTTAAGCAGCAGTTCAGGGTTAACGGCAATGTTTTCCTTATTTCCGGAATTGTAATCGTTCTTATGGGAATAGGATTTTTCTTTGTCGGTGATGATATCGGTATTTCCCTTCTTATTTCGTTCCTTATTATTGGCGGCCTTGTTGCCTACTACGGATGGGGTATGGTTAACGGAAAGTTTGCCGATGCAAAGACGGCTGAAAGAATAGCTCAGACAGCCCAGAAAGCAGAAACAAAAAGTGCTCCGGCAGATAATTCAAATGCGCCTATTCCGGCTTATGTTCCTGTTGATTCTCTTTCCCTGGAAATTGGTTATGCCCTTATTGCCCTTGCTTCTCCTGAAGAAAAGGAAGATGGTACAAAGGTTGAACCTGAATTAATCAAGCGTATTAAAAAAATGCGTCAGGAACTTGGTATCGATCTTGGTGTTGTTATTCCGTCAGTCCGGGTTCTTGATAACATGCAGCTTGAACCTAATGAATATTCATTCAAGATGCAGGGAATTGAAAAAGGAAGGTTTAAACTTAAACCGAATTATTATATGTGTCTCAATACAGGTGGTGTAACAAAAGAAATGGAAGGTGAAGCTACACAAGATCCGACATTTGGTATGCCTGCCATCTGGGTAAGTGAAGACCAGAGAATGGATGCTGAAGCTAATGGATATGCTGTAATTGATGCTCCTACATTGATTATTACGCACATTACTGAAATTCTACGTAATAATGCTGCTGAAGTTCTTGGACGAAAAGAAGTTGCTGCCATTCTCGATAAGCTTAAAGAAGAAAACAGTGTTATTGTTAATGAAGTTCTCGATACATATAAATTTACTTATGGTGAAATTCAGCAGGTACTTCAGGGACTTTTGCGCGAAAGAATTTCTATCAGGAATATTGTTGCTATTCTTGAAAATATGGCTAACTACGGAAAGATGCCGCATAATCCATGGATGCTTCTTGAAAAAGTCCGTGAAGGACTGGGGCTCCAGATCTGCAGTCAGTATGCCGATCAGGATAAAGTTTTAAGTGTAATCAATTTAAGTCAGGATGACGCTGAATATGTAAGTCAGCACATTGTGGATTTGATGGACGGAAAAGCTCCTGTGCTGGCTTTTGATCCTGAAGACAAACGCAAGTGGATTAAAGGATGGAGTGATGTAGTATCTTCACTTAGAAGTCAGGGAATTTTGCCGATAGTTATATGTCAGAGTGAAATCCGTTATGCAGTAAAAGAATCAGTTGAAAGGGAAATGCCTGGTATTGTAGTACTTTCATTTTATGAATATGCCGCAGCTTCGAATAATATCAAACTTAAAGTTATTGGTGAAATTAAGTGTTTCCCGAAATGAATTAAAAAAACTGAATAAAGACAAAAAAAGCTGCTCACTCGTGAACAGCTTTTTTTTATGCCCGAAAGGGGACTTGAACCCCTATGAAGTTGCCCTCACTAGGACCTGAACCTAGCGCGTCTGCCAATTCCGCCATCCGGGCTTTTTTTGTTATATTTAATATATCAAAAAAACAGTTTTTGTACAAGAATGCCTATAAATTTGTCAGATATTTATAGGCTGCAAAAATAATTCCCAAAGTTATTACGGCCATTGTTGCAAATGTCCATGCAGGAAGAGAGCCGTCTTCCCGGCGTTTGCCGTTGTGTTTGTCTATTTCGTCCTGTAATTGCCGGCGGGATTTTCTTGATGCCATTTTGTCATCTTTTACAGGAGCGGCAACTTTGTTTCCATTGTTTACGGCATAACCGCAGCTTGGACATCCACTTGAAAATTTTGAACTTGGACCTGTAACTCCACAAATAGGACAACGTACTGAAGAAAAAAATCTTCCACAATGTCTGCATACTTTAGCATTTTGTGGAACTTCGGCACCGCAGTTTTCGCAGAAAAATTTAGCGTTCTGGCTTGCCATATTATCCAGCCTGCTTGATTTCCAGTAAAAGACCTGTATCCGTAAAGTTAATTACCTGTGCTTTTACCGGAGTGATGTCGCTGGAAGTTTTAATTGTTGCAAAATTTATTATTGAACCTTTTTCCAGTGTTACGATGGAATCTGGAAAATCGACTCTGTATTCAAGTGTTTCACCGTTGTAGTTATAGGCAAAACCACTTATTAAAGCTCCCGTGTCAGGATTTGTAAAGATAAATGAACAAGGAATCTGTTCCGTTTCCTGTGAAAGTGAAGACTGTTCAGCTTCGGCTTCTTCAAAAGATGGGGATGCAGGTTCTTTGTATTGAATATTGTCGCTTAAAATATCATCGATGTTGATTTGTGAAGATTCTTCTTTTTCTTCAGCAGAAAGATTATTTTCAGTTACCGGTTCTTCAATATCAAATTCATTTTCTTCTTCAATTTCTCCATTGCTTTCGTTAAATATTGTATCTTCTGCAATTGTTTCAGATGAAATATCAGCTTCTGTATTTTCTTCATGAGAAATGGTTTGTGTTACTGGAGAAGGATTTTTTGCATCAAAAAGAGTTCCTGAATAAATGTCAATTTTGGTTTTTAAAATTTCGCGAAGTCCATCAAGTCCTTCCACGTCTACAGTCTTAAAAAAACCTCTTACACCTAAAGCTTCAGCTTTTTTCTGTTCTTCTTCATTAAAATCTGAACCGGTATAAAGAATAACCTGTGGAGTATAGTCACCAAAATTTGTCTGGCTGAACTGGGTCAATGTTTTCCAGTGACGGGGATATTCCTGAGTTGAAATTACTATAAGATGAGGTCCGATTTCTTCAACATTATCCAGGGCTTTTAAAAGCCATTTATAAACGATTACATCATAACCAGCTGATTTGAGAACTGTAGAAATGTTATCAATTGCTAGATTATTATCTGCTACTATAAGTGCTTTCATTATTCAGTTCCCAGGTTTGTTACAGTAAAGTTATAAATCTGCCAGATTCCGTCACGCTGGCGGACTTTGTAAATATAACGTTTCTTTTCGCTGTAAGTAGGGTATTTGAACCATTCAAGTACACTTACTGATCCGTCAGTTGCATTGTAAGATGTGTTTTCAATTACATATTTGTAAGGAATTGCAACAATGTCGTGATCGATTTTTGTCTGCATAAGGTCAGCTTTGTAAGATTCAAGCATTCTTGTGCGTTCTGCAGGATTTGCCATTCTGTATTTACGGTTTACGTCTGGAGCACGAAGCATCATTTCTTCGATGTCCATGTAGAGGAAGTATTGATCCCATAATGATTTCTGTCGGGCATTAATTGTCTGCTCAACTACTTTATCTGGAGAAATTTCCTGCTGTTTAAGGATTGAAGCTGTTTTTGTTTCAACAGGAAGAAGGGAACTTGATGCTGCAGAAGGTGCAGGTCTTACTTCAAGACTGAGACGGTTTGAAATTTTACTGATGAATTTTGATTTATAAAGTTCAGGATAGAAGTTCATTTCGAGATAGTAAATTGATGGTTCAGAGAATTTAAGATAGTCTTTTACATTTTCGACAAAAGAATATGATTCCCCAGGTTCAACGGAAATTTCCCTGAAGTAAACTGTCTGATTTGTAGAACGTTTTTCGGTCAGCTTTTCAGTTACGGGTAGTGTACTGTTTCTGATCGTATAGGCCGTAAAATCCATGCTGAACATACGGTCGTCTGCAAGTTTGAATCTGATTGTGTCAGTTCCATTATTTGCAATAGTAACCTGGACATAAACAGGATTTTCTTCTGTCATTTCAGGATAATACATTGTTCTGTCAAAGAATTTAATGTTTACCTGTGCATTATTGAAGTCTGATTTTGCATCTGCAAAAACAGTTGTCTGTGCAAAAAAGGTAATTGTTGCTATAATAGATAAAAGAATTCGTTTCAAACCATTTCTCCAAAAAACTTTATTTAATATATTATCGGCATACTTTCATGGAATCATTATTATCAAATTCAGTTCATTCAATATTTGACTCATGGTATTCACTTCATTCAGGAATTAAAAATTTAACTTTTCCCTGTCAGATAGAAGGTCTGCAAGGTTCTTCAAACAGTTTTTTTGCAGCAAAAGTTGTAGAAAATTCCCGAAACAGCGCTCTTTATGCACTTCAGTATAATGCAACGGGAAGGTACTCTCAAGAACAGCAGAATGATAAAAAAACAGCGGCAAGTCTTGATACTGTGATTATCGTTCCAAATGAAAAAGATGCCATGGATGTAATTACAGATCTTGAAACCTGTTTTGAAGACAAAGTTGAGGTTTATAACCTGCCATGGTGGGGAATTGTCCCTTACAGAAATGCGGCCAGAGGTTCTAAGGTATTCGGTATCCGTTCCGGAGTTCTTGCCCGGCTTGCTTTTCACAGAAAATCTTATAATTTTTCAACAAAGCCCCGGGTTTTTGTAATTTCACAGCGTTCTTTACAGACTCCTGTTCCTGATCCTAATTTCATTCTGTCACTCACATTCAATCTTTATAAAGGGCAGCAGATTGATCCTGTTGAACTTGCTGAAAAACTGCATAAAATGGGGTATATCCGAACTCCAAAAACTGGTGTTGCCGGTGAATTTACCCTCCGTGGTGAAGTACTTGATATTTTTACTCCGGGATGTGAAACGGGCTATCGTGTTCAGTTTGGCTTTGATGAAATTGAACAGATAAAAACTTTTAATCCTGAAAGCCAGAACACAATTGAAAAAGTTGATTCGTTTTTAGTGTATCCGATGAAAGAAGTTATCTGGAATGAAGAACTGATTTTAAATCTTCAGAAAAAATTTGAACTTTCAAACCAGGAAACAATTTCTCAGGATAATATGTATCTTCCGTTAACTGAAGCTGCAAAAAAAGAAGCCGAAAAAATCATTGAAGATCTGACTTTAACAGGTGAAACGGAAGGTGAAGAATTATACTATCCTGTAATTTTTGATAAGACATACACTGTTTTAGATTATATTTCCCCTGAAACTACTGTTTTCTTTTTTGATTTTGACCGCATGAAAAACGGACAGGAAAACTTTGATCGTGAATATTCAGGAATGTACAGGAAAGAACGTCAGGAACATCCTGTTTTTAGTCCATCCAATATTCTTATTCCATTTGACCATATCAGCGGTCTTCATCAAAAGCGAATTCTTTTCAGAACACTTCACACTAATAGTTCTGAAGAAAATGAATCAGAAAAAACAATTTCAACCTTGAATCTTGATGTTGACCAGTCAAAAAGTTTTTTTGGAAACATTACATATTTAAAAGAACAGCTGGATTCATTACAGAAAGATAACTGGAAAGTTGTTATTTTTGCTGATAATGCCAATCAGAGTGTGCGAATCGGTGAAATTTTAAAAGATTTTTCCGTTACTTTAATTCCAAAGGCAATCAGTCAGGGGTTTGGTATCCCCGAAGCCAGAACAATTGTCATTATGGAAAACGAAATCTTTGGAAGGCGGAAACATGTTCCTAAAGCTGCAAGCCACGCAAAATCCGAAGCCATTGATACTTTTGTTGACCTTAATGAAGGCGATTATGTTGTTCATGTTAATTACGGTATCGGTATTTTTAAGGGAATTCAGAGGGTAAAATCTTTTGGAAATGAAAGGGATTATATCAAGCTGGAATATGCCGGTGAGGAATTTGCTTTTGTTCCTATTGAACAGGTAAATCTCGTTCAGCGCTACATTGGTAGTGAAGGTGAACATCCGAGAATGGATACAATCGGTTCCAAAACCTGGGAAAACCGTAAAAATAAAGTTAAAAAGGCTGTTGAAGACCTGGCTGAAAAGCTCATTTCTCTGTACTCAAGACGAAAAGCAAGCCGCGGATATGCGTTCCCAAAAGACGGTGAATGGCAGACGGCCTTTGAAGCAGCTTTTCCTTATGAAGATACTCCTGATCAGTATACTGTCACACAGGAAATTAAGGCTGATATGGAAAAACCTGTTCCAATGGACAGACTTTTGTGCGGTGATGTAGGTTACGGTAAAACAGAAATTGCCATGAGGGCTGCATTCAAGGCTGTAATGGGCGGAAAACAGGTTGCTTTTCTGGCTCCTACTACGATTCTTGCTGAACAGCATTATGAAAACTGTCTTGAACGCTTTTCAAATTTTCCAATCAAGATTGCCCAGTTGAGCCGCTTTGTAACTCCAAAAGAACAGAAAAAAGTTCTTGAGCAGTTAAAGTCCGGAGAAATCGATATTCTTGTAGGAACTCACAGAATCATTCAGAAGGATGTTATATATAAAGACCTGGGCCTTATGATTACTGACGAAGAGCAGCGATTTGGAGTTAAGGACAAGGAAAGATTAAAGACCTTTAAGGCCAACATTGATTCTCTTGCCATGAGTGCAACACCGATTCCACGTACACTCCACATGAGTCTGCTTAAAATCCGGGATATGTCACTTTTGACAACTCCTCCACAGACGCGAAAACCTGTAGAAACAATAGTTGATGAATTTACGGATGAAAGGGTTGCCAAAGCCATACGGCAAGAAATTGAACGAGGTGGTCAGGTTTTCTTTTTGCATAACAGGGTTGAAACACTGGAAGATACCTGCCGTAAATTGCAGAATATTGTGCCTGAACTGATGATAGATTATGCTCACGGACAGATGTCTGTTGATGAACTTGATGATATTTTCCGCAGGTTCAAAATGGGTGGTTTTCATATTCTTGTTGCAACTACAATCATTGAAAACGGAATTGATATTCCTAACGTTAATACTATTATCATTGACCGTGCTGACATGTATGGTGTAAGCCAGCTTTATCAGCTGAGAGGCCGTGTAGGGCGAAGTGACAGAAAAGCCTATGCATATCTGCTTTACCCTGAAAATAAGGTTTTAAGCGACATTGCCATGAAGAGGCTTCAGGTTATCAGTGATTTTACTGAACTCGGGTCAGGTTTTAAAATTGCAATGAAAGATATGGAAATCCGGGGTGCTGGCAATCTTCTCGGACGGGATCAGAGTGGTGAAGTTTATGCCGTTGGATTTGATCTTTATATGCGGCTTTTAAATGATGCTGTCAAGCGTCTTACCGATGAGAATTACGAAAGTCAGAATGAAGTTCTTATGGAACTTGAATATACCGGATTTGTTCCTGAAACCTATGTTTCAAGTCTGCAGACAAAAATGGAAATTTATAAAAAAGTTGCCGCAGTTCAGACAAAAAATGAACTTGATGGAGTTTATGCTGAACTTGAAGACAGATTTGGTCCTATTCCTGATGAAGTTTACAGCCTTTTGAGTCTTGCAGAAGTGAGAATTATTGCAAAAAAACTTAATATTGCCTCTCTTAAAGAGCGGCAGGGAACTGTTACCGTTGAATTTGCAAAGGTGAGTGATATTAAGATTGATAAAGTTTTGAGATTAATTAAGGAAAATGCAGGGAAAGTCAGGCTTGATTCTGCTCATCCAAATTATCTGCTTTTAAGTCTTGGAAAAATAGGCTTAAAGGAAAAAAGTGAATTTATCCGTGAAAAACTGGAAAGTCTTCTATAAATTTTTTTCAGGACAGGTAAGATTAGCAAAGATAAAAAAAAGTGCACTTGTAAGAATGAAGTACACTTTTTTTGTTGTTTATGGATTAGAGGGGAAACTTGTATGTTACGCCAACTGCTGCCATTGTTACTGATTTTTCCAGGTTGATTGTGTTTCCCTGCATTTCGTAATCCTGGCTGAAGTAGTTACAGTACATTGCTGAAGCTGTAAGAGTAAGGTCTTTTACAGGTTTGTATTCAACACCACCGCCGATTACAAAACTGTTGAGTACTGGCTGGAAAATGTTGTTTACATCTTTATGAGTACCGTTGTAACCATAAGAGAAACCTGCAGAAGCTGAAATCTGTCTGTTGATGTCATAATCAGCACCAAGGGCGATTTCCCATGAGTTCATAAAGTCCTTTTTTGTTCCTGAAAGAGGATCGTCGATTGTAGCCCATCTGTTGAAGTAGTAGTTGAAGCTTGAAGAAACATAAAGGTCATCAAGAACATTGTATCCGAAACCGGCATTCAAAACGGCAGGAAGGTCGTTGTGGAATGAATCAGCTGTATTTGTAATGATTTCGTTAACCATTAAACCTTTTTTGTCGTGGTATTCGTAGTTGATGCGTGTAATTGACTGGTACTGGAGGGAAGAATCCCATTTGTCACCTTTGTAGTGAGCACCGAACATACCGCCAACTGAATATCCGTCAGCTTCATATCCAACCTTGTTGCCGCCATTTCCAGCTACAAACGCAGCTTCGTTTGATGTAAGTGTTACTTCCTGTGAACCGTGCATAAAGCGAACTGCAGAAGAAAGGGAGAATCTGTCAGTTACCTGTGTTGAAACACCGATGATTTCACCAAGCTGTACTGAATAAATGTCAACTTTGTGATTTTTTGCCATTTTGGCAGCAATAGGTGTACCTGCAGCCTGTGCCTGAGTCATGGCCTGAGCCTGAACTGCAGAATCAGTTGTATCTGCTCCAGCAGTACCCATTGCAGTTAAAATCTGTGTATAAGCCTGTGTGATAACTGATGGTGCATATTTTCCATAAAGAAGGGCTGCTGTTACTGCTGTACCGTCTTTGTAATCAAGACTTCCGCCGCCACCAAATACGCCGAAACCGAAGAAAATTGCACTGTTGCCTTTTTTGTAAACAAATTCTGCATCAGGGTAAAGAGTTACGATTTTTTCGTCAGCATATTTGCCGTTTACCGGTGCAAGTGGTGATGATGAAGGAAAATCAAGTTCGCTTGAATAATTTTTGAATACGAACTGGTTACCGCCGCCGATGTAGATGCCGTCTTCCATGAAAGCTGTTCCACCGATGTTGTAAAAAACAGCTTCAGGACGTTTTGATTCTGTGTTACGGCTGGCATTGCGTTCGTAACCTGCATTAAGGTTTGTTTTGTTGTCAACACCGCCTGCAAAAAGAGCAGAAGTGAACAAAACTGCCATAAAACCACTGATAAGTTTTTTCATTTGAAATGTTTCTCCTAATATTTTTGAGGACATAGCCTTATAAATATAAATATTATTAAAAATACTAGTCAAAATGACAAATTTAGTCAATTTGTCGGGAAATGTAATTTGAAATTTTACTTAAAGGCAGGTAAGCGGGCGTTGCGGGCCGGCGTTTGAGGCCCGTATGAGGGGGTAGCGTAACACACTTGTGGCTGAAGCGAGGGGGAGTCTTCCCCCTCACTAAAAAAAATTATTTAACAGGGAAACGGTAAGTTACGCCGAATGCAATGTTTGTTACTTTTTTTGAAAGTGTTGTTCTTGTTGAAGAAGATTTTTCTCCGCCAAGGTAGTAATCTGCATCGTCATAATTTGTGTAAAGGTAGCCTGCTGTAACTGTAAGGTCTTCTGTCGGATTGATTTCAAAACCGCCGCCGATTACATAATTGTTAAGAACAGGATTGAATGTTGAGTTTGATGTATCTGTAATACCCTGGTGTCCGTAAGAAGCACCACAAGATAAGCCTACGTATTTGCAGATTTTCCAGTCAGCACCAACTGCGATTTCCCAGGAATTATCATAGTCTGTTGTTGCAAGAATGTTGTCCTGATGAGCAAAGTCGTTGAAATAGTAGTTAAAGCTTGAAGAAAGATAAAGTGCATCTGTTGTTCTGTATCCCAGCCCAAGGTTTAGGACTGCAGGAAGGTCTGTGCGGAATGTTGTTTCGTCAGTAATGTTGTAGTATTTTGCTGTATCGCCTGTTACATGTTCTACGTCATAGTCTATGCGGCTGAGGGTCTGATACTGAATTGCAACATCAAGGCCTGAAACATCACGTGGTTTAGCGTGAATGCCGAATACCATTGACTGTCCAAAACCGTGGGCATCGTATGAAACTTTGTTTGATTTGTTGATTGCCTTGAATGTAGGATCGTTACATTTGAGTTCCATTGACTGTGTGCCGTAAGTGTAGCGGTATGCTCCTGAGAATGAAATCCAGTCCCATGGACGGTAAGCAAGACCAATCTGTCCGCCGTATGTAATTGAAGTTACATCGAGGGAGTGATTCTGTGCAAGGGCGAGGGATGCTGTGGCTACCTGACCTTCAATATTTTTAGCATTGTCATATGCCTGAGAGAGATTAATATAACTTAAATATTCAGTATAAGCTGGAGCAAGAGCTGCTTTTTTTGCTTTTGTAGCATCATCAAGATAATCATTTGGAGTTGACATCATAGTTGTAATGTCATCCCATGATGCACCACCTGCCTGAGCAAGAATTCCAGATTTATACTGGTCAGAAGCTGATGCTGCTGCCATAGAAGCAAGTCCGTTTTTTGTTGCAGATGCTTTAAGAGAGTTTGCACCATTTAAAAACATTAATGATGTTGCAGATGTTCCATTTTCATAAAAGAGGTGGCCGCCGCCGGCATAGATACCGAATGTGCCGAAGAAAGCAACGTTTCCTTTTTTGTATACTACATCAAAATCAGGGTAAAGGATGGCAGGATCATCATCGTTGGCCTTGTAGTCTTTTACTCCAACACCTGCATAAGCATCACCAGTTTTAAGTTCGTTTGCATAATCTTTAAAAACGATCTGGTTTCCTGCTTCCAGATAAAAACCGTCAGGAATAAAGGCTGTTCCTGCAATATTATAAAAAGCTGCTTCCGGTCTTTCGTTTTCAGCATTGCGGCTAGGGTTGCGGATATAACCCTGATTGAGGTTAGTTTTGTTTTCTACCCCTGAAGCAAACATTGAAGCTGCTGACAGAGATAAAAGAAGAATTGAAGAAAGGAATTTTTTCATTCGGACACTCCCACTTTTATTTATTTTGACAAAAAAATAATTTTTGTCATTTTTTTTATTATGACAAAAAATTAAAAAATGTCAATAAGTGATAAAATAAATTTTACAAACCCTGACCTTTGAAAAAAACGAATTCTTCTTATATAATTAATTAACTATGTACGTAAATTTTATGAAAGATTTTGAGATTTGTGAACTTTTTTCTTTTCTTGACTCAAGCACCTGTTCTTTTTTTGCCGTGAAGAACGTCTGCCAGATTTTGCGCAGTAACGGTTTTGTTCAGCTTTTTGAGAATGAAAAATGGTCTTTAGGTTCTGGTAAATATTTTGTTGTACGCAACGATTCTTCCGTGATTTCTTTTGTTGTACCTGAAAAAAAGGCTGAAGGTTTTTTGATTGCTTCAAGCCACAGTGATTCACCTTGTTTTAAAATCAAGGAAAATCCTGAAATTTCAAAATCGGCAGTAACCGTCCTTAATGTGGAAAAATACGGCGGATCACTTTTAAATCCATGGTTTGACCGGCCTCTTGGAATCTGTGGCCGCGTAGTTGTTGAAACTGCTGAAGGTGTAAAATCCCTTCTTGTTGATTTTGAAAAAGATATGGTTCTGATTCCAAATCTTGCAATTCATTTTAACAGGGATGCCAATGAAGGCCACAAAATACATGTTCAGAACGAAATGCTTCCTGTTGTCAGTTCTCATAAAGATTTTAAACTGAAAAAGGAAGTTGCTTCAAAACTCAATACAGCTGAAAAAGATATTCTTGCAATGGATCTTTTTGTATACAGCAGGGAAAAATCAACACAGTGGGGAAGCGATGGAGAATTCTTTTCAGCACCGAGAATTGATGATCTTGAATGTGTATGGACAACTTTGCAGGGGTTTGTGAATTCTGAAAACGATAAATATATTACAGTTCATGCTGTTTTTGATAATGAAGAAGTCGGTTCCCTTACAGCACAGGGGGCGGATTCAACTTTCCTTTCAGATATTTTAAAGAGAATTAATTTTTCACTTAAAGGTGATGAAGAAGATTATAACTGCCTTGTTGCCGGAAGTTTTATGGTAAGCGCAGACAATGCTCATGGTGTTCATCCTAATTTTTCCGGCAGCAGTGACCCCGTAAACGGTCCTAAACTTAATGGGGGGCCTGTAATTAAGTTTAACGGGAACCAGAAGTATACTTCAGATGGTATCAGTGCTGCATTATTTAAGAAAATATGCAGAAAAGCTGGAGTAGATTTTCAGATTTTTACAAACAATTCAAATATAGCAGGCGGTTCGACATTGGGGAATATAAGCAACAGTCACGTTTCCCTGCGCTGTGTAGATATTGGACTTGCACAGTGGGCCATGCATTCTCCTTTTGAAAGTGCAGGCTCAAAAGATCCTGAAATGATGATTAAAGTAATAAAAGAATTTTATTGTTCGGAGATAAATGTAAAATGAAAAAGTTTGCTGGTATTATTCTTTCACTTTGCGCCTTTATGGCTGGTTTTGCACAGGATGCAAAAAACTCTTCTTTCAGCCGTGATAACTTTCTTGCTGAATTTGTAAGCCGTACCTGGACTGCTGCAAACGGTCTTCCGGGAAATTCCATTCAGGATATCATTCAGGATTCTGACGGGTATATGTATCTTGGGACTTATGGCGGACTTGTCCGTTTTGACGGCGTAAAGTTTGTAACTTATAACAGAAATTACGATGAAAAGTTTGATTTTGTTTCTGCCCGTGTTGTTTTTGAAGATAAAAAAGGAAATATTTGGAGCGGTTCAAATGATGAAGGTTTGTTCCGTGTAGATAAAAGAGGTAACGTTACAAAATGGACTACTGCAGAAGGGCTTCCTAATAATTCCATCCGTGCAATTACTGAAGACAAGGAAGGACGTATCTGGGCTGGAACTGCAAGCGGTGTTGCGTATATTAAAGATGATAATGTTGTAATTCCTCAGGGACTTGAAAAGCTGGGGGCTGAAAAAGTTCTTGTTACAAGCATTTACTGTGATACAGCCGGAAGAATCTGGATTCTCTCGGGAAAAAAAGATGGTGTTTATATTTATGTAAACAAGAGTTTTGAAAAATTCAAAGGACTTACTTCGTTTAAAAATGGAATTATTTCGTGCATTACCCAGGACAAAAATACAGATTTCTGGTTTGGTGTTGAACCTCATTATGCAGTAAAACTTGAAGGAAAGGAAGAAACTGTTTTTAACATTGGTCACGGAAAACAGGCTGGAACTACTGTAAGTTCAATTTATCAGGATAAAAAGGGATCCTTCTGGTTTGCGACAGATAACGGTGTAACAGTAATTCACGACAATATTTATTCGTATTTTGATGATAAAAACGGTTTAAGTGACAATAAGGTTTCAAAAATTATTGAAGACCGTGAAGGAAATATCTGGTTCTGTACAGACCGCGGAGGAATTGAACGTCTCAGCCGAAGTAAATTTAAGACAACTATAATGCCGACAACTGTCAATGCCATTGCTGAAGACCTTAAGAGAAATCTTGTATGGTTTGCCGGCAATGACGGTGTTTACTGTCTTGATAAAAATACTTTTGTAGAAAATGACCTTACCCGTTACTGTAAAAACATTCGAGTAAGGGATGTTTATGTCTGCCATGATGGAACTGTTATTGTATCTACTTACGAAAAACTTGGTGTGGTGATTATGAGTCCTGAAGGAAATATCCAGTCACTGACTCAGGATTCCGGCCTAACAGGAAATAAAGTCCGATGCGCAATAAAAGGTAGCGATGAAAAGATTTATATTGCTACAACTACAGGCTTAAATATTTTAAATCCTGAAAATGGCGAAATTTCAAAAATTACAATGAATGACGGCCTTAAAAATGAATACATTATGTGTCTTTTTGAAGATTCTGATGGTTTACTGTGGGCAGGTACTGATGGCGGCGGTGTGTTTACAAGCCGGGATGGAAAAATCCTTGATTTCTTTACTACAGAAAACGGTCTTGCCGGAAATGTAATCTTTAAAATTTCACAGGAAGTTCCAGGTGAATACTGGATTACTACAGGAAACGGCTTGACCAGGTACAATAAAGACAAAAATACATTTAATAATTTCAGCTCAAAGAGCGGGCTTGGTTCTGATGGTGTTTTCCAGTGTATTACTGATTATACACGAACTGTATGGATGACAAGTAATGAAGGTATTTACTGTACAAGTCTTGATGAGCTTGATGAAGTTGCAAAAAATCCAGGGAAAAAAGTTAATTCAAAATTTTTCGGTCAGTCGGATGGTCTTATCAGTGCTGGCGTAACAGGAACTTCAAAATCTATGAAGGATTCTCTTGGAAGAATCTGGTTTACACTTATTGACGGATTTGCAACTTATGATCCTCTTAATGTTACTGCCAACAGAATTGCACCTATTATCAAAATTGAAGATATTACTGTGGATAATGAAAAACTTGACTGGCATGGTGAAAAAATTGTGCTCAAGCCGGCTTCAAAACGAATTGAAATTACATATACAGGTTTAAGTTTTGTTTCTTCTGAACAGACTCAGTTTGCCTCAAAACTTGAAGGTTTTGAAAATGAATGGTCAAACTGGAGCACAACCCGCTTTGTTTCATATACAAACCTTAATCCTGGAAGTTACAAGTTTGATGTTGTTGCCAGTAACAGTGACGGGGTTTTAAGTACTAATGCACAGACAATTATGATTGTCAAAAAGCCATATCTCTATCAGCGTATCAGTTTCTGGTTCTTTATAGCAATTCTTATAATTGGTCTTGTTGTAATTATTCTGCATCAGAGATTTTCAAGAATGCGCAAATATCAGATGGAACTTGAAATTGCCGTTCAGGAAAGAACCCAGGCTCTTGTTCTTGAAGAGGAAAAAACAGAAAGTCTTTTGCTCAATATTCTTCCAAAACACGTTGCAGAAATTCTAAAAACAGGTGAAAAGCAGATTATTGCCCGTAAGTACGATAAAGCATGCGTTCTTTTTTCTGACATTGTAGGATTTACAAAAATGGCAGGTTCCCTTAATGCGGAAGAAGTTGTAAAAATCCTTAATGAAATTACAACAAAATTTGACGAAAGAGCTCGCTTAGAAGGAATTGAAAAAATCAAGACTATGGGAGATTCATATATGGCAGCAACAGGTTTGTCAGATGAAGAAGACCCTGAAACAATTGCCAGAATGATCAGGTTTGGCCGTGGTCTTCTGGAAGACGTTCGTGAATATAACAAGACTGCAAAATTCCCACTTGAAATCCGTGTCGGAATTAACCATGGAAACGTTGTTGCCGGAGTAATCGGAAAATCCAAGTTCATTTACGATATCTGGGGTGACACTGTAAACGTTGCCTTCCGTATGGAAGAAAGTGGAAATCCTGGCATGATTCATGTTACTGAAAATACCTGGAATGAAACAAAAGACCTTTTTGCCTATGGTGAACCTGTGGAATTTGACATTAAAGGCAAAGGTAATATGAAAACTTATTATACAAAATAGGAAAAATAGAATGGCAGAAGAAAAATACGTTCGCCCGACCTGGGATGAATATTTTATGGAAGTGGCAAGAACCATTGCAAAACGTGCTACCTGTGACAGAGGCCGAAGCGGTTGTGTAATTGCCAGGGATAATCAGATTCTTGTTACAGGATATGTAGGAAGTCCAGCAGGTCTTCCACATTGTGATGAAGCCGGACATCTTCTTAAAAAAATGGTTCATGAGGACGGATCAATCAGTCAGCATTGTGTAAGGACGGTACATGCTGAACAGAATGCAATATGTCAGGCTGCAAAGAGAGGCATATCCATTGACGGAGGAACTGTTTACTGTAAAATGACGCCCTGTCGTACTTGTGCAATGCTAATCATAAATTGTGGAATAAAAAGGGTAGTCTGTGAAAAACACTATCACGATGAAAGTGACAGCATAAGCATGTTCCGTGAAGTTGGAATTGAAATTGAACATCTGGAGGATAGTGTTCAGACGTATACCAATATGTAAACAAAATGGGGAGCAGTAGCATCTGCTCACCATTTTGTTTATATTACTGTAAGTTAGTTACTAAGATTTGCAAGAAGCCATGTTTTGAACTCGTTGTAGTCGTTGTTCATCGGGATGGCCCTGTCTTCAAGGTTCAAAACTTTCTGAAGTCTTTCTGGAATATCTGGATCTGCACCTGTAGCTTCTTTTACAGTTGAGCCGAATTTTGCAGGATGTGCAGTTTCAAGAATGATTCCGCATGCTTTTCCGCTAATTGCTTTATCTGCCCAGCAAGGAAGGTTTGGAGTAAGACCAGGTTTTGAAGGATCGTTTTTAGTTCCTTCTTTAAGAGCTTTCATAGAACCTGACATAATGTCTTTCCAGGCTTTGTAGCCGACAGCACCATGTGGATCAATTGTATATTCATCTGAATTGTAACAGTCAGTTACAGCTTTCATGATTCCATCATTATCAAGCCAGTATGAACCAAAGAGAGTTCTGACTTCATCAATAGAATACATTGCTGCAATGCGTTCATAGTTTGAAGGAGCTCCAACGTCCATAGCATTTGCATAAGTTTCAACAGATGGGCGTGCATTGTAATTTCCTGTAGCAATCCAGTCAGGCATTGTGTGGTTCGAGTTTGTTGCAGCAACAAAACCATCAATTGGAGCACCCATTTCACGGGCAATAAGTCCAGAAGTAAGGTTACCAAAGTTACCAGAAGGAACTACACAGATGATTGCTGTGTCTTTATCTTCATTTTCTTTTGCTTCCAGGGAACTGGACATGTAGTAGAAAGCCTGTGGCAAAAGTCTTGAAATGTTGATTGAGTTTGCAGAAGAAAGACGAAGTTTTGAGCGAAGTTCATTGTCAGTAAAAGCAGTCTTTACAAGTTTCTGGCAGTCATCAAAAGTTCCTTTAACTTTGAGGGCACGGACATTACCAGTGAATGTTGAAAGCTGTTTTTCCTGAAGTTTTGAAACTTTTCCTTCCGGATAAAGGATTGTAACATCAAGGCCCGGAACATTGTGGAAAGCAGAACCTACTGCTGAACCTGTATCTCCAGATGTTGCAACAAGAATATGAAGGTTGTCTTTTTCACCACGGTTGAAATATGACATTACACGAGCCATAAAACGTGCACCAAAATCCTTAAATGCACATGTAGGACCGTGGAAAAGTTCAAGAACATAAGAATTGTCGTTGATTTCAACGAGTGGAGCATTGAAAGGGTAAGCATCTTCTATAATTGCTTTAAGATCTGCATCTGGAATTTCTCCGTCGCAGTAAGGTTTTGCCATTTCAAAAGCAATTTCAGTAAAAGAAGCTCCTGAAGCCTTTTCAAGAAATTCTTTGCTCAATTTTGGAAATTCAACCGGAATATAAAGACCTCCGGTTTTTTCATTCATACCACTTAAAACAGCGTTCTTAAAAGTTGTTTTTACTGTTTTGTCTCTTGTGTCTGTGTAAATCATTTTATTTCCTTAAAAATCATTAGATTTTTTATTACATGCTGTAAACAAGTTCAGCAGCTACTTCTTCGGCCAGAAGGGATCGGGCATTTGCAGTCGCATCCCATTCATTTTTACCTGTTGCTGTGATTTTTTTAACAGTATCGTAAGTAACTGAACCATCTTTGAGAATCATGCATTTGATTTCGGCATTGAGTACTACAGTTGTAACTCCGTCAGCTGTTACAGGTTCACAGTCGTGTTTTACAGTTCCGAAAACCAGATACTGTGAATATCCGCCGAACATTGCTTTCGAAGCCTTGTAAATTGACTGTTCGTCTCCATTGAGAACTTTGTTTGCAATTTCAACAGGTGCATTTCCAGGAACCCTGAATTTTAATTTAGAAAGCTTTTTAAGCATTTCAGAAGAAGTTGCAAAGTTTTCAGTAATTGGTTTTCCGCTTGGTGTAAAGTCAACAATTGCAAGGATTCCGCCTGAGGATTTAAAGTTTGTTGAAACTTTAAATGGGGCTGTTACAGTGTTTTTCTTGGCAAGTTCAACGATTTTTTTGTTTTCAAAATTACCTGCAGGATAAACGCTGATCTGAGTATTATATGTCTGAGAAGGCTGTTCCGGTGTGAATGTCGCAACTCCGGCTTCATTTGTTTTTACAGTTACTGTTGCAAACTGAATTTCTTTTGCTGTTCTTTCTGAAGGATATGAAACAGTCAGTTCAAAATCCTGAACAGGAAGGTTTTCGTCGTTTACAACTGTAATCTGATATGGTGTAGTGAAATTTTTACCGAGAATAATTTCTTTTGGAATTGAAGTAATTTTAATTGTTTTTCCTGAAACTGTTGTTTTGTAATTTTCAAAAACTGAATCTACAACGTTAAGGGCTCTTTTTTCAGGAACTGCAGCTTTCTGTTCCTGGACAGGTTTTTCCTGCTGAGCAGCATTTGAAGTTGTGCCGCAGGAATTAAGTAAAAATGAAGCTGCAAGAAAAGCAGATGCAATCATAGAAGATTTTTTTAAAACTTTCATAAATAATCCCCATTAATAACTAATCATTATATTATAAAGAAAAAACAACCCTTGCTCAAGTTACACAGTTTTTTTACAATGAATGATTATGAGACCAACATTTGCCCGAATTTATCTGGATAATCTCCGTCATAATATAAAAACAATCCGTTCTGCCATTTCAAATAATGCAAAAATGTGTGTAGCCATTAAAGCTGATGCTTACGGTCACGGTGCTGTACGTTGTGCCCGTGTTGCTGTTGAAAGCGGCGTAGAATATCTTGCTGTAGCTGCAGTTAGTGAAGGAATTGAATTAAGGGAAAACGGAATTAATGTGCCGATTCTTGTTTTGAGTCTTTGCAGCCGGGATGAAGTTGACCAGGTAGTGGAAAATAATCTTACACCTTTAGTTTTTGATGAAGAATACATCGGTTATTTTGCAGACAGTGCACGGAAATTCAGCGCAAAAGATTTTACTGTTCATCTTGCCCTTGATACGGGAATGGGAAGAATCGGATGTCTTTCAGATGAAGCCGTTGTTTTTGCAAAAAAAATCAATGATACGGGAATTTTAAAGCTGGGAGGAATGTGTACACATTTCAGTGTTGCAGATTCTACAGACCCTGATGATATTGAATATACAAAACTTCAGTTCCAGAAATTTGTAAAGGCAACGGAAGAGGTAAAAAATGCAGGAATTGATCCTGGAATCAGACATTGCGCAAATTCTGCCCTGACATTGAACAATCCTGAAATGCATCTCGATATGTGCCGCCCCGGAATTATTGTTTACGGATATTATCCCGGTGATCTTAATAGGGAATATTTTAATTCAATTAATAAAAGAATTGATTTAAAGCCTGTCATGGCTCTTGTTTCTACAGTAGTTGCTGTCAGGGATTTTGGGGAAGGAAAGTCCATAAGTTACGGAAGAACATGGACAAGCTCAAAAGAAACAAAAATCGGAGTACTTCCAATCGGTTACGATGACGGTCTTTTCAGAAGATTCGCTCAGGTTGAAGGTGGCCTTAAAGTTGCCATAAAGGGAAAATCTTATCCTGTCCGCGGAAGAATCTGCATGGATCAGTGTATGATTGATCTGGGAAAAGAAACAGAAGTCAACCGCTGGGATGAAGTCGTGATCTTTGGACCGGATAATTCAGGTGCCCTTCAAAGCGCTCAGAAACTGGCTGATTCTACAAATACAATTTCATATGAAATTACCTGTGGAATCAGCAAACGAGTTCCTAGAGTTTATGTTGATTAAGAATTTTTTTTGTTTCTGATACAAGATAAAAAGAACCTGTCACAAGAAGCACTGAACCATTTTGTGAAGATGAGTCCAGTGCTTTTTTTATCTGGATTTCATAATCTTCATTGCAGTCATAGTTAATTCCGGCTGTATCAAAAGCTTTTTTCATCTGAGTAATGTCACAGGCCTTTACGTTTCCCGGTTTTGTCAGAAAAACTTTGTTAAACCTGCCTTTGAAAAGTCTGGATATTTCGTTTACGTCTTTATCTGCAGCACATCCAAAAAGAAGGTTGAAATTATCTTTTCTGGAAGAAAAAACTTTTTCAAGGGAATCAAGTGTGAATCTGACAGAGTTTACAGTATGGGCTCCATCGAGAACAACAGTTGAACGGGATGAAGTTTTAATAATTTCAAATCTGGCAGGAAGAACTGCTTTAGAAAGTCCAGAGGCAATCTGTTCATCAGTAATTTCAGGAACGCAAAGACGAATTGTAATGGCCGCAAGTGCAGCATTTTCTGCCTGAAAACTTCCTGTCATTTGAAGGTCAGTCTTAATGTTAAGTTTTAACCGGGGACAGTTAAAACTTACGTTCATCAAACCTGTTCCGTCATTTTTAATCCTGTAAGCAAGATCTTCCATAAGGTCATCAACAAAATGAATCTCTGCATTTTTTTCTGCTGCAATTTCTTCAAAAACTTTTCGCACTGAAGGAATCTGTTTTGCAATAACAGCCTTACCATTTTCCTTGATTATACCGCCTTTTTCAAATGCAATTTTTTCTACTGTATCACCGAGGAACTCAGTGTGTTCAAGTTCAATGGGACCGATGCAGGAACATAAAGGAGTTACAACATTTGTTGAATCAAGACGGCCGCCAAGACCTGTTTCATAGACAGAATAATCAACCTTTGCCTGCCTGAAAACTATAAAGCCAAATAAAGTAACAAGTTCAAACCATGTAACAGGGCGCTCTCCGGGCAGCTGCGTTGTGTGAATGTCTTTTAAAAGATTCATGATTTCATCTACAGATTTTTCGTAGATTTGATCATCAAACTGACTGATTCCGCCTGAAACTCTTTCAATAAAATCCAGGATGTGAGGAGAAGTGTACATTCCTGTTTTGAAACCGGCCTCTTCAAGGATTGAAACAAGGAATTTGGAAATTGAACCTTTGCCTTTGCTTCCTGCAACGTGGAAACAGGGTGCAGAATTTTCAGGATGATGTGCAAGGGTGCAGAAATATTTCATGGTTTCTAGCCAGAAAATATTCTTTACAGGTGTTTTTTCAAAGTTGAGGTACTGATCGAGAAAAGTTTCAAATTTTTTAATTGACGGATTACTGGACATAGTCAGCGGGAATATCCTTTATCTGATGAAATTTGTAAATGTTTTTTCTGCTGCCTGAGGCTGTGGAATACCTGCTTTTTTTCCGGCATCAATTGATTTTAAAATCCATGCCATGTTTTGCGCAAGGATTTCCATAATCTGACAGCCTTCTTTATCGTTGAGAACGTCTTCAGGAGTTTTTCCGTGAACTTCATTCCAGTAGCGGCTGGAAACAACTGGCATACAGTTATATGTAAAATATTTGTTAAGGACATCAAGACAGGCAGTGTTTCCGGCACGTCGGCATGAACTTACGGCTGCAGCAGGCTTGAATTTAAGTTCGCCCTCAGACATTCCAAAAAGCCGGTCCATAAAACTGATAATTTCTCCGCTTGGACTTGCATAATATACAGGAGAACCTGCAATAAAACCATCACATTCTTTAACAAGAGAAACAGCTTCTTCAACAGCCTCAGTCAGCTGTCCGTCAAAAACTTTTTTTCCTGCGTTGAAAATCACAGTTTTAATTCCATTTTTTTCAAGTTCTTTTGCAATGATGCTTAATGCAGTGAAAGTACAGCCTGATTCGCGGCGGCTTCCATTTACAAGTAAAACTTTCATTTTAGTCTCCAGATTCTTATGTTTTGCATAAGTATAATGAAATTTGATATAATACTGAATAATAATAAGTCAAAAAGGAATTAAAAATGACTGAAGAACTTGAAACTAATGCAGATAAAATTCTTGCAGAAGCAATGAGACAGAGTGCTAAAATTGAAGAAGACATTAAAGTAAATCCACAGAAATACAGGGTTTTGACAGGTGACCGTCCTACTGGAAGACTTCATATCGGACATTATTTCGGATCCCTCAAAAACCGGGTCCGTCTTTCAAAACTTGGTGTTCCAACTATGATTCTTATTGCTGACTATCAGGTTCTTACTGATCACGATGCATTTGATAAAATTTCTGAAAATACAAAACAGCTTGTAATCGATTATCTTGCTGCAGGAATTGAACCTGGAAAAAATGTTTGCATTTATCCTCATTCCCATATTCCTGAAGCAAACCAGCTCATGGTTCCTTTTTTGACTCTTGTATCAAGCGCTGAACTTGACCGAAATCCTACTGTAAAAGATGAAATCATAAAATCCGGCATGAAATCTGTTAATGCAGGCATGCTTACTTATCCGGTACATCAGGCTGTAGATATTCTTTTCTGTAAGGGAAATGTTGTTCCTGTTGGAAAAGACCAGCTGCCGCATCTTGAAGTTGCACGACTTATTGCGCGACGCTTTAACAATAAATTCTGCAAGGGAAAAGATCCTGTTTTTCCTGAACCACACGCACTTCTGTCAAAAACTCCTATGATTATGGGGCTGGATGGAACTGCAAAAATGTCAAAATCCCTGGGCAACACAATCATGCTTTGTGCTACTGAAGATGAAACTGCTAAGGCAATTAAAAAGGCAAAAACTGACCAGGAACGACGCATTACTTATGATCCTGTAAACCGTCCTGAAGTTGCAAATCTTCTGCGCCTTATCAGCCTTTGTACTGGAGATGAACCTGAAGCAATCGCTGAACGTATTGGAGAAGGCGGCGGTGGAATGCTTAAAAATACGCTTACAGAAGCCCTTAATGAAGAACTTCGTCCGTTGCGTGCAAAACGTGCTGAACTGGAAAACAATATGGATTACATCCGTCAGGTTCTTAACGAAGGTGTTCTCCAGGCCCGTGAAATGGCTCAGAAAACCCTTGAAGAAGTTCGTGATGTAATGAACATGAAAATCTGATTTATTTGATAATTGAATCTGATTGTTCTGGAAGAAAAGTGGCAAGGTATGATTCACAGACCTTCTGTTCTTCTTCAGGAATCAAAGGTTTTATTTCAAGATACTGTTTTTTTAATTCATTCAATGAGTCACAGCAGCCTGCAATAATCTGTGTAAATCCTGCTTCACGTATCTGACGTGCTGCAGGATTTATTGTTTTCTGAATGAATTTTACTGCTGAGGCGTTTTTTAGCTGTTCAAATACAGAATCTTCTACCAGCGGGAATTTAATATCCAGTGCATATTTTGATTTTACATTAATGTCTGAGTCTGTAATTGTGGCAGCTGTGTATATATTGTCGTAAATCGTTGAATCAGTTGTAAGGGCATAAAGCTGGCTCATTCCTGAAAGGCGGGGATTAATTTCGACGATAAACCATTTTTCACCGTCAAAAATCAGGTCCACCTGTGCAATTCCGTTAAATTCCGCTTTTTTTGCAAGGGTGAGGAGTAGTTTTTTTAATTCTTCAACTTTGTATCTGCTGCCTGTTAAGGGGCCGAATTTAACATTCTGTTTGGGACTTGTAATGCCATACTGGTTAGTGCTGATGAAAAATGGATCAAATATTCTGTAATTGCCGTCTTTTCCGTGTATTTCAGTTCCAAACTGTTCACCTTCAATGTATTCTTCAACGATTCTGTCAGAAGTAAATCTTTTGCTTTTTAAGATTGTTTCAACCTGTGAGAATGTATCCACTTTGTCCATGCCGAAACTTGAAAGTCCTGTTGTATCCTTAATTATTACAGGAAACTTTAACTGTTTTATCTGCATAAGAACACTGTCACGGTAAACATTTGTCGTAAGTTCACGTCTGTTTCCAGAGTTCATGTAAAGTTCATGGTGGACATAAACGGCTTTTGCCACGTTAAAACCCAGTTTTTCAAGAAGGTTGTGTGTTCTCCATTTGTCAAAGCAGTCGATTACAGTGGAAAGTTTGTGGCAGACCGTTTTTATTCCCATTTTGATAAGATAATCTGCAACCATGGAATCTTTTACGCTGAGCCAGTCAAAAGGCCTAACCCAGAAAGATGCTGCTATTACAAGATCAGGATTAAGTTCACAAATCAATTCGGCAATGTCTCTTTCATTTACAAGTTCTGTGACAATATATTCTACGCCTGAAGCTTTATCTTTAAGTTCACCGTTTTCAAGATCAATTAAAAACATTCCTGGTTTTTGAGTTACGACAGTGATTTTATTGTCTTTTAAAACCCGGCTTTTCTCCCAGAACTTACTGCATTGTGGAAAAGAAAAATACTGGACAGAAGAGTCTTCGTAAATATTTGAGCAGGTAGAGTAGAAAACAATATTCATCGGATTTTACCGTTCATTGATTTTAAGGGCACAGTTAAGGAGAGTTTCCCGCTGGTTCATTGCAGGATCTTCTACAACACACTGAAAAAGCTCATCGAGTATCTGTCCCAGTTTTGGACCAGGTTTGATTCCAGCCTGTATCAGGTCTTTGCCGTTTATGGCCAGGTCTTTAATGCTAAGTGCTGTCTGTTGGGAATAAACTTCTTTAATTCTGTCAGAGAATGTATTCAAAAGTAGACAGGCAGGGCTGAAAGGATCAACTTTCTTATTATATTTTCCGTACATATCAGCATAACGCAGGTCAAAAAGGTCATTAATGTTTTCAATTCCTACTTTTATAATGAACTTTCTTATGGCGGCATCTCCCCAGTTTTCTTCATAGTGGAACATGTGTTCTTTAATGAGATGTTCTACTTTATCAGTCTGGGCATTACTGAATTTAAGGCGGGTCATAATTGTTTTTGCTTTCTGGGCAGAGAAAGTTTCGTGGCGGTAAAAATGAGTGATTTCAACACCCATTTCTTCTACGGTTTTTCTGGTATCCTTTTTGCCGATATCATGAAAAAGGGCTGCAATTCGTACAATAAGATTGTCCTGGGGTGCACCGTCACAGGCATAGATATTGTGGTCAAAAACATCAAATACATGATAACCTCTGGCATCAGCCTGAAGAACACCCCGGCATTCTGAAAGTTCAGGAATGAACATTTTTAGTATTCCGGTATTTTCCATGTTGATGATACCTTTACTTGGATATTTTGTTGTCATCATTTTGCAGAATTCATCCCTGAATCTTTCTAAACTTATGGATGAAATTTTTGCCTGTACATCTTTGTTGCTGATGGCTTCAAAGGTTTCTTTTTCAATTTCAAATCCCAGCTGTGCACTGAATCTTAATGCACGGATAGGTCTCAGTCCGTCTTCCATAAATCTGTCATAAGCTTTTCCAACAGTGCGGATGATTTTGTTCTTAATGTCTTTTTGGCCTTCGAAAGGATCCGTGATTTTCCCGTCTTTAAGATTTGCTGCTATTGCATTGATTGTCAGGTCTCTTCTGCTTAAATCTTCATTAATATCTGAAGTATATTCAATGGAATCAGGATGTCGTCCGTCAGAATATCCTTTTTCGCTGCGGAAAGTTGTTACTTCAATTTCTTTTCCAAGAATATGTACAGTTACAGTTCCGTGGTCTATTCCTGTTGGAATTACTTTATGAAAAATTTTCATTACATCTTCAGGAGTTGCATCTGTAGTTACATCCCAGTCGTGGGCTTCCTTTCCCAAAATTACATCTCTTACAGCTCCTCCCACAAGATAAGCTTTAAAGCCGGCTGCTTCAAAGAGAGAATTCATTTTTTTTAATTCTGAAGGAATTTTGATTGATGTCATTTAAATACCCTGTGATACTAAATTAATTGCTGAAGAAAATATCAGGACTGCTGAAGAAAAAAGCCCCAATAAAAAGAAAATTGCAGTCTGAATGAAAATACCTTTACTATGCTGCTGAATGTATAAAAATATGGAAACGATAACGGCAATAAAGCTGAAAAAAGCGTGTACGATTCCGATGCAGCTTGTAAGTGTAAGTAATGTCCGTTGAGTCGAATCCATAAAAAGCTGAAAATTGCCCATTAAAAACAAAAGAAGCCAGGCGCAGATGAGTAGGGAAAGAAAAATTACGGAACGCCTGATTAATTTGTATAAAACTATTGTATTTTCAACTTTCATGCCTTTATTTTATTGAATTTTCAGACAATATTAAATCATAAATTTTGATTTCTTCAGTCATGAATAAAAAAATAAGCTCCAAAAAAAGTGTCGATTTCATAAAGCAAAACTACCATAAAAAAGAGAGTATTAAAGCAATTTTTTCCTGTTGTGTTATTGAAAATGTGTTGTAGAATAAAAAAAAGTAAAAAAAGTTTTTCAAAATATATTCAGTTATTTGACCATATAAGGAGAAAGTATTATGGCGTTTATTGACGTTGTTGAATGGCAACCAAATTCTAATGACATTTTCGCATGGAAGTTTCCGGAAGAAAATCTCAGTACAAAAACACAGCTTATTGTCCGTGAATCACAGGAAGCCGTGTTCTTTTCAAAAGGACAAATAATGGGAAAATTCGGTCCTGGGAAACACTCTCTCAGTACAGAAAATCTTCCGTTGTTGAGAAGTCTTTTTGGAATTCCTTTTGGAGGTAACAATCCTTTTAAAGCAGAAGTATGGTTTGTCAATAAAGCCGCTCCTTTGACTATTGACTGGAAAACAACTCCAATGAGAATTATGGATCCTGATTACGGTCAGATGATTCCTCTCGTTTCTCAGGGACGTTATGGCCTTAAAGTCATGGATGCTGAAAAATTCCTTGTTCAGCTTGTAGGAACACTCACTTCATTTACAGCTCGTGATTTGTCAGATCATTTTAAAGGTCCGATGATTACAAAGACAAACAGTACAATCAATGCATACATGCAGGCTAACCGAGTAGGTATCAATACAATAGCTGCACATCTTGATGAACTTTCAAAATTTATTGAACAGCCACTTAAAGAATTCTGGGAACAGTATGGTTTCCTTCTTCCAAATTTTTACATTACAAGCGTTGACCTTGATACTTCTACACCAGACGGCCAGAAAATTGCTGAAGCTCTCTCAGACCGTTCAGCTCAGGCTATTGCAGGTTACAGCTGGCAGCAGAAACAGGCATTTGAAATGTCAAATAATGCAATTAACCAGTCTTCCGGCAGTGGCATGAGTGGAATTATGGGTGTTGCCATGATGACAGGTGCTTTCGGAAACGGTGGCGGTGGAATGGGTGGAGCAATGATGTCTGCTCCAAATCCAGGACAGTATCAGATGGGTGGTGTTCCTCAGGGCGGTATGGCAGGTGCCCCTGGGACAGCAAATATTTCTCAGCGTGCGGAAGTTTTCTGTTCTAACTGTGCAAAAAAATATTCAACTTCATCACGTTTCTGTCCATTCTGCGGCGATCCATACAATCCTTGTCCTGCATGTGGTGCAGATAACTCACAGACTGCAAAACGTTGTGTAAGCTGTGGAACAATGCTTCAGGCAGCTGCACCTCAGGGCGGTGGAAACAACTGTTCAAAATGTGGCACTGTTGTTACACCGGGAGTAAGATTCTGTCCAACCTGCGGAAACAAACTTATGTAATTAAAAGGAGTTTCAGTTTTTTTATTGAAACTCCTAAATTTTTAATAATATTAAAAGGAGATATTTAAATGACAGTAAAAGGTTTCAATATTTTTAAATTTATGATTCTTATTTTTGGTCTGGCTGTAATCGGATGTGCATACGCATTTGGACCGACTGCTGATATTCCAGAAGAAGAATCGTGGCGCAGAACCTACATGTGGATCAGTGTTCTTGCTGCTTATCTTATGATTTTCGTTCCAATCATGTTTCCTCCTTCTGATTCCGACGATACAGGCGGAATTTTCATTTCCGGCGGACTTTATGGAATTTCAATCCTTCTTTTCGTCCTTATTTCAATCATTCTTGCAATAGCAGTATTTAACGGTGCATTTGAAAGTCTTTTCTGGCCTTTGATGATTCAGGCTGTTTTCTTCTTTATTTTCCTTCTTTCAATTCTTGGCGGCTCACTTGTAACAACTCAAATTTCTGCAGTTGCCGGTGAACAGAAGCAGATGAGGGCAGTAATGGATGAAATCCGTCAGCGTGCACAGATGCTTTCAATTCAGTGTTCATCACTTGGTGAAAATCACAATGTCTTTAAACAGCAGGTTGAAAATATTTCAAACGATTTGAGATACCTTTCACCTTCAAAAAATCCTATGGCAGTTGATATTGAAAACAGAATCAATATGGCTTTGACTCAGATTTCAGTTGATCCGATTTTTACATCTGCAGAAGCAAGCAATGCCAATGCAATGAGCAAAGTTTCTGAAATTCAGATTCTTATTAAACAGCGAAAGGCAATTTACTAAATTATTTATACTAGGAGAAATATAAATGACTGGAAAAGTATTTGAAGATTCTTCAAACATTTATCAGGATCAGGCAAAAGTTTTGTTTGATTATTATAAAAAAGCAGCTGAAAAAATCGTCGGTGAAGAAAAATTCATCGAACAGAATATTGAAGACCTTAAAGTTCAGAAAGCAGAAGCTGAACGTAAATCAAACCTGTACAAAATCCTCATGTGGGCATTGTGCTGGCTTTTAGGTATTCCTCTTCTCATTTTCTGGATGATGAAGAAAAAACAGGATCAGCTTATCGTTGAACTTGATCAGGAACTTGTAAATCAGGATGAAAAATACCGCAATATCCGCCGTGATTATGGTGTTAATAAAATTGGTGTTTGTTATGTTCCTGTTGCAACACGCGTTCCTTTTGAAGGAAAATCTTTCCTCATTGATCATACTCGCAAAGTAGATGAAACAAACTTCCAGCTTACAGTTCTTAATCAGCCGAAAGAATTCTCTGAAGCCCTTGATAAACTTCAGTCTGGTATGGAAAAAATGCCTATTGTTGAAGGCAACGAAATGCCGGAGGAAGTAGATACATCTAACTATTCAACTTCAGTTCAGAACGTAACGCTTCACGATTATGTTGGAAATATTGACCGCCAGGTCCGTTCTATCAGTTATCTTCTTAACGACAACGAAAAGATTTCTGTTTCACTTCCAATCATCAAGCCAAAAAGCTCTGAAGAAACTTTTGTTGAAGAATATGCCACACAGGATACAAACAACAAGCCTGTTGTAAATGTATTTGATATTGATGATTTTGATTCTAAACTTGAAAATTTTGCATCCCTCAATTCAATGAAAAACCAGATTAAAAACTCTGGTGACGGCGACAATGCTGAATACATGAAAAAGCTTATGGTTCAGCTTGCAGAAACAGTTCAGCTTTTGACAAATACAAAATCTTCAGGTGCTTCAAAACTTCTTAACTATACATCAAAGATTTTTGAAAATGTACTTAAATCTTCATACAATCAGTATTCTCCTTCAATTGAAGCAGAAGAAATCGAAAGAATCCGTCAGGCAAACTTTGACTATCAGACTTCTGTAAACGATTACAAACCATTTGAACTTAAACAGGGTTCTCGTGTTAAATACGATCTTATTTCTGACAACTGGGTTGCTGAAGACGGCTCTCGTACATCTATGCCATTCGGTATGCATCAGGTTGATGAAGAAGTTCTTATGCCTGTTATCCAGAATCTAATGGAAGAAAACCGCATTGAACGCCTTAAGATTTACAACAACATCGAAGACCAGAAACGTGAATATCTTGAAAAATGGACTTCTGAAACTGGTGCTTATTTCCGTGATAACCGTAAGACTGCTGATGAACTTATTACTCATATGCGTGAAGCATTTGCAGATTATTCAAGTTCAGCTACAACTTATAAATCACTGATGAAAACTCAGGAAATGCTTGATTCCCAGGGCGTTGGTGCAAGTGCAAAAGTTGAAGCAGAAGATGCTCAGGAAGAAATGATTGCTGGATTTGAAGTTCAGGCAAACCAGTGTAATGCACAGCAGGAACAGTTTGCAGAATTCATGGACCGTATTCAGGAAGACATTAATGACAGTAAAGAAAGATTTGCTCATGTAGAATACTATGAAGCTTCTCTGCGTGATGGTGAATCTCATGATATGGCTGTTTCTATGAGCAATGTTCAGAACCTGGATCCACGTAAAAAGCAGCTGGTTGGCGTAAGTCCTTATTTTGCTAACAATGCTGTAGTTCCTCCTCTCCCAACTACAATGCCTGAAATGATGCAGGATCTTGATATTGACCTTAACAGACAGGTTGCTACAAACCTTCAGTCTCTTGAAGAAATTACTCAGGAAGCAGTTGCAGCAGCTGAAAATGCAGCACAGGAAACAGTTCAGATGCAGACACAGGAAGAAAATTCTTCTGAAGAAACTCCTGAACCTTCTGCAACAGATACAACTGCAGCACCTGCTGTGGAAAATGACCAACCAGCTCCAGCTCCGGAATCAGATGATTTTGATGACGAAGAAAGTGGAGATGACGACTTTGACAGTGATGAAAGTGAAGAAAACGATGATGAAGACATTGACGATGAAGATTTTGATGACGAAGATGAAGGCGAAGACAATGAATCAAACACTTTCACTGTGACACTTGAATCTGTAGAAGAAGGAATGGAAGATAATCTCATTCAGACTCTGGTAAATCTCGGTGCAAGTGAAGATGATGCACGAGCCGTTGTTGAAAATTGTCCTCAGGAACTTATTACAGACACTGATGAAGAAACAGCTTCCCAGATTGCAAAAGTTGTTGAAGAGAATGGTGGTACAGTTTCAATTGAAGGTGGTAACTAATGGCAAATTACGGATCTTTTTCATTTACTGTTGATACAGACCCAATGGCAAACTCATTGGCTCAGGTAACCGGACATGTACGTCAGACTACTGCAGCCGTTGTTGCCATGGAACAGGCAGTAATCGAAAGTGAACAGGTTGCTGCTGACAATATCTGTAGAAACGTTTCTACAGGTTTCCATGTACTCATTCAGTCTCAGGTAAGTCAGAAGGCTGCCGGATATTTCAGTCAAATGTCCAGCAAGATGATTCTTCTTATGGAATTTGCTAAAACTCTGGCACAGACTCAGACACGAATGAATAGCGATTATCAGCGTTTAAAGAGAGAATACGGAAAAATCTTCCATGGCCTTGATAAGGCTCTTGAAAACCGCATTCGTGCTCTTGATAAATATGCAATGCAGCTTGGAGACTTTAAAAAGAGTCTTACAAAACGTTATGTAAAAGACGCACCTGCAGCACTTGTTTATTCAAAAGACTCTCAGAATGTTAATCAGATGATGTTTTCTGCCAGAATTAAAGCTAAAGCCGGCAGGGCAATCGATAACATGACTCAGAATGTTTATGGTACACAGTTCTATGCAAAACAACTTGATTCTGTTCTCAGACCAACAGTTGTTCCACAGAATACAAATGCCAGCATTCCTGTAGTTTATACTGAAGAAAAATCTCCTGTATCAGCTGACAGTGTTGTTAATAATCTTTTCGTTTCTGACGGAATCGGTAATATTCCTAAGACACTCATTACAAATACTGTAATGATGAACATGGAAAACATTATTGATACTCCTTCAAGCGGAGCAGAACAGACTGAAATTAAAAACGAATTCATGAAGCTTGTTAACAATTCAGGTCTTGATGAACGTGTTGTAAATCAGATTGTTTCTCTCTATAACGGAGGCAATTAATGGGATATACACGTTCTTACCGTGAATATGTTCACGTTCATTATACACAGGCCGTTTCTGTACACTATCCTGCAAGTCAAAGCGGTGGCTCTACCACTGGTTATGCAACAATTGATGAACAGGTTCCAGTTGATATTCAGATTCACGTTGATACAGATCCTTTTGACAGCAGTGTAGGAAATCATGCAAATAACGTTGACTTTCTTACAAGTGCTGTAGTTGGAATGAAGACTTCTCAGCTCAATTCCATCAGACAAAACAGTGAACGTATTTCCAATTCCATAACAAATGGTTTTTACCGTCTTATTGGATCAGAAATTACAACTCAGATGTCTGAAAACAGAAGTGCTCTTCAGGCAAAAGCTGCTCTTGTATTTGAACTTGCAAAAGACATTCAGCAGAAGCATGCCCGTATGGCTGATGATATTAACCGTCTCAAGAGACATTATAAACAGGTTTTTGACACTCTCGATGAAGATTGCCGTAAACGTGTGCTTGCCCTTGATAAGGCTTCTTTCATTCTTTCTAATGCGCGAACTAAGCTTATTAAGAATCCATACATTACAGAAGGTGCTTTTTCACTTCATGAAACAAAAGACACTGCAAATACAAGCAATATGTCTACGATTGCACGTCTGAGAAACCAGGTTTCAAAAGTTATTGCAGTTATGACTAATTCTGCTATGAAAACACAGCAGTATCTCAGGGATGTTGAAAACTACTCTGAAAATATTCAGGTTGATGAAAACACTGTTTCATATCTGCCGGTTGTTTTTTCAGAAGCAAAAAACATTGCTGATGAATCTACAGCAACATCTACAATCTGTTCACAAAATGCAGAAAACCGGGATCAGATTTTAAATACTGTTCAGCAGTATGTAAAATCAACTGGTGCTGATAATTTTAAGGATTTAGATGAATATGAAGGCAAAATGATCGAACAGAGCTTTCTTACAATTGCTCAGGAAAACCGTGGCAACGACGCTTCAGAAGAGCAGCAGAGAGTGTATGACATGATCATGAAAATGTGGAAAGAAAATAACGTTAAAACTTTGTAGGAGTTAAAAAATATGAACGAAATGAAAGAAATCCGTTTTGGTGATAACCTTGCGGTACTTAAAGATAATATTGTACAGACAAGCATTCTTCCTCAGAAAGTTGCAGAGTTGAACAGAAACCTTAAACTTCAGGGAAATGTTGTAATTGAAGGCGGTGTTTTTGGTAATACCATCGAAATTGAAAACGGTCCTGCAACATTCAAAAGTGCTGTTTATACAAACCGTGAACTTCATATTAAAAATGACTGTAAGGATCTTGTAATTTTTAATAAGGCTGTGTGCAGTGCAGATGCTGTAAATGCTTTTATTACAAACGGAAGAGCAATTTTCGGTGCTGACATTAATGGTCTGACTGTAAAACTTAAGAACTGTTTTGTAGCAGGAAGCATTTTTGGTGCAGAAGTTTTCCTTGAAAACTGTATCGTTCTTGGTGGTGTATTTGGAACTAAAAAAATTACACTTTCTAACTCAATTGTTGGAACATTCCACGGTCCTGAAGTAAATATGGGTGGTATTAATTACCTTCTTTATCCTTCAGCATTCTCTGTAGAACCAATTTCTCCACTTCCTGGTACTGAATTGTGGAACCTTGCACTTGCAGATCTTGGACATCTTTATAAAGGTGAACCACAGTCTGAAACATCGGGAAAAATTAAAATGGATTATACAAGTGATGGTCAGCGAAACGTTCTTTCAGACACAGCAGACCAGACAGGAATCGGAGCAAATACAATCATTAACAGTTATTCAATTGCTTCACGTGTTCTTGCTGCTGATATGCTTGATCTTGAAAAACTTGAAAACCATTTTGTAATTGGAGCCGGTTCCCTTGGATCACAGATTCTTAAAAATTATACTCTTACAAAAGAAGACGGTTCTAAAACAGAAGAACTTACTCTTCCAAATATTGCAGAATTCTTCTTTAAGATTCTTACTGGAGAAGCTGCAGTTCAGGAACTTAACAGTGAAGTAAGTTTCAGTGACCTTAAGAGAATGATGGAATAGTTTTCTAAAAAAATTCTGAATTAAATCAAAGTCTGCTTTACCTTGATATGGTGGAGCAGACTTTTTTTTTATGTTGTTTTTGCTTTGATGACAGACTATAATTAAGTTTATAAAAACCATTTGTTTACGGACATAGCCATAATAAAAAAGGATAACGTTATGAAAAAAATATTTTTGTTGACTTTTGCCCTGCTGCTTTCTGCGGAATTTTTATATTCAGGTACAAGTGAAGCTCATAAAAAATTTATCCGGGGAAATTTAAGTGAAAAAACATCGGCTGTAAGAGAATCAAGTGGAACTGATAATGGTCATCTGGCACAAATTGCTCTTGATTTTGTCCTTTTAAATAAACCTTTACTTGATAATGAAAGGGAACTTGCTCCTCTTGCTGTTGCCGCTATTCTTGCACTTCCTAAAGATGGTTTTTCTTCACAGGAATTGAATGACGGTTCTGCACAGAAACTGATGAAAATTTTTGAGCAGTTCAGTGATGATAACGTTAAAATTACTATTCTTGATAAAATTCCTTCTTTCAATGTCAATAATAATTCCGGTGTAATTAAAACAATTAATGATTATTTGAGGAAGTCTTCTGAATCGGGTAATAATTTTTCATTGAAGGCTGCAATTAATTGTGCTGGAAAAATCGGAAACAGTGAGTCTTTTGAGATTTTGTACGAAGGATGGAACTTGAATAAATGGCCGGACGCAAAAGAGGAAACCCAGGAAAATCTTGTGCTTCTCAGTCAGAACAATGTTGCAGAAGTTGTAAAAGTAATTTCAAGATCAAAAATTGATGATAATTACAGATTTTTGTCACTTTTGAAGGAAAAAAGTAAAAATAATCAGATTTTTATCTCAGAAATCGCAGAAAATTCACTTTCTCAGGCTATACATAATAGGGAGATAAAAAATGAATTTTCATCTGATGAAATTAATTATCAGCTTATGTCATTAAAAATCCTTTCGGATAATAAGTGGTCAAGAGCTTCCAGTCTCATAGTGAAATTCTTTTCAATCGCCCGTCTTGAATTTGAAAGCAATGTCCTTTCTGCAGAACAGCTGATTCAGGTAATTGACTGTACTGCAGGTTCCGGTTCTATAGAAGCCGCTCATGCTCTTTCAGATTACCTTGCTTACATGAACAGAAATGTTGAGCAGAACAAGATGCCACCAAAGAACGTTGTTCTGGCTGTTATCAATAACCTTGGAGCTCTGGGGGATAAGACAAGCTTTGACAACCTGCTGTATGTTACTTATTTAAGTTATCCAGAGGAGGTCATTACAGCAAGTCGTGACGCCCTCTCAAAACTTAGATGGTAAGAATTGCGGCAATTATTTGTGCATTTATAATTTATATTCCTTTTTTTGGACTGACTTCAGATTCAGGTCTTAAGTGCCTTGTTGAAACATCTAAAATAAACAGTATTTCCGGAAAAATTATTTCAAATCCTGTGAAATCAAGTTTTAAAGATGGTACATATAAGGCACTTTTTTTATGCAATATCGTAAATTCAAACAGTCAAACAAGTGAGTCCACCGGTATAATTTCGGTTTATATTCCATGCGCCATTGTTGAAAAACACTATCCTGGAAAACTTTATACTTCAGTAAATGAAGGCGCAGGTCATAAGGCTGTTTTAATCGAAAACGGATCAAATCTTATCTGTAACGGCAGATTTTTTAAAAATAAAAATGACCAGGTATTTTTTGCACAGCAGGTTGATTTTTTAGGATTTGATAATACATTGTGGGGAAGTGTTCAGAAAATCCGCGGCCTTTGCCGCCTTCAGTTCAAGAGGTTGATGTACGGATGGGGAAATGCCGGAGGTTTTTTACTTGCACTTTTGTCAGGTTCCCGTGAATATACAGAAAAAACAGTAAGTGATGGTTTCATTAATTCAGGATTAGCCCATATCATAGCACTTTCCGGTATGCATCTTTCACTTTTTGGAGGAATTGCACTTCTATTCGGACAGAAAATAACAACAAGGCGTCTGGCTTCCGGAATACAGCTGGGGGCTGTACTTTTTTTTGTATGGTTTGCGGGAGGTTCTCCATCTTTAATCAGGGCATTGATCTGCTCTCTTGTAATGTTCATTGTGAATCTGTTCAGAATGGCAAAGCCTGAACAACTGGATATTTTGTGTTTTAGTTTCCTTGTGCAGGCATTCTTTTTTCCAGCACATCTTTTTGAAAGTGCATTCCTTTTAAGTTATTTTGCCCTGGCAGGAATTCTTATCATTACACCTCATGTAAAAAACTTTTTCTCAAGAAGACTTTTCCCATATATTACAAATAATTTTTGTACAGGACTGGGGGCTCAGATTATGACACTTCCTGTCAGTGCAGTCATGTTTTCCAGAATAATACCTGCAGGAATTATTGCCAGTGTGGTTATTTCTCCTCTTGTTACAGTTTTTATTTATTGCGGCTTAAGTTTTATCCTTATGAATCTTATGTTGCCTTTTCTAAATCCGCTTTTTAATGGTATTATTAATTTAATATACGAAATTATAAAAGTAATGGTTTCCTTCTTTGCAGGATTCCCATCGATTAATTTTTAACTTAAGGATTTTTAATATGATGCAGCATCCAGATTACAATTCGCCTGTTGAACTCAAAAAATTTTTAGATGAGCAGGGAATGTGCATGCAGAAAAAATTCGGGCAGAATTTTCTTGTAAACGGAGATGCCCGCAGAAAAATTGTCGATGCTCTTGAAATGGGAGAAAATGCTACAGTCTGGGAAGTAGGACCAGGACTTGGCTCAATGACAGAGGAACTTCTTCAAAGAGGTGCAAAAGTAACTGCTTACGAAATTGATCACGGTTTTGCAAGATTTGTCCGTGAGTTTTTTGAAGAATACACAGAAAAGGGCAAATTTGACCTGGTTGAAGGTGATGTTCTTAAAACATGGACTAAATATTATAAAGAAAATGGACCAGCCAGATATTTTTTTGGAAACCTGCCATACAATGTTGCAGCTACAATTATTGCAGACACAATTAACGAAGGTGTGCGTTTTGATAAAATGGTTGTAACAATTCAAAAAGAAGTAGGGTTGAGAATGGCAGCCCAGCCAGGAACAGAAAATTATTCTTCTTTTTCTGTACTTTGTCAGTGGGCATATAATGTAAAATCTGTAATGGATCTGGCTGGCGGTTCTTTCTGGCCTGTTCCAAATGTTGCAAGCAGGGCGATGGTTATGACAAAAAGGGAAGATTTTCCCCGATGTAAAAATCCTTCCAGATTCATGAAAATGATACGTGACCTTTTTGCAAGCCGCAGAAAGACAATCCGTAACAATCTTGTTAAATTCTGTGGGGCTGAAACTGCTGATAAGGCTCTTTGCGCTGCTGAAATTTCACCTTCAGAAAGAGCCGAAAACCTTAGCGTTGATAAACTCTTGCTGCTTTGTGATAAACTGGAATCCTGAATTATGAGTGTTAAAGAAAATCTTGAGTCAATTCTCAAAAAAATACGTCAGGCTGAAATTAAATATGGTCGGAAAGAAAATTCTGTAAAATTGTGCGCCGTAAGCAAATTTCATCCTGCAGAAAGTGTAATAGAAGCTATTGAAGCCGGGCAGACAGTTTTTGGTGAAAATCGCGTTCAGGAAGCTTCTGCTAAATTCAATGAACTTGATTCTAAAGGATATGCAAGTGAACTTCACATTATCGGCTCCCTTCAGCGAAATAAAGTAAAAGAAGCCGTAAAAATAGCTTCCTGCATTCAGTCTGTTGACCGCATTGAATTAATGGACGAAATTGAAAAGCAGTGTGCTAAAATCGAAAAAAAAGTTGAAGTTTTGTTTGAACTTCATACAGGTGAGGAATCAAAAGCCGGGTTTGCAGATTATGACTCCCTGAAAAGTGCCGTTTCTCTTTGCGTAATGAATAAATATCCTCATATTATTCCAAAGGGAATTATGACAATGGCTCCAAATACAGATGACCAGGAACTTATTGAACAATCATTTTCAAAAGCCCGCATTGCATTTGAACAGATAAAGACAGAATTTCCTGAAATTCCTTTTTCTGAATTGAGTATGGGAATGTCCGGAGATTTTGAAACTGCCATTGAAGAAGGTTCGACTATGGTAAGGATAGGAACTGCCATTTTTGGAGAGAGAGATTACTCCAGATGAAAAAAATTGCAGCTCTTTTTGTTGTAATAAGTATGTTTTTCTCTTCAGTTTTTGCTCAGAATTCAAATTATGATGATATTGAATTTCCACAGTGGGCAAAGGACTTGCGGCGGACTGAAATCATTACATTTGGTTCCCTTCCGTTTGTTACAATGTGGACTTCCATGGCTTATTCCGGTTATAAATACGGCAAATTAACAAATCCTTTTGATAAATCAACTTCAGGTTATACAACACAGGATCAGAAAAATATTATGGCAACATCTGCACTGATCTGCGTTGGACTTGGGCTTATTGACCTGACAGTTTCAATTATCCGCAGAAATTCAGCAAAAAAAAGAAATGTTACTTCTTCTCATCAGGAGTTTATTGTGCTTCCTCTGAGTAAAGAATTTGAAATAAATAAAAATGAATCTCAGGATGAAAATAACAGTATTCCTCTTGAAGAACAGGAATCTGAAGAATATTTTCTTCCTGAAATGGAAACTACACTTCAATAAAAAAGGGTTAAAATGCCGGAAATAATTTTAAAAGTACCATCGGATTACACACAAAAAGAACGTCTCGATAAATATATTGCCCAGAATGCTCAGGAAATCAACAGATCCCAGCTTAAAAATGAGCAGACTGTAATTCTTCTTAATAATCAGAATGTAAAACTCAGTACAAAAGTAAAGCAGAATGATGTAATTCAAATTTCATGGGAAGAAGCCATTCCTGAAGACATTGAACCCCAGGACATTCCTCTCAATATTATTTATGAAGATGAAAATGTTACGGTTGTAAACAAAGAACAGGGTATGGTTACTCATCCGGCTGCCGGTAACTGGAAAGATACTCTTGTAAATGCACTATTGTTTCATTGGGACAGGGACAAAATCTATCAGCTGAAAGAAGGTTCTGAATCGGAAATCATGGCACAGAGACGTCCGGGAATTGTTCATCGTCTGGATAAAGATACAAGCGGGGTAATAATTACTGCAAAAAATAAAAAGGCAGAAGAATGGCTTCAGGCTCAGTTCCGTCAGCACAATCTGCTTCAAAAAGATTATATCTGTATCTGTACAGGTCATCCAAAACAGCGTAAAGGAAAAATTGAAACCCAGATTACCCGTTCTACAAGTGACCGCAAAAAATTCAAGGCCGTTGAAAATACCCTTTCAGGAAAACATGCCGTTACTTTGTACAGGGTAATTGCGTATTGGGGACCATATACACTTATGCGCGTAAGAATCAAAACCGGGCGCACTCATCAGATACGAGTTCATATGAAATATATTAACTGTCCTGTTTTAGGAGACAGTGTTTATGGAAGATCTGTAACAGGAACTTTGTTTGACGATGCAACATTAATGCTTCATGCCTATAAACTTAAAATCAGACTTCCAGGGAGCAAAGAACATTCTGAATTCCTCGCGCCTGTTCCAAGACGATTTAAGGAAGTTTTGAGAGTCCTGCACAATAATTTTCAAAAGTCATGAAAATCCAGATTATTCACAATCCTTCAGAAGATGAACCATTTGTAATTCTCAATAAACCTCGGGGGCTGGCAACTGCACCGTTAAAAGATGGTGAGGATTGTGCTTTGACTCAGGCTGTTGAACTTTTTCCTCAGATAAAAAATGTTTGTGGGAAAAAAAAGATAGAGTACGGTCTTGTTCACCGCATAGATACTGAAACAGGCGGACTTGTGCTTATAGCTGTTACACAGGAATTTTATGATTACATTCAGAAGGAACAGGCAGAGGGAAGGTTTTTAAAAGAATATACTGCTGCTGTTGAAAAAAAGGAATGTTCTTCCCTTGAAGGATTTCCTGTCTTTGACCAGAAATTGAATCATGTTACAAGTTCATTCAGACCTTTTGGACCTAAAGGCAGGGAAGTAAGGCCTGTTACATCTTTAAGCGGACGAGCTGCAGAAAAAAAAGGCGGAGATAAGCTTTATACAACAAACATTACAGTAACAGAAGGAAAAGCAGTCTGCAGTATTGCAAACGGTTACAGGCATCAGGTAAGATGTCATCTGGCATGGGCAGGATATCCTGTAAAAGGTGACAGAATTTATAATCCATTGTCGAGAAACAGCGAATCTGAAATGGAATTTTTTGCCACAGCAATTTCTTTTTCTGATATGAAAACAGGTAAGAAATTAAAATTTGTGCTTAATCCGTAAGGCTGTGTCTGTAAAAAGTGATGCTGAAATAAGTATTGTAATGAAATTCCCCCAAATTATTAATGCTAATATGTAAAAATATACTTAATATTAACAAATTCTCCGATATACCTTATAATAAGATTAATATTTAAAAATTGGAGAGTAATATGTATTTTAAAAAGTTGTTTTTCCCATTCCTTATTGTGTCAATGGTAATTCTGGCCGGTGCCTGTTCTACAGGTCTGGGAGATGAAGTTGATGTTGAAGCTCCTGTACTTACAATAGAAACTCCTGGACGAAACCAGTATACCCCTAAAAATATTACTTTTACCGGTAAATGTTCTGATAACAAACGTGTAGAAAAAGTTGAGCTCAGTGAAGTTACAAATATTAACGGTGTTTCTACTAAAAAATTTCTTTGCAATGCCGTAATTAATTACGCAGAAAATACATGGGCTGCAGAACTTAACCTTGAAGAAGGGGAAAAGACAATTTATTGTGCAGCCATTGATAAAGTTAATAATACATCATTAAACTCATATCAGCAGATTACAATTCTTGTTGATGAAACTGCTCCGGAAGGACTTGCATGGTATATTGACCGCGGTAACTCAAAACAGACAGTTCTTCAGGATAAACAGTTTCTTGAAAATCTTGACTTGAATATTTCTTCTTCAGTGGATTATCCTCAAAATGTTTCATTTACAGTTCATGGTTCCATTTATGATGCCATGAGTGTTGAAACCGTTCGTCTTAGTATTCTTGATGAAGATGGTAATGAAATCCTTGATTCTGTGGAAAAAACTTCTGAGTCAGGACTTTATTCACCGGAATTTTATGTTACTCATGAACAGCTTGTGGCTCAAAAACCAGCTCTTGCCTCAGGAAAACATTATCTTCAGCTTCAGTATTATTCAAAAGATCATAAAGGTAATGAAGCTAAACGTGATATTGGATGGTTTATCTGGTATCCTGAAAGTGACATTCCAAATTACGACAGGGAAATTCTTGATAAGGATACTCAGACCGTTCTTGCTCCTGTAAACAGTTCCGTTACTCTCGGTCTTTTTGATGATGATGAACTTGAATATGTTTATGCAGGTCTCATTGATGAAACAAAATTTAAGGAAATTTCAGGAAGTGAAGTTTCAGATAAAGAAAATACGTTAAAAGGTTATTCTGAATCTCAGCTTGTTTCCCTTGGACTTATAAAAACTGTTGTATCAGGTTCACAGATAAGTTCTGTTTCAGCAGATACAGGTGGAAATCCTGGAGATTTTTATCTTGCTGCTTTTGCCCAGGATAATACTGAAAAACACGTAAAAAAAGCTTTTCTTATTCCAGCCCTTATTTCAGATGACAATTTTCCTATTCTCTTTATAGAAAAGCCAACAGAAAATACAATTCCAAAAATTAATGAGGGCGAAACATCTGGTTTTACAGTAGAAGGATATTGTCTCGATACTAAACGCACTGAATCCCTTAAAGTAGCATTTATACCTGCCGGTGCTTATGATACAAATGCCGAAAAACGCAATGCTGCCCAGGAAATCCTAAAAAATGACAATACAGCTGTAGGTTCATTTACATTAAAAAAAGACGGTACAAAAATCTGGAATCTCAAACTGGAAGATGACGGAACAATGTCTTCAAATTCTTCAAATGCAGACAAAACTACATGGAAAAAACAGAATTTTACATTAAAGCTCGATCTTCTTTCGGATTTCATGTTTAATGGCGAACCTGATGTATCCAATGAATACAAACTTGAGAATCTTAATAAATTCTTTGAATTCCAGGTAACTGATGATGACGGTAATGTTGTATATCAGGATTACAAACTGGAAGGTGATACTTCTGAACCGGATATCAAACCGGATCTTGAAGACATGTATGTATGTGATTATACAGAAGAAGAAATTAAAACTAACGGATTTACGATCGGATTTACAGCATCTAAGGAAACAGGTCTTGGTCTTGATGTAAATTCTTACAAAATTACAAGAGTAAAAGCTGATAATACGGAAGAAGCTCTTGTTGAAAAAGGAAACCGTTATACATATACACAAGATCAGCTGAAAAGTTTTGCAGAAAGTGAATCTCAGCTTAAATTCAGATATTATGCAATGGATCTTCTTAAGAATTCTGCAGTTGCTCAGCGTACAGTTGTTCTTACTGCTCTTCCTGCATTGAAAACTATTTCTACAGATTCAAATGACGGAACATATAAATTGGACGATGTTATTTCAATTTATGCAACTTTCAGTTCTCCTGTTAAAGTTCAAGGTGTTCCAAAGCTTATAATCAAGTATTCAGAAGCCGATACAACACCAAAATATGCTTCTTATGAATCTGGAAGCGGAACCGATACACTTAAGTTTGCTTTCAAAGTACCTAGAGGAGCAAAATCATCCAAACTTTATTGTCCTAATGTTCCAGTAATCCTTAACGGCGGTAAAATTGAAACTACTGATACAAACGGCGGAAATGCCCACCTCGATACACTGAAAGAATGTGAAAATCTTCAGGATTCAAAAACAATAGCTCTTGATGGTATTCAGCCTGAACTTGAATCAGTTTATGTAAAATGTGATGAAAAAATTGAAGCATCCGTTTCAACTGGAAAAGAAATAAATGTTATTGTTTATGCTACAGAAAATATTCTTGTCAGCGGTAACCCTGTTCTAAAACTTCATGCGGGAGATGCTGTAATTGACTGTTCTTTCCAGGGAATCAATGAAAAACAGATTTTCTTCTCTCATAAAGTTACTGCTGAAGATACAAATGCTACAATCGGATACAATTTAGCTGATTGTTTTATTGATTCTGACTTAAAATTTATTACTGATAAGTGTGGAAATACACTCCTAAGCGGTGAGGACATTACAACTGCCACTAAAATTAAAATCGATACAACTGCACCTTTGAGTCCGGTTCTTGCTATGGCACCAGGAACACTCAGAGATGGAGCATCTTATAATAAAAAGCAGACACTTACACTTATCGGAATTGAAACTGGTGGTACAGCCTTCTATTCCCTTGATGGCGGCCTTTCTTTCAGTAAATATACAGAACCTGTAGTTCTTGATACTGGCAGTTACAAACTCACTGCAAAACAGCAGGATGCTGCAGAAAATACTTCTCCAAATGCAAATATTGTTTCAATTACTATTGATACTTTGTTCCCTGAAGTAAGTGATTTTGTATGTGAAGTTCCTGATGGAGTTTATCCTGAAGGTTCTGTCCTTAGATTCAAACTTTCATTTGATGATAAGGTTAAAACAACTGGTACTGGTGCATCTTTAACATTGTTCAGTAAAAATTCTGGAAAAACTGCTAAACTTGAAAGTCAGACAACAGGTTCTTCTTCATTGTCTTTTGTTTATACTGTAAATAGCGGAGATGATTACTCAGGACTTACAGTTGTTTCAGCCGATCTTACTAACGTTCAGGATATTTATGGAAATACACCATCTGCAACAGCCTGCGATGCAATACTTGAAGCCAACGGAAGTCGTCCTGGAATCATAATCGATGCAGTTCAGCCAATTCTTTCTTCTTTTGTTCCAGGCGGAAAACTTAATAGGCCTACAGTTATTGCAACTAACGGCAATGTAATAACACTTACATTTAATGAAGATGTTTACAAAGAAAGCGGAAAACTCACTTTGAGAAGAAAAGGTAACTGGCTTATTCCTGTAGTTCTTACAGAAACTGAATTTAACAGTGTTTACAACAATACTACTTCAAAAGAAGTTCTCATGATTACAGAAAACGGATCTGCAAAACTTCACAGCCAGACAGGTCTTCCTATTGGTCCATACATTAAAACTACTCATGGTCTCAAACTTGAAAACGGCAAATATGTTCCAGATACAGATACTAAGTATGTTCTTGATTTCAGACTTGGTAATGGAAGCGGAACTGATAATTCTGTAACCCTTAATGACGGAACTGTTGTTACTGTTGCAGATATCCGTTCTGCATTTGAAGCAGCCGGTTTCCATAAGCAGGTTCTTGATGTTACTTCAAATTCTGTAGTAGTAAGCGGAAATGTAGTAACTATCACTTTCCCTGAAGAATTAGTAGACGGCCGTGAATGGGAATTTGTTGCTGAAGAAGGATGTTTCCGTGATGCTGTAGGAAATAAAACTGAAGCAATTACAGATTCCTTCTGGAGTGCTAAGGTTGCAAAACCTGTAGTTCGTGTTGACAGATATTCTCACGGATGGGGTGCTTCAGAACCTGGTGCAACAGGAACTTTGACTAACATCACAGCTTATGGAACAGCATACAACACAAACAATTCCGGTGCAAAAATTGCTCCTACTGGTTATGTTCGTGTAAGGGTTGACTGTGAAACTCCTGGTTCTTCAGTTTATACAAAGAAAATTGAAAACCTTACATATACTGACAATGTAACAGGAACTTCTACATTACAGATGGCAGGAACAGCCTTTAATCCGGCTGCTTCTGATCTTGAAGATTCGTTCACTGCTGTTAATACCGGAAATGGTGCAAATCTTTATAGCGGATTTATCATCGCTGGTGACGGTCAGTTAAATTCTTCGCGCCGTGATTACATAACAGCTTTTGCTTCAAAAACTGATTTTGACGATTCAGAAAACGGTTTTGAAGGTATCTTTAAGACTGTTGTAATTCATTACGAATCAGGTGGAAAAGATATCATTACAATCGAAGGTGGTACTGCTGCCGGTGGTATGCCGATTTACTCAGGATTCCCTTTAAGAGATGCAACTCTCGATAAGAGATATGGTAAAAATGCATATACACCTCAGTCTGGAACTAATAATAAAAAAGTGTGGTACTGGCATTCATATGAAATTGTAAGTCAGTTCTCTGAAATGGGTAAAGTTGGAAACTATACACAGAATTATTATTCTACATCATACGGTTTAACAACTCATATTTATAATGTTGCATGGTACTAATTGATGGAGAGAAAGAATATGAAAAAAATTAATAAAGTTATTGCCGGATTATTTTCTGCTGCAGCATTGCTTTTTGCAGGCTGTGTAGGTCTTGGGGAAGAAGTTGACCTTAAAGGTCCTTCACTTAAAATTTCTTATCCTGAAGTTGGTACCTGTGTACGTCAGGGATTTAATATTGTTGGTTCTGCTGATGATAATACTGCTGTTACTCAGATTGAAATTACATGTAATGAAACACACAAAACATGGAAAATTGTTGAAGATAAATGGTTTTCTAAAACTCAGGAAGAATCAGACTGGAGTGAAGTTGCAGAAGCTGAACTGACACCTGTTTCAAAAGGATACTCTTTTAAGGTTCCTATTGAAGTTGATGAAGATTCTTCAATTATGGATTACAGTTTTGATATTTCTGCTTTTGATAAAAATAAAAACGGAAGTAAGGATTCAAAAGTTTCCATTAAGGTTACTGTTGATAAGGCTCCTCCAGTCGTAACTGTTCTTCAGCCGGCTCTTGAAGTTGATAAGTCTAATGCAGATTCAAATCTTGCTAAATATAAGTTATATGATAATTCATGTCTGAACCGCCTTGTCAATGGAAGTTTCTCAGTAAAAGGTTCACAGGAAGAAGACAATCCAAAAAAGATTGAAGTAATTCTTGATAATGGTAATGACCTGACAGCAGAAGAAAGTGATGTTGTTTATGCGAGAAAAGAGATAACAGATCCAAACATTCTTCGTAACTGGTCTGCTGATTTTACTGTAGAAGATCTTGCTGAAGCATACAGAACAGGTAAACGTCTTGTTCGAGTTCTCGTTATTGCTACAGACCGCACTGACGAATTATTTGAAAAGAAAGCTCACGGATGGTTTGTTCTTTATCCTGAAGCAGATAAACCTTGGGTCGTGCCAAATTTTGGAAGTAATCTTAATTATGATGATTCTGAAATTTTCCCTAATTACAACATTCAGGGGCAGGCTTATGATGATGACGGACTTCAGCTTATTACTGCAAAAGTTTTTGATGAAGGTGGAAAACAGGTAATTTCTCAGAATTTTGATTTGTCTGCAAAAAATGAACCTTATTATTCATGGGTTTTAAAGGCTCCTCCAGAAAAGGGTAACTTTTATGCTGAAATTTCTGTTAAAGACAAAAATGGTGTTGCCGGAGAAACTGTAAAACGTTATTTCCACGTTAAAGATACAACTCCACCAACTATTGATATTACAAGTCATGATTCGGGTGACGTTGATCTTGGAACTGAAGTGGGCAACATTACAATTAAGGGTGTTGCCAAAGATGATGGTGAAATTTCTACAATTCGTGTTGTAAAAATTGCACAGGGGCATGAAACGTCACAGCTTAATTACCTTGATGCAAAATCAAACCTTTGGAATGCAGCAGATCAGTCAGTTGATTCAGACGGAAACAAACTTTATATTCTTTATCCTGTTGGTCGTGATGCGGGACAGAAGAATGAAGTCAATTTTGAAAAAACATTTAATCTGTTCTCTGATTTTGGAATTGATGGCACAAACGGTAAGAAAGCTTCAAATCAGCTTTTCATTTTCCTTGCAAAAGACCGAAGCGGTGAATCTGTTGTAAAGGCATTTTCCCTCTCTGGTGATACAGAAGCTCCTTCTCTTACAATTGACAGTGTTTTTGTTAATAATGTTAAATATGATCTTCATAGTGAAAATCTCACACTTAAGTCATGGAACCGGGATTCTAACGATAAAATTACTGATAAAGTAAAACTTTCCGGTACATGGGGAGACAATACTTATGATATCTGGCATTCTGTAAGCAGAATTAATGATGTTTCTGTAAAATGGGCAGGACTCGATGAATCAGTTAAGATTCCTGTTACAATGAATGAAGAAAAAACATGGGTAACAGGAGAATTTACTCCATCAAATTCAACAACTGCTTCAATTTCAGCTTCCCTTACGGACTGGGGCGGAAATACAAAGAATGCTTCAGCAAGTTTCTATATTGAAAGTAATAAACCTGAATGGGCACGTATTTCTTCTGCAAATTCTGACGGAAGCTATAAAGCTGGTTCTGAAATCCTCATTACTATGGAATTCAATAAATCCATTACTTTTGCAGGTGGTGCCCAGAAACCAGTCCTCGAATTGAACAATGGAAAAACTGCTGTTTACAAAGATGGAAATGGTTCTTCAAAACATATTTATTCTTATATTGTCGAAACTGATGATGACATAGACAGACTTGATGTTAATAGTCTTAAGGTTAACGGAAATACATGGTCTGATGGTTCGGATGATGTTAAAATGTCAGTTCTCCCTGCAGCTGAAAAATCCCTTGCAGGTGGAAGAAACATTCAGATTGATACTAAAGCACCTGTAATTTCTAAAGTTACTGCAATCAGCTCAAACGGTTATTACAAGGCTGAAAAATCAATTTTCATGTCTGTTGAATTCAACGAAAAAGTTTCGATTACAAATGCTGACGAACTTAAACTGTCACTTAATTCTGGAAAAAACGGAGCTGCCGTTTATGCTGAAAATGCCACAGTTACAAGTGATAAGACTATAATGTTTACTTACACAATCAAAGACACTGAAAATACTTCTTCACTTGCCGTAAAAGAATTTATTTCAGGTAGTGCCGTTATTTCAGATGTTGCAAAAAATGTACTTACATCAAAAACTCTTCCTGCCGGTAATCCGTTCAGTGGAATTGTTATTGATACAACAAAACCAGAAGTTCCTTCTGTTGTGATTTCGTCTGAAAGCAAAACAATTTATGAAACAACAGGTGCAACAATTACTGTATCAACAACTGAAACTGATTCTGTTATTGAATATTCTATTGATGGCGGATCATCATGGACTTCTTATAAAACTCCAGTAACTCTTTCTGATAACGGTCAGTACACAGTAATTGCCCGCCAGACAGACAAAGCAGGTAATCAGTCAGATGATTCTACTGGAAAAATAATTTCAATTGATAAGGGAAATATACTTACTTCTGTTTCATCAACAAAAACTGATGGAACTTATACTTACAATAAAGCTGCCTCAAAAGGTGATGTAATTCCCGTTACTCTGTCATTTAGAAAACCTGTTACAGTTTCTGCTGGAGCAACATTGACCCTTAATACAACACCTGTAAAAACAGCAGTTCTTGATGAATCTGTTACAACAGGAAAATTGATTACATTCAAATATACTGTGGGCGAAAATGACAGCTGCAACAAACTTGAAGTTACTTCGATCAATGGAACTTTCAAAGATAGTGATAATATTGATGTAACAGATTATTGTACAGAAATTCCTGAAAATGCAGGACTTGGAGATAACCGTACAATCAAAATTGTTACAGGTAACCCGGTTGTTCAGAAAGTAGAACTTGAAGATAATCTTCTTACAGTTACATTTAATGAAGATATTTCAAAAATGTCTGGTTCTGTTTTAATTTCTCAGAATGAAGACGGTTATCGTGTTCCTGTTGTTCTTTCTCCCGCTCAATTTAATGAATATAAATCAATAAGCGGTACAGTTAATTCAAAGGCCGTTAAGATTTCTGATATTTATGTTTCGGGCGTTAACGGAGCTGATTCTAATTGTATTTCTGATACAACTGAAAAATTCATTCTTAATTATGCAATTTCAAACACAAATGAAGGTCTTGTGGAAATGTTCAAAAAGGCAGGAGCTCTTGAAGTTGAAGTCCCTGTTGCATCAAGCAATGTAACTGTAAATGGAACAAAACTCATTATGGATTTGTCCGGCAGTTATGAACTTCCAGTAAAAGGTGCTCAATATACAGTTGAAATTCCTGAAAACCTTGTAAAGAATAATCTTGGTCATGGAAATGAAGCCGATGAAACTATAAGGTCAATTACACCTGCCGGAATCGAAACTCCGACAATCCGTGTAAACAAGGCTCTTGAGACAATCACAAATCAGGTTGCAAAACAGCCGATGACTACTGGTGTAAAATTTGAATGTCAGACTCCAGGTTCCGATGTGGTATATACAACTTCTCAGGCTTTAATTGATATTACTGCAACACGTTGTACAGTCACACAGGCAAAATGTGAAGCATGGTGGCCAAACGGAGCCCCAATGGCAGCAGATGGAACAAAACCTTCGGCTGCAGCAGATCCAAGCGGAAATTCTGGAAGAGCAGCTTCATCAATTACAATCGGAAGTGATACAGATTATACTCATGGTTACAAGGTCCTTATCAGAGCTAAAGGGCGCAAATCTAAAACTGGAAGCGGATATAATTATTCAGACGATGCATATGAATATGCATGCCGTTCGGTAGTTCGTGTCGAAGAAAGAGGCGGTTCGAATTATTATATTCGTGGCGGAGACCTTGAAAGTGGTGGTGTAACAACTCCTGGTTTCCCATTCTCATGGCATACTGGTGAATTTGATAAAGTCCGCCTTATGACAAAAAATGGTTCATACTGGTATTTTATTACATGGAACATCAATGTTAATGCATATTTTGGTTTCCTTTCTGGTGACGTTCCTGATGATGTTTATGTTGACGGTGTATACAAGGGACCAAAAAGCTGGACATGGGCAACATGTGCATTTGTTTCATCTAAATCTAAATATCCTCTCTATCCGGGAGAAGGTGTAACATTAACTACAAACGGATGGTCTGATTCATGGAATAATGGTACATGGATGGGACAGTTCCAGTTCCAGGATAAACAAAAGGAACATCGTCAGGGTGGTTCAGGCGGTACACTTATTCCTGAAAAAGAATAAAACTTACTAACCAAAACTTCAACGGCAACACAAAACTGTTGCCGTTTTTTTTTATTTAAAATATGGCAATTATCATCTATAATTAAAATATGAGTGATGATGAACTTCTTGTTAAAACATTGAATAACATCCTTAAAAATCTCGAAGAAGAAAAAAAAGATGTTGAACAGAACTATGATTTAAGTGATGATTTCAATAAAGAACTTCTTGATGAATACAATGATTATGTGCAGATTATAGAAGGAATTATTCCTAAAATTAACTGCATTGATGATCTTTATGAAAAACTTGATGAAGACGAGTTTACTTTTATTTTAGAAAATATTGAAAATTATGCTGAAATATTTATATTAGACGGAAGGAATATAGAACTTCTGTCTGAACAGGAAAAAGAATATTCACAGCTTTGTGATATTCTTTTTGAATTTTATGATGATGACGATTCAAATGATGAATCAGATGAATAGGGGGTAAATATGTACGATGATGATGAAGTTACTTCTTCAATGGGTGGCGATTATGATGACTTTGATGATTATGTAGATTTCATCAAAGCTTTAAAAGATGATGGACTTTCTCCTCGTGAAATTGTTGAAGAAATGGTTAATGAATTTGATATTTCTCAGGAAGAAGCTGTGAAAGCCTTCAAACGTTTTATTAAAGAAAGACGGGATGAAGAAGAGGATGATGAAGATGACATTGTAGAAGATGACGACTACGGTGACGGTAATTCAGAAAATTAATTAAAAAAAGGATAATCAGGTGAAAAGATTATAAATTTCTTCCTGTTTTTATGCAAAATGACAAAATCAGAATTTATAAAAGCTTCAATAAATATTGCAAAATCTCACGCAGGTGTGCTTCTTCCTATTACAGAAGACAAAATTGTAGAAACTGATGACTGCAATATGTTTTTCTATTATGAACTGGAATCAAGTTATGATGACAATGATGATAATGAAGTTATGTGCACATACTGGTACTCGGTGAGTAACTACAGGGATATGGGAGATCCTGATAATCAGATTGAATTTGCCATGGGAATTGATGGCAGGCGAGGGGATCATTTTATTATTGATATAAAAGACTGGTTACAGGATTAAGAATATGGCAGAAAAAAAGAGCAGGAAGAAATCGGCAGGTTCACGAAATAAATCTTTTTTTACAAAGATTTTTGCAATTTTCAAAAAAAGACAGAATTTTGGACTATTGATGATGATTTTCAGTCTTGCAGCTTTTTTTTGTATGTCTCAGATGAAAATTCAAGGTTTCCATTGGTTTGGGCTTGGTGTCAGTAAGTTAAATTTAGGTTTAAATCTTCAGGAAGGTATTGTTGCCTTAATTTTTATTCTTCTGCTTGAAAGTAAAGGAATTTACGATTCCAATTTTTTTGACAAGAAAAAGGTAAATATTGGTTTAATCTTCAGCTTTATAATTAACTTTGCAATTTTCACTTCTTTTTTCAGTATTTTAATCGATCCAAAAGAATCAAGCTTTTTTGGTTTTATCGGTGACATAATTACAACATATGGTTTTGTATTTGGAATTCTTTTAGGTATATGGTTTTTTGGAACAAGAACCATTGCGACTCTTGCTCCTGTTGTGATTATAATATTTTTTGTTGTCAGGGCCTGGTCAAACCTTCAGGTTGTAAGTAAAACTACTGGAATTTTAGGATGGCTTTATTTTGTTTTTATGGTAGTTGGATTTGTTCTGCAGCATAATTTTAACATGCAGAAAGCCCTTAAAGAAATAATATATTTATTCGGTTTTTCACATTCAAAATTTATAGAAATTTCAGATACTGTTGATTCTGTTGTTGAGACTTCAAAAAGAATAAAAACTGGCAAACAGTCTGGAGAAATTGCAAAAATTGAAAAAAAACAGCCTGCAAATCCTGATCTTGACGCTACAATTGTCGGATAAAATTTGAGTATTCTGGATTTCATGGTAAAATAATATAGTAATTAAAAAAAGTTCTGAGGTTATTATATGAAAAAGTTTCTGATTGTAATAGCAGCATTAATGTGTACAGCTACTGTAATTATTACCTGTACAAGAATTAAATCCAATAAAATTATTGAACCCGTTACTCTTGTAATGGCCGAAGTAAATCCTGAAAACAGTATTTGCGGTCAGATGGATAAAGCTTTTAAAACCCGTGTTGAAGAATTGTCAGATGGACAGATTACTATTGATATCCGTTATTCAGGAACTTTAGGTGATGAAAAAGAAGTAATCAATCTTATGCAAAATCCAGACAGTTCAATTCATCTTTGCAGATACAGTGCAAACTTGAGCGGTCAGGGTGAGCCTAAATCTGCTTTGATTTCTGTTCCTTTTACATTTAAAAATCCTGAACATTTCTGGAAATTTGCGGGATCTCAAATTGCTAAAGATTTACTTGAAGAACCTTACAAAAAAGGACTTGGCTTAAGGGGATTATGCTATGCTGAAGAAGGTTTCAGAAGTTTTTTCAGTACGGTGCCTGTTAATTCTTACCAAGATCTTGAAGGTAAAAAGATGCGTGTGTCAGGTAAAACTTTGACAGATCTGGCTCAGGCTCTTAAAGCTGTTCCTGTAAAAGTTCCATTTACTGACTTGTATTCAAGTCTTCAGACTGGTGAAACTGAAGTTGCTGAACAGCCTATTGCAAATTATCTAAGTAATTCATTTTACGAAGTAGCTCCTTATATTATTCTTGACCGTCATATGCTCGGTGCCGTTCAGATTCTTATTACTGCCGAAGCATGGGATAAACTCAGTTCTGGGCAGCAGGAAATAATTTTAAAAGCTGCTGAATATGCCAGTGATTACTGCAGAATAATTGCTGAAGAACAGGAAACTTTTGCTGCAATCAAACTTGTTCAGGAAGGAGTTTCGATTAAAGAAGTAACTGATAATTCTGACTGGAATAAAGCCTGCGAAAAAATGATTAAAGAAAATACAAAAGAATACGCTGAACTTTACGCTGAAATTCAGGCTCTTGCAAATTAAAAAGAAACTAAAGAATTTCAGAGAAAATATGACCGCAGCCTTTGCCTTTTGCTTTAGCAGTGTACAAAGCCTTGTCAGCATTAGCAAACAAATCCTTGCTGTAACCTGTTTTCGAAAGGGCAATTCCTGCACTTATAGAAACAATTCCTTTTGTTTCAGGATTTTGTGTAAATTTTTTGTTGATTGAATTGATTTTTGTTTCAAACAATTCTTCATCATGTTCTTTTAAGTTAGGACACAGAATTGCAAATTCATCACCGCCGATTCTGGATACATAATCATTTTGTCTGAATCCGCTTTCCAGGTATTGGGCAACAGTTGTAAGAACCAAATCTCCCTTGCTGTGACCGTAAGTGTCATTAATTTTCTTAAAATTATCAATATCAACGAGAATTAAACAAAGATAAATTTCCTGTCTGGAAAATTTGTTGCATAACTCATTGAAGGCACGACGGCTTAGGCTTCCTGTTAAAACATCAAATTCGTTTACTTCGTTGTAGGTCATTGCAAGAAACCTCAGTTCTTCTGCACCTGTAACAGGCATGGTTTCTTTTTTGCGCAGGGAAAGTGTCAGTTTTCGTAATGGAAGAATAATAAGACAGATTATGGTCACAAAGAACAGTGCAGAAAAAACAAGAACCAGTAATTGAAGAATGGAAAAAAGATTAAGAAGTTTTTGAGTCTGGGCAGCGTCAGAACGTAATTTTGTCTGGATTTTATTTTCAATGTCGTTAATAATTCCATTGCAGTTTGAGTTAACCCTGTTTTTATACAGAAGGTAACCGGAACCGTAAATTTTAGATTCAGCAACTGCCTGTCTTTCTATTGAGTTTGAACGCAGGTCACTATTTTTGATTTCGATTGTTTTTAGCTGCTCAGGAATATTTTTTTTCCCGGCAGCTTCATAGGCAAGCCTCATTCCATATAATTCAATGGATGAAAGACTTTCTGACTGATTCATAGCAATCTGAAGCTTGATGAAGCTGGCATTTTCGTTGCTTGTAGCATCAAGAAGTTTTGAAATGGCAGTTTCCCTTTTTTTAGTTACATATTTTTCATTGAGATAAGCCTGGGAATAAGCTTCATCGTGGGTCATGATAAACAGCTGAGCCTGTTCCGTCAGATAACTTGTAGTGTCTTTAAGTGTCTGAGAAGCCTGCTCACAGATTATGAACTGAGATAATGTGTTTTGAACTGATTCATATTTTGAATTGAGTCTGGAAGAAACAAAAGAAAGCAAAATATAAAAAAGAAGAAGAACAATGAGAAAAAAAGTTGAGAAATATGTAAAACTAATGCCTTTTTTATATTGCAAAGTCATTTAAACATTATAACATTTAATTTTGTAAGGGTAAAGTTTTTGAATACAGATGGATTTTATCCTCACGTTTGTTCTAAAATATTTTTGTGTTATAATTTTTATTCGGAAAGAGATTTATTTTAATGGTTATTATAGTTTTGGATTAAATATGAGTTTAGTGGACGAAATTATTAAGGGAAGAAAAACTTTTTTTATTGCTCCTGACAAAGGATTGTTCCCTGAAAATTTTCTCGAAGATTATCTTACACAGGGATTTGAATGTTATTTTATTGAATCAGATATTTTTATTCCTGTTGCTGCTAAGGTTGATATAATCCTCAGTATTTTTAAAGATTCAATTTTGTTTTTTAATATAGATTCAGCTTTGCCTGATTTGACCTGGGAGCAGCTGATTGTTTCTGCCCGGAATAAGTATCCTCAGGCGATGTTTGGTGTTTTGTATACAAAAAGACAGTCAGATATTGAAAAGAAAAGCCTTGAGAGAAAATATCTGTATGAAATGGGACTTCAGTGTGGTTGTATTCAGCTTGAATATCAGAAAACCAATAATTACGGTTTAATATCGAAAATTTTACAGGCAAATCAGGCACAGGGACGAAGACAGAATGTCCGGGCTGTATGTGGCGGAAACTGTACCGTTAAATTTTCCTCTGAGAACAGCCCGAATATTATTGCAAAATTATCTGATATCAGTCTTTCTCATTTTTCACTTACTTTTAAAATTGATGAAGATTTTTCAATCATGGATTATGAAAAAATAACTGACTGTCAGTTTTATGTGAAGGGCCTGCATTTTGTAAGTGATGCAATTATGGTAATGAAACGTCAGACAGGAGATTCTGTTCTTTATGTATTTGCCTTCAGTAACAGTGAAGGTCAGTCCGGTCTTGATGATTTGAACAGACGGTTATTGATTTCTAAAATTTACTCTATAATGCAGGAAAACTGTCAGAATCTGCTTGATAAGGCTTTTCAGACTGTTTTGAATAACAGGGGCAAAAAGAACGGTCAGAAAATGTTTGAAGAACATTCCGCAAAAGATTCTGTCTGATATGTTAACTGTGGTTGTATAGGTTTTACGGGAATTATATAATATTGAATGTATGACATTAAAAAATTTACAAACTGGTGAATGTGGTCTTATTAAGTCTGTTGGTGGAAAAGGTGATTTACGACAGCATTTACTTGATATGGGAATTATTCCAGGGACAAAAATTGTAGTTCAGAAATTTGCTCCTATGGGAGATCCTGTTCAGATAAAAATCCGCGGTTATGAACTGACTTTACGTCTTGAAGATGCCGGCAAAATTGAAGTTGAAAAATCTGAAGAAGATATTATTACTGAATCGGAAAAAAAATCATTAAAAACAAATCATCCGAATATTGGTGAACCTGGCATTCATCATCATAACAGTGACGTAAAGCCTTTTGGAAAAGATCATATCCTTACATTTGCTCTTGTAGGAAATCAGAACTGTGGTAAGACAACTCTTTTTAACAGGTTGACAGGCAGTAATCAGCATGTCGGGAATTTTCCTGGTGTAACTGTTGATAAAAAAGACGGCTGTATTCTTGAACATCCCAATACGTGTATTACAGATTTACCTGGTATTTATTCCATGTCAGCATATTCCAGTGAAGAACTTGTAAGCCGCAATTTTGTTCTTGATGAAAAACCCGATGCCATCATTAATATTGTCGATGCTACAAATATTGAAAGAAATCTTTATCTTACAATGCAGCTTTTGAAAATGGACAGACCTACTGTTGTTGCCCTTAATATGATGGACGAACTTACTGGAAATGGTGGTTCCATTGATGTTAACAGGATGGAAGAACTGCTGGGGGTTCCTGTTGTTCCAATCAGTGCTGTACAAAACAGCGGAATTGAAGAACTTGTTGAACATGCCATTCATATTGCCATGTATCAGGAAAAACCTGAAAAAAGAGATTTCTGTTCTCAGGATGATAACGGGGGACAGGTTCACAGGTGTATTCATGCTGTAAAACATTTGATTGAAGATCATGCTGCTTCTGCAAAGATTCCTCTCAGTTTTGCTGCTACAAAAGTTGTTGAAGGCGATGAGCACATAATTGAAAAATTAACTCTGGATCAGAACGAAAAAGAAACCCTGGAACATATTACAGTTCAAATGGAAGAAGAACGTCATCTGGACAGGAGTGCTGCCATTGCAGATATGCGCTTTGCTTTTATTGAAAAAGTATGCAAAGAAACTGTGGTAAAACCTGTGGAAAGCAGAGAACATGAAAGAAGCCGAAAAATCGATTCTGTTTTGACTGGAAAATACACTGCAATTCCTGTTTTTGTAGCCATTATGGCTGGTGTTTTCTATCTGACATTTAACTTTATCGGAGCTTTTCTGCAGGATATTCTTTCGGCTGGAATTGAAAAACTTACTGCTGTTATTGACAATTTTTTGACGATTGTTCATGTAAATGAAACTATTCACAGTCTTGTAATTGACGGTATTTTTGAAGGTGTCGGAAGCGTTTTGAGTTTTATGCCTGTTGTCGTTGTAATGTTTTTCTTTTTAAGTATGCTTGAGGATTCTGGATACATTGCCCGTGTTGCTTTTGTAATGGATAAAATTTTGCGTAAAATCGGTTTGTCAGGAAGGAGTATTGTACCGCTTCTTATTGGTTTTGGATGTACTGTTCCAGCCGTAATGAGTACAAGAACCCTGCCAAGTGACCGCGATAGGAAGATGACAGTTCTGCTGACTCCTTTTATGAGCTGTACAGCTAAACTTCCAATTTATGCTTTTTTTGTAAATGCTTTTTTCAAGGAACATTCCGGCCTGATTATGACAGGTATTTATTTCGGAAGTATTTTTGTCGGAGTTGCTGTTTCATTTTTGTACAAAAAGTTTTTGTTTAAGGGTGAAGCCGTTCCTTTTGTAATGGAACTTCCAAACTACAGAATTCCTGGATTACAAAATACTCTGCAGCTAATGTGGGAAAAAGCCAAAGATTTTATAACCAGGGCATTTACTGTAATTTTTCTTGCAACCATTGTTGTCTGGTTTTTGCAGAGTTTTGACGTTCATCTTAATCTGGTGGAAGATTCTTCAGAGAGTATTCTGGCCTGGTTTGCAGGTCTCATAGCACCTGTATTTAAACCTCTTGGACTTGGAAACTGGCAGGTTGTTACAGGTCTGATCAGTGGTGTTATGGCAAAAGAAAGTGTTGTAAGTGTTCTTGAAGTTCTGTTTGGAAGTGCAGGTGGTGTTAATCATGTATTATCGACTGCAAGTGTTATAAGCCTTCTTGTATTCAGTGCGTTGTATACACCTTGTATTGCAGCTATAGCAGCCATAAAAAGAGAATCCGGCTCCAGATGGGCATTTGGAGTTGTTGTATGGCAGTGTGTAATTGCCTGGATTTGTGCCTTTGGAGCCAGATTTATTTATAATTTATTCTTCTGATTCTTCTTTTGGAAGAACAAGGTTTAATATAATTGCAAGAATAAATACAGTTGCTACACAGTTTTCTGCAAAAACATTTTTGATGATCTCGGGGAAAATATTGAACATTGCTTTAGCTGAAGCTTCTGTAAATCCCAGACCGATTGAAAGTGCCAGGGCACAGATTGTAATGTTTCGTGTGCTGAAGCCGCATTTTGAGAACATCTGAAAACCTGAAACAACAATCATTCCAAACATCATGATTGTACATCCGCCGAGAACAGCATTTGGAACTGTACGTAAAAGTGCGCCAAGAACCGGGAAAAATCCGGCAAGTATCATAATTACAGCCCCGCAGGCAATTGCAAAGCGGTTAACGACTTTTGTCATCTGAACAAGACCTATATTCTGACTGAAAGAAGTAATCGGAGTACATCCAAAACATGCTGCAAGAGAAGAAACAAATCCGTCACAGGCAAGGGAACCGGACATTTCTTTTTCTGATGCTTCCCTGTTTAAACCTACTGAACAAACTGCAGTAGTATCTCCGATTGTTTCTGTTGCGCTGACAAGATAAATTACCACAAATGAAAGAATTGCACCGATATTAAAATCAAATCCCACAGGCATAATGTGAGGAAGTGCAATAATAGGAGTTGCAAGGGTGATGGCTTTTACAGGTTCTGCTGTGGAAATGATTTCGTTAATGGCAAGTGCAGATTCTTCAACAGCAGGAACAAATTCAATTTCTTTTACCAGTGGACTAAAGTCAATCTGTCCAAGAATCAATGCTGTAATGTAACCTGCCGAAAGACCGAAAAGGACAGCAATACGTTTAATAAAGCCTTTCCCGAAAATAGTGAATATGAGACAGGTTAAAAGTGTAACTGAACCGATAATCCAGTGATGAGCTGCACCGAAATCCGAAGCTCCCTGACCGCCTGCAAAAGAGTTGGCTCCGACAGGAAGAAGACTGAATCCGATTCCGATTACAACTGTTGCTGCAACTACAGGACTGATGATCTTAATCCAGTATTTTGCAAAAAGACCAAGAATACCTTCAATGGCACCGCCGATAAGAACAGCCCCCATCAAAGTTCCATAACCATGGTTGGTACCTACTGCAATAGCAACTGAAAGGAATGTAAAGCTGATTCCCATCACGATTGGAAGTCCGGAACCGACTTTTCCAGCTACAGGGAAGAGCTGAATTAAAGTTCCGATTCCTGCAATAATCATTGCATTTTGGATAAGATACACAGAAGCATCTGCAGGTAATGTTCCTGCACCGGCACAAATCCCTGTAAGAATGATGATTGGTGTAATGTTTGAGACAAACATTGCCATAATGTGCTGCAATCCGAGCGGGATTGCTTTTTTGAGGGGAATTGTTCCCTCAAGTTTGTACATGTTGTCTGAATTTTTTGCTGAATCCATACTTTCTCCTTGTTTATGCTTTTTTATTATTGTCTGAATTCAATTCGGCCGGTTTTGTCATCCATACTTTCGACAATAGCGAGGGATTCAAGCTGATAACCGGCTTCCCTCAGTTCTTTGCCACCGTTTTGAAAGCCTTTTTCAATGGCAATTCCGATACCTACAACTGATCCGCCGCCTTGTTTTACAATGTCAATAAGCCCCAGTGCTGCCTGTCCGTGAGCCATAAAGTCATCAATGATGAGAACCTGGTCATCGCTCTGGATGTATTTTTTTGTTACAAAAACATGGTTTGTGACTTTATGTGTGTAACTTGCCACATCTGCAACGTATTTGTCTTCATCCTGAACAACTGTCTGTGTTTTTTTTGCAAATACAACAGGAACGTTAAAATAACGTGCTGTCATACAGGCAATACCGATACCAGAGGCTTCAATTGTAAGGATTTTTGTGACTTTTTTGTCTTTGAATCTGCGTTTAAATTCCTGACCCATCTGGTCAAGAAGGTTAATGTCAATCTGATGGTTCAGGAACATGTCAACTTTAAGGACATTGCCTGGTTTTACAACACCATCTTTTAGAATTCGTTCTTCCAGAAAATTCATAATATTTTATTTTAATTCCCTGCATAAAAGTTGTAAAGAATAATTTTTTTTTGAAGGTTGTATTGATTAAAGATTTAAGTGAAACCTGCCGATAATTGATTTGGGATTTTATATCCCTTTGAAATTTATACAGGTGGTATTAATTGCAGGTTAAAAAGCAGATGTTTTTTATTCTGCTTGCAGTCATTTACAGTTATTCTCTTTTTGCCGCAAAAAAGGACGAAAAAGTCGTTGAGCAGACCCGCTATCTTGTGCGTTCTGAAAGTCCTGTTTATGCAGTTGCCTGGAGCCATGACGGCAAAAAATATGCTTCCGCCTGGGGAAATTCAATTCTTGTCTGGAGTGCAGATAAAGATACAATCGTTGCAATTTTCAGTAATCTTATGGATGAAAACGTAAATCCTCTTCATTCTGTAAAAACTATTGAGTTTTCTTATGATGATAAAAACATTCTTTGTGTTACTGATGATAATTCAATCATCATTCATAATCTTGAAGGAAAAAGCGATTCTATTCTTATTCACGGTGTTGGTGATGAAATTACTGATGCCTGTTTCCTGGGTGAAATCATGCGTTTTGCCGCCAGCCTTGACGGTCATACAATTTATGAATGTTTAAAACTGGAAATGTCAGACGAGTTTGTTTTCAACAAAAAAATAGATCTTGAAAAGAGAATCACATCTATTACGGCAGATGAAAGCGGTCAGTACATTCTTGCTGCAACTGAAGAATTAACATACCTGATTGATACGGAAAAATGGGAAATTGTTGAACGAATAGCAGCTTATACTGAATCTGGCATTAAACCTAAAATGTCGTCTCAAAGACTAAGATTCATTTATGCTAAAGAAAAAAATCATCTGGCTGTAATAAATACGGAAGATGTCAGATTCAATATGGATTTAAAACAGGAACAGTTTTCTCACGTAGCAGAAATCAGTAACAACGAAAACTGGGCTGTTGTTGCATCTGATAATGGTCGCATTCATCTGTTTGATTTAAGGACAATCAAGCAGGAACGAATGTTTGATTTACTTGTTGAAGGGGACCAGGTAATAAGTCTTGCCTGGAGTGCCAATGATGAATATATGGTTTTTGGTACCAAGCTTGGTTATTTGTACAGAATTGACCAGCTGGGAAACACCTATCGCCGCGACAGTTCTCTTGATGATGTTTTCAGCAGTGACAGGTTCGGTTCCAGTGGCGGTACAAGCGGTAAAAAATCCGGAAGCTCAAAAGGTGCTCCTAAACTTGCTTCAAGACAAAGCGGAAATGTTCAGTTTGACGTTCCTGACAATTTTACGACTATTGCCTTTGATTTCAATACATTAAATTCTTCATATTTTTTTGGAAATTGCGGAGTCAGTGCCGTTTACAGGCAGTTCAAGTTTTATCCGATTCATCTGGCTTATGGATTTAATTTTGAAGCTGCAATTCCCGGTAAAGGTTTTGATTACCAATACAATACCCGTGATGGAAACAAAATTCGTAATCCTTTTGTTTATTGTCTTGGAATATTTGGTTCTGTCGGCATGTCATACCCGTTTTCAGGCAAAAATGGGGTAATTGTTGTAGATATAAGTGCAGGCCCAAATGTAAAGAGGCTTTTTAATAATGATGTCATTAATACCTATGCATCAAAATCGTATTTCGGCGGTTTCTGTGACCTTATGACAGGTGTTAAATATAAGCAGCTTTATACTGGTGCCGGCATGGGATTTGATTCCAATTACAGGATGCAGTTGAAATTAAGAGTAGGACTGGCAATGTAGATGAAAATTTCACGAGTGTTGCTGTCAGTTAATGTTTTCCTCATTATGTGTCTGAGTGCATTGTGCATCAGCTGTACAGAAATTGATGACATGCTCGTAGATTATAATCACAACTTTAAAATTGTTTATGATGATCCAATTCAGACGGTATTTAATCCTGGTGAATATGGGTTTGATGAAAAAAACATGCTTCTCGAACGTTATGTTGTTTCAAACTGGGGAACTTTGAATCTTTGTGCTCCAAACAACTGCGTACGTTACAGATGGATTATTCAGGATGTTGAAAACAATAATGATGAATTGAAAACAATTAATGTAAAGACAATTGGTCCTAACTACTCTGATGAAACTCAGCGGTTTGTTGTATATGTTCCGACTTCAACAACTTATAAAAATGACGGAAAAATAGATGGACGACTTACAGGTGGTAAAACTTACAGATTGTGTTTAAAAGCCTGGGATGAGGAACTTGATAATGCAGGTGCAGAAGGATATACAGATTATGCCGACCTGGTTATTTATAATGAATATTTCTTCAGTACTGGTATTGTTACAATTCCACCTGGAAGCATTAATCCTGCAGGAAGAATTTCAGCTTCAAATGAAAATGTTTTGAATGTTTCAAGTACAAAGGTAAGTGCAAGAACAATTCTTCCTTCTGCCATTGATATTGATAACAATGAATTTAAATATTACGTGTCTGGAAGAAATTCTTTAACAGGGCAGAGTGTTGCTCCATTTGAAGTCAACCTTGCAAAAGATGAATCAGATCCTTCAAACAAAACAGGACTTGTAGATTTAAATCTTCCGCGTGGACTTTATTCACTTACAATTTATGCAATATATGATACTCCTGAAACACTTACCAATGATTATCTTCTTGCCAATTCAAATTATGTAGGATTCAGTACTGCAGATTTGAGATATACAAGCAGCCCTGTTTTTGTAATGAGCCCTTCACCAAATAATAAAAAGGGAAGTGCTGAATTAAAAATATTTACAAACGGATGGGATTTTACTCAGTCAGTGGCAAAAGATAATGACATTACAGTTAAATTAATGACCCTTCCAGATGATGAAAATCCGGAAGGAACAGTTGAAGCAAGTACAACTCTTGTGACATTGCCTTCAGCTGAACCATCAGAGCCTAATATTGATTTTGAAATAAGTGCAGGTTCATATAACCTTTTGATTGAGTTTACAGACGGAACAAATATCTGGACATGGGCAGATAATATTGTGATTTCTCAGGGAAGAACAACCAGTGCAGTAATTGGATTGTACCCTGTTGTAGATGAACCCGAAGGACCAGCTTCTCCGGATCCACCTGATGGTGGAGGTTAAAAAGGAGGCTGTCATGTGAACAATAATGAATCTTACTTTGTAAGAAGGAGGGAATGACAAGCTTCTTTTTGCAAAAAATAAATACAAAAAGTTTTGGAAGAACCTTGAGGTTCTGTTTAATCAGTTAATTTTTATTCATGGAGGAATAACATGAAAAAACTTACAAAACTTACTGCCTTACTGGCAGTTCTCGGTTCAGTGTTTTTTGCCGGTTGTTCAGATATAAACGCCGGAAATGGCACTGTTTATGGTGGTCCTGCAAAGGAAATGCGTGAAGTTACATTGAATGTAACTTCAGACAGTAAACTTATTTCTTTCCAGTCTCAGTCTAATAATGCTGCACGTTCTATTTTGCCAACAGCAAAAGTTGATTCTGATTTGGATTTTTATCTGTTCTATGTAACTGAAAGTGGTTCAATTGGAGTAAATGATGTCCCTCTCAGTGTTGACTTTGTTAAAACTGATGAAGAAGGAAAGAAAGGCGACATTTCTATTGCAATTCCAAAGGGAAATTATGTTTTTGAACTTTATGCAGTTGCAAAAGATACACCTAACATGGATAAGTATTCAGCTGTTAAAGCTGAAGCCCTTCTCATGGCTAAGAGTCCTGCAGATATCCGTTATGTAGATACTGTTGATTTCTATATGAATGCAGAAGGCCTTACAAAAAAGGGAAATGTTGCCCTTAGTCTTTATGCTGCAGGATGGGATCCAAAAGCTGATGAAATTACAGGGTATACAATCAATGCTGCATTGAAATATCTTAAAAAGACTAATGATGGAGCTGATCATGAAGCCTATTCTATCGTTGAAAATTCAGATAAAAATATCCTCACAACTTCAACAAGTAAAATCAGTTCAAAAATTCCAGATAATGATCCACCATTAGTTGCAAACTATACAGCAACAGGTATTGCTCCTGGTACATACATGTTCGAACTTGAATTCATAAATGCTACTCATCCTGAAATTGTTTATTACTGGAATGATAACATTACAATTCTTCCTGGTGAAACAACAACAGCAAATGTTCCTGTTTATCCTACAATTGAAGCTGATCCAAAAGCTCCTAAGGATTTTGTTGCAGGTTATATCGAAGATGATGATCTTGCAAACAACGAATACTACACAATTGAATTCCAGTGGGATGGTTCTGAAGTAACAACAGAAAACTATTATGAACTTGAAATTCTTGATGTAGAAAAACAGTATGCTTCTCTTAATGACACTACAAGTGATGATCTTGAAGAACCTGCTGATGTTCCAGATGCAACAACAGATGATACTGCATGGAAAGCATTGCCAGGTGCTACACAGACTGTACCACCAGTAGCTCCAGACGGAAAAGAAAAGTCATATACAGGTCTTAACTTTATCGGCAACCCTGAAATTTATGTAGGCGGTTCTTTACAGAGAAACCAGTCTTGGTGTCAGGTAAAAGCAGCATACGGTCACAGATACGCAGCACGTATCCGCTCAGTTGTAAACAAAGAAGCAGGATTTGTATCTGAATGGGTTTACTGTGATATTTCTGCAGGTGTTTCTGCTGATGCTGGACTTGGAACAGCAGATGCAACAGGATTTACATCAAAACTTATGAACCGTTATAAGGTAACTTATGTTCTTAATGACGGAGAATTTAATCCTGTTGAAACTCCAGTTGTTTATTCTTACAGCTTCACACCTGGTAAAATTACTGCCAGTGCAGATCCTACAGCTTACTGGAACATTGCAGCAGGTGCAAAATCATACTTTACACCTGGAACTGGTGTCAATCTTATTGATCCTGAACAGGCTGCTACTTCACCAACAACTGCTGCTCCTGCACTTGAAGATTCTACAGGTCATAAATGGACTCATTGGACATTGAATGGTACAGATTACAATGCACCTGGAAGTAAAGTTAAACCTTATACAGGTTTTGAAAACATTACTTTGTATGCAAATTATGCTGTTATCGGTAAAGTCTACCTCTTTGATGATAATGATTATGCAATCGGTACAGTTGCTGCAACACCATCCTTGACAAGTGTTGAATCAGATCCGTTCCACCATTACTTTGTTGAACTGAGTGAATCAGGAACTCATGACCTTGCCCTTACAATTACACCAAAAACTGGAATTGTTTATGATCAGGTTAAAGTAATTCTTACAACAACTGCCGGCGTAAGAGCTGGTACTGTTGAAGTAGCATTTGACGGAACTGATTACACAGCAACAATTGATTCAACTAAATACAGAACTGGTTTGTATCGTGCAACAATTGAAGCTTACACTTCTGTAAGACCAAATGCACCATATACAGCTCAGATTACAATCAAAATGAACGACTAACAGTTCATTCTGATACATTTATAAGGTTGAATTAATCTGCGATGGGTAAAACTGACACATTAAGTGGCGGTTTTACCCATTTTTTTTATTTAAATATTGAGGCAGCCTGTAGACAGTAACAAAATTTATCGAAAAAAAGTGATTATTGCATAAAAATGGGTTGTTTCTTAAAGTCTGAAGTTTTATAAAAGGGTATAACTGAAAAAAGTGCTGTTTATTAATAATGATTTAGGGAATAAAAAAAGTTGGCACACATCTTGCTAATTATTAAGTGTAAATAAAAATTAATGTTCATACAGGAGGCTTAATTATGAACGAAATGAATCTTTTTGACGCACTTTTTAATGGACTTGATGTTGCAGCAAGACCTGCACGAAATTATTCACCAAAGGTAGATGTAACTGAAAATGAAACATCTTATGTACTTGAAATGGATCTTCCTGGTAAGACTGATAAAGATGTAAAAATCGAACTTAACAAAAATGTTCTTACTATAGCCAGTGAAGAAACAAAAGAAGAAACTGATAAAAGCGAATGTGAAAAAACTGCCAAATGGCTTTTGAAAGAACGTTCAACTCACAAATTTTCAAGAAGTTTTACATTGCCTGAAGATGTAGATTCTGAAAATCTTTCTGCAAGCTGCAAAGACGGGGTTCTTAAAGTTAACATGCCAAGAAAGGCAGTTGTTGCTCCAAGAAGAATCCAGATTAATGTTGCAGGCTAAGTTGCCACGGCTGTAGTTCCATAAAAGACTGCCTGATTTTAGCGTAATTGTTAAAATCAGGCAGTCTTTTTTATGTGTGTTCTGGTCTGGCGGTTTATTCAGTAATACCGTATTCTTTCAGATAGTGGAATACAGATTCTTCGCCACAAAAATGCTGGGCTCCGGCAAAAATGAATGTTTTACCGCCTTGATTCAGATAATCACGGATTTTGTAAGCCCATTTCTGGTTTCTGTCGGTTATAAGAGCCTTTTCATAGCTTTTGACAAATTCTTTCATTGTTTCATCATTCTTTCCAGGTTCCTGCTGAGCGATTGTATTAAGGGCTTCTGCATCACCTTTAACATAAGCTTCATAAAGGGCATTGATGTGTTTATTAAGTTCTTCCGGATTGAGAATCTGGTCAATATCCTGCTTTAAAACCCACAACTGTTCATCGTATGAACCGAAAGTCAGAATATTCAGCTGTGTTTCAAGTTCATCGAGTCCATCCCAGGATTTTTTCTCTTTTTTAAGGTATGCCATAAGGTTAAAATCAATTCCCCAGTCACTGGATAAACCGCTTGTTTTGTAAAGTTCCTGTACAAGAGCTGTATTCAAAACCCATGGTTCAACGCGGACATAAGCCATGGCTGCATTTCCAATAAGCCTGTCAATTACTGACCACTGTTCATCAGTAAGCTGCTCTTTAATGCTGCGTCCTTTTGCCTTAACAAAACTCTGGCCGATAAGTTTTATGGTTTCAGTCTGAATTTTTTCTATATTAGCTGAAGAAATTTCTGCAGCAAATCTGTCAGAACGGGCTATTGCTCTGTTGATGCTGTCAGCATAAGGAAAAAGGTCTTCTTTTCCAACATGAATTGTTCCAAACAGATAAACTGTTGAAGGCTTTCCTTTTTTGTCGTAGCCGTTTACAGCCCAGAACATTTTATCCACATTTTCAACTGTAGTTTTTCTGTCTGCAACATTTACGGATGAGCCGCAGGAAATAAACTGCAGAGAACAAAAACAAACAAAAATCATAACAAAAAAGCTGAAAGACTTTTTAAAATTCATAATAAATTCTCCTGATTAACGAACATTATTTATAGGACCATAACTATATTTTTTAATAACTTTACATTTATTTTCAAGATGTGGCAATGTAAAGTAAATATTAATATAATAGTAAAAATATGACGGAACTTACACTTTTCAGTAAAAAAGATTTATCAAAACTTATCTGGCCTTTAATCGCAGAACAGCTTTTAATGGTTGCAATCGGAGCCTGTGACACTTTTATGGTTTCTTCTACAGGTGATGCAGGTATCAGCGGAGTAAGTCTTGTAGATTATATGTCTCATTTTTTTATGGCATTGTTCAGCGCTTTTGCCACAGGAGGTGCCGTTGTTATAAGCCAATATATTGGAAATAAAGATACTCAGAAGGGAGGGGAAACTGCTCATCAACTTATAACTGTTGCATTTCTGACAGGCTTGCTTTTTGTAATTATCTGCCTTCCATTTAAAAATTTTATTCTTTCTACAGTATATAAAAACGTTGCTCCTGACGTTATAGAAAATGCAGTAATCTATTATATCTGGATTGTTCTTTCCTTGCCGTTTCTTGCTGCATATCTGGGTTGTACTGCCATTGCAAGATCTATCGGTAACAGTGCCCTTACATTAAAAGTCGGATTTATGGGAAATGTCATCAATACAGCTGGAAATGCGGTTTTGATTTATGGTTTTAAAATGGGAGTTGCAGGAGCGGGAATTGCAACTCTTGTCAGCCGAATTTCAATTCTTTTTATAATTCTTTTTTATCTGAATAACAGAAACAGCCAGCTCCAGATAAAAATCAAAAAACTTATATTCCAGAAATATGATCAGATTTCAAGAATTTTAAAACTTGCAGTTCCCGGTGCCATTGAAAATTCTTTTTTTCAGGTAGGACGCATTTTTGTAACTTCAATTACAGCAGGACTTGGCACAGTCGCTTCTTCTGCCAATGCAATTACCGGCACTTTTGAATCTATGTCTAATATTCCGGGAAATGCCATAGGGCTGGCGGCTTTAACAGTTGTAGGGCAGTGTATTGGAGCTGATGAAAAGGAACAGGCAAAAGCTTATGGAAAAAAACTGATGATTCAGACTTATCTTGGAATGGGGGCTGTTTCTGTATTTGTATTTTTTACAGTGCAGTGGCTGATTCTTCCTTTTGATATAAGTCCTCAGGCTGTTGAACTTGCAGTTGGAGTTGTCAGGACAATTATGATTGCAAACATTCTTGTATGGCCGCTTTCTTTTGTAATGCCTAATATTCTCAGGGGAGCAGGAGATGCAAAATTTACCATGATTATCAGCAATATCAGTATGTGGGCATTCCGTGTTGGACTTGGTCTGTTAATAAGTGACTGGATGATTGAAAAATATCCAGTCACTCCTTCTTATGCACTTTATGGAATCAGGCTTGCAATGTATGCAGATTGGACTTTCCGGGGAATATCATTCTTCATAAGGTTTAACGGCAAAAAGTGGCTTACTAAAAAAGTAATCTGATGATCCTTTTTGACAATCACACTGAAAAATTGTAATATACAAATCCCAGACAGTTCGAAACCATCCTGTCTTAAAACAAAACTATGGAGGCTTTCCAATGAAAGCACTGGTATTATTAAGCGGCGGGCTTGATTCTTCAACCTGTCTTGCTATTGCTGTCCGCAAATACGAAGCAAAAAATGTTACGGCTTTATTCTGTTTTTACGGGCAGAAGCATTTAAAAGAATGGGATAGTGCACAAAAAATTGCAGCCCATTATGGTGTTCAGCTTAAGCAACTGGATTTATCCCTGATTTTTGCTGATTCAGACAGTTCTCTTTTACAAAAATCAACAAAAAACATTCCTCTTTCAAGTTATGACGAGCAGTTAAAAGAAACTAAAGGGAAGCCTGTTTCAACTTATGTTCCTTTCAGAAACGGACTCTTTCTTTCTGCTGCAAGTTCTGTAGCATTGAGCCTTGGATGTCAGGAAATTTTTTATGGCGCTCATGCAGATGATGCTGCCGGAAATGCATATCCTGACACTTCAGTTGAATTCAACGAAGCAATCAGCAGGGCAATTTTTATTGGAAGCGGCTGCGAACTTGAAACTGAAGCTCCTTTCATAAATAAATCCAAGGCGGATGTTGTAAAAACAGGCATTGAATATGAAGTTCCTTTTGAAAAAACATGGAGCTGCTATGAAGGCGGTGACAAGCTATGTAAAGAATGCGCAACCTGTTTAGACAGAATTTACGCATTTAAGCTGAACGGGACAGAAGATCCTCTTTTGATATAAAATTTTACAGGAAATATTTTCATGAATAACTTATATTTTTTCATCTCAATTTTTTTCTTTCTTGGTACTGCTTTGACAGCATATAAACTTTTCGGCAAAAACGGATTGTTTACGTTTGTAGTTTTTTCAACGATTTTAGCCAACATTCAGGTTTGTAAACAGGTTAATATTTTTGGATTTGAAACTACAGCCGGAAACGTACTTTATGCGGCCTCTTTTTTGTGTACTGATATTCTTTCAGAAAAATATGGAAAGAAGGCAGCTCAAAAATGTGTTTATTTAGGAATCTTTACAAACATAATCTGGATTCTTGGAACTCAGCTTACAATTCATTCAACCCCGTCGCAATTTGATTCCATGCAGCCTCATCTTGAATCTCTTCTGGGGCTTATGCCAAGAGTTGCAGGAGCTTCACTTATTGCGTATATCTGCAGTCAGTTTCTTGATGTATTTCTTTATCATCTTATCTGGACCAAAAGCGGAAATTCAAAGAATTTTCTCTGGCTCAGAAACAACGGTTCAACAATGATCAGTCAGGCTTTTGATACAGGAATTTTTGTAACGATTGCATTTATTGGAACTGTTCCTCTTAGTGTTTTCTGGTCAATTATGTTTACAACTTATCTATTTAAAGTTATTGTTGCTTTGTTTGATACTCCTTTTGCTTATCTTGCAAGAGTGATAAAACCACTTAATGAGGTTGAAGAATAATGGGAAACAGAGAAAATGAAAACCTTAAACTTTTAGGTAAAAAGAGTGAATATAAATCTGATTACGCACCTGAAGTTCTTGAAACATTTGAAAATAAACATCCTGATAATGACTATTTTGTAAAATTCAACTGTCCGGAGTTTACAAGTCTTTGTCCTATTACTGGTCAGCCGGATTTTGCAACTATTTATATTTCGTATATTCCAGATTTAAAAATGGTAGAGTCTAAATCCCTTAAACTTTATCTTTTTAGTTTCAGAAATCATGGTGACTTTCATGAAGACTGTGTAAATAAAATCATGAAAGATCTGGTTGCCCTTATGAACCCAAGATATATCGAAGTGTGGGGGAAGTTTACTCCCCGGGGTGGAATTTCCATTGATCCATACTGTAACTGGGGACGTCCAGAAACAAAATATGAAAAAATAGCAGAACAGCGGCTTATGTGGCATGATATGAATCCTGAAACTGTTGATAACAGATAAGGAACAGCTGTAAATGAAACAAAAAATCAACAGTCGTTTTATTTTTCTTGCCGTAACCTCGATTTTAATAACAACAATTGTTCTGACTTTTGTTTTTTATGAAATGCTTGAAAGACAGGTGTTTCAGGAACTTAATAATTATTCTCAGATTGTATTAAAAAGTAGACAAGTTGAGGATAATTCTATAGAAAATATACGCCTTACAATAGTTGACGGCTCTGGAAATGTTGTTTTTGACTCTCTTAAAACGCCGGAAACAATGGAAAACCATCTTACCAGGCCTGAAATTTCCCTTGCATTAAAAAATGGAACTGCAACTGTCATTAGAAAAAGTGAAACTTTAAGTGTCAGTCTTTTTTATCATGCAGTTAAACTTGAAGACGGTTCTGTGCTGAGGGTGGGAAAACGCTCTAAAAACGTATTTGCCATTTTTCTTTCAGTTATTCCTGTTACATGTGGAATTATAATTCTTCTTCTCGTTCTTTCGATTTTTCTGTCCCATTTTTTAACTAAAAACATAATAGGACCTATTGAAAAAATGGCGGATAATATTGACGATTTTAATTTTGCCTCAGGTTATGAAGAATTGATTCCTTTTGCAAAAAAAATCCGCTCTCAGCATGATACTATTCTTTCAGCTGTAAATATGCGGCAGGAATTTACAGCCAATGTCAGTCATGAATTAAAAACTCCCTTAACTGCCATTTCAGGTTACTCGGAACTTATTGAAGGGGGAATAGCAGATGAACGGCAGATAAAACATTTTGCCATGGAAATCAATAAAAATTCAAAACGGCTCCTTGATCTGATAAATGACATTATTAAACTTTCGGAGCTGGATTCCCTTTCTGATGACAGGTTGCCTGAAAGTTCAGATATTAATGAAATTTTAAAGGAAACTGTAAAAATTCTTCAGATGGAAGCAGACAACCGTGGTGTCAGACTTGATTATACTGGTCCTGCCGGAAATCCAAAATCTGTTATTCCTCTGGCAAAAGAGTATGGAAGGGAATTGTGTTACAACCTTGTTCAGAATGCTATCCGCTATAATAAACCAAACGGTATTGTACATGTTTTACTGGAAAATTCGCCAAATGAAATAAAATTTACAGTTCGGGATACGGGAATAGGAATTCCACAAAACTGTCAGGAACGGATTTTTGAACGGTTCTATCGTGTTGATAAAAGCCGCTCAAAGGAACTGGGGGGAACTGGATTAGGACTTGCTATAGTAAAACACATTGCAGAAATTTCAGGAGCTGTATTGTATCTGCAGAGTAAAGAAGGAAGTGGGACTACAATTTCTGTAACCTTCAAGGTTTAGGGTACAGGTCAGCACCAAGAACTTTTGTAACAGGAATATGAAATTCTTTATCGGCGGAAGAAAGATTCAAAATCCACAACCCCTGTGCATTTAGTTCCAGGCTTAAAACGGTACCAAAGACAATTTTAATTTCACCGTTACAGCTGTATTTTATGGCAACTGAAGATTTATTTTTACAGAAATTGCAAAGTTCTTCAAAAATAAGAGGTTCTGTTTCATTTGTCTGATTCAGTGAGTTAAATTTAACAATATCGTCCAGTGAACCTGTTTTGTAATCATAATTTTTAAGGATTCTGTCCAGCAGCATGGAGATTCCGGATTTTACAGGGCCTTCTTTTTGAGTCTGAAGAAGTTTTTCTAGATATTCTACAGCCACCTGTTCACTGATACCAAGGGAATGATAAAGTTCAGGATTTAAAAGAAAATACCCCTGGTTTGAATTTCTGTCTTCTTTATCACGAAAGCGATAACCTGCATCTTTTAACCTTCTTATGGAATCACTTAAAGTTGTCCTGCTTTTGATGTCAAGTTCGAAGCGTCCTTTTTTTATGAAATCCGTACTGTTGGGGCAGACAGGTTCTCCACGGGAATTTTTTTTCTGGTTTTCTTCAATTATAAACTCAAGGACTTTGTAATCTAAAGGTGTAAGGGGAGACCTTCTGAGTAATGACATTTCATCCAGTTTTCTGTAGTCATCGTGGATAATTACTCTCTGAATTGTAGTAATGAGTTTTGCAATTCTGTTTTTGTCTGTTATCTGATAATAATTGCTTAAATCTTCTATACTTTTAGGCAGACTTTCAGCATCTTCCATTTCACTGTCGAAAGGACCATAATAGCCGAAAAAATGAAGAAAAAGGTTTAGGGCAAGTCTGGTCTGCTCAGGATTGCGGCTCTTTTTTTTGAAGACAAGATTTGTAATTTTTTGAATTTGTGAAAGTTTTGCCTCTTCGGACGGAAATGATGTCCTGCTTTGGGAAAACGATAATTTTTCGATTGCTTCCTGTTCTTTTATTCGCTGTTTTAAGATTTTATTCTGCTGGCGGTCAAAATATTGTTTGATGATTTTCTTGTACCAGCCTTCAAAATCAGAATTTTTTTTATGGTCAAAATGTTCAGCTGCATAGATAAAACCCTGGAATACTTCAAGTTCAAGATCTTCCCAGTCGGTGTCATCGATTTTATATGTAGCTGAGTTCCTTTTAATCTGGATATACTGCTGGATTTCAGGATAAAAAACGGGATAGTAGTGCTGGATTGGAACTTTTTCACCTTTCTGAAACTTTTGAATCAGCTGTTCCTTAGTAAAATTCATGATGCATCCTTAAAAAACAGGTTATGTCAAAAAAATGTTAGTGTACAATAAATTCCGTACACCTTGCTGACTATATTAATATTGTACGGTAAAAATCACAGTGAATCAAATAAATAATGATTAAAAAAAAGGCTATGGCCATAAAAAGAGTTGTTTTCATAAGGCAATCTTTCCATAAAAAAATAAAAAAAAATGTGTTGTTTCCTTGATTCCGTACACCACTGTTACTATATTATTTATGTCGGTTATGAAAGAGATTATGATTAACGTAATACTTTATACAATTTGTTCTAAGGTGATTATCAAGTAATCCCTTGTAAGTTTCTTTCCCCGGTCCTTTTCCAGACGAGGACTGCTTTTAGTACATTTCGGCTTTTTTAATGTTTACGAAAAGCTGAATCTTCCGTTCAATTTTTTTTTGATCTGTCCTGTTGTGGCAGAAATTTCTCATTTTTTATCTTCAGTTTATGGAGATGAAAAATCGTCGTCTGCGGATATACCCGCGCAATATTTTAAGGAGTCGTTGATGAATACAGTAATTGAACTGGTAAAAAAAGCAAGCAGCAGATTTGGTTTTCTTACAGCAGAAGAAGAAAAAGAACTTATTTCAAAAGCACAGAATGGTGACAAAGCAGCTTCTGAACACCTTTTCTGTTCAAATGCAAGATATCTTTTGAAAGAAGCAACAAAATATGCAAACTTCTACGGTTTTGCACTGGAAGATATGTTTGATGCATGCTGCGAAGGTTTCATCAAAGCAATTTCAAAATTCGATTTGGCAAAATCAAACCGCCTTATCACTCTCTGCAGCTGGTGGATTAGAAGTTGTGTTCAGGATGAAATTTACCGCAATCATGCAGTACATATTCCACACAATAAGATTTCAATGCTTAAAAACCTTGACAGTGAAAACCTTGATACTCAGGAGAAAATTAATCTCTTTAATGCAGCAGGAAAAACTGTTTCCCTTGATTCACCTGTCGGGGAAGAAGATGAGGAGTCTAGTTTGAGTTCTTTCATTGAAAGCAATTTAATTAACCCTGAAACAGATGCATTGAAAATTTATGCCCGCCGTGAAATTGAAAACATTATTGAAACAGAGCTTTCGCAAAAAGAAGCAACTGTTTTAAAAATGGCCTTTGGATTTACCGACGGTGAAACAAAAACTCTAGCAGAAATCGGCGAAAAAATCGGCTGCTCAAAACAGCGTGCAGACCAGATCAAAAAAGAAGCCCTTAAAAAACTTCGCGAGCAGAAAGTTGTTGAAAGATTGATTGATTACGCTGCATAAAAGAAGGGCAAAGGCTGGAATCTGGATGCAGGTTTCAGTTATAATTCAAGAGTTTAAGACTGGAGTGAACTTATGGAAATCGTAAATACAAGAGACGGATATTTATTTAAAATTATCGGCAATAAGACTTTTGCAGTTCAAAGTGGCCGTGACGATGTTGTTTATTGTCCATTCTGTTACACTCAGTCAAATCAGGCAGAAGACAAATGTTCCATTTGTAGCAAAAATTTCCCTGAAATTATTTACTATCATGGAGATGACGACACCTGGATTGCTTCTGGGAATGAATGAGAGGGTTAAAAAAGATGAAGAAGCTCATCACTGGTTTTGAGCCGCTGGTTTCCGTACCCGGCTTAGGGTATGGAGTGGTTGCCGTAAGGCAAGTGCGAAGCACCGCGCGTCAGCAAGCCACGGAACACCCGGCCCCAGGCGGAAGACTGGGGAAAGCCCCATTAAAATATTTAAAGTGACATTCTATTACACTGTAAGAGTTTTATAATATCTTTGTTATTTTTGTGTTAAAAAATTTTTAAGGGCAATATGTATATCTTCCGGCTTTTTTTATCTATAATATACTCAAAGTTTGAAATTTATTTGAGGTATATATGACTTTTATTAAAGAAAACTGGAAAGGAATGATTTTGTGTCTGTTTATTGCAGTTCCTTCCTGGATAATCGGATCTTTTTTTCCGATCATTGGTGGTGCTGTAATTGCTATTATTGCTGGAATGATTACAGGGCTCTTTTTGAAGGATAAAGCAGCTTTTGAAAGCGGAATAAAATTTACATCCAAGAAAATACTTCAGTGGGCTGTAATTCTTCTTGGATTCGGGCTCAATCTTAACGTCATTTTTAACACAGGAAAACAGTCTTTGCCGATTATAGTTTCTACAATTTCTGTTTCTTTGATAATTGCTTATTTACTCTGTAAAATCCTGTCCATTCCCGGAAAAATTTCTACGCTTGTTGGTGTTGGTTCTTCCATTTGTGGCGGATCGGCAATTGCGGCAACGGCACCTGTAATTGATGCTGATGATGAAGAAGTAGCCCAGGCTATCTCGGTTATATTTTTCTTTAACGTTCTTGCTGCTCTTATTTTTCCTGCTTTTGGTAAACTCATAGGCTTTAATTCCGCCACAGGGGAATCTTTTGGAATTTTTGCGGGAACTGCTGTAAATGATACTTCTTCTGTAACAGCATGTGCTTCTACATGGGACAGCATGTGGAATCTTGGAACTGCAACTCTTGATACAGCCGTAACTGTAAAGCTTACAAGAACTCTGGCAATTATCCCGATTACTCTTGTTCTGGCTTTTATAAGAACTCGCAAAGAAAAGAATAGCGGAGGAGAAACTTCAAAGGTAGAATTTAAAAAGATTTTTCCTTTCTTTATCCTCTATTTTATTGCGGCTTCAATCATTACAACCGTAGCTTTATCTTGCGGCGTTGATGCTTCTATATTTAGTCCTGTAAAAACTTTGAGCAAGTTTTTTATCGTTCTTGCAATGGCTGCCATCGGACTTAACACAAACATTATCAAGCTGATTAAAACTGGCGGAAAACCTTTGATCATGGGCTTTTGCTGCTGGGCGGGTATTACAGGGGTGAGCCTTTTAATGCAGAAAGTTCTCGGGCTGTTTTAAGACAGGCAAGTTGAATTTTCTAAAGACCAGGAAAAGTGTTAAAATAAAAAGTACATGTTGATTTACAATCGTCTTGCGGATCTTTGTTCATGGATTATAAGAACATGTTCTGAAGATTTTTTCGTTCATTACAGCTGTATTTCTCGAAATGAAAAGGAAAGAATTTCGCGCCTTGTGTGGGAACGTGTTCCGGAATTTTTTGAATCTTTGAATTCTGACAGAATTTCACAGAGTTTTTGCATTCATTTTTTTTTACAGCAGGAACTTACAGAAGATTTCTACAAAAAACTTGCTTCACTTGAAAATGAATTAAAGGAAAAAAATGATTATTTTGCCGTTCTCGGGCTTATTCAGATTATTGATGAAAGTCTTGAAGGAATACTGCAGAAAGAAATTGAAAAATTTCAGAATGATGATTTTTCTGTCGTGTTAAATTCAAACCGGGAAACTTCTGGTGTGGGACTTTTGCCGCGATGTTCCTGCAACTGGGAGAGAAAAAGAAGGCTTTCCCATTATTATAACAGGCTTGATAATTTTCTTTTTAACTTTCTTCTTCTGGAAAACAATATTCTCGGAGAACTTATAGACGAACATATTTTCCTTAAACCTGAATTTTTTACAAATTTTTACAATACAAAATCACTTAAAATTGCAGCAACACCTCTTCAAAAGGATCATGACCTTAAAATCGATTTTGCAGTTAATAATAAAGTTCAGTTTTTTACCATCGGCTATAAAAATGAATTTTCTGTTGAAGAGTTGAACCTTATCTGGAATAAAATATTAAGTGCCGGCAATGAAGATTCTGATATCATAGTTTTTCCTGAAGTTCTTGGCAAAAAGGGAATGGTTGAAGCCGTTCAGAAAAAAATCAGGGAAGCAGGTGAGGATGCAAAAATCCCTTCAATGATTATTCTTCCGTCACACTGGGAAAATTTTCAGAATCGGGTGACTGTTCTTGATAAGCATGGAAATATTTTATTTTCACAAACAAAACAGAATCCTTTTAAGGCTTCTCATGATGGTTCCGACTGGCTCGAATACATTAAACCAAATAATGTTATAAATATCCTTCACTATGAAGGGATAGGTCGTATTGCAATTTTAATCTGTAAGGACTTTTTGACAACAAAATACACAGAACAGCTTATGCGGTGTTTCAAGCTGACTTTATTGATTGTACCTTCATTTTCAACAGGAAGTTATGATTTTAAGCAGTCTTTTGATCTTTGTGCCCACGATGACTGCAATGTTGTATGGATTAATACATGTGCAGCGATGCAGAAAGGAAAAGAGAAAAATTTTAATAATATCGGTTATGTAAGGAAACGAATTTCCAGGGATGAAGATGAATCTCAGCAGCTTTTTGAAATGAAAACCTGTCCTGGTGCATTTAACGGAAAATGTGACAAAAGCTGTATGTTTTTTGAAACAATCAATGGCGTTTAACATGGAGAGGGTAATATGGAATTTAAGTCAGTTGAAAAAGTTTCAGAAGGAAATTTTCTTACAAAGTATGTTCTCACTTACGAAACCGTTGATAAAAAAATAAAAAAATATGAAATGATCAGCCGGAATCCAAATATTCAGAAGCAGTCGGATTTATGGTCTGGAAAGCCTGATGCAGTTGTAATGATAATGCACGACAGTACAGGTGAAAAAATTCTTATTAATAAAGAATTCCGTCTGCCGGTGGGGGACTGGGTATATAATTTTCCGGCAGGACTTATTGATGGCAATGAACTTCCTGAAGTAGCCGCCAACCGTGAATTGATTGAAGAAACAGGCCTTCACATTGATGAAATAGAAGAAATATTAAGCGAAAGTTACAGTGCGGTCGGGTTATCAAATGAAAAAACAGTTGTAATTTTTGGAAAGGCCAGTGGAAATTTTCAGCCAAGCACTTCAACTGCAGAAGAAATTAAAGCCGGGTGGTACACAAAGGAAGAAGTGAAAGCCCTGTTTAAAGGAAATACAAAATTTGCGTCCCGAACACAGGCATATCTGTATTTGTGGAGTAAAAATTAGTATTTTGAATTTCTACTGCTGAATTATAAGTATCTCGGCAAAACCTGTAACTTCAAAAACTTCATAAACAGTGTCGTTTACATTTGTGATGACTAATTTGCCATCGGGAGAAAGTTTTTTTTGAATTGAAAGGATGATTCTAAGACCTGCAGAGGAAATATATTCAAGTTTTTTTAAGTCTAAAGTAAGTTTTTCATTTCCTGTGAGAAGTGGAAAAATTTCCCGTTCAAAGTCAGGGGCAGTAACAGTATCAATTCTGCCTTCAACAGCAATGTTTATATTTTTTTCATTAATATCTTTTGAAATTGTCATTCCGGTTCCTTTACATTTAACAGCATTAATATAGGGTTTGAAGTATATTATAACATATTTGTGAATCTATTACAGAAATGTTGATGAAGTTTTTTATTTAGTTTGTAAAATACAGCCGGCAAATTAAACGAATATAAAATGCCGGCAGTGTTTTTTGTAGAAATATTGTAAATATGTATAATTTTTTAGACAAATATTGAAAACATAATAATTTCTTTACTTAATTATGTGGTTTATTTACCTTTAAATGACGATTTTGGTTGAATTCGTCTAATTGTTTTGGAATATTAAAATTATAATAGAAAAGGTTTAATCCGTAAAAATTATTGCTGATTCTCAATGTCTTGCGGAATAAAAAAACAGAAATCAGGCATGAACCAGGTGGAAAAACTACATCGAAAGTCATTGTTAAAATGTTAAAGCCAAACGGATTTAATCTTTATGATATGGTTGGAAATGTAGGAGAATTATGCTGGGACTGGTACAGCCCACCTGGAACCATAACAGAAGACACACCTCCTTATGGAGCAGAATCTAATCATCATGGTTACCGTACTATGCGCGGTGGATCTGTAGCAGCGCCAATGGATGGTAAACACCTGGTTAGTAGTTATGTAGGAAGGTGTCAAGAAACTAGACCGTATGATCTATCTACTGTTGGTTTCCGCGTTGTCCGAAATGCAGAATAAAACTTACACTTTCTAAATATAAAACGGCGGCTTATGTGTCAAAATTATGACATTAAGCCGCTTTTTTGTTTAGTCTGATGAACAAATTTCAAGTATTTTTGTTTATTGGACTAAACAATTTGTATTTTATAGGGTATAATATGGATATGATGATTGATTATACAAACCTGATTGAAATCTCTGCAAAAAGAATCAGGAATACAAAAGAAACATTTGTCAGATCTATTGATAAAGAAATTAACTGGAATTCTCGTTTGATTGGAATAAAAGGTGCCAGAGGTTGTGGAAAGACAACATTACTTCTTCAGCATCTTAAAAATAATCACATGGATTTAGTTTCTGCAGGCAAAGCTTTGTTTGTCAGTCTTGATAATATTTGGTTTGCAAAAAATTCCCTAATGGATCTTGCAGATTCCTTTTCTAAAAATGGTGGAAAAATTCTTTATCTGGACGAAGTTCATAAATACGATGATTGGCCTATATACATTAAAAATATTTATGATGATTATCCTGAATTGCAAGTTGTTTTTACAGGATCTTCTCTTCTTCAGATTCTTGATGCTCGTGCAGATTTAAGTCGTCGTCCTGTGATGTATAAGATGCAGGGGGTGTCATTCAGAGAGTTTTTGAACATTAAAACTGGAAATGATTTTCAGCAGCTGACTCTGGAAGAAATTCTTTTGAATCATTCGAAGCATTCTTTTGACATTTGCAGCAAAGTAAAACCATTTGAATATTTTGATGAATATTTGAGAACAGGATACTATCCGTTCTTCATGGAAGGCTTGGACACTTACTATATGAGACTTGAAGAAACTGTAAACATGATTCTTGAAGTTGAATTGCCACTTTTAAGGAAAATCGATATAGCGTATGTTTCAAAACTTAAGAAGCTACTGGCGATAATAGCTGAAAGTTCACCATTTATGTTGAATATCTCAAAAATATCCGGAGCCATGGAATTGAACAGAACAACTTTGCTTTCATATTTGAAAAGCCTTACGGATGCTAAATTAATAGATTCTTTATTTAAGGATCTAAAAGGTGTCAGTTCTCTTCAGAAGCCGGACAAGATTTTTCTTGAAAATACAAATCTTATGTATTTATATCAGGGAGAAAATGTAGATGCGGGAAATGTTCGGGAAACTTTCCTGGTGAATCAGCTTTCTTATAATCAGACAGTGGAGTTTTCTGAAATAAGTGACTTCTTTGTAAATGGTAAGTATACAATTGAATGTGGTGGCAAAAGCAAAACTGGAGAACAGATTAAAACTCTGGAAAATGCTTTTGTTGCTGCAGATGGAATTGAAACTGGAGTGGGTTCTAAAATTCCTTTATGGCTGTTTGGATTTTTGTATTAAAAATTTCGGGAAATATTCCCGACTTTTTATAGGGTGAACACTTCATTACAGACTGTAAAAACGGTGAGATAATTTCATAGTATTTTATAGAATTTGGAGGAATACTATGAAAAGTATTTTGAAAAGAGTTGCAGGAATTGTTGTTGTAGCAGTTCTTGCATTTGGAATGATTGGCTGTTCTGA